>NZ_JAFIMU010000007.1:2495000-3095000 GCF_017302985.1 Corallococcus macrosporus
TGCCGGCAATTGTTATCCCGGGACGCAGTCAGTGGGTGATAACGTCCATTGGCAAGAGGGGAATAACCCAGACCGACAGCTAAGGCCCCCAAATCTAGTCTAAGTGAACACTAGAAAGGATGTGGCAGGTCATTGACAACCAGGAGGTTGGCTTAGAAGCAGCCATCCTTTAAAGAAAGCGTAATAGCTCACTGGTCAAGACAGGCCGCGCCGAAAATGTAACGGGGCTCAAGACTAGTGCCGAAGCTTCGGGTCATGCATGTTTGGCATGCATGGCGGTAGGGGAGCGTCCCAGTTGCAGCGAAGGTAGACCGAAAGGGCTGCTGGAGCGACTGGGAGTGCTGATGCCGAAATGAGTAGCGATAAAGGGGGTGAGAAACCCCCTCGCCGTAAACCCAAGGTTTCCTGGGTCAAGTTAATCTTCCCAGGGTTAGCCGGGTCCTAAGCCGAGGCCGAAAGGCGTAGGTGATGGCAAGCAGGTTAATATTCCTGCGCCATCTTGCAGACGTTGAACTGAGGGAGGACGGAGAAAGCTAGGCGAGCTGACCGGTGGTTGCGTCAGTCTAAAGGCGTAGGGGTGTCGCGTACGAATAAAGGCGCGGCAGTCATCCCCGAGACCCCATGGCGCCCCGCAAGGGGTAAGTCGCTGATGCTCGGCTTCCAAGAAAAGTCCCGCAGGGAGTCTGCAGGGTGTCCGTACCGCAAACCGACACAGGTGGGTGAGGAGAAAATCCTAAGGCGCTTGAGAGAACTCTCCTCCAAGGAACTAGGCAAATTTCCACCGTAACTTCGGAAGAAGGTGGGCCTCTGGTAGGTGTAGGCGTACAGCCGAAGCCGAGAGAGGTTGCAGAGAAATGGCGGTAGCGACTGTTTACCAAAAACACAGGACTCTGCGAAGGCGACAAGCCGACGTATAGGGTCTGACTCCTGCCCGGTGCTGGAAGGTTAAGGGGATTCGTCAGCCGCAAGGCGAAGCGATGATCCGAAGCCCCAGTAAACGGCGGCCGTAACTATAACGGTCCTAAGGTAGCGAAATTCCTTGTCGGGTAAGTTCCGACCTGCACGAATGGAGTAACGACTTCCGCACTGTCTCGGAGAGGGACTCAGCGAAATTGAAATAGCTGTGCCGATGCAGTTTACCCGCAGCAAGACGGAAAGACCCCGTGAACCTTTACTACAACTTGACAGTGACACTAGGGATTGACTGTGTAGGATAGGTGGGAGCCTTTGAAGCCGGGCCGCTAGGTTCGGTGGAGGCAACGGTGAAATACCACCCTGTTGATTTCTGGTGTCTAACCATGTCTCGTCAGCCGGGACTGGGACACTGTCTGGTGGGTAGTTTGACTGGGGCGGTCGCCTCCCAAAAAGTAACGGAGGCGCGCGATGGTTCCCTCAGCCCGATTGGAAACCGGGCGTCGAGTGCAATGGCATAAGGGAGCTTGACTGCGAGACCGACAGGTCGAGCAGGTGCGAAAGCAGGTCATAGTGATCCGGTGGTCCTGAATGGAAGGGCCATCGCTCAACGGATAAAAGGTACTCCGGGGATAACAGGCTTATCTCCCCCAAGAGTTCACATCGACGGGGAGGTTTGGCACCTCGATGTCGGCTCATCGCATCCTGGGGCTGGAGCAGGTCCCAAGGGTTTGGCTGTTCGCCAATTAAAGCGGTACGCGAGCTGGGTTCAAAACGTCGTGAGACAGTTTGGTCCCTATCTGCTGTGGGCGTAGGATACTTGAGAGGCTCTGACCTTAGTACGAGAGGACCGGGTTGGAGGCACCGCTGGTGTACCAGTTGTCTCGCCAGAGGCATCGCTGGGTAGCCATGTGCCGATTGGATAACCGCTGAAAGCATCTAAGCGGGAAACCGACCTCAAGACCAGGTATCCCGGGCGCAAGCCCCTGAAGACTCGTGGAAGACTACCACGTTGATAGGCTGGGTGTGTAAGCGCGGTAACGCGTTAAGCTAACCAGTACTAATAAGTCGAGCGGCTTACTTCCCCCCTTCTCTTGCATGCCCCCTCGTGGGGAGTAAGGGACTCGGGGCCAAGGCCGAGGCCAGGACGCGTACGTCGCGTCCGCCCGGAAGACAGCTATTCTCAAACGCGCTTCTTCAACTTCTGAAGAGGCTTCATTCAAGCGGAAGCTTGCAACTTACCCTTCGTATGCACCGTCAGTCGCTTTTCCGGTGGCAATGTCGGAGGGGTCACACCCGTTCCCATCCCGAACACGGAAGTTAAGCCCTCCAGAGCCGATGGTACTCCGCGGGAAACCGCGTGGGAGAGTAGGTCGCTGCCGGATTCTTTTTGAAAGCCCCTGGTGCCGCAAGGCACCAGGGGCTTTGTCTTTGCGGGCTTCGGTTCTGCCCGCTGCGGCCTCCGGCTTGAGCGCTGATCCGCGCTCGCGGGTGTCTGTCTTTGCGGCTCAGCCCAGCAGGCGGGCCACGAGAAACGCAGGCAGGGCGACGTAATAGAGCGCCCGGCAGGTCCATTCCGCGCCGATACGGACGTTGCGTGCCCAGCTCGGGCCCAGCCATGCGGCGCTGAAACAGAACGCTTCCGCGAAGGCTCTCCAGAAGCAGCCAAACAACAACAACGCCAGGAACACCGGCAGCCAGATGCGCACATAGGACGTGAGGTACGCCGTCCATCCATACATCTGGAGCTCTCCGAACGGCCCCCCGAAGGAGATGTACTGGTGGGCTCGAAAGAAGATGCCGGCGAGAACTCCGGGCACGAGGCCGTACTTCAACGCCTGGTCGTACCAGCGCCGACGCCACTTCTCGCTTCGGGCCTGCGCATACCTGACCCTCGGATCGATCCGTGCTTCTCCCCAAGTTCCCAGCGCGGCGAGCAGCCGCATGGGAGCCTGAACTTCCAGGCTCTGCTCAAACGCTCGCCCCGTGCGGAGCCGCAAGGTGAGGCCTGGTCCTGGAATGGGCAGACGCCACGGTTGGATGGACTCGAGTGCTTCGAACGGAATCTCGAAGTGCGCTCCTCCTGCCTGTGTGAGCAGCAGTCCCTCCGTGCGCACCGTGACCGTGGCCTTCGTGCCCAGGCGCAACAGGCGCAGCGCGATGAGCGGTAGCGCGGCTCCGACCACCAGGCCCGCTGCCAGTGGCTCGGGGAGCAGCGTCTGCGTGCCCGCGAGCACATCCTTGAAGAGCAGCGCGGTGGAGTAGCTGAGCGTGCCCAGCGCCACGACGTGCAGGAGCGCTCCCAGTGCGCGCAGCCGAGGCGTGAAGGCGTGGACGGGGAAGGGGCCGGACGCGTCGACGGTCATGGTAGGGCATGGCCGCGCGCGCATTGCCTCGCTGCGAGCGGCTTCCGTAGCATACGCACCCTGGAGGCCCCCCGAGAACATGCGTTCCCCGCAGCCTGGCCCTGAGCGTCGCACCGATTCCGATGGCGTGACGCGGGTGACGCCCTCGCGTGAGTCTCCTGGCGGCTTGGGGCCCTGGCTCATCGGTGGGGCCCTGGCCATCACCGCGCTGTGCGTGGGGCTCTGTCTCTGGTGGCTGTCTCGCCCCGTTCCCGTGGAGGACCTGCCTCCCATCGTGGTGGCCGCTCGCCCCGCTCCGGCGGCTCCTTCCGTGACACCGGCTCGTCCATCCGTGCGGCCTGCCGCCGTCCCTGTCGCCGCGCCCACTCCCTCAGAGGAGCCCGCTCCCATGCCCGTTGATGAGCCGCCCCCGCTGGAAGGCAAGAGCGGGACGGCCCTGTACCAGCGCGGCACCAAGCCGTTGAAGCGGGGGCTCGTCGTCCCTGATGACTTCGAGCTGCCCCCTGGCTTCATGCGCCACTACCAGACGACGGATAACGGCCAGCCGCTCGCCGCCATCCTGATGTTCCATCCGGACTTCACGCCCAAGGACGCCAACGGGCAGCCCATCCCCATCCCCGAGAACCGCGTGGTTCCCGAGGAGCTGGCGCCCCCCGGCATGCCCCACCGGCTGCTGGAGATTCCTGTCGAGGATGAGGACTCGCAGTGATGTCCGTGAAGGGGTGGGCCGGGGCGCTCCTGGGCGTCGCGGCGACCACCGTGCTGTTCGCGGCGTTTGGACAGCTGCAAACGGGTTGGGTGTGGCTGGGCGCGGTAGCCATGGCGCCGTGGCTGGCGGCGGTGGATCGGGTTTCGTCGGCTCGGGGGGCCCTGGGCCTGGGCGTCCTGCTGTCGGTGACGTTCACCGCGGCGGTGTTCGGCTGGTTCCCGGGTGCCATCTCCGCGTATTCGCGTGCGCCGGTGTGGCTGTGCTGGGGCGTGTTCCTGCTCATCGCTCCCGTGCTGGAGCTCCAGTTCCTCACCGCTGCCTGGGTGCGGTGGTATGCGCGTCGGCAGGTCGGGGACGCCACGCGGCTGGCTTGGATTCCTCCCGTGCTCACCGCGCTCGCTTATGTGGGCACTGAGTGGTTCGCGCCCAAGCTGTTCGCCGAGACGCTGGGCCACGGCCTCTATGCTTCCGAGACGCTGCGCCAGGGCGCGGATGTGGCGGGCGCTCCGGGCCTGACGCTGGTCCTGCTGCTCATCAACGAGTGTGCCGTCTCGGTGGCTCGGGGGCTGGCTTCCCGGCGGACCTTGCGGCTGGGGCCGGTGGTCGTGGCAGCCGTGCTGGCTGTGTCGGGCTGGGGATATGGACGGGTGCGGTTGGGGCAGGTGCGTGCGGCGGTGCACTCGGCTCCGGCGCTGGTGGTGGGGGCGGTGCAGGCGAACATCACCAACATCGAGAAGCTGGCCGCGGAGCAGGGGACCTACGAAGTCGTCCGCAACATCCTGGATACGCATTACGCGATGTCGGATGCGTTGCTGCGCTCGGCGCCGCTGGACCTGCTGGTGTGGCCGGAGACGGTGTATCCGACGACGTTCGGGACTCCGAAGAGCGAGGACGGCGGTGCCCTGGATGATGAGATCCGTGGGTGGGTCGCCGAGCGTGGCGTGCCGCTGGTGTTCGGCACATACGACCTGGATGGCGATCGCGAGTTCAACGCCGCCATGTTCCTGGGGCCCTCCGCCGCGGGCGAATTGGCGCAGACCGCCTACCGCAAGACGATGCTGTTTCCGCTCACGGAGTGGGTCCCGGATGCGGTGGATACGCCCACGCTGCGCGCCTGGCTTCCGTGGACCGGCCGGTGGAAGCGTGGTCCGGGGCCTCGGTTGGTGGACTTCCGGTTGAACGGCGGCCGGGTGCTCAAGGTCGCTCCGCTCATCTGCTACGAGGCGCTCTTTCCCAACTACGTCGCGGCGGAGGTTCGCCAGGGCGCGGATCTGCTCCTCACGCTGTCGAATGACTCGTGGTTCTCCGGAACGTCTGCGCCCCGGTTGCACCTGATGCATGCGGCCTTTCGCAGCATCGAGACGCGCACGGCCCAGGTGCGGGTGACCAACTCGGGCATCTCCGCGTTCATTGATCCGGCCGGCACTTGGACGTCCGAGCTGGAGGACAACCAGCGCGCCAGCACCGTGATGCGGGTGCCGACGGCGGAGCGTCTGAGCTCGCTCGCGGGTGCATGGGGGGACTGGCTGGGACCCGTGGCGCTCGTGCTGACCGTGGTGCTGGCGGTGTGGATCCGTCGGCGCGGCGCGGAGCGGCCGGGGCGTGTCCCGGTGTGACGATGCTCAGGCTGCTTCGGCCTTCTGGGCGGTGAGTTGAGCGTCTGTCTTTGGCTTCTGGGCGATGACCTGGATCTCTCTTCGCATGTGCGTGAGCCGGCACACCTGCACCCAGGCCCAGAGGAAGGCGAAGCGCACATACTCGTAGGGGGCTCGGACTCCCTTCGCCAGTCTCCGGCGGAGGATGTCCTTGCCCGCCTTCACCGGGTGCATGCCGGCCCTGGCGCAGGCGTCCGCGAGGTTGTGCTCGTAGAAGTAGACGTGGTGCTGCCAGCCTCTGCGGTCCGGCCGGAACGAGCGGCCCTTCCGGGGCATCACGATGATCTTGTAGTACGCCGCGTCCGGGACGATGACGAAGGCCACGCCTCCCGGCCTCAACACGCGTTGGATTTCGCGCAGCCCGTCCATGGGCTGGTCCACGTGCTCCAGCGTGTGCTTGAGCGTGATGATGTCGAAGGACGCGTCCGGGAACGGCATCTGCGTCAGTGAGCCGTACTCGGCCGTGTAGCCCCGCTCGCGGCAGAGGTTCACCGAGAACTGCGAGTAGTCCAGCCCCGTGGCCTTCAGCCCTGCTCGCCGCGCTGCTTCCAGCACGTAGCCCGCGGAACAGCCGACATCCAGCAGGTCCTTCGCGTGCGGCGCGTACTCCAGGCACACCAGCACCTGCCGCAGGCACTTGCGCACCCGGTGGTCCCAGCGGCTCAGGTACTTCGCGCGGTTGTGCTTGAAGTACTTCTCCTCGTAGCCGTCGCCGAGGCCCGGCTGCTGCTCGCGCTTGTAGATGAGCCCGCAGCCCGTGCAACGGCCGTAGCTCAGCTCGCGGAACGCAACGACCGGACGGGATCCGGTCTCCTTGCAGACGGGACAGGCGGAGTAGAAGGGAGCAAGCATCGCGGGTCGCACCATCGGGTGCCTCGTTCCGGAGTGTCAATCCCACCCGGAACGCAGACGCGCCTCAAGCCTTCGCCGCTGCCCGCTTCGCCAGGCCGAGCGCTCCCAGGGCGAGCAGGGCGGCGATGGCCACTCCCAGAGCCATGGGCCTCGCGGTGCCGTCGTGGCTCGCGCTCACCGCCGCGGAGGCTCCAGCCGCCAGCATGAACTGGAGCGCTCCCAGCACCGCTGACGCGATGCCTGCCTGCTTCGCGTGCTGCTCCATCGCCAGCGCCGTCGCGTTCGGCGTGATGGCTCCCAGGCTGGAGACGAACACGAACAGCGACAGCGCGATGCCCCACAGCCCACCAAAGCCCGTCGAGGCCACCGCCACCAGCACCACCCCCGCGAGCGCGGCGATGCGCACCGATTGCTTCAACACGCGCTCCGGTGACGAGCGCGCCAGGAGCCAGTGGTTGAGCTGCGACACCGCCACCAGCCCCGCGGCGTTCGCTCCGAAGAACCAGCCGAAGTGCTCCGGCTTCACACCGTGCAACGTGATGAACACGAACGGTGAGCCGCCGATGTACGCGAACATCCCTGCCTGCGAGAGCCCCGCCGCCAGCGCGGGCCCCAGGAAGTCCGGCGCCTTCGTGATGCCCCACATGGCCCGGAACGGGCTGGACCGGGGCTCTCCGTTCCTCGGTGGCGCGGTTTCCGGCAGGATGACGAAGGCCGCTCCCAGCGCGAGGAGGCCGATGACCGCGTGGCTTCCGAAGATGGCTCGCCAGCCCGCGGCCCTGAGCACCCAGCCGCCCAGCAGCGGGGCGAGAATCGGCGCCAGGCCCATCACCAGCACCAGGCGCGACATCATGCGTGCCGCCGCTGATCCCGAGTGCAGGTCCCTCACGACGGCTCGGGAGGTCACCATGCCCACCGAACCGCCCAGCGCCTGCACGAACCGGCACGCCGCCAGCACCTCCGCCGAGGGCGCGGTCGCGCAGCCGATGGAGCCCAGCACGTACAGCAGCAGGCCCACGTAGAGCGGCTTCGTGCGGCCGAACCGGTCGCTCACCGGACCGGAGAGGAGCTGCCCCACCGCGAGCCCCGCGAAGAACGTGGCCAGGGTTCGCTCCACCTCGCCGGCGGTCGCGTGCAGCGACTCGCCGATGGAGGGGAACGCCGGCAGGTACATGTCGATGGACAGCGGCCCGAAGCCGATGAGCGTCCCCAGCAGGAGGATCAGCCCGGGGCCCTCCGTGGAGCGGGACAGCTTGGGCGTGGCGGTCGTCATCTCGCGGTCCTCTTCCGTGGCTTCTTCCGGGCGCGTGCCGGTGCCTGCCCTGGCGTCAGCAACACGCGCAGGAGCTGGCGCAGGACGGCTTCGTCGTCGCCGGGGGCGTAGGTGACGCCTCCCACGTGGGCGTTGAAACAGCGGGCCTCCAGCGCTCCGCAGAGCGCTTCCGCCACGGCCCTCGGCTCGGCCAGGTCCACCCTTCCGGCCCGCTTCGCGCGCGTGAGCCACTTCGTCAGGCCCTCTCGCAGCGCGACCGGGGGCGGCGTCTCCAACTGCATGGCCCTGGCGCCGCCCAGCACCGAGTAGTGCAACACGAACAACCAGGGCACCAGCTGGCGCAGGAAGTCCCGGTGGTGCAGCAGCGCTTCCAGGAGCTGGTCCTCCACGGAGGCGTCGTCCCTTGGTCCGGGCTCCAGCAGCGCCAGCGCGGTGGGCCGCACAGGGCGGAGGGCTCGCGACATCAGCGCCTCCTTGGTCCCTACCCGGTGCAGCAGCGCCGCCTGTGAGATGCCCAGCCGCTTCGCGATGTCCTGCAGCGGAGCGGACGGACCCTGGGCCAGGAACACGGCTCGGGCGGCTTCGTCGATCTCCTGGTCGAGGACGCGTGGGGGACGGGACATGGGCGCGGGGGATTAGTTACTGACTGGTAGGTAACCAATCCACGCAGGCCCTGCAAGGGGCCCGTCCTTCCGGGCCCCCTGTGTTCTTGCTTCCGAGGCGCTCTAGAGGCGCCCGGCCTTGAGCTCGCCCACCAGGTGCGCGCAGGCGCGGACGGTGAGGGCCATCATCGTCAGGGTGGGGTTCTGCGGGCCCTGCGAGGGGAAGCAGGAGCCGTCCATGACGTAGAGGTTGGGCACGTCCCAGCTCTGGTTGAAGGCGTTGAGCACGGACGTCTTCGGGTCCTTGCCCATGCGCGCGGTGCCCACCTCGTGGATGGCCATGCCCGGATGGGAGAGCGTCTTGTTGACCTTCTCCACCGTGCAGCCCGCCTCCTCCAGCATCTCCAGGCAGGACGTGGCCGCGTCCTCCGTCATCTTCAGCTCGTTGTCCGAGTGCCGGCACTCGATGTGCGCCGCCGGGATGCCCCAGCGGTCCTTCACCGTGGCGCTCAGCGTGACCCGGTTCTCCGAGCGGGGGATCATCTCTCCGAAGGGCACCATGTGCATCTGGTCGTCGAAGGTGAAGATCTGCACGCCGTAGCCTCGCGCGAACTGCGGGTGGCGCTCGCTGACGTTGCGGAACTGGGGGACGTACGCCCAGCCGTGCTCCTTCTGCTGCAGGTGCGCGGGCAGGTTCATCCGCGCCTCGATGCCGCGCAGGTACATGTGGTCCATCAGGTGCCGGCCCACGAGGCCCGAGCTGTTCGCCAGGCCGTCCGGGAACGCCCGGTTGCGCGAGTGCAACAGCAACCGCGTGGATTCAATGGTGCCCGCGGACACCACCACCACCTTCGCGCGGACTTCCTCCGACGTGCCGGAGTTCGCGTCGATGAAGGACACCCCCGTCACCTTGCCCGTGGCCGGGTCGTGCAGGATGTGGCTGGCGATGGCGTGCGAGCGCAGCGTCAGGCGCCCCGTCTTCAGCGCCGCGGGGATGGTCACCGGCGCGTTCGCGGTCCGGCGCGCGACGACGTGACGCTCGGGCCAGCGGGCCTTCACCTTCTCCCGCAGGCGGACCTCGCCGGGGGACAACGGCGCGGGGCCGGAGAAGACGGAGTCCGGCAGCGTGTCCACGCCGTCCGAGTTGCCGCGCAGGCCCATCCACCGCTCCACGACTTCGTAGGACGGCGCCAGGTCCGCGAGCGTCAGCGGCCAGTCCGGGCTCAGCCCGTCCAGGCTGCCTGCCCGGAAGTTGAAGTCGGACAGCCGGTAGAACTGGCGGCCGTGGCTCCTCACGCCGGTGCGGCCGCCTACCTGCCTCGCGCGGATCCAGGCGAACGGCGCGTCGTCCGGCGTCGTGTAGGGGTTGTCCACGTCATCCACGAAGGCGTGCGGATGGAAGGGCCAGGCAAAGCTCGTGGACTGCACGGACTGGCGCGACGTGCGGCCGGAGTCCGACTCGATGCGGTATCCCAGCTTCTGCTTCACGCGGTGCATCAGGTGGAGCGCCCGGTCCGCCTTCTCGCTCCGGCCCGCTTCCAGCACCAGCACCTGGAGCCCGGCCTCCGTCAGCTGCTTGGCGGCCCAACCGCCACAGGCCCCGGAACCCACCACCACTGCGTCATAGACCGTCTTCGACGTCTTCATGGCCTGCTCACCCGGACGGTCTTTCTGCCGCCGCTGCTAAAGTTCGCCTAAACTGTAAACCAGGGGCCCGTTGGTGCCTATAGGGTCTAAGTGCCTGGAGGGTGCCAACACAAGCCCGGGGCGGTGGCTTCCGCCTCTGGTAGAGGTCGCTTGCTGTCGGAGAGGGGCGGACATGGCTGGGCTCTTGAAGCGGATCCGGTGGGGGCGGGTGCTGGGCGTGCTGGTGCTGCCCGTCCTGGTGGCGGCGCTGGCGCTGGCCGGCCGCGCGGCGTGGCGTTCCGAGCAGTACTTCCACTACCCGAAGCCGGCGGCGGTGCTGCCCGCGGACTTCGCCTCCGCGCGCGAGGTGACGCTGCGCACGGACGACGGGGTGGAGCTGCGCGGCTGGTACGTGCCTTCACGGAACAAGGCGGCGTGGGTGCTGGCGCACGGCCTGTCGCAGACGCGCATGGACCTGCTGCCCGAGGCCCGGGTGCTGCGCGACGCGGGCTATGGGGTGCTGCTGTTCGACCTGCGCGCGCATGGGCAGAGCGGCGGCGAGACGTCCACCTGGGGCGACAAGGAGCGCCAGGATGTGCGCGCGGCGCTGGCGTACGTGCGGGCGCAGCCGGACGTGGACCCTGCTCGCGTGGGACTGCTGGGGTTCTCCATCGGGTCCGCGGCGGCGGCGGAGGTGGCGGCGAAGGACCCGCGGGTCGCGGCGGTGGTGCTGCTGTCGCCGTTCAACACGCTGTGGCTGGCGGCGGCGTATGACTTCCGGCGCTTTGGCGTGGTGACGCAGACGGGGGCGCTGATTCCGTTCTGGCGCCGGGGCATCGCGCTGGACGAGGTGCGGACCCTCGACGCGGTGGACCGCATCCAGCCCCGGCCCCTGTTCATCGTCGCGGGGACGGAGGAGTCCGGGCAGCCGCTGCTGGACGAGCTGTTCGCCCACGTCGCGCCGTATGCCCAGACGTGGCGCATCCCCGGCGCGTCGCATGGCAACTTCGCCGCGACCGCGCCCGAGGAGTATCCGCGCCGGCTGCGGGAGTTCGCGGATGCGGCGTTGAAGCCCGTGGCGGGAGTGCCCGCCGAGGTGGAGAAGCCCGCGGCGCCGGCCGGGGAGACGAAGAAGGCTCCGGCGAAGAAGCCTTCTCGGCGGACGAAGGCGGGCGCCCGCTAGGTCCGCGCTACGCCTGCGCGGGCGGTGCGGCGGCTTCGAGCTTCGCGAGCTGATCCAGGTACATGCGGCCCTTCACCGGATCCGTCATGTAGAGGAACGCCGCCATGCCCTTGAGCTGATCGAGCGACTCGCCCTCGCGGCCGGGCTTGCCCTTCTGGCGGTTGTGGATGGCGGCTCGCAGGCGGCGCACCACGTCTCGCGGAACCCGGGCGGCGGGCGTGCCTTCCTTCGCCTCGTTCACCACGAGCCCCGTGACGCGCTGACGGCTGCCCTTGCGGGCGACTCGCGTCTTGTCCGGGTGGACCGTGAAGCCTTCGGCCTCCACGATGTCCTTCACCCGCGCGAGCAGCACCGCCACCGGGGCTCCCTGCGCTCGGCGCGCCTTGGGGGCCTTCGCCTTCGTCCAGGAGAAGGTCAGGTCATCCGCGTAGCGCGTGTACGTGAAGCCCAGCTTGCGCGACAGCGCGGAGAGCCGCTTGTCCAGGCGCAGGCACAGCGCGTTGGTGATGCCCGGTGAGGTGGGCGCGCCCTGCGGGAGGGCGCGCGGCCCCTTCGCCACGTGCAGCGTCTTGCCCCGGAAGGACATCCGCTCGCGGGGCGCTTCCGTGGACATCAGCGCCAGCAGCGTGGAGGTGTTCTCCGGCAGGCCGCCCTTGCGCAGGAGGCCCTTCACGCGGCGCCACGTCACCGACGGGAAGAAGTCCTTCAGGTCCACCTTCACCACCACGTCCGCGCCCCGGTGCGCCAGCGCGTTGGTGAGGATGGAGCGCCCCGCCACGAAGCCGTGCGCCGCGCCGTGCACCGGCAGCCGCTCCACGACGTTGGACAGCACCCAGCGCTGCGCCTGCTTCAGCTCCGGCTTGGGCGACGTGATGGTGCGCTCGCCGCCCGTGCGCTTGGGGATGCTCCACGTGACGTAGTTGGAGCCCGCGTCCACGTCGCGGTGGAACGCGAAGCCGCGCAGCTTGGACACGCTCAGGCCCAGCGCCTTCGCCAGCTCCTCCGCGTTGTTCAGCGAGGGCAGGCCGTTCTGGCGCGCGCGCTCCTCGCGGTGCTCCAGGTCGAACTTGTCCGGCGTGCCGGCTTCGTTCCAGTAGATGCCCACGCCCAGGTGGTTCACGTGCGTGGCCTTCCACGCGTCGTGGGCCTGGCGCTCCAGCGCGCGGCGCTCCACGGCCTCGGCCTTCTTCTTCGCCTTCCAGGCCGTCTTCTCCTTCTCCTTCAGCGAGGAGAAGTCGACCTCGCCCGCGAGCGCGCCCCGGGCTTCGAGCTGCGCCTGCACCCAGGCTTCGGCGCCGCCGGCCTCGGTGATGGCCTTCCAGCGCGTGAGGAGGGCGTCGTGCGCGGCCCTGGCGGCCTCGCGCTTCGCGGCGGTGTTGGGGGCGGCAGCGGGCGTGGTTTCAGCAACGGCCTGCGGCGGGGCGGCGGGGACGAACGACTCCAGCTTGGCGGTCATCGAGATACCTTCGACGGGCGCGGCGGCTCAGGGAGGGGCGACGGAGACGAATCCGAGCGGTCGAGGGAGGCCAGGAAGGCACCACCAGCTCACCTGGGGCACGGTAGCCTCACCGGCTCTCCCCTCCCGAGCACTACGGTCGGGGTGGGAAAACGGCGGTTGCGTCGTTGGTTCCGCTTCCCGCCCCGACCGTAGTGCTCGGGAGGGAGAGAGCCAAGAACAGGCTACCTTGCGGAGAGTGTCCAGCATTTCAACCAGAACGGCGCAGCGCCGTTCCTACGCTCGAGGCGTTGAGGCTGATGCGGTCCAGACCTCTCTCGACCACTCGCTATTCGATTTTCGTCCGGCGCCACCATCCTTCCGGCCGCCCCGTCGGCGGCCGGGCCGTTGAGTGAGTGTTTACACCAGAGTCGAGGCCGCGTCGATGTAGCCGTCCGCGGTTAGTTTCTCCAGACGGCTGAAGTACGCCGTCCGGGCTTCCGTGTCCGTGTCGAACCACAGGCGCTGGTGACGTGAATCTCCCAGGCGGGGGCCCCACGTGAGGGCCACCACCTTGCCGTCCAGCGACACGCGATACACCTGCTCCAGGCCCGTGGCCGGGTCGCGGCGCACGTACGCGCGAGTCTCCGCGCGGATGAGCTTGCGGCCCTCGGGCGTCTGGCGCAGCGCCTCTTCCTCGGCGCGGCGGCGCGCGTAGGCCAGGCGCAGCGCGAGCATGTGCTCACACGGCCCTTCGCGCATCCCGGAGCGGCGGAAGTGCGGGCAGCCGCAAGCCGCGTCCTTCACGCGGCCTTCCAGGTCCATGGTGAAGCTGGGGAAGAAGCTGCGGACGGCCTCGCGGTCCACCACTTCGCCCTGGATGCGGGTGCCTTCGCCGACGAGGTCGTGCACCTGCGTGAGCTTCACTTCGCCAGAACCCGGGCCGCCGTCGCCCAGCAGGCGGTGGGCTCGGGCCTCGCGCTCGTTGCCGTAGCGCAGCGCGGCCTCGTCCACCGGGGTGGGCATCAGCTCGCGCGGGCGGTAGGTGCCGCGGGCCACGTCGAAGAGGACGCGGCCGCGCAGGCACTCGAGCTGGAGCGCGGCGCGCACCTGGTCCTTGGGGGCTCCCGCGTCCTTCGTCAGCACGTCGAAGGGGAGGGGGCCGTCCTTGCGCAGGCGGTTGCGCAGTTGCTCCGCCAGGCCTTCCGGCACGTCGCGCGGCATCAGCGCGTCAAAGGCGGCGGCGCTGGACCAGCCGCTCTCCGTCCAGCCGGTGAGCCCCAGCGTCAGCGTGGCCGCGCCCAGGTCGATGACCCAGAACACCGGCAGGCCCGGACCCAGGAGCTGCACGTGCGCGCTCTTCGCGTGGGGCAGCAGGCGCGCGAGCGCGGCGAGGCGCTGACGGCCGAAGGTGCGCACCACCGCGGGGGCCGCGCCGGTGTACACGCCGCCGTGGCACTCCAGCACCTGCTCCCAGGGCTCCAGCACCAGCCGGGGCGGGGCGCCGGGGACCAGCTCGAAGCGCAGCGCGCGGGGCGCCTGCTTGGAGCGGCGGGTGCGCAGCGCGAAGAGCAGGTTGTACAGGTCGATGGGCGCGATGGAGCAGGTGGTGGCCGGCAGCGTCGCGGCGGACTGCACCTGGAGGAAGCCTCGCAGCCACGCGTGGGGCACCTCCACCGTGCGCGGGGCGCAGGCTTCCGTGGCGGGCGCGGGCTTCGCGGTGGGGGCGACGTGGGCCTCCAGCATCACCGGGGCGTAGGCGCGCAGGCGGTCCAGCCGGGCGGGCAGGTCCTGCGGCACGTCCAGGAAGGTGGAGCCGTGCGCGGCCTGGCGCTTGTCGAAGAGGCTGTTGTCGAAGGCGAGCCGCGCGTAGGCGCTCTCGTCGCGGGAGAAGACCTCCAGCGAGACCTGATCCGGGTCCACCGTGAGGACGGGGTCCAGGACGGCGTCCTTCTTCTCCTCGCCCTCCAGCGCGTTGTCGAGGAAGGCCTTCTGCGCTTCCCAGATTTGGGCGCTGGCGCGCTTGCCCTGCTTCATCAGGTACGCGAGGTACGCGGTGCGGTCGCGGCCCCGGTAGCGCAGGTCGCTGGAGAGCACCGCGAAGGCGGCGGCCAGCGCGTCGCGGAAGAGGGTCGGGTCCTTCACCTGGCCACTGACGCCCACGGTGCCTCGCGAGCCCTCCAGGGCCAGCTGCACGCGCGAGGCGTCCGGCGTGACGACCACGTCGCTCTGCGCGGCGTAGCTCAGCGCGACGGGATGACGTGCGGTTGCGGTGCTCACGACGGTTGACCTTCCTTCCGGGCGCGCTCAGCGGCCCGGCGTGCACGTTTGTGGGCGCGGTAGGCCGCCTTGCGCAGCTCCACCGACTGCGACTTGTCGAAGGCCGCCGTCTTCAGCAGCTCCGCGGCGGCGTCTCCACCCAGCCGTCCCAGCGCGGCCCAGGCGTCCTGCTTCACCTCGGGCTTCGCGTCGGCGGCCGCGGACTTCAGCGGCTCCAGGTCCTTCTTCGCCAGCAGCGCGGGGACCGCGAGCCGGCGGGCCTCGCTGGCCGTGAGCGCGGACGGGGCCACCTTCGCGCCCGTGGGGCCCAGGGCCACCGGGTCGAAGGGCTTCACCTCCAGCGCCCAGCCGGAAGCCTGCTCCGGCACCAGCACGGCCAGCACCGACGCGGCGGCGGAGCGCACGTCGGCGTCCGGGTCACCCAGTGCGGTGCGCAGGGCCTGCGCTTCGCTCGTGGCCTTCAGCCGTCCCAGCACGCGCGCCGCTTCCTGGCGCACGGCGGCGGGGGCCTGGGCCTCGCCCTTGCGGAGGATTTCGGCGGACGTCGCGACCAGTTCCTTCGCGCCCAGCCGTGAGCCCGCCCAGAGCAGGCGCTCCCAGGCGGCGGCCAGCGCGTCCTTCTTCGACGGCTGCGCGGAGACCCACGCGGTGGCGGTGCGCCGTTCCGCGGCCACGAGCGCGCGGGTCAGCCCGGCCGTGTCCACGGCGCCGGCTTCACGCGCGTCACCCGTCCAGGTGCCGACGAGCCGCGCGGCCTCCTCTCGGGCCTCCGGCTTGTCGTGCCCGAACAGGGCGATGACCTCCGGCACGGGCAGGGCGCCACGGCGGGCGAGGCCCCGGCGCAGCCGCAGGCGCAGTTCCACGTTGTCCAGCGTGGCCAGGCGGGGCACCAGCAGGGCCGGGTCGCCCTCGCTCGCGAGGTAGGTGGCGGCGGGCTCGGAGATGTCCTCGTGCTCGCTCTGCACCGCGAGGAACTCCACCCGCGTGCGCTCCTTCGGGAAGAGCACGTCCAGCGCCTTGCGCGCGGCCTGGCGCAGGTCGTCGTCGTCCGCGTTCAGCGCGGCGGCCAGCGCGGACTCCGCGGCCGGGTCTCCGAACTTCCCGAGCTGCTCCGCCACCGTGCGGCGCACATCGTCGTCGACCTCGCTGTCGGCGAGCAGCGCCTCCAGCTTCACGCGGGCACGCTCGCCGCCCAGGGCGCGCAGGCCGCGCACTCCGGCCTCCTGGCGCTGGGAGGCGTTGTTGTCCGTGGCCGCGGCCTCGACCTTCTCCTCGATGCGGCGGCGGTCCTCGCCATCCGGCATCCGGTTCGCCAGCCGGCCCAGGGCCTCGATGGCCGCGACGACCATGTCCTCCTCGGCCGGCGCGTCGGGCGTGCCGCCGTTGGCCACCGTCTCCAGCTCGGAGAGGGCGCGCACGTCGCCCAGGGTGCCCAGCGCGAGCAGGGCGCGGCCCCGCTCGTGCGGCTCACCGGCGCGCGCGTACAGCAGCAGGGGACGCAGGGCGCTGGCGCGGCGCTGGTGCGCGACGCCTTCCGCCGCGGGCAGCATCAGCTCGCGGGCGCCGGCGCGGAGGATCTCCTCCAGCGGCTCCACCGCCGCGCCTTCCTCCACCACGCGCTTCGAGTAGTGCTCCACGGCCGCCGCGCGCACGGTGACGTCGCGGTCGGTGAAGAGCTGGACGAGCAGCGCGTCCTGGCCCTCGCTCTTGCCGTGCTCCAGCTCGCGGGCGGCGGCCTTGCGGACCTCCGGGTCCTGGCTCTTCACCGCCACGCGCAGGAAGCGCACGGCGAGCGCCGCGTCGCGCTTCTTCAGCTCACGCTCGTGGTCCTTGAGCTTCTCCTGCTCCGGCGGCCAGGTGAGCTGCATCGCGGCCGTCACGCAGGCGAGGCGCACGGACGGGGCCTCGTCCTCCACGCTCTGGCGCGCGAGCACGTCCAGCGCGTCCGCGCGGTGAGTGCGGCCCAGCGCGGCCACCAGCTTCGTGCGCTCCGGAATCTCCGGGGCCACCGACAGGCGCGCGGCGAGCGCGGCCACGGCGGCGGAGGTCCCCAGGCGGGCCAGGGCCTCCTGCGCGCGGCGGGTCACGGCCGGCGTCTCCGAGCGCAGGAAGGTGCCCAGCACCTCCACCGCCCGGTCATCCCCCCGGAACGCGAGCAGCTCCGCGGCGCGCAGCCGCAGGTCCTCGTGCTCGCTGCCCATCGCGCGGCCCAGGGCCTCCGTGACGCGCGAGTCGTTGGCGCCCGCGAGCCGTTCAATCACGCCCACGCGCAGGTCGGCGTGCTCGCTGCCCAGCGCGGCCAGGAGCGGATCCAGGCTGCCCGGCGGGCTGAGCTTCTCCAGCAGCTCGAAGGCGGACTTGCGGACTTCCGGCAGCGGCGAGTTGAGCGCCGCGGTCACGCGCGGACGGGCCTTGTCCCCGCGCTCCGCCAGCTCCTCCAGCGCCGCGCGAGCGACGTCCGGGGACAGCGAGGCCAGGGCCAGCGCCAGCGGCTCGTCGCTGCCGGCGGGGTACAGCTCCTTGAGGCCCGCGAGCGCGGCCCGGCGCACGAGCTGGTGCGGGTCCTCCAGCGCGCGCAGCAGGGCGGCCACGGCGGCGGACGTGCCCGCGTAGCCTTCCTGCGTGAGCTTCACCACGCGGTCCACGGCGTCGCGGCGGACGCGGTGGCCTTCCTCGTCGCCCGCGGTCACCTGCCGCAGCAGGCCCACGTAGGCGCCGAAGGCGAGGCGGCGCAGGTGCTGACGTTCGGCCTGGGTCGCGTCCTTCGGCGTCCCGAGCGCACCGGCGCCTTCCGCCGGCTTCACCGCGGAGAAGAGGCGGCGCAGCCAGCTCTTGCCCGTGGCGGAGGCCGTGCCCTGCTTCTCCGGCGTGGAGGGCTGCACCACGTGCGCGGCGCCCTGCGCCGTCTCCGGCTTCCAGGGGGCCTGGAGCGAGCTGGGGCGCGCGACCTTCTGCGCTTCGCGGAAGTAGTCCAGCGGCTTGTTGCGCAGCAGCAGCACCTGCGCCGCCGCGTAGCGCTGCTCCGGCTGACCGCTGGAGAGCGCCTCGGCGAGGCCAATCACGCGCTTCGCCCGCTCCTCCTCCGCGGGCCAGTCCTTCATGTCGCCGACCTTCTCCGGACGCGGCGGCAGCAGCACCTCCACCAGGTGCGCGCGGTAGGCCTCCGGCTCCGTGCGCAGCTCCAGCGCGCGGGCCGCGGCGTAGCGCACCTCCGGACGGCCGCTGGACAGCGCGCTCGTCAGCAGGTCCGGCGGTCCACCCTCGCGGCTGGCGCGCAGGTCGCGCGCGAGCACGATGGCGAAGACCATCTCCTGCACCTCGCGCGCGGAGTCCTCCAGGCCGTGCAGCAGGCCGCCGTCGCCCTCGGGGCCCAGGGCCGCGAAGGCGAGGATGGCGCCCAGCCGGATGGGCAGGTGCTCATGGCGCAGATTTCCCGTGAGGACCGGCAGCGCGCGCACGTCACCCAGGCGCGCCAGGCCGTCCGCCGCCCACGAACGCGCCGCCACCAGCGAGTGGCCCAGCGCATCCAGCAGCGCGCCCTCGTCACCCCGGCGGCTGGCCGTCGCGAGGCCTCGCGCGCCCTGCTCCTGGAGCTCCGTCAGCTCGTGGGGCAGGAGCGTGGTGGCGTAGAAGCCCAGCAGGCGCCGCGAGCCCAGCGTGGCCAGCGCACGTGACGCGCGGAAGCGCAGGGGGACGAGGAAGCCGGGCGGGTACATCCGCTCCAGGTCCTTGTCCGTGATGAGCCCGCGCATGGGCTCGATGATGTCCTCCGCGCCGCGCGGGGCCAGCAGCTCCGCGGCCCGCACGCGCACCGGCAGCGCCGACGCCGCGATGCCCGCGAGCAGCGGTCCGTTCTCGTTGGGGATGAGCTTGTCCAGCGCCTCCAGCGCCGCGACCGCCACGTCCAGGTGCTCGTCCTGCACGCGCTTGAGCAGCGCGGAGCGCATGGCTTCCGCCGGGGCGTGCACGGAGGCCTTGGCGGCCTTCTCACGCAGGGCGGGGTGCGTGGTGTTGAGCGCGGCCAGGTGCGGCTCCGGCTTCTCCTTGCCGGCCAGCTTCACCCACGCCTCGTAGGCGGCGGTGGCCACGCCCGCGTCACGGTCCTCCACGGACTTCTTCAGCCGCTCCAGCGCCCAGTCCTCGGTCCCCTTCTGTGCGAGCACCTCCACCGCGCGGGTGCGCAGGTCCGGGAAGCGGCCCGCCAGCGCGCGGTCCAGCGCCTTCACCGGCTCCTGGTCGTTCCACGCCCACAGCGTGCGGAAGGCCTCGCCGCGCACCTTGGCGGACTCGTCCTCCAGCGCGTCGCCCAGCAGTCCTTCGGCGCCCTCCGCCTTCGCGCCCAGCTTCACCAGCCGGTCCAGGCCGCGCACGCGCACGTCCTCATGGCCCGAGCGCAGAGCGGCCTCCGCGGCGGACAGCGGCGCGTCCGAGTCCAGCGCCACCACGGCCGACAGCGCCGCCGCGCGCACATCCCCGTCCGCGTCGTCCAGCATCCACACCAGCCGCTCGCGGGCGCGCGGGTCCTGCAGCGCCTGGAGCGCGGTGGCCGTCTCACGGCGGATGGCGGCGTCGTCCTCACGCGAAAGCTGGAGCAGCGCGCCCAGGGCGCGGCCGTCACCCAGTTGCGCCAGCACGCGCGCGCCGCGCACGGCCGTGTCCGGCATGCGGCACGCCATGGCGGCGAGCAGCGGCTCCAGGTCCGCTTCCGTCAGCGCCTGTCCCGGCGGGGTGTTGGCGAAGAGCTTGTCGCGCGAGGCGGTGACCTCTCCCTCGGTGGTGAACTTCGCCTCCGCTTCACCGGCGGCGCGCTTCGCCTGGAGCGTCACGATGCGGGCCACTTCCCGCACCGTGCGCGCGAACTCCTCGTCCTTCGCCTCCAGCGTGGCGGCCAGCGAGCGGCGCTCCAGCACGCGCACCGCGAAGGCCACGCGGCGCACGTCCCGGTCCGCGTCGTCCAGCGCGCGCGCCACCAGCGGCTGCAGGCGCGGGTCTCCCAGCAGGCCCGCCACCGACGCGCGCAGCAGCACCTCCACCTTGAGGGCCGCGGGGCCGCGCTCGAACGCGAGCTTCAGCGGCTCCGTGCTGCCCTTGGGCGACACGGCAGTGAGCGCGTCCAGTGCGGCGGTGCCCACCTCGGGGTGCGTGTCCGAGAGCTTCCCGGCGATGAGCCCCGGCACCAGCGGCGACGCGCTGCCCTGCTTCGCCAGGAGGCGCAGGCCCTGCACGCGCGTGTCCACGAAGCGCGAGTCCAGCGCCGCGCGCGGAGCCGCCAGCGGGGACTCCGTCTCCAGCTTCACCAGCGCGTCCAGCGCCGCGGCGCGCACCGTCTTGTCGTCGTCGTTGAGGCGCTCGCGCAGCTTCGCCCGCGCGGCGGTGCGGCCGTGGTTGCCCAGCTCCGTGGCCGCCAGCCGGCGCGCCGCGGCGTCCTTGTCCGAGCCCAGCACGCCCAGCACGAACTCCAGCGCCTCCGGCTCCTGGAGCGCCACCGCCTCCTTCACCGCGGCCTCGCGGCGGGGGAGGGCGGCCTTCAGCGCCTCGTTGAGGACGTCGAAGCCGTGCGCGTACGTCTGCGTCTCGTCCGTGGGCTTGCCGTCCGTGCCCAGCGTGATGCGCGTGAGCTTGCGGTCGTCGCCGCCCACGAAGACGTAGCCCAGCAGCTGCTTCGCCTGACGGGGGTTCGCCGGGGGCGCGAAGGCCACCGCGTGCAGGGCCTTGGTGCCCAGCTCGAAGGTGCGCGGCTTGCGGCGCTCGTCCAGGCGCCAGACCTTCAGCCTGCCGTCGCTGCCCACGGACGCGATGCGCTCCGCGGGGTCCTGCCCGGGCTCCGCCTGGGGCGTGGGCGGGAACACCAGCCCCAGCACGGCGCCCGCGTGGCCGCTGTCCTTGTCGCCGCGGACCTCGAACTCCACCGCGCCGACGAGGTAGCCGATGCGCAGCTTGCCGTCGTCGCCCGCGGAGACGAGCCGGCCGTCGCGAGGCGTGAAGGCCAGCGCCCGCACCGCGCCCTCGTGGCCCGGCATGTCCCGGCGCGCGCCCGTCGCCACCGTGAACGCGCGCACCACGCTGTCATCGCCCGCGCAGGCCACGTACGTGTGCGTGGGGTCCACCGCCACCGCGCGCAGCGGCTGAGAGGACGCGCTCCACTCCTTGAGCTTCTTCGTGCTGTCCCAGTCCCACGCGCGCACGAAGCCGTCCGCGCCGGCCGTGTAGAGCACCTTGCCGTCGGGGCTCGCCGCCACCGCGGTGCAGCCTCCGGGGTGCGCGTTGTGGAGCTGGAACTTCACCGTGCCGTCGGTGAGCGACCCGAAGCGCACGGTGCCGTCCGCGCCCGCCGCGGCGAACTGCTCGCCGGACAGCGCCAGGCCCAGCACGTGCGCGGGCAGGGGGCTGGTCCACAGGACCTTGTTGGCCGCGGCGTCATACGCGGTGAGGCGGCTGTCCGCGGCCGCGCGCGTACCGCCCACGAGAATCAGGCGCGCATTGGCGGCGAGCGCACGGACCTTCTCGATGTTGCCGATGGAGAGGTTGGCCATGGTGTCGTTGTCCTAGATGCCGCCGAGCTGCACGCCCGGGTGTGCCGCACGCAGTTGCACCAGCGAGGCCAGGCAGCTCTGCCACTCGCCCTTCGCCACGGAGCCGGTGAACTCGCCCAGCACGGGCGCCACCACGCGGGCGAAGCTCTCGTCTTCCAGGCCCAGGTCCCGCACCAGCTCCACCACGCGGCGCTTGGCCACGCTGGCGGACAGCCGGCGCTGCACGTCGCCCTCGCGCGCTTCCTTCGCGCGCCCGGGCGGCAGGCCGAACAGCATGCGCCGCAGGAACGTGCGCAGCGCCTCCACGTCGCCAAAGCGCGTGGTGCCGCCCGCCTCGCGCTCGTCCTTGCCGCCGCCCGCGGGCTTCCACCCTTCCGGCAGGTGCAGCGGCCGGTGCTTCTCCCAGAGCAGGCGCACCGCGAACAGGCCCACCTCGCGGTCCGCGCTCTGCATCAGGCCGGACAGCCGCTCCGCGCCGCCCAGCCGCGCGTAGTGCCGGCGGATGAGCTCCACGGCCACCTCGCGCGTGCTGCGCTTGGTGGACTCCGTGAGCGCGAACACCTTGCCCGCGTCCAGCTCCTCCGGCTGGAGTGTGTGGCGCGCGTCCGCGCCCGGCTCGCCCGCGTTGAGCAGGGCGTCGTAGGCCAGGTTGCGGATCTCCTTCGCGTCCGAGTCCGCCAGCTCGTACACGCGCGTCTGGTAGCCCCAGGCGCGCAGCTCCGAGCGGGCGATGGTCAGCGCGAAGCGGCGCACGTCGTCGCGCGCGTCGAACAGGGCCGGCCACAGCCGCTCCGCCGAGTACGCCTTGCGCGGCGCGCGGGGGCGCAGCTCGTAGGACTTGGACTCCGGCTGCTCCGGCCCGATGCCCGGGTGGTGGCAGCGCAGGTACATCTGCGCGAAGGCGCGCACCGGCGGCGGCTGCTTCGCGCCCAGGGCCAGGTCGAACAGGCGCTCCAGGCCCGCGTCCGCGTCGCCCGAGTCACTGAAGTCCGCGGGCACCACGTTCGCCAGCAGGTAGCGGTGCGCGAAGTCATGCAGCTGCGGATCCGCCCGCCGCGCCAGCGCCAGCAGCCAGGGCACCGTGAGCTGCCGCGCGGTGAAGAGCTTGCGGTTGCCCAAAAGCTCCAGCGCCGTGCTCCGGAACTTCCCGTTGAAGACGAGCGCCTTCACGCGCTCCACGTCCAGGCCCGGCAGGCTGTCCGCGCGCGTGAGCCACTGCGCCGCCTGACGGCCCAGGCGCGGGTGGGCGACGAGGTCCAGCACCCACTCCGGCCCGATGTCCGCGACCTTGTAGGTGGACAGGGCCTTGATGGCGGTGTCCTCCACGATGCGCTGGCGCTTGGAGTGGTCCTTCGCCTCCGTCAGCGCCACCTTCCAGAAGTCCGCCGGCATCTCCCCGGCCGCGTACTTCGTGGAGACGTAGTTCTTCGCCCAGTTGAGCTGCTCCTGCGAACCCCAGAGCAGCTCGCGCAGGAAGCCGTGCGTGAGCTCCGCGCGGTCGAAGGACTGCTCCAGCGACTTCGCCGCGAACGCCGCGGTGGGCTTGGAGTCGAGCAGCCGGCCCAGCAGCGGCAGCCCCAGGTCGCGCGGCTTGTGCTTCTCCAGGGCGGCGGCGGCGAACTTCTGCACGTCGTCCTCGCCCTTCTCCACCAGCTCCGCCAGCCGGTCCGGGGCCAGGTCCTGCGCGTGGCCGCGCGCGTACTCGATGGCGTAGGCGCGGGCCTTGTCGCTGGGGGAGAAGAGCAGCGCGAGCACGGCCTCATGCAGCCCGGCCGCGCGCAGCTTGCCCTGGTGGAAGTCCGGCGAGCCCTGGAGCGTCTCCACCAGGAAGTCGTGCGCGCTGCCCAGCGGACGGCGCGCCAGCCGGTCCAGCCACGCGGGCGTCACCTTGCGCAGCGCCTCCGGGTGGTCCTTGCGCAGGCCCTGGATGGCGAACTTCGCGGCCGGGTCCGACTGGCACGTGTCCAAGAGGCGCATCAGCGCGTCCGGCGAGCGCTTCCACGCGTCCGGATACATGCGCTGCTTCACCATGTCGCCAGGCGGCTGGATGGCGAAGCGCGAGGCCGTGTAGCCCTTGCTGTTGTGCGCCCAGACGTGGTGCGCCACCCAGCACTGGTTCCAGGTGGTGTCCGGCTCGTAGTGCCGCAGCACCTCCACCGCGAACTGCGGGTAGAGTTCCGGGACGGCCGCGCCCAACTGGCGCAGGAAGCGCCACGCGCGGCGCTGGAGGTAGGTGAGGGTGCCGCTGCCCACCTCGCGCTGACGGCGACGGCCGCCGCGCTCCGTGTCGAAGCGCCACGCCAGCGCGCCGAACAGCTCCGCGTCGTGGCGCGCCTCCGACAGCTTGTAGATGCGCTTGAGGCCCGCCCACAGGCCGAACTTGAGCGGCGCGTCCTTCACCAGCGTGAGGAGCGCGGCGCGCGCGGGGCCGGTGTTCTGCTCGTACAGGGACACGAGCAGGTCCGCGAGCAAGAGGCGCGGCGGCAGCGGCACGTCCTTCTGCGCGAGGAAGCGCTGCCACGCCTCATGCGAGCCCTGGCGGCGGCCGGCCTTGTCGCCGTCCATGCGCGCCTGCTCCAAGAGCTGCTTCAGCGCGTCGAAGGAGAGCGCGCCCTGCGGCAGCGGCGCGTCCGACGTGCGGTCCGGCTGGTCGAGGAAGGCCAGCACGGCCTCGGCCAGGTCTGGTGCCTCCGCCCTGGCCAGACGTTCGAGGTCTGCTGCGCTCAGCGCGTCGCTCGGGGTCATGGGGTGTGGGGTTTAACACAGCTCCCTCACACCGCGAGGCATGTTGGACCCGCCTTCTCACCACGGCAGCGTGGGCACCTCCACGTCCTGCACGTCGGCGGTGCCCACCGTCACGTCCTGGCGGTACGACAGCCAGCGTCCCTCACGTTCTCGCAACACGAGAAGCGTGTAGGGCCCGGGAGGCAGGTGGGGCCAGCCATCTCCGTTATTTCGGTCCGGCATGAGCGCCTGTTCGTGCAGCCACGTCACCTGGGCCTCCGTGCTGGACTCCGGCGGCGCGGGGACGCGGCCGGGGAGGAGGAAGGCCGTGCCCTGCATTCCGCGCTCGCCCCAGCGCAGCTTCAGCTCGGTGCCCTTCGTCGTCACCGGCAGCTCCAGCCGGGTGACGCGTCGCGGCTCGACGTGGACCATGCGGGGCAGGACGGTGAAGTGCCGGGCGTTCCCCGTGAACCGCACCAGGTAGTCCCCCGGGTCCAGGCCGCGGAAGCTGGCCACGCCGTTGCGCGAGACGACGATGTTCAGCATCTCCTGCTCCTCCTTCGCGATGGCGGTCAGGGAGGCGGTCACGGGCTGGCCCTGTTCGTCCTTCACCAGGACCTCCAGGCGCGTGTCGGACGGCAGGCGCAGCTCGAGCGTGTCCTCGGTGGGGCCCAGCGTGCGCTCCAGGGACGCGTGCTCCGCCTCCTGCACGGTGAGCACGTACGGCCGGGCCTCCACGGCGGGCAGCTGGAAGGTGCCGTCCCGGGCGGTGAAGACGTCCGCGAAGGAGCTGGCGTGCTCCGCGTTGGCCACGTCCTCTTGAGGCAGCGCCAGGGAGACGGACACGCCGCCCAGCGGCGTGCCGGTGCCGTCGTCCACCACGCGGCCCTTGATGACGCGGCCCGGGTCCACGCGCACGGTGCCCAGGTCCACGTCGCGGCCCGCGGGGACGTCCACGTCGCGCTGGGTGAGGGCGTGGCCGGGCACCTCGAAGGTGAGGTGCTGGGGGCCGGGCTCGTCCACGAAGACGGTGAAGGCGCCCTTCGGGTCGCGCACCGCTTCGTCGTTCACGGTGAAGCGGGTGATGGGCGTGCCGTCGTGCCTCGCCAGCCGGCCGGTGACGCGGCCCTGGAAGGCCAGGACGATGCGCACGTCCATGTTCCCCGCGCGGGCGGTGACCTTGGGGGCCTCCTGGTCCTCCAGCCACTGGTGGATGCGTTCGGTCAGCTCCTCGGGGGTTTCGTCTTCCGGGCGCTCGGTGGAGTCTTCATCGGCGGTGTCCTTCGCGGGGGGCCTGGGCTGGGCGTAGCCGGGCTTCACCGCCTCCAGCTCGTAGTCCCAGTCGCGCGCCAGCGGCTCCAGGACGAAGCGGCCGTCGGGGTCCGTCTTGGTGGAGAGCGGCGAGAACGAGCGGCCGCCGCTGGCCTCGTCCTCCTTGGCCGTGGCGTGCACGGCGACGTTCGCCAGGGGCCGGCCCTCCGTGTCCACGACGATGCCGCCCATCCGGCCATCCAGGTCCATGCGCAGCGCCAGCTCCACGGTCTCCGAGCCGCGCAGCACCACGCGGTCGGGCATGAGGCGCTCGTAGCCGCCCTGGTTGGCGCGCATCCACACGGTGAAGGTGCCCGGCGGCAGGCCCTGGAGGGTGAAGCGGCCGTCCTCTCCCGTGGAGCCCGCGAAGGTGTTGCGTTCGGGGATGACCACCGCCTCGTCCGAATCCTCGTCGGAGGGCGCTTCGTCCGCGTCCTGCTTCACCAGCGTGACGTCCACCTCGTTGACGGGCGTGCCCCGGGAGCTGGTCACGGTGCCGCGCACCGTGGCGCCCGCGTCCAGGACCAGCTTCAGGCCGGACGTGGGGGCGCGGACCTGGAGCCTGCGCGGCAGGTAGCCCTCGGCTTCGACGGTGAGGGTGCCGGAGAGGGGCTGGGCCACCTTGATGGCGAAGTGGCCCTGCGCGTCGGAGGTGGCGTCGAAGGTGAAGGGCGCCTCGCGGGGCGGGTGCATCATGATGAACATGCGCGCCATCACGGGCGGAGGTGCGCCTTCCGGGCGCTTCTGCTTCGGTGGATGCAGTGACAGGGAGACGTCCGCCAGCGGCTTGCCCGCGGTGTCGGTGACGTGGCCCTCCACGAGGAGGGCGGGGGTGAGGACGAACTCCAGCGGAGGCCCCCCGGCGGCCACGGCGCGGGTCGCGGAGAGGTCCAGCATCCGGTCCGCCTCCACCCGGAAGGAGTAGGTGCCGGCCTTGAAGGGGCCCAGGCGCGCGCGGCCGTCCGCTTCGGTGGTGCCGAGCGGCTGGAAGATGCCCGAGCCGTAGCGCTCGGTGATGTCGGTCTGGAGGTCGGCGTTCACCTCCGCGTTGGCCACGGGGTTGCCGGCGGCGTCGCGCACGGTGGCCTCGACGTAGAAGGACGTGCCCAGGCGCAGCGTCACCCGGGCCTCGCGCTGCTCCTCGGTGAGCTTCACCGCTTCGTGCGCCTGGAGGCCGCCCTGCTCCGCCTCCACGGTGTAGTCGCCGGGGGCCAGGCCGTCGAAGGTGAAGCGCCCCTGGGCGTCGGTGGTGGCGACGCGGTCGCCGTCGGCTTCCGTGACGGTGGCGCCCGCGACGGGCTGCTCGCCGTCCACCACGGTGCCCACGATACGCCGGGGGGCGAACATCACCACGTCCTCCGGCATGGGGCCCGTGGCCAGCTCCTGCTCCCACACGGGGAGCCGCCCCGGGTGGAAGGCGAGGAGGCCGTAGGCGTCCGAGTCCGGCAGGGGGCCCACGGAGAAGCGGCCGTCGGTGCCGGTGCGCGTCTCGAAGTAGCGCGCCGTGGCCGTGTGCAGCACGGTGACCTGGACGTTGGCGAGCGGGGCGCCGTCCTCGTCCACCGCGCGGCCGGAGATGGGCTGGGAGGGCTCCAGCTCCAGCGTCACGTCCTGGGTGCCGGTGACGACGTCCTCCTGGATGCCGGCGCCGCGCGGGCCCAGGGCCCAGAGGGTGACCGTGCCCCCGGGCAGGCCCTCCAGGGTGAAGGTGCCGTCCTGGGCGGAGGTGGTGCGCGACAGGACGAAGGCCCCGCCCCGGTGGGCCTCCACCAGCTCCTGGACCCAGCGGAAGGCGGAGAGGGAGTCGCAGTCCTCCGACGCCAGGGAGACCCCGGGCCGGTCCGTGTCGCAGGGCAGCTCCGTCAGCGTCTCCCCGGGCAGGCCCACGGAGGCGGAGACCTCGATGCCGGCGACGGGGTGGCCCTGGAGGTCGACGACGCGGCCCCGGACCTGGAGGGCGCCCTGGGGCGGCGCGGGCGGGGTGGCGGGCAGCTGCCGTCGCCCGGTGCGGGGGGCCGCCGGGGGTGTGGGGGCGGGGGACGTGGGGCGCAGCCACCAGAAGGCCCCGGCTCCGATGAGGAGCAGCAGCACGACTCCTCCGATGACTCCCGCCGACGGCTTCCGCATGGCGCCCCTCCAGGTGGGCCACTGTAGCAGGGGGAAAAAAGCGGGCCCCAAACCAAGGATTTTTCCGGCCGACGTATTGGAGTCAGGTGGGGATGCTGGGGGCAGAGCCGCCGGGGTCCAAGGGCCCGGGACGCAGAGCGGACCGGGCGGAGGGGGAAAGGGTTTCGGGGGTCGATCTTCCGGGACTCAAGGTTTTCGGCAGTCGACGTCTAAAAGGAAAAGCAGGACGGACGCGGAGCTTTGGGGGCCGCATCCGGATGAGGGGGACCCCTCGGGGGAGGGGTTGAGTTACTGGGAGCGCGTCGAGGGGGCGCGCTCCCAGTATTTTTTTGTGCGCCCGACTTCGGCGCTTCGCCGCTGCCTAGCCGCTGGAGACCACCCGCAGGGGTTGGGCTGCTTCGCGGGGGGGCTTCGTGGCGCCGGGCAGCTCCAGGACGTGGGCGCCTTCGGCTTCGAAGTGCTCGCGCAGCCACGGGTGGCAGGTGAAGGCGATGACCTGGTGGGCTTCCGCCAGCCTCGCGAAGAGCCGCACCGCGCCCCGGGCCCGCTCCGGATCGAAGTTCACCAGCACGTCGTCCGTGATGAGCGGCAGCGCGCCCCGCGTCTCTCCGAAGTCGCGGATGACGGCCAGCCGGAACGCGAGGAACAGTTGCTCGCGCGTGCCCCGGGACAGCTGCTCCGCGCTCCAGTCCCTGGCACCGTCGCTCACGCGCAGCTCGCGCGCGTCCCCCGCCGGGATGAAGACGCGGCGGTAGCGTCCCGCCGTCAGCTCGGAGAACAGCTCGCTCGCCAGTTGGATGACGCGGGGCTGCTGCTCCTCCTCGAACCTCCGGCGCGCGCGGCCCAGCAACGCCAGCGTCAACCGGTCCGCCGCGTAGCGCGTGGCCAGCTCCGCGGCCTTCGCGCGCAGCGTCTCCTCCTGGATGCGCAGCCGTGACACGCGGTCGTCGTTCTCCCACTGCGACAGCTGCGTCTTCAGGCTGCCCTGCTCCGTGAGCACGGCCTTGTGCCGCTCGCCCTCGGCCTTGTACCGCTCGCGCAGCGTGGCGAGCTGGTCCTTCAGGCCCGCCTCGCCTCCCGCCGCGTGCACCTCCTCGCGCGCCGCGTTCTCGCCCATGCCGGTGAGGGCCTGCACCCGCTGGACGTGCTCGCGCACCCGCGACGTCAGCTCCGCGTACCGGCGTGCCTGCACCGCGCGGCGGCGGAAGGTGGCCTCGTCCTGGCAACCGCCTTCCGCGAGCAGCGCCTCCCACGCCTGGTCCTCGTCCAGCACCAGTTGGTCCAGCCGCGCCTTCTCCGCCAGCAGCTCCCCGCGCTGACCGTCCAGGTGGCGTTGATCCGCCGCCCGCGAGCGCACCTCCTCCAGCGCCACGGACACCCGCGCGGCCACCGTCTCCGCGGGTCCCGGAGGCAGGCCCGCGGCCCGCGCCTCCTGGAGCAGCCGCGCCGTCACCGCGTCACACGCGGCCTCCGCGACCGTGAACTCCTCTTCGTCCGTGCGCAGGTCCAGGAGCCGCTGCCGCAGCGCCGCGGCGTCGCGCCACAGCGTCAGCGCCGAGGCCGCGGACAGGGCCTCCGGGAAGCGGCGCGCGACGAGGAAGGCCACCCACTCCTCGCGCAGCACCTCCTCGCGTTGATCCGCGCGCAGCCGCGCCTCCTCCACGCGCTGGTCCTCGCGCACCGCCGCGTCCCAGGCCGCGCGCAGCGTGTCCTCTTCCCTGAGCAGCAGCTCCCGCCGCTCCGCCTGCGTCAGCAGCTCCGCGAGCAGCACCTCCTGCGCGGCCAGGTCCGCCAGCGACGCGCCCGGAGAGAGTCCCGCCGCGCCGGACGCGTGCAGCAGCTCCCGCTGGAGCAGCTCCTCGCGCGCGCACATCGCCGCCTGCACCGAGCGGAAGCGCTCCTCCTCCTGCTGCCGCCAGCGATGCCGCGCCGCCTGCGCCTCCAGGCTCGCGTGCCGCGCCGTCTCCACGCGATGGCGCACGAGCAGCAGCAGGCCCACCAGCATCATCCCGCCCACCATGCACAGCATGCCCACCGTGAGGTTCGCGACCCACGCCGCGAGCAGCGAGAACCCCATCGCCACGACCGCCGCGGCCACCACCCAGGACAGCGGCAACAGCGAGCGCAGCGGCACCGCGTCGGTGGGCGCCCGCACGCCGTCCATCTGCCGGCGCTGGTCCATGCGCTGCTCGGCCAGCCGCTCCAGGTCGCCGCGTACCGCGCGCATCCGCCCCACCGCCGCCTGCCGCTGACGCACCTGCGCGGGGCGCTCCTCCGGCAGGGACTCCACCTCCGTTTGTACTCGCGCGAGCGCCGTCTCCAGTCGCGCCCGCTCCTCGCGCGTGCGCGCCTGTTCCACCTCCACCTGCGCGAGCGCCGCGTCCGCCGCGTCCAGCCTCGCCGCCAGCGACTCCAGCTCGCCGCGCGCCCGCGCGCCCAGGTCCAGCGCGAGCAGCCCGCCCGCGTCCACCGCGAGGCCCAGCTCCTCCAGCGACTGCTCCAATTGACGCCGCCGCGACAGGAGCGACGCCCTGCGCGCGGGCAGGGCCCGCAGTTGTTCCGAGTGCCCGGAGTACGTGGCCAGCGCCGTGCGCAGGGACTCGGCGCGCTCGCGCACGGGCCATGGGGCCGCCAGCCGCTCCCGCGTTTCTTCGATGGGCGCCAGCCGCTCATGCAGCTGCGCCTGCTGCGCCCGGTACGTCTTGCGCCGCTGGAGCACGTCCTCCAGCCGCGTCTCCGCGCCCGGCGGGAAGGTGTCCAGCACCGGCAGCGTGGCCAGCTCCGCCCGGTCGCGCGCGAGCACCGCCAGGTCCCCCAGCGCGGACTCCAGCCGCGCGGCGTGGTCCAGCGCGTGCTCCGCCTGCTTGCGCGCCACCTCCAGCGCGTGCCCCTCCGCGATGCGCTCCGCCAGCCGGTCGCGCGTGGAGAAGTAGAGCGCGGGCCGATCTCCCGCCTCGCGCAGCGCCTGCTGCACGTCCTCCAGTTCCTTCATCACGCGGTTCAGCTCGGGCTTCTGGCCTCGTGGCGCGTAGAGCCCTTCCGCGTCCTTACGCAGCCGCTCCACCGCTTCGGGCAGCCGCCGCGCGCCCTGCATGCCCGCGGCGAACAGCGCTTCCGATACGCCGCGCTGCTGCGCGAGCCGCTGGAAGGAGGACAGCTCGTCCAGGCGGAAGGCGAACACCTCGAAGAACAGCTCGCGCGGCACGTCCGCCAGCGCCTGGTCCAGCAGCGTCTCCGGCAGCGGCTGCCCGTCCGGGCCGCGCACCGTGAGCGTCCCCTCCGACGCGCGCTTCCCTCCGTGGCGGTGCACCACCAGCGGGCCGGACGCCGTCTCCAGCCACAGCTCGCCGCCGAAGAGCGCGCCCTCCGGTTCGTAGCGCTCCGGCTGGCCGCGCTTCTCGAAGCCGAACAGCACGCCGCGCAGGAACGCGAGCAGCGTGCTCTTGCCGGCCTCGTTGGGGCCGTACAGCAGCGTGAGCCCCGGCCCCGGCGTGCCCGAGTACCCCCGGAAGTGCCCGAAGCCGTCCACCTGGAAGCGGTTGATGCGCAGGCCCGGCTTCATGATGCCTCCTCGTGGAGCTGCTCCACGCCGCGCTGTCCCGCCTGCGCCACCAGCTCCGGCCGGGGCGTCTCCAGCGCATCCACGCCCAGCCGCTTGAGCCGCTGCCCCAGCGTCGTCAGGTCCTCGTCGTCCCACAGCGACGCGAGCGCCGCGTCGTCGTGCGACAGCGCCTGCGCTTCGTCCAGCAGCGTGCCCAGGAAGCCGCCCCCGGAGCGCACCGCCTCCAGGTCCACCTCTGGCCGGCTGCCGTCCTTCAGCGACTCCAGCAGCACCGGCGGGTGCGCCCGCGCCAGGCGCTCGCGCAGGTCCGCTTCCAGTTGACCGCGCGCCCCGGGACGCGCGAGCTCCCGGTGCAGCGGACCGCGTCCGGCCAGCGTGAGGCGCACCGCGTGCCCGTCGAAGTCCTCCGCGCAGCGCGACTCCACCACCTCCGTGGCCACCGCCTGGAGCATGTCCAGCGACGTGACACCCGCGAGCGGCACGTCCAGCCGGTGCCAGCGCACGCGGTCCACCGGCACGAACCTGCGGCGCGCGACGCCGTCCTCCACGTCCACCACCACGCAGCCGCGCTCGCCCGTCTCGTGGACGTGCCGGCCCTGCGGGTTGCCCGGGTACACCGCCACGCCGCCGCCGGGCAGCAGGTGCTCCGCGCGCGTGTGCACGTGGCCCAGGGCCCAGTAGTCCAGCCCGCCCGCCGCCAGGTCCGCGGCCGTGCAGGGCGCGTAGTTCGCGTGGCCCGCGTCACCGCCCAGGTTCGCGTGCAACAGGCCCACGCTGAAGTGCTCGCCGGTGCGGCGGAAGCGCGCGGACAGGTTCTCGCGCACCTCCACGTCCGGATAGGACACGCCCTGCACGTGGCACAGCCTGCGGCCCTCGCGCCGCACCTCCACGTCCTCCCACTCCGGGCCGAACACCTTCACCGACGAGGGCAGCCCCAGTGTGCCGGTGTCGCCGCTCAGCGGATCATGGTTGCCGTGGACGATGAAGGTCTGGATGCCCGCGCGGTCCAGCCTTGCCAGCTCCGTGCGCAGCGCCAGCCGGGCGCGCACCGAGCGGTCCTTCACGTCGAACAGATCCCCGGCCAGGAGGAGGAACGTCACGCGCTCCCGCAGACACACGTCCACGATGCGCGCGAGGGCATGGAAGGTGGACTGCTGGAAGCGCTCCAGGAGCGGGCCGTGCGTGGCCACGCCTCGGAACGGCGTGTCCAGGTGGAGATCCGCGGCGTGCACGAAGGAGAAGCGCATCGTGCGGGCAACGTACCCGAGTCCCGCCGTCTACCCGACTTTCCCACCCCGAAGGGTGATGCACCGGTGGACACAGAGGACGTCCTGGGGTCGCACGCGGAGTCCACCGCGCGAAACCCGGCACGTTGGGGGCGCGGGCGTCCCGGTCAGGGTCCGCCCGCGCCGTCCCGAGGTGCCGGTGCATCGAGGCCTAGCGGGTGGTCTCGTTGCCCGAGCCGCCCATGTCGCCGCCCGTGCCGCTGCCGGTGGTGTTGTTGCCACCGGACGAGCCCATGTCGCTGCCGGAGCCGCTCGTGTCGGAGCCTGGCGTCATGGATCCGCCCGTGGTGCTGCCCGAGCCGCCGGAGCCCTCCATGCCGGAGCCCTCCATGCCGGAGCCCTCCATGCCGGAGCCGCCCATCGAGCCACCCGAGCCACCCGTGCCCGCGTCACCGCCCGAGCCGCCGGTTCCCTGGTCCATCGTGGAGCCCGTGCCCGCGCCGGAGCTGCCGCCCGAACCCACGCCCTGTTCACCCGACATGCCGGAGCCGGAGCCGCCGGTTCCCTGTCCGCTCTCGGAGCCGCTCGTGCCGCCCTGCTGCGAGGCGCCGGAGCCCCCCATGCCTTCCTGCGAACGGTCACGGCTCTGACAACCCGTCAGCGTCATCGCACCCGCCACCGCGCCCAGCACCAGCCATTGCGCAAAGCCCTTCATGTCGAACCCCCGTGTTGGTTGTGACGAACCCAAGGCTGGGGGTGCGACAGCGTGGGAGCATCGTCCGCGGGCTCATCGTGAGCGGGCCGCCCGTCCCACGGGCCAAGGGGTGGGCGCTCGACAGGCCGCACGCCGGAGCGCGGCTTCTCAGGCCTCTCGCCGCAGCACGAGCAGCGCGTACTCCAGGCCGCCGTCGAGCAGGCCCTGCTGCAGCCACAGGTGCTCGCGCCGCGACTCCGCGCGCACGGCGTTGAGCGCGGCGCGCAGGCTGCGTGCGTCGGCGGGGCCCCGGTCCAGGTGCTCGTGGACGAGCAGCTCCGAGCTCAGCGTCCAGAAGCCCACCGCCCTCGCGGACACGTCGTCATGGGCCTCCAGCTCCAGGCCCGCCGCGTGCGCGTCGGCGAGGAACGCGCTCACGCTGCCCAGTTGCTTGCGCCACGCGTCCTCGGACGGGTGCAAGGCATTGCGGCGCACCCAGAAGCAGTCCGCGACGGCCAGCACCCCGCCGGGCTTGAGCCGCGCGTGCACGCCGCGCAGCCAGTCCGCGCGGGGCAGGGCGCAGGTGTTCTCCACGGCGATGACGGCGTCGTAGCACTCGCGATGCCGGGGCGGCTCGCCGGTGCACAGCTTGGGCTGCACGTTCGCGCCCATGCCCGCCTCGTGCACGAACCGGCGCACCTGCTCCAGGTGCGTGGGCACCGTCACCATCGCGGTCACCCGCGCGTGGTGCTCCTGGGCCCAGTACAGCGCGCTGCCGCCCAGGACGCTGCCCGCGTCCAGCACGTCGCCGCCGCCGGCGAACGGGCCCATGGCGCGCGCCAGCTCCGCGAGCAGCGCTTCCTGCGAGCCGCGCAGGCGCTCGCGCAGCTCCGGCGCCGGCGTGCCGGGCGGAGGCAGCCGGTCCACCAGCCCCGTGTGGCAGTACACCCGGGGCCCGGGGCCCTGGCGGGCCAGGCCGCGCGCGGCGAGGGACTCGTGGTAGGTCCACACGTCCACGGGCGTGAGCAGCGACGGGCCCGTGCTGGACGGCACCGCTGCTTCATTCGCTTCCCGCGAGCGCGTCAGGGACGGGGACGGGGGCGGGATGGAGGCGCTCAGGGGCTTCATTGGTACTCCCGGGGCAGCAGGATGCGGAGCAGGGCGCCGCCGCCCGGTCCGTTGTTCCGGTGCAGCAGGCCGCCGCTGGCGCGCAGCAGGCACTCGCTGGTGTAGAGACCCAGTCCCGTGCCCTGGGACTTGGTCGTGTAGAGCTCCTCCGCGGGCGCGTTGAGGCGCTCCGGAGGGAAGCCGGGACCGTCGTCCTCGATGAGCACTTCCAGGCGCCCGCTGAGCGGCTCGGTGCGCGCACGGATGTAGACACGGGACGCGCCCTGTTCGCCATTGCCCTCGCAGGCGTTGACGACCAGGTTCTCCACCACCCGGCGCAGCGTGAGCGGACCGCCGCGCAAGAGCGCGCGAGGCGGCCCCGGCGGCTCCAGCTCCACGTGGATGTCCACGTACGGAAAGCGCAGCGACACCTGGGCCTGCACGGACTCCAGCACCAGCCCCAGGTCCACGGCCTCCGGCTCCGTGCCGGCGAAGCGGCGGCTCTTGGCGCGCACCTCCTTCACCATCTCCTGGAGCTGCCGCAGGCTGTCCTGGAGCTGGCGCGCCTGGTCCTCGAAGCCGTTGCGCGCGAGCAGGCCGCGCTGCGTGCCGAACGCCTTCATCATGTCCGCGGCGGTGCCGGCCTCGTGCAGCGCCTGGTCCATGACCTGGTGGTGGCCGAGGATTTCCGCCATCGCCTGGGTGAGGCGGCCCACGTCGCGCTCCTGCTGCTCCACCAGTTGCGCGTGCACGGCGGCGCGCAGGCGCTCCGCGTCCGCGCGGGCGCGGTCGTAGCGCACGGCGAGCGCGCCCAGGTACAGCTCCCCCATCAGCGCGGCGGGGCCCACGACGGCGAAGAGGACCGCGTGCTGGAAGCTCCGCCCCAGGAGCAGCGCGCCCAGCAGGGCCGCGAGCGTGCCCACCGCGAGGAAGGGCTCGCGCCACGTGACGCGGTAGCGGCGGCCGTGCACGGCGGTGGTGCCGATGAGCAGCACGCCGAAGACGAGCGCCCCGGGCAGCTCCGCGAGCGCCATGAGGCTCGCGAGGAAGAAGTGCAGGAGCGCCAGGCCCGGCAGCCACGCGAGCCAGCCCCCCGCGGCCACGCGTCTGCGGCGCGCGTGCACCCAGGCGAAGGCGACGCGGTGGATGGCGCACGGCAGGAAGCACGCGAGCGCGGGCGTGAGGGGCACGGCGAGGAAGGCGTGCACGCCGGGCGCCCACGCGACGACGCCCACGAGCGCCGAGCCCCGCAGGAGGAAGCCCGCGAGCGGACGCACGCGCAGCGAGGCGAGGAGCCGGCCCGCGTCCTGGGCGCGCATCCAGCGCCGGAAGGCGGCCACGCCACGGCACGAGGACACGGGCGGGGACTTCATGCGCGCGCTCCGGTGCACGGCGGCAACGCGGCGGCGTGGGCATGGCGATGCCTGGACGGACGCGGGTCTCCGCGATGTGGACGCATGCTGGTCAACCCCCCGGCACCAGGCACAGCCCTCGACAGGGGGAAGCAAAAGGCGCCGGGGACCTCCCGGTCAAACGCGGGGGCCCGGACACTGTTGGCCAGTCCGCTGGCCCTGGCTTCCAGGCCAGGAGGGAGCGCGGCCCGGTGGAATCCCCCTGTCCGGCGCGACAGTGCTTGGGCGGTCACACGGGGCGCGATAGAGGGGCGCCCCATGCGTGACAGAATCCAGTCGGTCTTGCGGCAGCTGGTTCAGGTTCCGGAGTTGGAAGTGCGGTGGCTGCACACGGTGTCGCTGCTGGAGTTCATTGGAGCGCGGAAGATTTCGCGCACGGTGGCGGACCGGCATCCGTCGCTGGAGGTGCTGGGGCACCTGGCGGACGAGACGCGCCACGCGTTCACGTTCAAGCGGCTGGCCTGTGAAGTGGCGGGCCGCGAGGACGTGACGGAGTTCCTGAGCGTGGGCGCGGCGTCCGCGTGGTTCCAGTCGTTGGACCGGCAGCTGGCGGAGTGGGTGACGGGGGTGACGGGGACGGCGGACGTGTACCTGCACTACCTGCTCACGACGGCGGTGGTGGAGCGCCGGGCGATGGTGCTCTACCCGCTCTACAAGGCGGCCACGAAGCACGCGGTGGTGCGCGAGGAGCTGGGGCGCGTGGTGGTGGAGGAGCAGTCCCACCGCCGAGCCATCGAGGACGCCTGTCAGCAGCGCCTGGAGAAGGCGGGCGTGACGCTGGAGCCCGCGCTCGCGCTGGAGGAGCGCCTGTTCGAAACGTTCCTCACCCAGTTGGAGAAGGACGTGGCCCAGGCGCTCGCGGGAGCCCAGGCGGCCTGAGCCGTCAGTCTTCGTCCGGCGAGGGTTCTTCCCCGTCGCCGGACGCGCTGGACAGCTCCAGCTTGCTTCCCGTCCACGTCGCCTGGAGGTTCCTGGCCCGGCGCGCGCGCTTGCGGCTCAGCTCCACGCCCACCGCGTCCAGGCCCAGCGCGTTGGCCACCGCGAGCGCGGTGCCGTGGCCGCAGAACGGGTCCACCACCGTGCGCGTGCGCGTCTGCTCCAGGATGAAGCGGCACGCCACCAGGCACGCGTTGAGCCCCATGCCTCGCGTCCACGTCACCTCGCCGGGATCCGGCAACACGTCCGCCGTGGATTTCCCCGCGTCCGCCTTCAGCCCCCGGCTGAAACACAGCAGGTGCGAGTACGCCGGCCTCCCGAACGTCACCGTCCCCGGCGTCCGGCGGCACACCACCTTGTGCCAGAGCGTGTCGAAGCCCTCCGCCTCCGCCGCCTTCGACACCAGGTAGCCCTTGTCCACCCAGGCCCCGTCCTTCTTCACGTCGGACTGGTAGAACACCGCCACCCCGTCCGGCGGCACCCGCGACAACACCTTCGCCGCCGCCCCCACGAACCAGTCCTTCCACTGGGGCACCGTGAGCGACGGGAACTCGGAGACGTCCGGCAGGGACGCCACCACCGAACATCCGTCCAGCACCGGCCGCGCCTCCAGCCACGCGAGCGCGTCCTCGCAGTACACCGTGCGCTTCGCTCCCGCCGTCCCGCTGCGTCCATCCGTCATGACGCCCCCGAGTCTGCCGCAAAGCGCCCACCCGCTCCCACCCCTCATTCCCACCCGGCGCCCCCACCCACCAGGACCGCCCGCCCTTCATCCCTCCAGACAACCCCCGAGCCTGTGGACGGCGCCGCCCCTGTCATGGCTTGCTACGCTTTCCCCTGAAGCCACGACTTCCAGCTGTTCCCCTCTCGAAGGAAGACCCCCATGCCCACGACGAACGCGACGGATGGCACACCCCTGCACTACCGGGTTCTGGGGGACGGTCCTCGCGACGTGGTGCTGGTGCATGGGTGGATGGTGTCCGGCGCGGTGTGGGACCCGATGCTGGAGAAGCTGGACATGACGGGCCTGCGGCTGCTGGTCCTGGATCACCGGGGCACCGGGCCGTCCGGGCGGCCGGCGTCGGGGTACTCGCTGGAGCAGTACGCGAAGGACGTGCTGGCGGTGGCGGACCACGCGAAGGCGCAGCGCTTCACGCTGGTGGGCCACAGCATGGGCGGGCAGATCTGCAAGTGGGTGGCGGCGGAGGCGCCCGCGCGCGTCAGCGGCCTGGTGCTGCTCAACACGGTGCCCGCGTCGGGGCTGCCGCTGCCTCCGGACGCGGCGGGCCTGTTCCGCACCTCCGCGGGGGACCGCGAGAAGCAGAAGACCATCCTGGGCCTGGCGTGCAAGCAGCTGTCGCCGGAGTCGCTGGAGGTCCTGCTGAAGGACTCGGGCTCGGTGGGCAAGGACGCCATCGAGCAGTGCTTCGACTCCTGGACGGCGGGCGGCTTCGCGCACCGGCTGTCCGCCATCACGGCGCCCACGCTGGTGGTGGCCACGGATGATCCGTTCCTGCCGCCGGTGTTCCTCAAGCAGGCGGTGGTGGGGCTCATCCAGAACGCGCGCCTGACGCACCTGCCGGGGCCGGGGCACTACCCCCAGGTGGAGCGTCCGGCGGAGACGGCGGCGCTGCTGTCGGCGTTCCTCGCGGGCAACGCCGCGCAGGCCTGAAGGAGGACGTGACATGGCCTGGGGTATGTCCTTCGAGCGCGACGCCGAGCACGACGTCGTCACCGCCAGCTTCACCGACTGCATCCTGGTGACGGATGAAGACGTGAATCGCTGGGGGCGCGAGGTGGAGGAGCAGTTCGCGAAGTTCAACGGCCGGGTGGACCTGCTCATCAACCTGGACGGGCTCGTCGTCCGTCACACCGCGGGGCGCACCTTCGGCAAGGTCCGCCGCGAGGTGCTGGAGCGCAACACGCACCGCTCGTACCGCTACGGCGGCGACGAGATGACGCTCACGTTCATCAACACCAGCGGCGCCATCCACGGCGCGGCGGTGAACCACTTCCCCACGCGCGAGGCCGCCCTGGCGGCCCTGCTCGCCGAGCGCGAGGCCCTGCGCAAGCGCGGCTTCACGCCCTTCCTGCCGGGCGTCGTCAACACCAAGCGCTGAAGGACGGCGCTACACGCCGGCGAACCACTCGTAGCCGCGGTCCTCCCAGGTGCCCCCCGTGGCCTCCGGGAGGAAGCGCACGGTGGTGAGGTACTTCACCATCTTGTAGCCCAGCTTCACGCCCGAATAGAGGCGCAGGGGCGCGCCGTGGCCGGGGATGAGCGGCGCGCCGTTCATGCCGTACGCGAGCACGGTCTGCGGGTGCAGCGCGCTCGGCGCGTCCCAGGAGGAGTGATAGTCCTGGTCGAACGAGCGGAACTCCACGAAGCCCGCGCGAGGGTCGGCACCCACGGCCCGCGCCAGGTCGCTGACGCGCACGCCGTGCCATGACGCCACCGCGCTCCAGCCCTCCACGCAGTGGTGGCGGATCCGGTAGTCGGTCCGGGGCAACTGGCGCAGCTCCTCCAGCGAGAAGGAGCGCGGCCGGGCCACGAGCCCCCCGACCTCCAGGCGCCAGCCCGCGGGGGCCAGCGGCACGGTGTCGGAGAGGAAGTAGTGGGGGAAGTCGCCGGGCGGGGTGAGCTGGTCGACGGGCTCCTCGGGGGCGAGCCGGGTGGGGCTGAAGAGGGCGGACTGGGCGCGCTGGTTGAAGCGGTCCATGGCGCCGAGGAAGCCCGCGCGCGGGCGCTGGGAGTCGCAGGCGCTGGTGGCGAGCGCGGCGGCGCCCAGCAGGACGCGGCGGCGGGTGAGGACGCGCTCAGACATCGGGCTTCCTCCCGCCGGTGATCATCTCTCCGAAGGTGCGCGGGTGCAGGGCGACGAGGACGACGTGGCCCACGGTGAAGAGGGCCAGCAGCGCGAGCATCAGCAGGTGGATGAAGCGCGCGGGGTCGTAGCCGCCGAGGAGGGCCGTGAGCCCGTGGAGCTGCACGGGCTTGTAGAGGACGAGGCCGGACAGGACGGACAGCGCGCCCATGACGAGGGCCGCCGTGTACGCCAGCCGCTGGAGCCCGTTGTAGAGGCCCGCCTGCGCGGGCGCGGGGCGCAGCCGCAGGTAGTACGCGAGCGTGGCCACGGCATCGCGGGTGTCACGGCGTGGGAGGAACATGCGGCGGCGCCACTCGCCGCTGAGCGCGAGGTAGAGCACGTAGACCAGCCCGTTGAGCGCCAGGAACCAGCCGAACGCGAAGTGCCAGCTCCGCGCACCCGCGAGCCAGTCCCCCAGGCGAAGCCACGACGGCGGCATGGCGTCCTGGAAGGGATAGAGCGCGAACGGCCGGCCGCGAGGCCCCATGCGCGGATACGCGACGAGGATCTGCAACCCGCTGGCCGCGAGGATGGCGAGCAGCGGCACGTTGGCCCAGTGGGCGAGCCGGATGGGCCAGGGCTGGGGACGGCGTGGCTCGGGCGTCTGCACGCGGCGCAGCCCAGCACCGCGATGGGGCCCGGGACCATGCGGCGGGAGGACGGCGCGAACGCTCGGGAGAGGACTTCGCCCACGGGTCGCAGGGGATTGGCGGGCACTGCACGGCGTGCCGGGCACACATGGCCTCGGGGCCCCGTGGATTGGACGCCTGGGAGTGACCCGGTATCGTTCCTGTTCCCGTCCGCCTTCCCCGAGGATGCCGTGACCCTGAAGCCCGCCAATGCATTGCTCCTCGTGGGGGCGTTGCTGTCGACCCTGTCCGGTTGCGTGGAGGATGAGCCCTTCTTCACGGCGCCGTTGGCGGGAGGCGCGCGGGTCGTCGCCGTGCTGCCTCGCTCGTCGGACGCCGTCGTGGTGACGGCCTCGGTGACGCATGCTTCCGGCGCCACGGAATCGAAGGCGCTGACGCCTCGAACGGATCCGGATGGCGGCGTCGCGTGGTCCACCGTCGTGAAGCCGGAGTCCCCTGAGGAAGAACTCCAGCTGGCCGTGGACGCCGTGAACGGCGCGGACGCCGTCGTGGGCACCCTGAGCCTGGACGCCGGCGTGAAGCTGCCGCTGTACGAAGAAGCGCTCGTGGTCGTGGTGCCGCTGCCCGAGACCGGCCTGCCGGGACTGGCCAACCACGCGCCGCGCATCCGCGAAGTGCGCGCGCCGAGCAGCATCGTGGCGCCGGGCGACACCGTGCGGTTGAGCGCGCAGGCCAGCGACCTGGAAGGCGATGCGCTCACCTACGCCTGGACCGCTTCCTCCGGGACGCTCGACTGCGTGGACGCGGCCTGTTCGTGGACGGCGGCGACTCCGGAGCCTGATGCCGGCGTCGACCTGGAGTTCGCCCATGACGCGTTGATCCGCCTGAGCGTCACGGATGCCCAGGGCGCGGAGTCCTCGCTCCAGTTCCGCATCGGCGTGGGCACCGCGCGCGCTCCGCCGACGCTGGCCTACACGCGGTTCAACCGCTCGCCCGTGACGTCCGCGGCCGGAGCGCCCCAGCCGGTGCGCCTCAACGCGCCCTTCCAGGTCCAGGCGACGGTGACGGACGAGGACGGCCCCGGAGACGTGCTGACGTACGCCTGGACCGCGACGTGTGAGGGCACCTTCCTGGACGCCACCGCCGCCCAGCCCGTCTTCACGCCGACGGCGGCGCCGCCGGAGTGTGGCTGCCAGTTGAAGGGCGCCGTGAAGGACAGCTCCGGCGGAAGCGCCGAGCAGGTCGTGAACCTGTGCGTGCGGGCGGAAGCGCCGCCCGTCATCGACGACACCTCGCAGTCCGCCCCGTCCGCGCTCGCGGGTGACCGCGTGACGTTCACCGCGAAGGCCACGGATCCGCGCGGCGAGGCGATGACGTTCGCATGGACGTCGAACGCGGGCGCGCTCGGCACGGCGGTGGGTGACGGCACGACGAGCTCGGTGGACTGGACGGAGCTCACCTGCCTTCCGGCGGACGTCACGCCCACCGTGGTGCTGCTGGTGACGAACGCCTCGGGCGCGAGCACGCAGCATTCCTTCACCGTGACGTGGTCGGGCCGGCGCTGTGGCCCGGGAGAGACGCCCTGCGCCATCACCCTGTCACCGGGGCAGGTGACGCTGCGCGAGGACTGCGTGGTCCAGAGCGCGGTGTTCATCCCGGATGGCCTCACGTTCAACGGTGGCGGGCACACGCTGACCGCGTCCGAGGACGGGGCTGGGACGAACTTCAAGGGCGCCGTGCTGCGCAACCGGGGCGCGGTGGCGAACGTGCGCGACGTGACCGTGACGGCACGGAACATTTCGGACGTGTGTGACGGGGACACGGACCGGCTGCGCGGCATCCTGCTGGAGGGCGCGAGCGGCACCATCGAGGACACGGTGGTGGAGGGCCTGAATCAGGCCAACAACGCCAGCGGATGCCAGGAGGGCTTCGCCATCGACGTGCGCAACAGCGCGGCGGGCGCCACGCCGGTGTCGGTGGTCCTCCGGGGCAACCAGTTGACGGGCTACCAGAAGGCGGGCGTGGTGATGCTGGGGCGCGTGGTGGCGACGGTGGAGGACAACGTCATCGACGGCCTGGGCGTCACCGACCGCATCGCGCGCGTCGGCATCCAGCTGGCGCATGGGGTGTCCGGGCAGGTGCGGGGCAACCAGGTGAACAACAATGCGTACGCGTTCGAGCGCGACTCCGCCTCCGGCATCATGGTGCTGGGCGGCGCGTACTACGGCGCGGGGCGCGAGCTGTGCCACGACCTGCTCATCCAGGACAACGTGCTGACGGAGAACGACGTCGGCATCAACCTGCTGCAGGCGGTGGACTCGAACTTCACCCCTCCGGCCACGCCGCAGAACATCCAGGTGCTCGGCAACACGCTGAGCAAGGCGGACCTGACGGCCAGCTACCAGGCCGCCATCGCGGACAACGGCACCGCGAACCTCCTCAGCCGCAACCGGATCAGCGGTGACGGGTACGACCCGGACGTGTATCCGTCCAACGTGCTCGCCCTGGACGTGGCGACGCAGGGCGCGGAGCGTCAGGTGGGCTTCGCCACTCCCGCGCGGACGCTGGACGTGGGGACGTGCTCGGAGGTGCTGGCGGTGCAGGGCTGGGACCTGGCGGGCAACCTGGCCCCGCTGTCCGTGCCGGAGGTGACGCTGGCCGCGTCGGATCCGGGCGCGACGTTCCACCTGCTGCCGGACTGCTCGGATGCGCCCGTGACGGTGGTGAGCCTCAAGAACCCGCAGCGCGAGGGACTCTTCTACGTCAAGGCCGCGACCGCGGGCCCGCTGACCCTCACGGCGACGGGCGACGGCGCGAGCAAGACCCAGGAGCAGACGGTCCGCTGATCCGCGCGCGTGCTCCGCGTGCGCGTGCGGTCCCGACCCCCGGTCCGGGCGGACCTATCCGTAGCAGGATGTTCGCCTCGGCACGCGGGGCGCGGTAGACGGAGCGCGTGTACGGACGGGCGGTCATTTCCTGGGTGGGGCTCTGCCTCCTGTTGCTGCTTCCCGCGTGTACGCCGCGAGCCGCGAGGCCCGTCGTCGCGCCCGGAGGGCCGGAGGACCTGGCCTCTCAGTTCCTGGACGCGTGGGCTCGCAACGACGTGGCGGCCCAGCGCAAGGGGCTCCTGGACGCGCCCCCGGACTTCGACGCGCAGCATGCGCGGTGGCGGCAGGACCTGGGCGTCGTGGCCTCCCGCTTCGAGCAGCCCTCGCTCGAGTCCGATGACGGCGTCACGGCCGTCGTGCGGTTCCGGGGCGTGCACACGCTGCGGGGGCTGGGGGACTGGGAGGTGGAGTCCCGGCTGCGCTTCGAGCGCAGGAACTCGCGCTGGGGCCTGCGCTGGACGCCGGAGGTGCTCCATCCCGCCGCGCGGCCCGGAGATCGCTTCGGCCGCACCCGGAGCTGGGGCCCTCGCGGCGCGCTGCTCGACGCGGACGGGGACCCGCTCACCGTGCCCGGCGAGGTCATCCGCATCGGCGTGATGCCGGGCCGGGTGAAGGACCGCGCGGCCGTGGCCAGCGTGCTCCAGGCGCAGCTCGGGGTGGATCCATCGAGGGTGCTCTCCGCGCTCAACGCCGCGAGCGCGCAGCCGGAGCAGTTCGTCGCGTTCATCGACGTGCGCCCGGAGCGCTACCAGCAGGTGCGCGCCGTGCTCGCGCCGGTGCCCGGCATCTTCTTCCGCAAAAAGGCCGCGCGCCTCAGCCCCGCGGAGGGCTTCGCCGCGCACACCCTGGGACGCGTGGGCGACGCGACGGCGGAGGCGCTCCAGCTCCTGGGCCCGCTCTATCAGGCGGGGGACGTGGTGGGGCTGTCCGGCCTGGAGCGCGCGCAGGAGCGGGCGCTGGCGGGACGTCCGTCCGGCGAGGTGCGGCTCTCACACCGCTCGGGTGACAGCGAGGTGCTGCACCGCTTCGACGGCGAGCCGGGCCGCGACGTGCGCACCACGCTGCGGATGGACGTGCAGGCCGCGGCCGAGGCCGCGCTCATGGACGTCACCTGGCCCGCGGCACTGGTCGCGGTGGACACGTCGACGGGCGAGGTGCTCGCGGTGGCCAGCCGGCCGCTCGGGGAGGCGCTGCACCGCGCGCTGACGGGACGCTATCCGCCGGGCTCCACGTTCAAGATCGTCACGGCGGAGGCGCTGCTCGCGAGCGGCCTGAAGCCGGACTCCCGCGCGGACTGTCCCGTGGAGGTGACCGCGGGCCGCAAGCGCTTCCGCAACTTCGAGTCCGAGGTGCTGGGCACCACCACGCTGCGGCGCGTGTTCGCGCTGTCGTGCAACACCGCGTTCATCCAACTGGAGGCGAAGCTGGACCGGCGCGCGCTGGAGGACGCGGCCCGGCGCTTCGGCTTCGGCGTGGGCTACGACGTGGGCCTGCCCTCGCCGGGCGCCACCTTCCCCGAACCCCGCGACGACGCCGAGCACGCGGCGGCGGCCATGGGACAGGGCCGCGTGCTGGCCACGCCGCTGCACATGGCCACCGTCGCCGCGGCGGCGGACTCCGGCGTCTGGCACGCGCCGCGCCTGCTGGCGGACGCGCCCCCAGGTCCGGAGGCCCGGCTGAGCCCGGGGACCCCGAAGGCCCTCCGCGAGCTCATGCGCGCGGTGGTGACGGAGGGCACGGCGAAGTCCGCCGCCAGCCTCTCCGGGCTCATGGGCAAGACGGGCACGGCGGAGTTCGGCACGGCCGTGCCGCCCCAGACCCACGCGTGGTTCGTCGGGGTGCGCGGCGGCATCGGCTTCGCGGTGTTCGTGGAGGGCGGCGGTGTGGGAGGCCGCGTCGCCGTCCCGCTCGCGGCCCGCTTCCTCCAGGCGCTGGACGCGCCGGATGCAATCGCCCTGCCGCCGGGGCGTCTGTAGGCTCATGGTTGGGAGAGACTGGATGACCTGGAACCCGCTGCGCCTCTTGGGTGTGCTCGCTGTCGCCCTGCTGTTCGTCCCCGTCGCCGCGAGCGCCGCGACGAAGCCGCAGGAGCTGGACCGGCTGCTGACGCAGTACCACCAGTTGCGCATGTTCAACGGCGCGGCGCTCGTGGCCAACGAGAAGGGCGTCATCCTCAAGAAGGCCTACGGCTCCGCCAACTTCGAATGGAACGTGCCCAACACGCCGGACACGAAGTTCCGCATCGCGTCCGTGACGAAGCAGTTCACGGCCATGGTCATCCTCCAACTGGTCGCGGAGGGGAAGCTGAAGCTGGACGACACGCTGGTGTCGGCGCTGCCGGATTACCGCAAGGACACGGGCTCGCGCGTCACCCTCGCCCAACTGCTCAACCACACCTCCGGCATCCCCAGCTACACGGGCCATCCGGACTTCTTCGCCAAGGTGTCGCGCAACCCCTACTCCGTCGCGGACTTCGTGAAGCAGTTCGCCAGCGGTGACCTGGAGTTCGAGCCCGGCTCGAAGTTCGCCTACAACAACTCCGGCTACTTCCTGCTCGGCGCCATCATCGAGCGCGCCACCGGCAAGACGTACGCGCAGGCGGTGCAGGAGCGCATCTTCACGCCGCTGGGCATGAAGGACTCCGGCTACGACGTGTACGCCACCGTGCTGCCCAAGCGCGCCAGCGGCTACGAGCTGGAGCCGAAGGGCTACGTCAACGCGCCCTACCTGGACATGTCCCTGCCGTACGCCGCCGGGGCGCTGTACTCGACGGTGGAGGACCTGTACCGCTGGGACCGCGCGCTCTACGAGAACACGCTGCTGCCGGAGGCCCTCAAGCAGAAGATGTTCACGCCCGGCCTGGAGAACTACGGTTTCGGGGTCTTCATCGAGCCGCTGAAGCTGGATGACGGCAAGACGGAGCTGGCCACCATCCACCACAGCGGCGGCATCAACGGGTTCAGCACGCGCATCTACCGCGCGCCGGCCACCAGGGAGGTGGTCATCCTCCTGGACAACACGTCGCGCGGCGACGCGCTCAAGCCGCTGGCCGCCGGCCTCTTCAGCGTGCTCCACGGCATCCCGCCCAAGGCGCCCCGGCTGGGCGTCCGCGAGGTGCTGGTCTCTGCGCTCGACAAGGGGCCCATCGCGGACACCATCGCGCGCTACCGCGAGCTGAAGGCCACGAAGGCGGACGCGTATGACTTCTCCGCCGACCAGCTCAACAGCCTGGGCTACCGGCTGCTGCGCAACGGCCGCACCGCGGACGCCCTGGAAATCTTCAAGCTCAACGTGGAGATGTTCCCGAAGGTGGGCAACGTCTACGACAGCCTGGCGGAGGCGTACCTCGCGCAGGGCGACAAGGCGCAGGCGCGGGTGAACTATCGCAAGGCCGTGGAGCTGGATCCCGCCAACAAGAACGCCGCGTCCGCGCTACAAAAGCTGGAGGCACCGGCGGGCGCGCCCGCGTCCAAGGCCGTGCACCAGGGGTGAAGGCATGAAGCTCTATTTCAACCCGCGCAGCCGCGCGGTGATTGGCAAGTGGATGCTCGACGAGGCCGGGGTCGAGTACGAAATCGTCCCCATCGACCTGGACAAGCGGGAGCAGAAGTCGCCCGAGTACCTCCAGGTGAACCCCGCCGGGAAGCTGCCCGCGCTGGTGGACGGAGAGACGCGCGTGTTCGAGAACGCGGCCCTCTGTCTCTACATCGCGGACAAGTACCCGCAGGCCCGGCTGGCGCCGAAGCTGGATGCGCCGGAGCGCGGCCGGTACCTGTCGCTGGTGGTGTACTCGACGTCGCAGTTGGAGCCGTCCATGGCGGACCACATGGCGAAGCTCCCCACGCATCCGTCGCGCGGGTGGACGGAGTACTCGCAAGCCCTGGATGCCGTGGAGCGCGAGCTGGGGGATGGCCCCTACCTCTTCGGGGACTGGTTCACCGCCGCGGACGTGATGATCGGCTCCATGTTCATCTACCAGCGCATGCTCGGCGGTTCGACGGGACGGCCGAAGCTGGAGGCCTACGTGGACCGGCTCCAGGCCCGCCCCAAGGGCATGAAGCTGCGCTGAACTTCCCAAGCCTCAGGGCGCAGCGAAGCCCTGCGTGAGCCAGTCGATGAAGACGCGCACGCGCGGGGACAGCTGCCGGTTGCGCGGGTACATCAGGGACACGGGCGTGGGCGTCGGCGGGTACTGGGGCAGCACGGGCACCAGCGTGCCCCGCCCGAAGTCCTCCTCCAGGCGGTAGCGCGGCGCCTGGATGAGGCCCAGCCCCAGCCGCGCCGCCGCGACGAAGGTCTCCGCGCCGTTCACGCTCATGGTCGTGGGCAGCACGACGAGGCGGACCTCGCCGCCCACCGTGAACTCCAGCGGAATCAGGCTCCCCGTCGCGGACGAGCGGAAGCCCACCATGCGGTGCCCGCGCTGGAGCGCCTCGATGCTGTCCGGCACGCCGTGCCGCGCCAGGTAGGCCGGCGATGCGCACGTCACCTCCTCCAGCAGCGCCACCCTGCGGGCCACCATGTCGCTGTCCTTCAGCTCGCCCGCGCGCAGCACGCAGTCCACGCCCTCGCGCACCAGGTCCACGAACCGGTCGCCCTCGCTCATGTACAGCTCGATGCCCGGGTAGCGCTCCAGGAACTCCGGCAGCCGGGGCAGCACCACCCGGCGCGCCAGCGTCCCCTGCACCTCCACGCGCACCAGTCCCTTGGGCTGGCCTCCCGCGAACGCCGCGTCCGCCTCCTCCAGGTCCGCGAGCAGCGCCACGCAGCGCTGGTAGTACGCCTCACCGTCCAGCGTCGGGCTCACGTGGCGCGTGGTGCGCTGGAGCAGCCGCACCCCCAGCCGTCCCTCCAACTGCTTCACCGCGTCCGTCACCGACGAGCGCGGCAGCCCCAGGTCCTTCGCGGCCTGCGTGAAGCTCCGGCACTCCACGATGCGCGTGAAGGCCTTCATGGCGTCGAACCGGTCCATTGTCCGCCCTGTCGAACAGTGATGCCGGAACAAAGCCGATTATCCGAAGGGCGGAAAGGTCCATCTTGTCCTCACCCGGCGCGCCGATGACGGCGGCGGCGGACCTCCAGAGGAGAGACCCCATGACGACCCCCAACTCCCAGCAGCAGCAGAAGACGGCCCTCGTGACGGGCGCCTCGCGCGGCATCGGCGCCGCGGTGGCGGAGCGGCTGGCTCGCGACGGCTTCAACGTCCTCGTCAACTACGCGGGCAACCACGACGCGGCGCAAGCCGTGGTGCGCCGGATTGAAGCGGCCGGAGGCCGGGCCCTGGGCTTCCAGGCGGATGTCGCGGACGTCACCGCGTTCCCCCGGATGTTCGACGCGGCGGAAGCCACGTTCGGCGGCGGGGTGGACGTGCTGGTGAACAACGCCGGCATCGGGAAGTTCATCCGCTTCGCGGACTTCGACGACGCGCTGTTTGATCAGCACGTGGCCGTCAACATCAAGGGCACCTTCAACGGCCTGCGCGAAGCCGCGCGCCGCCTGCGGGACGGGGGCCGCGTCATCAACTTCTCCACCAGCGTCATCGGCCTGCGCATGGAGAACTACGGCGTCTACTCGGCCACCAAGGCCGCCGTGGAGACGATGACCGCCGTGCTGTCCAAGGAGCTGCGCGGCCGGAGCATCACGGTCAACTGCGTGGCGCCCGGCCCCACCGCCACGGAGCTCTTCTTCCACGGCAAGTCCGAGGAGCTGGTGGAGCGCATGGCGAAGCTCAACCCGCTGGAGCGGCTGGGCACGCCGGAGGACATCGCCGCGTCCGTCGCGTTCCTCGCGGGGCCGGAGGGTGGGTGGATCAACGGACAGGTGCTGCGCGCCAATGGCGGCATGGTCTGAAGCCCGGCGCGGGGGCAGGGGAGCGGGCGTCCCACGGGGCGTGTGTCGCGGTGAAAGCCCTCACCCTGGGTGGCTCCAGACAGAGGGCGTCCCCACCCTTGTGCCGTGAGCGACGCGACCTCAGGGACGAACAACGCATGGGAGGACCCCCGGCTGCGGGCGCTCGAGCAGCTGCTGGCCCTCCCCGCCGCCGAGCTGCGGCCCACGCTGGACCAGGCCGGGCAGCTCATCTCGGAAGTGCTGAACGCCGAAAAGGTGGACGTCTTCCTCATCGAGCACGGCACGCAGTGCCTTGTCGCGGTGGGCACGAGCCAGACGCCCATGGCCCGCCTGCAGAAGTCCCTGGGGCTGGACCGGCAGCCCCTGGCCAACGGCGGGCGCGCGGTCCAGGTGTATGAGACGGAGACGCCCTTCATCTCCGGCCGTGTGGAGGACGACCCGCTCGAGCTCCCCGGCATCAAGCAGCGGCTGGGGGTGCGCTCCACGCTGATGGCGCCCCTGCCCATCGGCATGGAGATGCGCGGGGTGCTGGGCGTGTCGTCCGCGCGCAACGACTTCTTCACGGACAACGACCTGCGCTTCCTCCAGGCCGCGGCGCGCTGGGTGGGCATGGTGGCCCACCGCGCGGAGCTGGTGCAGGAGCTGACGAAGCTGGCCGTGAAGCAGGCCCGCCGCAAGGCAGCGGAGGAGCTCATCACCGTGCTCGCGCACGACATGGCCAACTACCTCTTGCCGCTCCAGGCCCGCATCCAGCTCATCCACCGGCGGGCCGCGCGCAAGCAGGAGCCGGAGGACCTGCGCGACGCGGCGGGCGCGGCCGCGTCGCTGCGCTCGCTCACCCGGCTCATCAACGACCTGCTGGACGTGGGACGTCTGGACCAGGGCCTCTTCAGCCTGCGTGTCCAGCCGGTGGACCTGGCGGGGCTGGTGCGGGAGCTGGCCACCACCGCGAGCACGTCCGAGCACCCGGTGCACTTCGAGGGCCCCGAGGAGCTGGTGACCGTCGCCGACCCGGACCGCGTGCGGCAGGTGCTGGAGAACCTGGTGGCGAACGCGCTCAAGCACTCGCCGCCGGGACGGCCCGTGGACGTGAAGCTGGAGGCGCTGGCGCGGCCGGAGGGGCCGTGGGTGCGCGTGTCGGTGAGCGACCAGGGGCCGGGCATTCCCGCGGAGCTGGTGACCACGCTCTTCGAGCGCTTCATCCGGGGCCCGGGCTCCACGGGGCTGGGCATCGGCCTGCACCTCGCGCGGCGCATCGCCGAGGCGCATGGCGGCACGCTGGAGGTGGCCCAGACGTCGTCATCCGGCACGCGCTTCGAGCTGTCGCTGCCGGTGGCGGCCGGGTAGGGCCCCTCGCCGCACTGAAAAAGCATGGCGGGGGTGAGGGGAAAAAAGGGCCATTTCCGTTGAGGGGATGCAGGCGCGAAACCGGACGGCCCTCACGGCCGCCGGGCGCCCCCCTTTTTCGAGGAGCCGCTCCCATGTCGCCGTGCCCTCAAGCCCCTGGAAATTTTCACGGATTGCCCGGCTTCTCCTTGCCGTCGATGATGCGTTCGAACGACGCTCGGCGCCCTTTTCGTCAGGGGAGGCATCTTGGAGCTGCGACACGGCCCATCGGCGGGTGCATCCCCGGACGCCGGGCTGGAGACGCTGCGGCGTGACCTGGCGCGGGCGCTCGCGAGCGTCTGTCCCGCGTCGCTCGCGGACCGGCGGGATGACCTGCTGCAGGTCGCGATGATGCGGGTGGTGGAACTGCGCGGGCGCGACCCGGGCCGCGCGGAGCTGACCCCCGCGTACCTGTACCGGGTGGCGTACACGACGCTGATTGACGAGCTTCGCCGGCTGGGGGCGCGCAAGGAGGTGGCGCTGGAGGAGGTGGAGGAGGGGCCCCAGCAGCCGGTGGCGCCGGGGGATCCGGAGCGAGCGGCGGGGGCGTCGCAGATTGCCCGGGCCGTGCGGGACTGTCTTCAGGGGCTGGTGCAGGACCGCCGCCTCGCCGTGACGCTGCACCTGCAAGGGCACACCGTCCCGGAGGCCGCGGAGCTGCTGGGCTGGGATGCCAAGCGCACGGAGAACCTCGTCTACCGGGGGCTGAGCGCGCTGCGTGCCTGTCTCTCCTTGAAGGGAATCGAGCCGTGAGCGAACGCCGCCCCGAGGATGACACCCTGGACGCCGCGAGCGTGGAGCGGCTGCGCACGGCGCTGCGTGAAGATGAAGCGCCAGGCGAGCCGGTGGACGCGGACCGCGTCTGGCTCGCGGTGACGAACGCGCTGCCGGCCGAGGAGCGCCGGGCGGTGGTGGAGAAGGTCGCGGCGGATCCCGCGTGGGCGCAGGCGTGGCGGTTGGCGAAGGCGATGTCCCAGGCGGCGGCGGAGGCGGAGCGGGCTCCAGCGGGCGCGGAGGCCCCGGCGAAGGTGGTGCCCCTGGCCGAGCGGCGCGAGCAGTCCCGGCGCGTCCGGCAGGGACGGCCCGCCTGGGCCGCGATGGCGGCGATGCTGGTGGTCCTGGTGGGCACGGTGGTGGTGCTGCGGCAGCAGCAGGCGGGGGAGGACCCGGACCGGATCCGCGGCGGCACGGCGGAGGCCATCACGTCGCGGGTGCCGGAAGCCACCGCGCTTCCGCGTGAACAGTTCGTGCTCCGCTGGAGCGGAGTGCCCCAGGCGGTGTCCTGGAGCGTGCAGGTGTCGTCGGAGGACCTGAAGGTGTTCCATCGCGCGGAGCGGCTGGCGTCGCGCGAGTACACGGTGCCAGCGGACGTGCTCGCGGAGCTGCCCTCCGGAGCGCGCGTCCTGTGGCAGGTGGAGGCGCGGCTTCCGGATGGAAGCGTCCAGCGCGGCAGCACCTTCGTGAACCGGCTGCGGTAGGCGCGGCGCCGTCCGCGTCAGGTCCTCCATTCCTTGGCGGTGAACCGCGTGCGAAGCCGCACGCGTCGATGTGGGTCCACGCAATGACAAGACAAGCAGAGGGGGATGCCATGAAGACAATCCAGATGGGCAGGCACTGCGTTCGCGCGCTGGCGGTGATGGCGCTGCTGTGGGGCGTCTCGGCCGCGGCGCAGCCCGCGCCCACGCAGCCCACGGTGGTCCTGACCACGAAGGCGCTGACGGGAGCCGCGCTGGACACGGTGGTGGCCTCCGTGGTGGACGCGGGCGTCCTGACGACGGTGTCCACGGTGCCCATGACCCTGCGCATCGTGGACGACGCGGGGGGCGTGCTCGCCAGCGTCACGGGCACCGTGAGCGCGACGGTGCCGCTGCGGGTGAGCGTGACGGCTCCCTCGGCCGGCGGGGTGCGCGCGCAGCTCGTCCTGCCGCCGGGTGCCGGGACGTTGTCCGCCGGCGTGCTGGTCATCGAGCGGGAGGGGACGGGTGAACCGCCTCCGCCCCCCACGCGGACCGTCTGTGAGATTCCCCAGCAGGTCAGCAGGGATCCCGGCACGGGCACGGGAGATCCTGTCACCGTCTGGGCATGCAAGGTGGAGGTCCTGCGCTGACGTGATGGGACGGCGGCGACAGCGCGTGGGACGTCTGAGCGGCCTCACCCTTTCGGTGGGGCTGGCCCTGTGCGTCTCCGCGCGGGCCGCCGCGCCGCTGGAGCCCTCCGCGCTCGCCCGGTGCGAGGAGTCTTTCGACGCCCACCCGGAGGGCTCCGACGCGGCGATGTGCTTCTTCCGGAACGCCCAGGGGAAGGAGGCGCGCGACGAGGCCCGGCGCAGGCTCCAGGGGCTCATCGCGAGGCACCCGGGACGTCCCTGGCTCACGTTGGTGCTCGGTCACATGGAGCTGCCCTCCGACCCCGCGCTGGCGGAGGCGTCCTACCGCCGCGCGGCGCTCGCCTTCCGGAGCCAGGGGGACGCGGAGGGCGAGGTGCTCGCCGGCATCAACCTCCGCAACGCGCTGGGGATCCGCGGCCAGACGGAGGAGGCGCACCAGTGGGTCCTGCGGGTGGGTGAGGTGGCGCGGGCCTCCGGGGATCCGAAGCTGGAGGTGCGAGCGCTCATCCTGGAGGCGGCCGAGCTCTCCGACCTGGGCCAGGACCTGGGGCGCGCGTACCGGCTGCTGAAGCGCGCGGAGGCCCTCGCCTTCCCGGGAGGCACCGACGGCCTGAAGAAGCAGGTGCTCGGGACGCTGGCCACGGTGAGCGCGAACCTGGGCCGCTTCGATGAAGCGCAGGATGTGTACACGCGGCTCGCGGAGCTGGCGGAGCGCACGAAGGACGCGGGCACGGAGGCGCGAGTCCGCTTCGCGCTGGCGAACGTCGCCTGGCGGCGGCAGGACGAGCGGCCCGGTCCGGCGGCCCGGGCGGCGCTGCTGAGGCTCGGGCGCGAGGCGCTCGCGGCGTCCGGGCGCGCGGGCAGCAAGCTCTCCGAGGCGATGTCGCTGCGCCTCGTGGCGGAGCTGCTGGGGGACGGGCCCGGGGAGCGGAGCGAAGCGGAGGACGCCCTCGGCCGCTGCATCGACATCGCGAGGGAGACGGGCCTGCCCGAGCGGCGCATCGCCTGCCTGTGGACGCGAGCCGAGCGCCGAGCATCGGTGGACGCGGACGCCGCGTGGCGCGACGCGGACGAAGCGCTGGCGCTGGCCGCCGAGCACGACAACCCGCTCTACCTCGCGTCCGCGTGGCGCACGCGGGCGACGGTGGCCTTCCGCACGAAGCCGTTGCCGGAGGCACTGGGCCACGCGGAGCGGGCGCTCGACGCGGTGGAGGTGTTGCGCCAGTGGCAGCGGGACGCGACGAGCCAGGCGGAGCTGTTCTCCAACTGGGCCAGTGACTACCACCGGCTCGCGGGCCGGACGCTGGAAGCGGGAGAGGCCGCCGAGGTGCCACCCCGGGAGGCCCTGGAGCGAGCCTTCGCGGTGAGTGAGCGCCTGAGGGCCAGGACATTGTTCGAAGCCCTGGTGGCTGCCCGAGCGCTCCCGATGGCGGAGGAAACACCGGAGCACCGCAAGGCGCGGGACGGCGTGCTGCGGAGCCTGTCCGTCACCCAGAGGAAGCTGCTGGACCCATCGCTGTCCGCGCCCGAGAGGGCAAGGCTGTTGGGAGAGCTGCAAGAGCTGGAGCGCCGCGAGAGAGAGCTGCGACCCGCGACCGGGCAGCGCGATCCGCGTCCTGAAGCCCGGAGCGCGGAGCTCCCGTTCGCATCGCTCGCCGCGACCGAGCAGCGCCTGGGCGAGGAGGAGGCCCTGCTGGTCTTCCTCGCGGGTGCGGACCATGACCTTCAAGGCGAGCGCGCGGGTGGTGCGTGGGTACTGGCGGTGACTCGCGAGGGCACGCGCGCCTACCGCATCCCCGAACGTGCGCGGCTGCGCCCCGCGGTGGCGCTCCTGTCGGGCCTCATCGAACGCCGCGATGGCTCAGAAGCCGCCGCCGCATCGGCGCTGTACGCGCAACTGCTCGCCCCCGCCTTGCGCGGCTTGCCTCCGAAAGTCTCGCGCCTGCTCCTCGTGCCGGATGGTCCGCTGCATGACCTGCCCTTCGCCGCGCTGAGGGAGCACGCGGACGGCCCGCCACTGGTGGCCCGGTATGAACTGGCGCGAGTGCCCTCCGCGAGCCTGCTCCATCACTGGCGCGAACAGCCCGAACAACCCCCCGGAGGCGAAGCCCTCGTCCTGGCGGATCCCGACCGGGGAGCCAGCGCCGCGACGGCCGTGGCCACCTCGAGGGGCGGCGTGTTCCTGGAGACGGCGAGCCTGGGCGCGCTCCCGGAGGCCCGGCGCGAGGGCCGCACCGTGAGCAAGACCCTGGAGGACACCTCCGTGAAGCCCCGGCTCCTCGTGGGCGCGGAGGCCTCCGAGCAGGCCCTCAAGGACTCGCGTTGGGACGCGGTGCGCATCCTCCACGTGGCCGCGCACGCCGTCGTGGACGTGGAGTCCCCCGAGCGCTCCGCCCTCGTGCTGGCTCCAGGCTCGGCGGGAGAGGACGGCCTGCTCCAGCCCCGCGAAATCACCGGACTGCGCCTGCGGGACGCGCTCGTGGTGCTCTCCAGTTGCCGGGGCGCCTCCGGAGCACTCCTCGCGGGCGAGGGCGTGCTGAGCCTCGCGCGAGCCTTCTTCGAGTCCGGAGCCCGCGCCGTGGTGGCCAGCCTGTGGCCCATGCGCGACGCCGAGGCCGCGAAGCTGCTGGAGCGCTACTACCGGCACCTGGCGGCGGGGCAGGGCGCGGCGTCCGCGCTGCGCGACGCCCAGCGCGAGTCCTGGGAGGACGGCGAGCCCACGGCCGTGTGGGCGGGGCTGGGCGTGATGGGGGACGCGGCGCTGGTGCCGGTGCGGCCCGCCACGGACACGGCCTCGCACGGCCTGGGACGCGGCCTCCTCCCGGGGCTGGCCGTGGGGGCCGGGCTCCTGGCGTTGACCCTGTTCGGCCTCTGGAGGCCTCACACGCGGAGGCCAGCGGGCAGGCAGTGAAGCGCGGCGTGAATCAGGAGCGCGGCGGCGGGGCCCGCGCGGTAGGGTTCCGGAGCGATGAGTGACGCGAGCCGTGAGCCGGCGCCGAAGCTGACCCTCGAGGTGCGGGACCTGCACAAGTCGTTTGGCGGGCAGCCCGCGCTCCGGGGCGTGGACCTGGTGGTGCCGGAGGGCACGACCTGCGTGCTGATGGGCGTGTCCGGTTCAGGCAAGACGGTGCTGATGAAGCACATCATGGGCCTGATGCGCCCGGACAAGGGCTTCGTGCGCGTGGAGGGCGAGGAGGTGGCGAAGCTGGACGAGCCCTCGCTCAACCAGATGCGCCGCAAGCTGGGCATCCTCTTCCAGGCGAACGCGCTGTTCGACTCGCTCAACGTCTTCGACAACGTGGCGTTCCCGCTGCGCGAGCGCACGAAGATGTCCGAGCCGGACATCACGAAGACGGTGAACGAGACGCTGGGCAAGGTGGGCCTGTCGCACGCGGCCACGCGCTTCCCGGGAGAGCTGTCCGGCGGCATGCAGAAGCGCGTGGGCTTCGCGCGAGCGACCATCCTCCAGCCGAAGATCCTCCTCTACGACGACCCCACCGCCGGTCTGGATCCGCTGACCACGGCGGCGGTGAATGAAATCATCACCACGGGCAAGCAGCAGTTGGGGGCCACGTCGCTGGTGATTACGCCGGACGTGGCATCGGCCTTCGGCATGGCGGACAACCTGGCGCTGATGCACGAGGGGCGCGTGGTGGAGTACGGCCCGCCGGACCATTTCCGCCAGTCGCAGCACCCGGAGGTGAAGGCCTTCCTGCGCAACTGGCTGCGGCGGCGTTCCGCGCAGGCGCCGGCCTCCCAGGCCTGACGCCGGTTCATGTAGGCTGCGGGGGCCCGAGGGCCGGCGGGTTCGTGGTGGAAGCAGGAGTCCGCATGTCCCGTCGCACGCTGCGCCCCGTGTTCAAGCGTCTGTGGTTGCTCGCGCCCGTCGCCACGCTGGGGGTCGGTTGTTCCTCGACGTGGGGCTGTGATCCGGATGAGAACTGGGAGCAGCAGACCTTCCGTGTTCCCTCCACGTTGAGTGACGGTGGCGTGCCCACGCAGGACACGTCCTGCGTCGAGTTGTGCGAGGCGCTCGGGGCCACCATCCCCTGCGCTCGCATCCCGGGTTCCGAAGTAGGGGAAGACGGCGAGTTGATCGAGCAGGTGGAATGCAGGGCGCACTTCGCCTGTGAGGGCCGCAGGCCGGAAGGGCTGTGCAGCGACGGCGCGGTGGCCACGGGGACGCCGGCGCTGGGAGCGCTCTTCGCGAGGATGGCGCACCTGGAGGCCGCGTCCGTGCCGGCCTTCGAAAGGCTCGCGGACGAGCTGGCCGGGCACGGAGCGCCAAGGCACCTGGTGCAAGCCGCGAGGCGAGCCGCGAAGGACGAAGTGCGCCACGCAAGCGCGATGGAGTCCCTGGCCCGGAGCCACGGAGCGCCGATGCCGGAGCTGAAGGTGGAGCCATTCCAGGCCCGCACGCTGGAGGCGCTCGCCATCGAGAACGCGGTGGAGGGCTGCGTGCGAGAAACCTTCGGAGCGCTGCTGGCCGGCTGGCAGGCAAGAACCGCCGAGGACGCGAAGGTGCGCGAGTCCCTGGCAACCATCGCCCCGGACGAGCTGATGCACGCGGAGCTGTCCTGGGCCATCGACGCCTGGGCCATGGAGCGACTGTCTCCAGAAGCCCGGGAGCGCGTGAACGCAGCCCGCCGCGAAGCCTGGCGCGAGCTGGAGCAAGACGCCTCCACCAGCCACCTGCCGGACGAAGTCACCCGCCCCTCCGGCCTGCCCTCCACGGCCATGGCCCGAAAGCTCGTAAGGGAGCTGGCATCCGAGCTGATGCCCGGAGCGCTCGCGTAACCCGACAATCAGGTGCGCCGCTCCTCGCGTCAGAGGGGCGGCAGCTTCTCCAGCAGACCGGAGCGTGACAGCCAGAGCATCAGCGCGAAGCTGATGGTGTTGAAGGCCGTGTGCGCGACGATGAGCGGCAGCAGCCGTCCCCGGTACCAGAGGACGAAGCCGAACCAGGCGCCCATCACGAACGTCTGGAAGACGGCCAGCGTGCCCTCGTAGAAGTGCCCCACGGAGAAGAGCACCGCGGCGCCCAGGATGGCCGGCACCCAGCCGCCCAGCACCACCCGCAGGCGGGGCACCAGGAAGCCTCGGAAGACGAACTCCTCGAAGCCCGTCACCACCACCATGATGGCCGCGAACGCCGGCACGCCCAGCCCCGTGCCCAGCAGCGCCGCCGCCACGCCCTTGCGCGCCTCCAGCTCCTGGCCCGCCAGCTTCAGCGCCACCGCGACCGCCGCCAGCGGCACCGACGCCGCCAGGTGCACCACGTACGTGCCCACCAGCACCGCCCCTCCCAGCAGCAGCTCGCGCGCCCAGCCCTCGCGCACCAGCCCCACCTGCGCGGGCCCCTGACCGTCGCGCCACAACAGCACCGCCACCAGCAGGCACATGCCCAGCGCCCGGACGACCAGCGGCGCCATGGACAGCGAGAAGCCCTTCTCCGCCTCCACCGTCTCCGACGCCACCCATGCGCCCGCGCCCGCGCCGCCCAGCGCCACCACCAGCCCCAGCACGCCCCACCACGCCCCGCGCCGCGAGGACTCCCACGGACGCAGCAGCATCAGTCCCCACGCCAGCAGCGCCAGCTCCACCGCGACGGCGGCGCCCTTGCCCAGGCGGGCCACCGACGACGGCCCCAGCACCGCGAAGAACACGAACGCCGCTTCCGCCAGCGCCTGGCGCTTCGACGGGGCGTTCTCCAGCAGGACCGCGACATCACCACGAAGCACCACGGGCACGTCCTTCCGGCGCCACGGGGCAGGGACCCGTGGGGTTCCCGGACACGCTAACGGCTTCGCCCCGCCGCTCACGGGTTTTCCTCGCGCGACGCCCGGTTCAGGACGGGAGGGTTTCTTCCAACGCCCCTCCCGTCCCGTCAGGCCCGGGGCCTACTGACAGGTGATGCCGGGAAGTCCCCGGTACGCACCCTGCGCGGTCCAGCGCGTGTACGGCGTGCCGCAGGAGCCCGCGTACGGGTCATCCGTGCCGTAGCCCGGGACCCAGTACTCGAAGTGCAGGTGCGGGCCCGTGGACGCGCCGGACGAACCCACGCGAGCAATCCAGTTGCCGCAGGCGAGCTGGGTGCCCCGGGCGTACTGCTGCGTGTATGCCTTCAGGTGCCAGTACCAGGTCTGCGTGTTGTCCGGGTGCCGCATGATGATGTAGTTCGCCGTGTAGAGGCCGCACGCGGCATAGGGATTGGACTGGTTCCAGTAGTTGCACCGGTCGTAGTACCCATCCACCGACGACTCGACGTAGCCCCGGGCGGCGTTCATCGCCCAGACGCCGTAGTCCATCTTGGAGAACCCGCCCACCAGCGCGTAGTCCGTGCCCGTGTGCCCGCTGTAGCGCACGCCGCCGCAGGCGTAGTCCCGGCCGCCGTAGTCCTTGTAGGCGCTCACCGTGCAGCCGCCGTTGCCGCACTGATCCGCCAGCTGCGACGCGGGGAAGCGGAACATCGTCTGCGCGGAGGAGACCGCCGGAAGCGCGAACAGCGCGAACGTCACCAGGAGCCGCTGAAGGGTCGAGCGCATCACTTCGCACCTCCCACGTCCGCGGCCGCGTGGCCGGTGCGCACGTTGAGCGTCCAGAACACGCCGCCGCCCGCGTTGTAGCGGAGCACGTCCTCGCTCAACCATTCCATGTGGTGGCTGGAGACGGGCGGGGGCACGAACTCCTTCGGTGGGCCGCCGAACAGCATCCAGTTCTCCAGGCCCACGTTGGTGAGCTGCCGGGCCTCCGCGCCCTCCACCGTCGTGACGAAGAACGACGCCACGCTCGTGCGGCCCGACACGAACACCACCGTCTTGCCGTCCGGGGAGATGCTCGGCGTGGCGTCCACGCCCGGGCCGTCCGCCAGCACCTTCACGCGGCCGTTCAGGTCGATGATGCCCACCGCCGTCTCATGCGGCCCCGGGACGCCCGTCTTCAGCGTGGCCACCAGCGCGTCGCCCTTCGCCGAGGGGAACAGGTCGCCGCCCACCTGCTCGGCGAGCAGCCGCTCCTGTCCGTTCGCGTCGCGCAGCCGCAGTGTGCCCGCGCCGTCCAGCAGCGCCACGTCCTGCCCCACGATGCGCGCCTCGCGGTACTTGAACTCCGGGGCCACCACGCGCACGGAGCCGGTGTCCTCGGCGTACCGGACGATGGCCAGCAGCGGCAGGTCGTCCGTGCCCAGCGGCTCCACGGGAATCTCCGCGACGACGCCCGCCAGCATCTCCCGGCCCTGGCCGAAGAGCTGGACGAAGCGCGCCTTGGGCCCGAAGGCCTTCTCCACGGCCGGGACCAGGCTCTCACGCGCCTTCGTCACGCGGCGCAGGTCCTTCGGGTTCGGAGGCCCTTCGGCGAACGCGGGGCTGCCCATCAGCGTCATCACGGCGAGTGCGACAAATGGGTTTCTCATTTCACTCCTGGGAATGGGGAAGCCGCGACGGGAGCGCGGTGACAGGGTTCTCTCAATGTCTGGGATTGAGTTGCTTTTAAACTGGTTATTCAAGAATAAGCGGAAAGTTGAATGGGTAATGCAAGGGCACGGCGGGGCGCGGCGTGTTACGAGCCCTGCATGGCGAAAACCCTTCCCCCCGAGCGGCCGCGCGCGGTCCTCGTCGGCGTCCAGCTTCCCGGTGTCACGGACGAGGCGCATGCCGCGGACCTCGCGGAGCTGAAGCGGCTGGTGCACACGCTGGGCTTCGACGCGGTGGCGACCGTGTCCCAGCGCCGGCAGCGGCTGGCCACCGGCACGGTGCTGGGCTCCGGCAAGCTCAAGGAGCTGGCGGCGCTCACCGGCGGCACGGGCGTCATCCTGTCTGGCGCACAGAACAAGGCGTCCAAGGCCCGGGAGAAGTGGGAGGCCGAAGCCGGCGAGGACTCCGAAGCCGCGCCCGAAGCAGGGCCTGACGCCGCCGGTGCCCCCGGTGACGAGGACCCGGACGCGGAGGACCTGCTCGACGAGGACGACGCCACGGACCTGGAGGCCCCCGCGATGGAGCCGGGGCCGAAGCCCACGGTGGTGGTCGTGGACCACGAGCTGTCCCCCAGCCAGCTTCGCAACCTGGAGCGGGCCACCGGCGCGCAGGTGCTGGACCGCGCGGGCGTCATCGTGGACATCTTCCACCGGCACGCGAAGAGCCACGAGGCGCGCATGCAGGTGGAGATCGCCCGGCTCAACTACCTGGCCCCGCGCCTGCGTGAGTCCTCGGGAGGCCGCGAGCGCCAGCAGGGCCGCGGCTCGGGTGACTCCGCGGTGGAGCTGGACCGCCGCAAGATCCGCGACCGCCTGGCGGAGCTGCGCGAGGGCCTGGCGGCCATCCAGAAGGACCAGGACCAGCGCCGGTACGCGCGGCGCGACCAGCTGCGCGTGGCGCTGGTGGGCTACACGAACGCGGGCAAGTCATCGCTGATGCGGGCGCTGACGGGCAGCGCGGTGCTGGTGGCGGATCAGCTCTTCGCCACGCTGGACACGACGGTGCGAGCGATGCAGCCGGAGACGCGGCCGCGCATCCTCGTCTCGGACACGGTGGGCTTCATCCAGAAGCTGCCGCACGACCTGGTGGCGTCGTTCCGCTCGACGCTGGACGAGGCGCTGGAGGCGTCGCTGCTGCTCTACGTGGTGGACGCGTCCGACCCCACGTGGGCCGCGCAGCTGGAGGTCACCCGCACGGTGCTCCGCGAGATTGGCGCGGAGGTGGTCCCCAGCAAGCTGCTCTTCAACAAGGTGGACCGCCTGGACGCGGCGGCGCAGGAAGCGCTCAAGGCCGGGCACCCCGACGCGCTCCAGCTCTCCGCGCACCGGCCGGACGACGTGGCCATGTTGCGCAAGGAGATCATCGCCTTCTTCGAGGCCTCCATGGTGGAGGCGGACCTGCTGATTCCCTACGCGAGGCAGGCCCGCATCGGCGAGGTGTACGAGCACACCACGGTGGTGTCGCAGGCCTACGACGAGACGGGCAGCCGGCTGCGCGTGAGAGGCCTGCCGGGCGCCATCGCCCGGCTGACCCGCTCGCTCCAGGAGTAGGCGTCAGCGCACGACGGGCACGGTCACCGGGTCCTTGTCGTCCACGGTGACCTCCACCTTGCCCACGCGCCAGAGCACGGGCTGGAACGCGAGGTTCAGGCGGTGTCCGTCCGCGGTCTCCACCAGGGCGGTGCCCTCCTTGGGGAGGTAGTTGCCCACCTCGTACAGGAGGGACGTGAACGTGATGCGGTCCGTGCCGGACGGGCCGGTCAGCTCACCCGGACCATCGAACAGCAGCGTGGTGCCGCCGATGATGGGCAGGCCCTCGCGCTTCCCCACGCGGCTGTCGATGTGGAAGCTGTGGCCCTGGCGGCCCGGCACCTGGCCCTCCACGTCCGCGAACAGGCGCGTCTCATCCGCGCACGTGCCATAGCCGACCTTCGCCTGGAGCGTCTGGCCATCCACGGCCATCTCGCGCAGGTCGGCGTGCATCTCCATCAGGTCCTCGCCGCCGCGGTACTCCAGCACCGCGCGTCCGGTAAGGCGCAGTCCGTGCACGTCACAGCCGGCGGCCGGGAAGGTCACGACGACCGAGTCGGTGACGTCATCCACGGCCTGCACGGTGGCCGTCGCGCAGGCCACGGTGGAGGACAGGCCCTCCACGGCATGGTTCAGGAATGAGCGCCGGGGCTCGCCGCACGAGTACACGGGCATCAGGCCCAGCATCTCCAGCGCGCCGCGCACCAGGTGCGTGGAGGCGGCGACGCGCTCCACACGGGCCTTCGCGTCGTCGATCTCCTCCTGAGTGGGCGCGTTGTCGCCACAGGCGGTGGAGGCAAGGGCAGAGGCAGCGAGGGCAGCACAGGCGATGCGGCGCATGAAGGGGCTCCAAGGAAGACGGTGCGGATCCCCCGCGCCATCGCAGGGGACCGTACCCTGGCCCTTGAGCAACCGTCATGCCCCCCTCAACCCCGCGAATCCACAGGGAAAGGGGTTCCCCCGACCCCCCACGGCCTGTGCAGCCTCCTGCGCACCCAGGGGCGCCCCTGTCCGGGAGGTCCAGCCCAACTGGTCCGACAGTAGGACCAGTTCGCGACGCTCGCCGCCGGCCCGGTCCGGCCCAACTGGTCCGACAGTCGGACCAGTTCGAGTGGTCCGCCGCCGACAGGGGCGCCCCATGGAGTTCTTCGGCGCCCGTTCCCAGGTCTTAAGAGGCGCGTTCGTTCGGAGCCGAAGCTTCCAGGCCCGTGCCCTCGGCATCCTCCGGTCCCTCGTCCACGGCCGAGGCGTCGTCATCCTCCACGTCGTCCGGCTCCGCTTCCTCCGCGTCCACCGGCGCGGTGTCGGAGGCTTCCGTCAACACGGTGCCCAGCGGGTAGATGACCAGGTGGCGCTGGGGCTCGCTGCCCACGCTCACGGCCTCCAGGTGGTTCTTCACCACCAGGGTGTGCTGCACCTTCCTCAGGCGTGACGGGCGCGGCGACAGCGGCAGGCTGATGCCCTCCGCGAGCACCCGCTGGATGGCCTCCTCCGCGTCCGCCACCGCGGCGTGCACGTCCGCCGGATCCACACCCTCCAACAGATGGAACTCCGTGCGCAGTGCACGGCGGATCTCCGTGGAGCTGTTGCGCTTGATGGCCAGCACCCGCGCCCCCACCCGCTCGGCCGCGCGGCGCAGCCGGGGCGAGTTCGCGCGGCTCCGCAGCGTGAGCACCACGTCCGCGTTCTCCGGACGGCCCACCACCACGGCCTCCACCGGCAGGTCGCGCAGCACGCGCTCCAGCAGCTCCCGGCTCACCGCGTGCGCGGCGATGCGCGTGGGCCCGGGGCGGGGGGCTCCCAGCGCGGGCGTCCCCTTGGGCACGCGGCCTCCCGGCGGCGTGGCCTCCACCACCTCCGGCGCGGCCTCCACGTGCACGGCGCCGTCCTGCTGCCGCCGCTTCTCACCGCCCACGTCCGCGCCCGTGAGCAGCCGGTCCACCGCGCCGCCCGTATCCCGGTGCACGCGCACCTCGTCGCGGCTCACCATCTCCACCACGATGTCGAACGTGGGCGTGCCCTTTCGCTCCGTGACGGTCTTCTGCGTACCCCGGCGTCGTGCCTCGTCGTCGCTCAGCGTGACGGTCTGCACGCCGCCCACCAGGTCCGACAGCGTGGGGTTCAGCACCAGGTTCTCCAGCGTGTTGCCATGCGCCGTCGCCACCAGTTGCACGCCGCGCTCCGCGATGGTGCGCGCGGCGGCGGCCTCCGCGGCGGTGCCAATCTCATCCACCACGATGGCCTCGGGCATGTGGTTCTCCACTGCTTCAATCATCACGTCGTGCTGGCGGTCCGGCCGGCTCACCTGCATGCGCCGGGCGCCGCCGATGCCCGGGTGCGGGATGTCCCCGTCGCCACCAATCTCGTTGGACGTGTCCACCACCATCACGCGCTTGCCCAGCGCGTCCGCGAGCACGCGCGCCACCTCGCGCAGCTTCGTCGTCTTGCCCACGCCCGGCCGCCCGAGCAGCAGCAGGTTGCGCCCGGACTCCACCAGGTCGCGCAGCATGTCGATGGTGCCCTGGATGGCGCGCCCCACGCGCAGCGTGAGCCCCACCACGCGCCCCTGCCGGTTGCGGATGGCGGACACGCGGTGGAGCGTGCGCTCGATGCCCGCGCGATTGTCGCCGCCGGGCTCACCCACCCGGGCGAGCACCGCCTGCAGCGCCTCCGGCTCCACGGGCGTCTCCGACAGGCGGGCCACGCCGTGCACCAGGCGCGCCTCCGGAGGCCGGCCCAGGTCCATCACCACTTCCAGCAGCTCCGCCTGAGGCAGCTTGCGCACCGCCTCCTGGAGCGGCGGCGGCAGCACCGCCACCAGCAGGGCGAAGTCATCGTCGACAGGAGTTCCCTGAGCCATCCCCCAAAAGTGCCAAGCGGCGCCCTCTCGCGCACGGCTTTCCTGCGCGTTCCCGGGAAGCGCCTCCACCGTAAGACGCTCCTTCCCAGCCCGGCAGGCGGCCAGGCACACCCGCCGTGACGGGAAGGAGCCGGACGGCCGTCATCCCTACCTTCAGGCCATGTCTACCGAGACGCAGGACCCCTCCGCCCTCTGGCCCCAGCTCGAGCAGGAGGCGCGCGAGCGCTTCGGCGTGGAGGACTTCCGGCCCGGGCAGCGCGACATCATGGAGGCGGTGCTCGCGGGGCGCGACGTGCTGGGCGTGCTGCCCACGGGCGCGGGCAAGAGCCTCACCTTCCAGCTCCCGGCCCTCTTCGTGCCCGGCGCCACGGTGGTGGTCAGCCCGCTCATCGCGCTGATGCACGACCAGCGTGAACACCTCACGGAGCGCTACGACCTGGACGCGGCGAAGCTGGACTCCACCCTGAGCGCCGGGGACTTGAAGACGCTCCAGAAGCAGATCCGCCGGGGCGAACACGAGTTCATCTACGTCACCCCCGAGCAGCTGGAGAACCCGGAGCGGCTGGAGCTCCTGAAGCGCGCCAACGTGAGCCTCTTCGTGGTGGACGAAGCGCACTGCGTCTCGCAGTGGGGCCACGACTTCCGGCCCGCGTACCTCTCACTCGGAGACGCCATCCGCGCGCTCGGCCGGCCCCGGGTGCTGGCGCTCACGGCGACCGCCACGCCCCGCGTGCGCGAGGACATCCGCACCCAGCTGGGCCTCCAGGACCCCGTGGTGGTGTGCACCGGCATCCAGCGCGACAACCTCACACTGGAGGTCCACCGCACGGTGAACCCGGAGCTCAAGCGCCAGAAGCTGCTGGAGCTGCTGCGCGCCAACGACGGCAGCGCCATCGTCTACACGGCCACCGTGCGCAAGGCGGACGAGCTGTGGCGCTGGCTGCGCGCGGAAGGGATGGAGGCGGAGCGCTACCACGGCAAGCTCAAGGCGTCCGAGCGCGAGGAGAGCCAGCGCCGCTTCATGGACGGCACCACGCCGGTGGTGGTCGCGACGAAGGCCTTCGGGCTGGGCATCGACAAGCCGGACCTGCGGCTCGTGGTGCACTACCACTTCCCCGACTCGCTGGAGAGCTACTACCAGGAGGCGGGACGCGCGGGCCGCGACGGACTGCCCGCGAAGGCGGCGCTGCTGTACCGGCTGGAGGACCGGCGCATCCAGGGCTTCTTCCTGGGCGGCAAGTACCCGCGCCGCGACGAGAGCCAGCGCCTCTACCAGGCCGCGACCACGCTGTGCGCGCAGGGCAAGGCCGTGGCCCTCAAGCGGCTGTCCGAAGCGAGCGGCCTGGGCGACAAGCGCACCCGCGTGCTGGTGGCGCAGCTGGTGGCCGCGGGCGTGCTGGAGAAGGGTGCGCGAGGCGTGAAGCAGCTGCGCGCCTTCGACAAGCCCGAGGAGCTGGACGCGTACCTGAGCGCGTACGAGGAGCGCCACGACGGGGACCGCGACCGCCTGGACGCGATGATGCGCTACGGGAGCACCACCGCGTGCCGCTGGAAGGTGCTGGGCACCTACTTCGACGAGCCGCTGGAGGAGGACTGCGCCCGCTGCGACAACTGCCGCGCCCGCGCCGAAGGCCGCTTCGACGCCCGGCCTCCCGCCCGCACGCGCCCACCCGTACTTCACCCGCAGTCACATCCGGAGGTCGCCGCCGCCCCAGCGGCGTGAGGCTTTCTGCCGGCCTCCGCGCGACCTTGAAACCCGACTTCCGTACTCGAAGTACGGGGCTCACAGGTCTTCAGGCCTTGGGGCATTGTGCACGAATACAGGTATGGCGTATATTGCACAGCATACCTGGACGTAATGCACTTCAGACCTTTCCCTCAAGGTCCTGGAAGGCGGAGACGCGATGGCGGAAGGCAAGTTGAAGGCACTTGTGGTGGATGATGACCCACTCGTGCTCGAACTGGTGGAGCGCTCCATCAGCCGGTACGGCTTCGATGTCGTCACCACGCGCGCGGCGCTGGGCGTGGCCAACCTGCTGCGGACCGAGCAGCCGGACATCGTCCTCCTGGACGTGAACATCCCGGCGCTGAGCGGCGACCGCATCCTGGGCGTGGTGCGCCAGTTCGCGGGGCCGGACACGCTGTTCATCCTCTATTCGTCCATGGACGAGTCGAAGCTGCGCGAGCTGGTGCGCGCGTCCGGGGCGGACGGCTACATCCCCAAGGGCGTCACCGGTCCGGAGCTGGCGCTGAAGCTGTCCGGCCTGCACCACAAGCGGATGGCGAACCGGCCCACGCCCGCGGTGCGCGTGGACAGCGTGCTTCAGCGCGACGTGGCCGCGCCCCAGTCCCAGAGCACCACGGCCCAGGTGTCGGTGGCGTCGCGGTAGGTGTGGAGGGTCTCGAACCCGACCCTCGCGTGCGCGCGCAGGGAGCGGGTGTTTCGGACCGAGACCTCGGTGACGACGCAGTCGAAGCGCGAGCGGAGCTGCTCGCGGTGCTGGTGGTAGAGCGCGTCGAAGAGGCCCTTCCCCCGGTGGGCCTTGTCCACGCACACCTGCCCCATCACGTAGAAGCGCTGGTCCCTGAGCGGCCGGCCCCGGTGTTCGAGCCCTTCGAGGAGCGCGAACATCGGGTCCAGGACGGGGACCAGCGGGCGGCACTCGCGGGGCATCACCAGCGCGTACGCCACCACGTCGGAGCCCTGCAGGGCCACGATGCTGGGGATGAGCACGTGCATGCACTTCAGCGTGTCCAGGCTGTGCTGGACGGTGACGAAGCCCTGGGCCTGCTGCTCCTCCGGTGAGAGCGACGGAGGGAGGTTGCGGCGCTGGAGGGCCTGCACCTGCTCCAGCTCCTCGTAGGTCCGCACGGGCCTCACGTCATACGGATTCGACGGCATGGCGCGGGAGCATAGGCCCGCGCCATGCCGTCGGGGGTCAGCGATCGAAACCGGCCGGACCCGGCGGCGGCTTGTCCGGCAGGTCGTTCTCGAACTCGTCGCGGGAGAACGGCGAGGTCACGAGCGTCTTCGCCTCCAGCTCCGCGGGCGCCGGCAGCGGCTTTTCCGGGAGTGACTGCTGAGGCCTTCGGGGCATGGGTACCAGCACGGGACTGATCCGACATCTCGACATGACCGTGTCCTCCTGACGAAGCCGCCGCGGGGTCCGCGTTCCCGATGCCGCGTGCGGCCTCCTCTTGAAGACGTCCCAGGTCTGGATCTTTTCAGTGACCCGGCAGGGGGTCATTCGAAGAGGAGCACGTCGTGCACCCAGCGGTCTCCAGGGGAGGCCTGGAGCCACGCCTGGCGCTCGTCGCGCAGGGCCACGCTGGGGGCGGCGCCCGCGTGGATGCGCTCGCGCACGTCGCTGAAGAAGCGGCCCGCGGTGTCCGGGATGTCCACCGTGGCGGCCATCACCGCGCGAGCCCCGGCGTCGAGGAAGGCCACCGGCAGGCTGAAGGACTCATGAGGGAAGGGCGCGGTGCGAGCGGCGCCACAAGCGGCCAGGAACACCAGCGGCGCGCCCGTGAGCCCTTCAGCGCACACCTGCTGGGCGGTGAGCGCGTAACGGCCATCCCCCTCCGGAGCCAGCATGAGGAGCGAGGCGTCCGACAGCTCCGGGCTGAACACGCCATGCGTGTGGATCTCCACCTCGGTGGCGGTGCGCATCGCCGTCAGCACACGTGACGGCGTGGCCCGCGAGCCCTCCAGCATCACGCGCCGGGCGTCCTGCTTCGCGGGAGGCGCCATCGGCGGCAGACGGGCAAGGCCCAGCGCGGGAGGCGTGTCCACGTTGGCGACGACCAGGTGGACACCGCTGTCCACCGGAGGAGGTTGCACCGTCGCATGCCCCACGCGGTAGCTCCAGGCGAAGTCCGAGGGCAGCAGCCGGGGCAGGCCCGTCACCGGAGGCGGGGCCAGCACCTGCACCTGTTCGCAGCCGCGCAGCGCTTCCTGCACCGCGGGCGGGACCAGCCCGGAGGCGTCCTGCCCGAGCGGCGCCGTGCGGGTCTCGTTGAAGTCCCCGAGCACCGCGCCGGAAGGACCCCGCGCCACCGCGAGCGTGCGCTCGTGCTGCACCGACACCGCGAGCACGCAGCGCTCCGGCACCTCCATCACCTGGAGCTGACGGCCCGCGAGCCTGAGCGCCTCCTCGTGCGCACCCGCGCGTCCGGCGTCGGAGATGAGCGCGGCGGAGGCGCGGGCCCGCGCGCGGCGGGCATTCACGTCGTCGGGCCATTGCTCCGCTTGCGTGAGGGCGCTCGCCAGCAGCGCGCGTCCCGCGGCGGGGGCGCGCTCCAGCTCGAACTCCCCTTGGATGGCGTCCAGCAACGCGCGCTCACCGGGGCGCGGCTCGCCCTGCCTCAGTCCGGAGAGCGCGCGAGACAGCGCGTCCGCCGCTCCAGGCATGGGACCGAAGCGGGCCAGGTCCGCGAGCGCGCCCGCGCCGTTCAGCCCCAGCGGCTGGCCGGACGCCATCGACTGCTCCAGGTGCTGACGGGCCTCGTCCACGCGGAAGTCCATCCACGCCAGGGTCGCCAGGTTGCGGTGCACATAGCCCGCCTGCCGTGAGTCATCCGGCGCGCGAGCCAGCGACTCCCGCAGGTACGCGCTCGCGGTGGGCGCGACATGATGGAAGCGCGCCACCTGCGCCAGCTCCTGCAGGAACTGCCGCTCCTGCTGCCACTCGCCGTGCTGCCTCGCGAGCCGCCAGCCGCGCAGCGCGTGCTCATGGGCCTCGGCGGGACGGTGCAGCTCGCCCAGGTACATGTCCGTGAGCCACCCGTGCAGCTCGGCGCAGCGGTAGTCCAACCGCTCCGCCTCGCACGTGCGCAGCGCCTCCAGGACGCGCGTCTCCGCCTTCCACCACTGTCCCTCGCGCAGCTCCAGGTTGGCGCGCTCGCGTTCGGCGATGAGGTGGAACCACGGATCCCCCAATCCGTCCGCGGCGCGAGCGAACGCCGCCACGTCCACGGGCCGCCCCGCCTTGAGCTCGTACCCGAGCGCCCCCACGTACAGGTCGTCCTCCCCTGAACGTCGCAGCGCCTCCAGGAAGGCCTTCGGGAACAGCGCCCCGTCGCGCACGAACCGCACGTAGTCCCGCGCGAGCGGCCCACGCTTCTCGAAGTCCCGCTCCGCCACGCGCAGCACGGTCGCATGGAGCACCGAGCCGCCGCCGTAGGCCCGGTCCAGGGCGTCCGCGAGCGGCAGCAGCCGCAGCACCGCGTCCTTCGACGGCGCCGCGCGGACCGCGTCATAGAACGCCAGCCGCACGATGCCGGGCAGCCGCGAGGCCTCCTCCACCGGGAGCGGCGCGGTCGTGTCCGCCATCAGGTCCTGCGTCGCCGCGAACGCCTGCTTCCAGGCGCGGCCGCGAGCCAGGGTCTCTTCGCGCAAGCGGCCCGCACGGTCCCGGGCCTCCGCGCTCCAGCCGGGCTCGCCCAGCTTCGCCACGGCGTCGAAGGCCTCCGCCGCCAGCAGGGGCAGCTCCAGGTTCCGCAGGACCAGCGCCAGGTTCCACAGGGCCTGCGGATGGTCCGGCTTCTTCCGGAGCACGTCCTCGAGCACGGCCAGCGCCTCATCGAGCGCGGCCTGCTCGGAGGTCCCCGCGTGGGCCAGCGCCAGCGCCACCGCGCGGTCGGAGTCCGTGTCCGGTGACGCGGGCACGTGGCCCAGGTAGCCCAGGGCCTGCCGCGAGTCGCCCGCGATCAGGAACGCGGAGGCGATGCCCCGCCAGTCCTGCCGGTCCTCCATCCCGGCCAGCTCCCGCAGCGGCACGGGTTCGGGCACGGGTGTCCCTCCGCGCAGGGGAGCGAAGGGACGGTGTGCATCCAGGGCCGCGGACGTCAGCCGCGCCTCCAGGCGGCGCGTGGGCTCGGGGGGCGGCCACGGCGCGGGGGCATCCTCCGTCACGCGAGCCGTCCAGGTGCTCACGGCGGTGAGGGCCAGGGCGAGCGCCCCCAGGTGGTTCCATTGGGGGCGCCAGCGGCGGGCGGGCGGCGGGGCCATGACCTCGGCGGGCTCGGACGGGACGGGCCAGGGGGCTGGGGAGGCCCCTGGGGCTTCGGGAGTCGGCGCCGCTTTCGCGGCAGCCAGCCGTCCGAGGATGTCCGCCTGCAGCAGGTCATGGAACCGGGCGCCGCAGTCCTCGCAGGAGGCGAGGTGGGCGCGGAAGCCCTCGTGGTGCTCGAGGGGCAGCTCCCCGTCCACGAAGGCGGGGAGGTGGGTGCAGTGGCCGTTCATCCGCTCCCCAGCTTCCGACGGGCCTCGGCCAGGTCGCGAAGCTGGTCACGCAGCTTGTGTCTCGCGTGGTAGAGCCACGTGCCCACCGTGCCGACGGGGGCGCCCAGGCGGCGGCCGATCTCCGCGTGGCGCAGCCCCTCCGAGTGCAGCTCGAAGGTCCGGCGCAGGTTGAAGGGCAGCGCCGAGACGGCCTTGAGCAGCTCCGCCTCCGTGACGCACTCCCACAGCTCCGGGTCCGGCGCCTCCGGCTCCTCGAAGAGCTTGTGCACGTTGCCCAGGTTGATGGCGGTGGTGGCCTCCGTGCGCGAGCGGCGGCACGTGTCGAGGAAGCGGTTGTGCAGCACCCGCACCAGCCACGCCCGGCGCACCGGCTCCGCCTGGCCGCGCAGGCTGTCCCACTTCAGCAGGGCCCGCAGGAGGACGTCCTGGACCAGGTCCTCGCAAGCGGTGGCGTTCCCCCCACAGATGTTCCGCGCCACCGCCATCAGGATGGGCTGATGACGGACCGCGAAGTCGGCGTACTCCATGTCAGACGTGTCGAGCTCTTCTCTCATCGTGCGGCCCCCAGTGCCGGTGATGAAAAGAGAACGTTATAGGTCTGATTTATTTAAAACCCAGTTAAAGCCTTACAGGGAGGATGTAGTCGGCTGACAGTCTTTGTGTGTGAAGACAGGGATTTGTGAATCCATGACGCGCCCTGTCGTCGCCGGGGCCTACCAGGCTGGTAGGACTTTCGGGCAATGGCAGATGCGGGGGCGGCTGTGGTTGCGCTGTCAGGGATTGGAGGTTCCCCGCATCGAAAGAACCGCCGATTCCAGCGGAATCCCCGCTCTGTCCTTCAGCGAAGGCCGGGCGCATCTTCGAGGCATGAACCACGATCATTCCGCCCACGCACCCGTGCAGGGCTTCGGCGCCGACCGGGCGCCGCACTACGACGCCCAGGCCGCCGTGAACCTCGCCGGCTACCAGGCGGCGTATGAGCTGGGCGTCAGCGCCCTGGCCGCCGCGCTGGACGGCCAGGAGAAGGCAGCGCTGCTGCACGTGGGCCTGGGCACGGGCGCGGAGCTGTTGCCCTATCAGCGCTTCGACGTGCCGGGCTGGCGCTTCACGGGCGTGGAGCCGTCGGGTCCGATGCTGGAGGTCGCGCGAAAGCGATTGGAGGCGGAGGGGCTGCTTGAGCGCACGCACCTGCACGAGGGCGAGCTGCGCACCCTGCCGCCGGGTCCCCCGTTCGACGGCGCGCAGTTGATGGGGGTCCTGCACCACGTGGACGGAGCGTCGGCCCGCGTCGAGCTGCTGCGCGAGGTGACGCGGAGGCTCAAGCCGGGAGCGCCGTTGGTGCTGGGCTGCCGCGTGGGCAAGGATCCGGAGCTGACGAACGTGGAGCTGCGCCGGCTGAGGGCATACGGCGTGACGCAGGAGAAGCTGGAGGCCCGGCGTCAGGCCTACGCGAAGATGCAGCCCATCGAGTCGGACGCGGCCCTGTTCGCGATGTTCGAGCGGGCCGGCCTGGTGGCGCCGAAGACGCTCTTCGTCTCGCTCCAGTACAAGGTCTTCCTCGCGCACGTCGGGCCCTAAGAGCCTATTTCGGTAGGAGCGAGTGGAACCAGGTGATGATGCCCAGCGCGAAGTGCAGCATCGCCACGTAGGTGTCCTCTCGCTTCTCCCAGCGCACCAGCAGACGTCGGAAGCGGTTGAGCCAGGAGTGGGTTCGCTCGACGACCCATCGTGGCGAAGGGCGTCGACGCCGTGCGCGCTTGGAACTGGGCTGGGAGCGTCGTCTCGGCGCCCGGAGAGTGAAGCCATACTCCTGGGCCAGCTCGCGCACGGGCCTAAAGGCATACCCCAGGTCGACGCACAGCGTCTGACGACGGCTCCGGTTCGGCAGGGGCCTCCGGACTGGAATCGATTCAAGTGTGGAGCGCGCCAGCTTGAAGTCGTTCGTGTTGGCGCCAGCGACCACGAGGCCGAGGGGGACGCCGCGCGAGTCTGTCAGCAGGCTCCGCTTGGTACCCCGCTTCGCTCTGTCGGTAGGATTGGGGCCGGTTTTTTCCCCCGCCCAGCGGCGCCTTGCCCTGGGTGCCGTCCAGCGCCAGCCACCGCCAATCAATCTTCGCGAGACCGTCATAGGCGAGCAGCCCCTGACGCCAGAACTCGCGGAAGACGCCCGCGGACAACCATTCCCGGAAGCGTCGGTAGGCCGAGGACGGATGGCACAGGCCCGTGGCCTTCAATGCGCCCCACTGCATCCCCGTGCGTAGCACCAGGAGGATTCCATCCAGGGCCTGCCGGTCGGGCACTCGTGGGTTATGGCACCCCAGCGGGTGCTCTGGACGGGCCGGCAGCAGCGGCTCGATGCGTCGCCACAGTTCGTCCGGCACCCGCCAGCCGTCGTCCTTCTTCACTACCCCATGGCCGCGTCCTCCTGCCTCTTCAACCCGACAGGTGGCCGACCTTCTTCCCTACCGAAATAGGCTCTAAGCTCCGGTCACGCGCTCGAACGACACCCCCAGGTTCCCGACCCGTTCGAGTGCGTTCTTGATGTCCTCCGACACGATGAACGCCGTCTTGAACTTCTTCAGTCGGAAGACCTGCGCGCCCCCGGTCTTTGCCGGGTCGATGCGGAGTCCGTAGATCCACCGGTACTCGCCCGCGACATTCTCGTCATCGTGGTGAACCTCGCGGCACCGCGCCTCGTCGATGCAGTCGACCACCCGGGTCGCATTGACGACGAAGAACGGGTCGGCCTCTCCCTCCAACGTCACCGGAAAGAGCTGACCGTCATCAGGGGCCAGTGCCCGGAAAACGTTAGCGATGGCCTGGCTGACAATGGGGGCCCGCTCTATCACGGAGAATACGAACGCCCGCCTCTCGCCGGGGGTAGCGATGAGGGCCTTCATCCGTCCCGGTTCTTCAAGGACGCGACCATCCGCGAACATCCAGGGCTCGTCAAAGGCCTCACCTGAACTCCGCGTCGGTGTCTCAATGAGCCATTGCGGCACATCCCCCAGCCGCACCCAGTAGAAGTCGCGCTCCACCTCACCCCTCCGCCTTGACAATGAGGCTCCGCAAATCGGAGCCCTGAGTCAGAAGCTCGTTCGCTATCCGCGCAAGCTCCTTCATCAAGCTGGCCCGGCAGGTTTCCGTCGTTCGGCATCGCTCGACAGCTAGCTCCAAGCGGTCCATCACTTCCCTGTGGTATCGCTCTGGATGAGGCCCCTCGTGGCCATTGAGCCGCACCTTGTTCGCGGCATCTTCGAGCGTCATCCCAGCCTTTTTGAAGACCTTCTCGCACCGTGGCGTCCAAGGACCGCCGGTAACATCGGAGATGGGGTTCTTGTTCGTGCAGATGTGATGAACAGGTCCTGCCTCGTCACCCGGAAACCGTCCGTCCGAGTACATCGCCAGTGCAGCGGCTGCGCCTGGAGCCAGCGCCACATTCAGGACTCCAGCAGCCGGTATCGCGATGGAAGTCACGCCGCCATTCAGTGCCGCCCCGAGCTGGAACCCGGCCTCGGCTTGTCCTCGGAGTGCGGCCTGGGAGAAGCCCGGGAGTCTGGGCCCCTGGGCCGCCATCGCGCTCTTGCCGCCAAGGGCTGCCGTCACGAGTAGAACCAGGACGCGTGTGCCGTTCGTCCCCAGGACCCGCCCGAAGCGGTGTCCGATGTCCTGCAACTCAAGGACGCTCGTTGCCCTCTCTGCATCGTCCCACAGTCGCACGAAGCCCCGGCCCATCTCCCAGACAGGCACCACCCCCAGGTAGGCCACCATCGCCGCGGTCAGTGCCACCGCGATGACCTTCGTGACGGGCTCGGGCAGCGTCATCGTGAGGAGCACGGACAACGCGGCCGAGGTCACCATGGCCTTGAGCAGCACCGGGTTCAGCATCTTGCCGATCTCCGCCTCGACACCTGCCCAGACTGTATCCAGCGCGAACGACAGGGCCATCAACGTCCGGTCCTTGCGCGAGAAGGGCAGCCCTGTTCCGACCACCAGGGGCAGGCAGTCGTCCCCATCGGGGCAGATGCGCGAAGAGAGGGACTCCAGAGACGCCCCAGCACCCGGATCCGAGAGCCCCTTCGAGGATGCGAGCAACGACCGGGACCTCACCCATCCCCGTTGGTCGGCCGCATCCGTCTCGCGGAAGGCAACGTCCATGCGCATGTCCAGGATGAGCTGCGTGAGGGCCGCCTCGAACGCGTCCTCACTCACCTGAACCGGATCAACATCCCGGGACGCGTGGACCACCTGCCTGCCGTCTCCAACATCAACGTGGACGACACGCGTCGTCGCACATCCTCCCGCCAGGAGGAGTAACGCGATAAAAAACAGGAACCGCATAGATGCTCCCCTGGGATTCAAGAGGCAAGGCACCTCATCCTCGAGTTTATCGTGGACGAGTTCCGCTGAGGCGCAGGCCGCCAGGGATTCGAGGCTGCATCAGAATTCTGGAACGCACGCTGAAGAGGCCTCGCTCCAAAGGCGCGAAATCCCAATGAAGACTCCAGTGGTCCGCGCCTTGCTCTGGGCCTTCGCGCAGTCAAACCCGTGAAGGAGCCACGATGCGCTGGATGCGGATGCTGGGATGCTGTCTGACGGTGATGACCCTCGCGGCCTGTGGATCGAACGACGAGGGAGCGCAGGGGCGGTTGAAGCTCCAGGAGGGACAGTCCCTGGACCTGGCGCAGGAGTGCGGCGTGGACCTGCCGCAGTGTCCCGAGAACCTGTCCTGCCTCGTGATCAAGCTGGACGGTGTGTCGAAGGCCCGCTGTGTGGATGAGTCCAAGGTGTGCAGCGAGCTCGTGTCCTGCACGGGCGGCACCGAGTGCAACGTCCTGCTCTCGTATCCCGGCCAGGTCACCTGCTCCGGCACGTGCACCTCGGACTGCGACTCGTCCGTGTCCCACAGCCCGTGACGGCAGGAGACTCAGCGCGGCAATAGGTAGGTATTAATCGCGTAGGTCCAGATCTCCGTTGCGAGCTTGATTGCGGAGACCCCACGCTCGACCTCAATGGTGAATCCAGCACGGGTCACATTAAACGTGTGGCCTGTGGGTACAGCGGATGCGAACCGTTCTGTAATGGGGCCCCCTGAAGGTGCATTCATGCGAATGCTAGGGGGCCGCATAATTGAACCAGTCAAGTCTCTCTCTGGTGGCGAGGCAAGGAAGGTGATCTGCATTCTCCTGCCCTGGTTCTCGCCATGGATGCTGAAAAGTACAAAGGAAGAATGCGCCTGATGAAGGGCCGCCCACTGGTGCTCGGTCAAGGCCGACAAATGGGAAACCTTCAGGCTCGGCCTCCGGTCTTTGGGAAATCTGGCCTCTAGCTGCGTTGCAAAATCCATGAATGATTCGTGAAGGGCCCTGGCAGCTTCGTTCCAACGGGTGAGCTGAGACGACGTCGCGGCCCGTGTCTTTGCCAATTGGTCCGCGAGGTAATCAATCGCAGGCTCACGAACCTCAAGGACTTCACGGGATGCGCGCTCGTACTCCTCGAAGCTCTGGTCCAGCCGGTCGAGTGTCAGTTCCACCATCGCCGTGATGTCACCCGAGTGGGACGCATCAAGCGCCGTGTAGTAACGCGCTCGGTCCTCAACGAGTAGGACGATAGCCGGATAGTGCTCCCGCATCAGCAACAGGTTGGCGAGCAATCTCCCTGTCCGTCCGTTTCCATCCACGAACGGATGGATCGTTTCGAACCACGCATGCGCGATGGCGCAGACGACCACTGGGTGCTCGCTCTTGGCCCCAGCCAACCACTCTCCGAACGTCCGCATCTCCTCCGGCACCCGGACGGCTTCCGGAGGCACATGCTCCGTGCCACCGATCCGCACGTTGATGCGCCGATAGACACCGGCATTCTCCGGGTCGATTCCGCGCAGGACGATGCCGTGCATCTCACGAACGTCCCGTTCGCCCAGCACGGAGTCCTTGTTGGCCAGCGCCTCCACGAAGTCGAGCGCATGCGCGAGGTTCACCGCCTCGAAGTGGTCCTTGAGCGACTTGCCCGCGATGGTGATGCCGTCCTCCACCACCGCGCGGGTCTCCGGCAGGGTCAGCCGGTTCCCCTCGATCGCGTTCGAGTTGTACGTGTGGTGGATCCGGAACCAGTGCCGCAGGCTCTGCACCGCGGCAGGCGGCATCCGCGTGGCACGCAGCCGGCGCATCCGCTCGGTTGCCTGCCGCAGCCTGGGCTCGATGCTCTCGCTCCACCGGTACGGATACACGCCAACCACCTCCGCTCCCCACTGTAACGCCGTCGCCCCCTTTCACCTCGCAGGGGCGCACGGGGCCCTCTCGTGCACATTGCAATCCGGGCGTGAACCGCGCTCCCGCAACCCCTCGGAATGGCTGGGCCTGACCGGGGCCCGCTCCGGTACGGCGGATGCTCATGGGGGGAGCCCGATATGTGCGCTCCCGAAATCGCCTCCCGGCTGCTCCCCCTGCTGCTGACCCAGGCCTCCCCCGAGGCCCCGTCCGCGCTCTCCCGGCTTCAGGTCGAGGGCGGCGTCGATGCCTCCTTCGCCTACAACTTCAACCGCCCTCACAGCGGCGTGAACTTCCTGCCCGGCACCGGCACCACCGCCCGGCGGCACGATGAAGTGACCGTCAACCTGGCCTCGCTGGGCGTGAGCCTGGCGCCCGAACCCGTGGGCTTCCGAGTCCTGCTCGGCTTCGGCACCGGCATCGACGTCCTGCACCGCGCGGAGCCGGAGGCGGACGCCACCGGCCCGGACGTCTGGCGTTACGTGCAGCAGGCCTCGCTGTCCTTCGCGCACGGGCCCCTGACCCTGGAAGCGGGCATCTACCCCAGCCACATCGGCATGGAGTCCTTTCAATCGCAGCTCAACTGGACCTACACCCGCTCGTGGACGGGCGAGTACTCGCCCTATTACCAGACAGGCCTCAAGGGCACCTGGCGCTTCACGGACCACTGGAGCGCGCAGCTCCAGTTGCTCAATGGCTGGCAGACCATCGGTGACAACAACGGCGGCAAGGCCCTGGGCACCCAGGTCGCCTACGCGGACGACCGGTGGAGCGCGGCCTTCAACACCTTCGTGGGCAACGAGGGCTCCGGTGACGCCGGGGCCCTGCGCCTGTTCGCGGACACCGTCGTCACGGTGAAGGCCACCGGCACCGTGAGCATCGCCGCCACCGCGGACGTGGGCAGGCAGGCCCGCCCGGGCACCTCCGCCGCGCTCTGGTACGCGGCGGGCGCCAACGTGCGCGTCCAGCTCGCGGAGCCCGTGGCCATCACCGCGCGCGCGGAGGTGTACCGCGACCGAGACGGCCTGCTCAGCGGCACCGCGCAGACCCTGTCCGAAGGCACGCTCACCCTGGAAGTTCGGCCCGCGGATCACCTCGTCCTCAAGGCCGAGGCCCGCCACGACCGCTCCACCCGGAGCGTCTTCGACGGCCCGTCGCCACCCCTTCCACGCCAACACCAGACGCTGCTCGCCGTCGGCGCGGTCGCCACTTTCTGAACCCCGAAGCGGAGCCACCCCTCATGACCTTCGAATACGTCGCCGGCATCGCGCTCGCGGTGCTGCTGTCCGCCTATCTCGTCTACGCGCTGCTTCAGCCCGAGCGCTTCTGAGGACCCCGCCATGACCCTCATCGGCTGGTCGCAGACCCTGCTGTTCTTCGCCCTGGTGCTCGCGCTGACAAAGCCCGTGGGCGCGTACCTCTTCCGCGTCTTCGAAGCAGACACGCAGCCCCTACCCCGAGTGCTCGGCCCCGTCGAGCGCATCCTCCTGCGTCTGTGCGGCGTGAACCGCGAACAGGAGCAGACCTGGGGCCAGTACACCGTCGCCCTGCTCGCGTTCAGCCTGTTCAGCCTGCTGGGCGTCTACGCCCTCCAGCGCCTCCAGCACGTGCTCCCCTTCAACCCACAGGGACTGCCCGCCGTGGGTCCGGAGCTCGCCTTCAACACCGCCGCCAGCTTCGTGGCCAACACCAACTGGCAGTCGTACGCGGGCGAATCCACCATGAGCTACGCCACCCAGATGCTGGGCCTGACGTGGCAGAACTTCACGTCCGCCGCCACGGGCCTGGGCGTCGCGCTCGCGCTGGCACGCGGCCTCACCCGCCGGGCCGGCCCCGAAGGCCGCAAGACGCTGGGCAACTTCTGGGTGGACCTGGTGCGCGGCACGCTCTACGTGCTCCTGCCCCTGAGCTTCGTCGCGGCCCTGTTCTTCGTGTCGCAGGGCGTGCTCCAGAACCTCGCGCCGTACCCCGAGCACCTCACCGTGGAGGGCGTGAAGCAGACGCTCGCCTTCGGGCCGGTGGCCTCGCAGGAGGCCATCAAGATGCTGGGCACCAACGGCGGCGGCTTCTTCAACGCCAACAGCGCCCACCCCTTCGAGAACCCGACGCCGCTCACCAACCTGGTCCAATTGCTGCTCATCTTCGTGCTGCCCGCGGGCCTGACGTACACCTACGGCAAGATGACCGGCGACACGAAGCAGGGCTGGGCCCTCTTCGCCGCCATGTCCGTCCTCTTCCTCGTGGGCGCGGCGGCAAGCTACGCCGCCGAGTCCCAGCCCAACCCCGCGCTCGTCCCGTCGCAGGTCGCCCAGGCCGGGAACCTGGAGGGCAAGGAGACGCGCTTCGGCGTCGCGGCCTCCACGCTGTTCGCCACCGTCACCACGGACGCGTCGTGCGGCGCGGTCAATGCCATGCATGACAGCTTCACGCCGCTGGGCGGGCTGGTGCCGCTGGTCAACATGCAGCTGGGCGAGGTCATCTTCGGCGGCGTGGGCGCGGGCCTCTACGGCATCCTCGTGATGGCCGTCCTCGCCGTGTTCATCGCGGGCCTGATGGTGGGCCGCACCCCGGAGTTCCTCGGCAAGAAGGTCGAAGCGCGCGAGATGAAGCTCGCGATGCTGTATGTGCTCGTCTTCCCGCTGGTCATCCTGGGCCTGTCCGCGGTGGCGGCCGTGATTCCGCAGGGCACGTCGTCGCTCAACAACGCGGGCCCGCATGGCCTGTCGGAAATCCTCTACGCGTTCACCAGCGGCGTGGCCAACAACGGCAGCGCCTTCGCGGGCCTCAACGCCAACACGCCGTTCTGGAACCTCAGCCTGGGCGTGTCGATGCTCGCGGGCCGCTTCCTGATGATGGTGCCGGTGCTGGCGCTGGCGGGCTCGCTGGTGGGCAAGAAGGCCGTGGCTCCCGGGCCCGGCACCTTCCCCACGGAGGGCGTCCTCTTCACCGGTCTGCTCGTGAGCGTCGTCGTCATCGTGGGCGCGCTGACGTTCTTCCCCGTCCTGTCCCTGGGCCCCATCGTCGAGCACTTCCTCGGCGCGGCCGGAAAGGTGTACTGACCATGGCTCCCGCCTCCAAGCCGGCCTCCCTGCTGGATCCGGCGCTGCTCAAGCCCGCCGTCTGGGAGAGCCTCAAGAAGCTCCACCCGCGCGACGTGGCCCGCAACCCGGTGATGTTCGTGGTGTGGGCCGGCAGCCTCCTCACCACGGTGTTCGTCCTCAAGGACCTCGTGTCGCGCCAGCCGGACAGCGCACCCGCGTGGTTCACCGTGTCGGTGATGCTGTGGCTGTGGTTCACCGTCCTCTTCGCCAACTTCGCGGAGGCCGTGGCGGAAGGGCGAGGCAAGGCCCAGGCGAGCGCCCTGCGCCGCATGCGTCAGGACACCCAGGCCCGCCGCCTCCACGACGACGGCCGCGAGGAGCGCGTCGGCGCTCCCGCCCTGCGCAAGGGCGACCGCGTGGTGTGCGAGGCCGGCGACGTCATCCCTGGCGACGGCGAGGTGGTGGAGGGCATCGCCAGCGTGGACGAGTCCGCCGTCACCGGCGAGTCCGCCCCCGTCATCCGCGAGTCCGGCGGCGACCGCTCGGCCGTCACGGGCGGCACGAAGGTGCTCTCCGACCGCATCGTCGTCCGCATCAGCGTGGATCCGGGCGAGTCGTTCCTCGACCGGATGATTGGCCTGGTGGAGGGCGCGGCACGCAAGAAGACGCCCAACGAAATCGCCCTGCACATCCTGCTGGTGGGCCTCACGCTGGTGTTCCTGCTGGCATGCGTGACGCTGGTGCCCATGGCGCGCTACTCCGGGGTGCCGCTGTCCGGCACGGCGGTGGTGGCGCTGCTCGTGTGCCTCATCCCCACGACCATCGGCGGCCTCTTGAGCGCCATTGGCATCGCGGGCATGGACCGGCTCTTGCGCAAGAACGTGCTCGCGCTCAGCGGCCGCGCGGTGGAGGCGGCGGGGGACGTGGACACGCTGCTGCTCGACAAGACGGGCACCATCACCCTGGGCAACCGCATGGCCACGGAGCTGCTGCCCCTGCCGGGCGTGCGCGTGGAAGAGCTGGCGGAGGCCGCGCAGCTGGCGAGCCTCGCGGACGAGACGCCCGAGGGGCGCTCCGTCGTCGCGCTGGTCAAGGACACGTACAAGCTGCGCCCGCGCGAGCTGCGCGCGCATCAGGCCACCTTCGTCCCCTTCACCGCGCAGACGCGCATGAGCGGCTGTGACCTGAGCGACCCGCGGCCGCGCAGCATCCGCAAGGGCGCGGTGGACGCCATCGTGCGCCACGCGCAGGCGCAGGGAGGCGCCGTGCCGGAGGAGCTGACGCAGGTCGCGGGCCGCATCGGGGACGCGGGCGGCACGCCGCTCGCGGTGGCGGAGGGAGCGCGGGTGCTGGGCATCATCCACCTGAAGGACGTGGTGAAGGGCGGCATCAGGGAGCGCTTCGACCGCTTCCGCGCCATGGGCATCCGCACGGTGATGATCACCGGCGACAACCCGCGCACCGCGGCGGCCATCGCACGAGAAGCTGGCGTGGATGACTTCCTGGCGGAGGCGACTCCGGAGGCGAAGCTCGCGCTCATCCGAGCGGAGCAGGGCAAGGGCAAGCTCGTGGCCATGACGGGCGACGGCACCAACGACGCGCCCGCGCTGGCCCAGGCGGACGTGGGCGTGGCCATGAACACCGGCACCCAGGCCGCCAAGGAGGCCGGCAACATGGTGGACCTGGACTCCAACCCCACCAAGCTGCTGGAGGTGGTGGAGGTGGGCAAGCAGTTGCTCATGACACGCGGCACGCTGACGACGTTCTCCATCGCCAACGACGTCGCGAAGTACTTCGCCATCCTCCCGGCGCTGTTCATGGGCGTGTTCCCCCAGATCGCCCCGCTCAACGTGATGGGGCTGACGTCGCCGTTCAGCGCCATCCTGTCCGCCGTCATCTTCAACGCGCTCATCATCGTGGCGCTCATCCCGCTGGCGCTGAAGGGCGTGCGCTACCGCCCGCTGGGCGCGGCGGCCCTCCTGCGCCGCAGCCTGCTCCTCTACGGCGTGGGCGGCGTCATCGTGCCGTTCGTGGGCATCAAGGTCATCGACGTGCTGCTCACCACGGTGGGCCTCGCGTGAGCACGCAAGAAAGGAAGACACACACCATGGTCTCCGCGCTCCTCACCGCCCTGCGCGCCAGCGCCGTCACGCTGGCCCTCACGGGCGTGCTGTATCCCCTGGCCGTCACCGGCGTGGCGCAGGTGCTGTTCCCGCATGAGGCCAACGGGTCGCTCGTGAAGGACGACCGGGGCCGCGTGGTGGGCAGCGCGCTCATCGCCCAGGGCTTCACGCAGCCGGGCTACTTCCAGCCGCGCCCGTCCGCCGCCGGCACGGGCTGGGACGCGACGGCCTCCGGTGGCAGCAACCTGGGCCCCACGTCCCAGAAGCTCCGCGACCGCGCGGTGGCGGAGGCGGACCGGCTGCGCCGCGAGAACCCCGACGCCGAAGGCCCCGTCCCTGGCGAGCTGGTGACAGCCTCCGCGTCCGGGTTGGATCCGCAGGTGTCTCCGGAGGCCGCGCTGTGGCAGGTTCCCCGCGTGGCGCGGGCCCGGGGCGTGGACCCGGCGCGCGTGCGGGCGTTGGTGATGTCACAGGTGGAGGGCCGGACGTTCGGCGTGCTGGGCGAGCCCCGGGTGAACGTGCTGACGTTGAACCTCGCGATGGACCGGCAATTCGGCGGACCCGCTCCCACGGCTTCGCGTTGAGGAGGTGGCAGGCATGACGACGCGGCGCCCTCGCGCGGAGGACTTCCTGGAGCTGGTGGAGCGCGGCCGGCGCGGCCGGCTGAAGCTCTACATCGGCTTCGCGGCGGGCGTGGGCAAGACGTTCCGCATGCTGGAGGAGGCGCACGCGCTCAAGGCGCGCGGCGTGGACGTGGTGCTCGGCTTCGTCGAGACGCACGGCCGCGAGGAGACGGAGGCGCTGGTGGCGGGGCTGGAGCTCGTGCCCCGCCAGCGCGTCAGCTACCGAGACGTCACCGTGGAGGAGATGGACCTGGACGCCGTGCTCGCGCGAAGGCCCCAGGTGGCCATCGTGGACGAGCTGGCCCACACCAACCTCCCGGTGTGCCGCAACCGCAAGCGCTACCAGGACGTGCAGGAGCTGCTGGCCGCGGGCATCAACGTCATTGGCGCCTTCAACGTCCAGCACCTGGAGAGCCTCAACGACCTGGTGGAGCGCAACACCGGCGTCACCGTGCGCGAGACCCTGCCGGACAGCTTCCTCAAGACGGCGGATCAGGTGGTGAACCTGGACCTCGCGGTGGAGGACCTGCACGAACGGCTCAAGGCGGGGAAGATCTACGCGCCCGACAAGGTCCCGCACGCCCTGGAACGCTTCTTCACCGGTGACAACCTCTCCACCCTGCGCGAGCTGGCCCTTCGCGAGGTGGCGGAGAGCCTGGACCGCGCCACCGCGGGACGGCAGGCGCTCTTGGGCGAGGACGCGTCCCAGAAGGGCGGCGCGTGGGGCCGGGTGCTGGTGGCGCTCTCCAGCCATCCGCCGCGCGCGGCGACGCTGCTGCGCCGGGGCTCTCGCATGGCGGGCCGGCTCAACACGGACTGGTTCGTGGTGTACGTGGAGACGCCGCGCGAGGCGCCCCACCTCATCGACGCGGAGGCGCAGCGGCACCTGCTGACGAACATCGAGAAGGCGAAGGAGCTGGGCGCGGAGGTGGTGCGTTTGCGCTCGGGCGACCCCGTGGCGGCGCTGCTGGACTTCGCGCGTTCGCACGGCGTGGGGCACATCATCATCGGCCGCTCGAATCAGGCGAAGTGGCGCCAGCGGCTGGGGCTGACCGCGGACGCGCGCCTGCTGCGCGAAGGGGAGGGCTTCGACATCCACGTCGTGTCCTTCGAGTCCCACGAGGAGAAGCGCCCATGACGCTGCGCTCGCGGCTGCTGCTGGCCCAGGTGCCGCTGGTGCTGGCGCTGCTCTTCCTGGGGACCACGGCCGTCATCACCCTGGCGCGCGTGGGACGCTCCGGACAGCAGGTGCTGGAGGACAACTACCGCAGCGTCCTGGCCACCCAGCGCATCACGGAGCAACTGGAGCGCATGGACAGCGCGGCGCTCTTCATCATCGCGGGCGAGCGCGAGCGCGGCGTGGCCCAGCAGGCCGCGCAGCGCCAGCCGCTGGAGCAGGAGCTGGGCGTCCAGCAGCGCAACATCACGGAGCCCGGCGAGGCCGCGGCCACGCAGCGGCTGCGCACCGCGTGGACGAAGTACCGGGAGCAGTTCGACATCTTCCTCCAGGAGCGGGACCGGGAGTCCGCGCGCACGCGCTACTTCGAGTCGCTCGCGCCGGAGTTCCAGGAGGCGAAGGCGGCCGCGTCCTCCGTCCTGGCGCTGAACCAGGACGCGATGGTCCGCAAGAACGACCGGCTGCGCCAGCAGAGCGAGCGGGTGAACACGCTGATGGTGTTCGCGGTGGTGGCGGCGCTGGGCTTCGGCCTGTTCTTCACCACGTCGCTGGTGCAGCGAGCACTGCGTCCGGTGTCCGTGCTGTCACAGGCCGTGCGCCGCCTGGGGCAGGGCGATGGGGAGGCCCGGGCGGTGGTGGAGGGGCGGGATGAGATCGCCTCGCTCGCGCGCGACTTCAACACCATGGCGGAGCGGCTGGGGCAGTACCGCAAGAGCAGCCTGGGAGAGCTGCTCCAGGCGCAGGCGGTGTCGCAGGCGGCCATCGACAGCCTGCCCGACCCCGTGCTGGTGCTGGGCGCGGAGGGCGGGCTGCTCAACGTGAACGCCGCGGCGGAAGAGGTGCTGCGCCTGCGGCTGGACGAGGGCGGGGACGCGCTGGGCCGCGTGGAGCCGGAGGTGCGCGCCGTGCTGGAGCGCGTGCGAGCCCACGTCGTGGGCGGAAGGGGCGCGTACCAGCCGCGCGGCTACGAGGAGGCCGTGCGCGTGGAGGCCTCTCCGGAAGGCGTCCGGTGGCTGCTGCCAAGAGGCAGCCCGGTGCACGGCGAGACGGGGGACGTGGTGGGCGCCACGCTCATCCTCCAGGACGTGACGCGGCTGCGGCGCTTCGACGAATTGAAGAACGACCTGGTGGCCACGGTGGCGCACGAGTTCCGCACGCCGCTCACGTCGCTGCGCATGGCCATCCACCTGGTGGCGGAGGGCGTGGTGGGGCAGGTGACGGAGAAGCAGGCGGATCTGCTCTTCGCGGCGCGCGAGGACTGCGAGCGATTGCAGGTCATCGTGGACGACCTGCTGGACCTGTCGCGCATCCAGTCCGGGCAGCTCCAGTTGGACGTGCGGGAGGTGCGCACGGAGGAGCTGGTGGAGCACGCGCTGGCCGCGCAGCGCACGCTGGCGGAGGACCGGGGCGTGCGCCTGTCGCAATCCCTGTCACCGGACGTGGAGACGGTGCGAGTGGATCCGGACCGGCTGCACTTGGTGTTGAGCAACCTGGTGGGCAACGGCGTGAAGCACACGCCCCCGGAAGGAGAGGTGTCGGTGCGCGTGTCCCGCGAGGAGGCGCACGTGCGCTTCGAGGTGCGCGACACCGGCGAAGGCATCCCCGCCCAGGAGCAGGCGCGCATCTTCGAGAAGTTCTACCGCGCCCCGGGAGCCCCCGTGGGAGGCGCGGGCCTGGGCCTGTCCATCGCCCGCGACATCGTCCAGGCCCACGGCGGCGAGCTGGGCGTGGTGAGCACGCCCGGCCAGGGCAGCACCTTCTGGTTCACGCTGCCGCAGCCCGGGCAGGACTGAAGCGGCGTCACACCGGCGCGGACGTCTCCAATTGGCGCATCGCTTCGCGGCGTGCATCGGACGCGGAGCGGATGATTTCATCGCTGGACAGGCCGAACGCGCTCGAGTCCATTTTGCGCAGCCGGGGCAGCACCGCGCGCTCCTCCTCCGCCATGTGCTGCGCCACCACCGCCTCCAACTGGTGCACGGTGGCCTCGCGGCGGCGCGCGTCGTGGCGGACATGCAACAGGTCGGAGAGCAGTTGGGTCATCTCCCCGTGCTCCTCCACCGCGAAGTCGATGCTCGGCCCGTCGACGACGCCTCGCGCGACGGGATACACCCAGCGCTCCTCGATGGCGCTGTGCAGGGTGAGCGTTTCGGCCAGGCGCAGACAGAGCTGCGGCTTCTCGTCGTCCGGGGCGTGGCGCCAGGCTTCGAAGAGGGCCTCCGCGTCGCGGTGCTGCTGGATGAGCACGTCGATGAGGTTCATGACGAGCCACGGTCTTCACGCGCGCGCAGGGGCGCAATCCACTCGGGAGGGCGAGTGTTCCTGTCCGCCTCGGCCTCCAGTGCCAGGCCTGCATGCACTGGCGCACACCTGCGCGCGCGTCACGCCTCCGGCTTCGCGTCCGCTTCGTACTTCTTGCGCTTGCGCCACAGCGTGGACGCGTCGATGCCCAAGAGCCGCGCCGCCTCGTCCAGCGTCGGCACGGAGGCCATCACGCGCAGGATGTGCTCGCGCTCCACCTCCTCCAGCGTGTGCGGCCCGCCCAGGCTCACCCCCGGCCCCACCGCGGACGCGATGCGCTCCGGGAACGCCTGCGGCTCCACCACGCCGGACGCGCCCACGATGAGCGCCCGCTCCAGCGCGTTGCGCAATTCACGCACGTTGCCCGGCCACGCGTAGGCCCGCAGCATCGCCTCCGTGGCGGGCGACAGCTCCGGGGCCGGACGCTGCGCGGCCTTCGCGAAGAAGGCGACGAAGCGGCGTGCCAGCGGGATGAGGTCCTCCGGCCGCTCGCGCAGGGAGGGGAGCTTCACCTCCAGGACGTTCAACCGGTACATCAGGTCCTCGCGGAAGCGTCCCTCCGCCACGTCCTTCTCCAGGTCGCGGTGCGTGGCCGCCACCACGCGCACGTCCGCCTTGCGCGTGCGTGACTCGCCCAGCCGCTCGAACTGCTTCTCCTGGAGGAAGCGCAGCAACTGCGCCTGGAGCGACGGGCTCATCTCCGCCACTTCATCCAGGAAGAGCGTGCCCCCTTCCGCCTGCTCCACGCGCCCCGGCTGGTCCTTCACCGCGCCCGTGAAGGCGCCTCGCGCGTGGCCGAACAGCTCGCTCGCCAGTAACTGCTCGGACAGGGTGGGGCAGTTGATGGTGACGAAGGGCCGCTTGCGCCGCGCGCTCATGGAGTGCAGCGCCCGCGCGAGCACCCCCTTGCCCGTGCCGCTCTCCCCGCGCAGCAGCACCGCCGCGTCGGACGTGGCCGCGCGCGTGATGAAGCCGATGGCCGCGTGCATGGCCGGCGACGCCGTCTCCAGCGTGGCTTCCGGCACCGCCTGCGCCAGCTGTCCCTCCAGGTCCCCCAGGTGCGAGGACAGCTCGCGCTGCGCCTTCGCGCGCTCCAGCACGTGGCGGATCTGCGCGGGGGTGAAAGGCTTGGGCAGGTAGTCGCGCGCGCCGCGCTTCACCGCCTCCACGGCCGTGTCGAACGTCGCGTAGGCAGTGATGAGGATGACGTCCAATGCCGGTGACTCGGCGAGCAGGCGGGGCAGCAGCTCCAGGCCGGACGCGTTGCCCAGCCGCAGGTCGACGAACGCCAGGTCCGCCGGCCCCTGGGCGAGTGCGGCGAGCGCGGCCTCCGGTGTCGCGGCCTCGCGCACCTCACAGCCCAGGCCCTCCAGACACACGCGCAGGGTGTGGCGGATGTTTCGCTCGTCGTCCACCACGAGCACCCGCATGGGTCGCTCCGCCGCCTCTGCACTGGCACGCACTTCCATGGTCCCAGTCTAAGAGCATGCCGTGTGCCGGGCCCGTCTGTCGGATGCCGGGCGGCGCGAACGACGACAGGGCAGCGCATCCCGCACGGTGTGCCCCGGAAGGCGGTTGCAAGGTGCAACGCGGGACGGGCTGGTGTCTGCTGCGCACGAGGCCGTGCGGCTGGCACGCGCCATGGATGGAAGGGAGCCCATGCGCAACGAAGGGACGCCTCCGGATGAAGGGGGCGATGACAAGAACATCTTCGCGAAGGAGCTGGCCCCGCCGCCCAGCATCTGGCTGCGCAAGGGCACCTGGCTGGGGCTCGTCTTCGTGATGCTCGTGGGTGCCTTCGTCTGGCTCCAGGGCGGAGAGAACCGCGCGCTGGACGCCATGGCCCCCTCTCAGCGCGAGGCCCTCTTCACGGAGACCCGCGACGAGTTCCGCCTGCTGTGCCTGGCCGACGGCGGCGCCTCGCGCTGGCCCAAGAAGTGCGCCCGGCACGCGGAGTTCCTCACCCGCTTCTCCGAGTGCGACGCCGCCTGCCGCGCCGAGGTGACGCCCTTCCTCCCGCAGCCCACGCGCTGAGCGCGACGCGCTCCTTGTCACCGGCACCCTCCGTGAAGCCCGAGCACCGCGGGCGCGGACGGCGGGTTCGTCCACCCCCCCCGACCCGCACACCGCGTCGGGGCTGCCGGACGGCTGGAATGATCGCGCCTGGCTGCTCGCCAGGTCTCCCCGGCTGACGTGCGGCGTCCTCCGCCACGGGTCCCACCTGTCAGGATGAAGTGTCCCGCATGACCCTGCGGGGCAATGCCGACTCGTTTGCAGGATATTTCAAGGGACGCGGGCTTGAGTCGGGGGGAGAGGTGTTGTCTATCCTACGTGTCCCAGACAAGGCCTCGGCCGTCGGGGGGCCCGGTTGGGCCGCGGAAGGATGAGCGACAATGAGCTGGCGCAGCAGGCCCGGCGCGGATGCACGACCGCGCTTCATCGGGATGGGTGACGTGGGCCCGCGAGGGGGTGCGTGATGGCGTTGAGGCTCAAGCAGAAGATGATGGTGCTGCCGGTGGTGGCGGCGGTGTTCCTGGTGGCCATCGTGGCGGTGACGGTGGTGCTGGGCTCGCGCACGCGGAACGCCTCCGAGCGCATCGGCTCCAGCCTGGCGCCGTCGGTGAGTCAGGCGCAGACGTCGCGCGCGGGCTTCGCGGCCCTGCACCAGGACGTGGGCGACGCGGTGGCGCTGCACGCGGTGAAGCAGCAGACGCTGGACGCGCAGGTGACGGAGCTCAACAAGGGATTCGAGGCGCTGCGCGCGCTGCCGGACGTGGACGGTCCGAAGGTGCAGGCGCTGCAGGACGCCTTCACGCGCTACTGGCAGGAGGCGTCGCAGGTGGTGGCGCTGGCGGCCCGGAACGACACGAGCGCGGAGAACGCGCTCGGGAAGCTGGAGCCCGCGTACCGCGAGGTGCATTCCGGCCTGGAATCCATCACGGCGCAGCAGGAGGCGTCGCAGCGCGAGGCCTTCATGGAGGTGTCATCGCTGCACGGCACGACGCTGACGTGGGTGCTGGTGCTGTCGGTGGCGTGCATCCTGGCGCTCGCGGTGGCCACGGTGTGGCTCTTGCGCGAGGTGACGACGCCGCTGGCCCGGCTGACGGCGACGGCGACGCGCATCGTGCGGGAGGGCAACCTGTCGCTGGCCATCGACACCAGCGCGCAGGACGAGGTGGGCGAGCTGGCGCGCAGCATCCAGACGCTGATGACGCGGCTGGGCGCGGTGCCCAACACGCTGCACTCGGTGGTGACGGAGCTGACGGCGGCGGCGGCGCGGCTGAACGCGGCGAGCCACGAGCAGCTCAACTTCCTGACCAGCCAGTCGCGCAGCCTGACGGAGGCCAGCTCCACCATCGCGGAGATCGCCCAGACGTCCGGCATGGCGGCCAGCCGCGCGGAGATGGTGTTGAAGGTGGCGGCGCAGGCGGACGCGTACAGCGCGTCCGGTCAGGTGTCCATCGAGCGCAGCGCGGAGGGCTTGCAGCAGATCCGCGCGCGGGTGGGCGCGCTGGTGGGGAGCATCGGCGTGCTGTCCGAGCAGGCGGTGCACGCGGGTGAAATCATCGGCAGCGTGAAGGACCTGGCGGACCAGTCCAACGTGCTCGCGTTGAACGCGGCCATCGAGGCGGCGCGAGCGGGCGAGGAGGGCCGGGGCTTCGCGGTGGTGGCGAAGGAGATGCGGGCGCTCAGCAGCCAGTCGCTGCAGAGCACGCAGCGCATCGGGAAGATCCTCCTGGAGATCAACCAGGCCATCCGCGAGACGGTGGGCATCGCGGAAGGGGACAGCCAGAAGATGGAGGAGGGCATCGAGCAGGTGCTGGCCTCCGCGTCGACGCTGAAGGACATCACCCAGGTGGTGCAGGAGAGCAGCCAGGCGGCGCGGCAGATCGTCGCCTCGGTGACGCAGCAGAACGCGGGCATCACGCAGATGACGGAAGTGGTGACGCAGCTGTCGGAGATGATGAGCGACGTGGTGATGGCCACGAGCAACGCCGAGCAGGCGGTGGGGCAGATCAACACGTCCCTGGGAAAGCTCCAGGAGCTCTCCACCACCTTCCGCGTCTAGCCCTCCGCGAAGCCAGGTCAGCAGGGCCCACGGGCCGCTCCAGATGCACGGAGCGGCCCGTCGTGTTTCAGACGCCCTGACGTCACTCGCCCTGCATCAGGCCCGTGATGCGGCCGTCCGGGTGGACGGTGACGCGGCGGGCGGCGGGTTCGCGGGGGAGGCCCGGCATTGTGAGCAGCTCTCCCGTCAAGGCCACCAGGAAGCCAGCTCCCGCGGACAGGCGCACCTCTCGCACCGTCAGCGTGAAGCCCCGGGGCCGGCCCGTCTTCGTCGGGTCGTCTGACAGCGACAGGTGCGTCTTCGCCATGCACACCGGCAGCCCCGCGCCTCCCAGCGCCCGCGCCGTCTCCAGGTCCTTGCGCGCCCCCGGCGTGAAGGCCACGTCGTCCGCGCCGTACACCGTGCGCGCGATGGCGCGGATCTTCTCCTCCGGCGTCTGGTCCAGCTCGTAGAGGAAGCGCGGCTTCGGCGGCGCCGCGTCCGTCGCGTCCAGCATCGCCAGCACCGTGTCCGCCAGCTCCAGCGAACCCTCACCGCCCTTGCCGAAGCCCTCGCACACGGCGATGCCCACGTTGCGCGCCTTCGCGAACGCGCGCAGCTCGTCCAGCTCGCTCTCCGTGTCCTGCGGGAAGCGGTTCACGCACAGCACCGCCGGCAGGCCGAACGCCGTCACCGACTCCAGGTGCTTCTCCAGGTGGCTGAAGCCCTTGAGCAGCGCCTCGCGGTCCGGATCCGCCACCTTCGCCGCCGCCGCGCCGCCGTGGTGCTTGAGCGCCCTGAGCGTCACCACCAGCATCACGCCCCGGGGCCACACGCCCGCGCCGCGGCACTTGATGTCCAGGAACTTCTCCGCGCCCAGGTCGAAGCCGAAGCCGGCTTCCGTCACCACCTCGTCCGCGTACGCGAGCGCCATCCGCGTGCCCACCACCGACGAACACCCGTGCGCGATGTTGCCGAACGGCCCCGCGTGCACCAGCGCCGGCCCGCCCTCGCGCGTCTGCGCCAGGTTGGGCATCAGCGCGTCCTTGAGCAGCGCCACCATGGACGCCGCCGCGTTCACGTCGTTCGCTCGCACCGGCGAGCCATCCGCCGCCTGCGCCACGACGATGCGCCCCAGCCGCGCCTCCAGGTCCTTCAGGTTCTCCGACAGCGCCAGGATGGCCATGACCTCGCTGGCGGCCGTGATGTCGAAGGATGTCTCGCGCGGCACGCCGTGCGCCTTGCCGCCCAGCCCCACGATGACGTTGCGCAGGAACCGGTCGTTCATGTCCATCGCGCGGCGCCAGCGCACCCGCGTGCCCTCCAGCGCCACCGGGTGGCCGTAGTACACGGCGTTGTCCACCAGCGCGGACAGGAGGTTGTGCGCGCTGGTGATGGCGTGCAGGTCGCCGGTGAAGTGCAGGTTGATGTCCGCCGCCGGCTCCAGGCTCGCCTGCCCGCCGCCGGTGCCGCCGCCCTTCACGCCGAAGACGGGCCCCAGGGACGGCTCGCGCAGCGCCGCCACCGCCTTGCGGCCCCGCTTGCGCAGGCCCATGGCCAGCGCCACGGACATGGTCGTCTTGCCCTCGCCCGGGGGCGTGGGGTTGATGGCCGACACCAGGACCATGCGGCCCTGGCGCGAGCTGCGGCCCAGGGCGTCCAGCGACACCTTGGCGCGGTCGCGGCCCCAGGGGAGGACGTCTTCCGGCGCGAGACCCAGCTCGGCGCCGACTTCGGTGATGGGACGGAGCGTCATGGTGGGGCACTCTCCGCGCCATGCCGGACGAGGTCAACGCTCGCGGCACGGGGGGCAGGCAGGCGCCCGTCGCGCGGCGGTTCCCTGGGGGGAGGGCGGGTGGGAGGATGCAGGCGCAAGGCGGAGCTTCGGGTGCGCCATGGAATAGGCGGCCGGGAGCTGCGTCAGGGAGAGCATCATGAACCGCATTCTCGGCATCGCATCGGTGGGGTTGGCTTCGGTGGCGCTCGGGGTGGCCCTGTGGGGGCCTGGGAAGTCGGAGGCCCCTGTCACCCAGGACGCGCCCCGCGTGCAGGACTCGACGGCGGACGTCCGGGCGCTCCAGACGCGCGTGAAGGCCCTGGAGGAGACGGTGCAGCTCTTGTCCCGGCGGCTGATGGCCTTCGAGCAGGGCGGCGGCACGGCCTCGGCGGGCACGGGCGGTCCTCCGCCCGCGGGCCTGGAGGCGGAGGTCGCGAAGTTGCGCGAGGAGATGCGCGGCGTGCTGGTGGGCGAGGCGCTGAGCAACGACAGCGCGAAGCAGTCGCTGAAGGAGCTGATGCGCACGGTGCAGGACGAGCAGCGCACCGAGCAGCGCCAGCAGTGGCAGCAGCAGGTGGACCAGATGCGCACGCAGGCGGAGGCCGAGCGCTCCGAGCGCCTCAAGGCGTTCATCTCCAACGCGCGGCTCAACTACAGCCAGGAGCAGGCGCTGACGAAGGCCATCCAGGCCGAGGACGCCAAGCGCCAGGAGCTGACGGCGTCGATGGCGGGAGGCCGTCCGGGCCGTGACATGCGTCAGCAGATGCGCGACCTGCGCACGCAGACGGACACGGAGATGCAGAAGGTGCTCAGCGCGGAGCAGCTGACGCAGTACCAGGAGATGCGCCGCGAGGACATGGGCGGCGGGCGCGGTGGCGGTCCCCGAGGCGGCCCGATGGGCACCGGGGCCGGCTGGGAAGCGCGCGGCACGCCCGGGCAGTAGCGGCTTTCAGCCCAGGCGCAGGACGTCTTCGACATCGAAGGCGTCCGCCAGGGCCACCGAAGCGGTGCACAGCAGCACGGGGACCCGAGAGGACGCCGCGCGAGCGGATTGGACCCGGTTCCAGACGGCGTTCGAGGGAAGGTCGGTGTCCCGTTCCTCCAGGAAGAGGAACGGGGCGTCCGCGTCGAAGCCCTCCGCGGGCTGGACGCGGAAGCCGCGCAGGAAGCCATTCATCGTCCGCGAAGCACGGTCGATGAGCTCCCCCAGCCACGCCGCTTCGCTGTCACCCATGCGGACGGTGGGCCCGGGAGGGAAGGTGGAGAGGAAGGCCTCGTCGCGGAACGCGCCGGGTTCCACGAAGGGGACGCCGATACCCGCGGACAGGTCCAGGTCCTCGCGGACGACGCGCCAGCGTCCATCCGGGAAGCGCCGCAGCTCCACGGTGTACGTGTCGTCCTGGACGCCCAGCGCCAGCGAAACGGGACCCTCCACCGCGTCCAGCACCCGTGACTGCTGGAGCTGACCGTGTGCCAGGTCGCGTAGCAGCGTGAAGAAGACCACCAGGTCCCGAGTGGCCAAGCCTTCCTCATCCAGGAGCACCGTCAGCCCCCGGCGCCGAGGCACGACGTCGCGAAGCGACCGGAAGCCCGTGGCCTCGATGCGCGTGAACCGGAGGGACATGGGCGGCGAGCCTACGCCAGTGCGTAGAGATACGAACGCCGCGAAGCTCCTTCGAGAGCTCCGCGGCGTGCGCAAGACACAGGTGCTCCCGGCGGCTACTTGCCGAAGATGCCCCGGAGCTTCTTCTTCGCCTCTTCCTCGGCGCGCTGCTTCGCCTTCTCCTGCTCGGCGCGGGCCTGGTCCTCCAGCTTCTTCTTCTCCTCGTTGGCGCGCGCCTCCAGCTCCTGGCGCTTCGCCTCCGCTTCGGCCTTGGCCTTGTCCTGGCCTCCCGTGATGACGTCCTGCACGGCCTTGCCCTTCTCACCCAGCACGCCGCTCAGCGCCGCCCCTCCGGCCAGCTTCAGGATGGTCGTCGCCGCCGGCTTCACGTCGATGCCCGTCACCTCCGGGCTCCACGCCTTGCCGGTGATCTTCAGCCCCACCGGGATGGCCTCCGTCGGCGTCACCTTGCCCACCGTCAGCGTCTTGATGGTCGCCGGCGTCAGCGACACGCCGCCCGTCAAATCCAGCGTGCCGTTCAGCCCGATGCCGCCGTCGAAGCTCATCGCCGCCTCCGGCCGCGTCCAGGTGATGGGCTTGCTCAGCTGCGCCACGCCGTTCTTGATGGTCACGCTGAAGGGCAGGTCCCCACCCAGCGACGTCACGTCGCCGCTCTTGAGCGCCTTCGCGAAGGGAATCGCCTTGGCCAGCGGCCCCGTCACCGACGACACCAGGTCCTTGCCCAGGAACGTGCCCTCCAGCAGGTTGCCGTTGATGCCGCCCAGCAGCGTCTGCTGCAGCTTCTCCGGCGTGTAGCCCACGCCCTGCACGTCCACGTTGCCGTTGAACTTGCCCGTCAGCACCTGCTTCGGCGTGCGCGCCGCCAGCGCCTGCGCCACCTCCAGGCCCTGCACCTGCACCTTCGCCGTGAAGGGCCGGGCCTCCGGCGCGGGCCCCAGGCGGATGGTCGTCCCGTCCGCCACCACCTTGCCGCCGTAGATGCCCGAGGAGAACTTCTCCACCGTGATGAGGTCGTCCACCATCTTCACCACGCCCGTCACGTTGGACAGGTCCATCGCCGTGTAGCGCAGCGACGTGACGGCGAACTGGACGTCACCCCGGTAGCCGTTGAAGCGCGTGGGCTCCACCGGCGGCTCCGGAGGCGGCTTGCCGCCCGTGCGCGCCAGCACCTCCTCCTCGCTCATCAACAACTTCTCCGCATCCAGTCGCGCGGCCTTCACGTCCGCCTTGAACGTCGTCGTCGCCTTCTTGCCCGTGCCCGCCAGCGCCACCGTGGCGGTGCCCGTCACCGTGTCCTCCAGCGCGCCCAGGCTCATGCGGGTGACGTTCACCGTCATCCCGCTGCCCGTCTTCGCCGGCGCGTACGTGCCCGCCGCCGCGACCTCCAGCCGCTGCCCCGGCGCCTTGTTCACCAGCAGGCCCGGCCGCATGTCCACGCCGTTCAGGTCCGCCTTCGCGTCGAAGTGGAGCGCGCCGCCGCTCGCCGCCGCGCCCGTCACCTTCGCGTTCAGCTTCATCGCGCCGCCCGCGTCCTTCGACAGTTGATCCGGCACGCGCAGCCGCACCGGCGTCAGGTCCACCGCGATGTTGAGGGCCTGCGCCTCCTGCGTGCCGCTGCCGCGCACGTCCAGGCCAATGGGGCCGGCGATCATCCCGTTGAGCTGCTTGCGCAGGGGCGGGTAGTACTCGGCGATGACAGCGGGGTCCAGGTTGCGGCCCACCAGCTCGAAGCCCTCCACCGCGGGCTTGTCCGTGAGCAGCCCCTTCACCTTGCCCTTGCCCGTGATGGCCGCGGGGCCCAGGTCCAGCTTCAGCTTGTCCAGCGCCAGGTCACCCGTGGCCATGTCGCCCGTCACGTCCGTGTCGAGCACCACGTCCAGCGCCTTGCCGCCCTCCGAGCCCGCGAACTTCATCCCCAGCGCCTTGATGATGCCCACCACCTTCGTGGGCCCCTTGCCGCCGGGCACCGCGCCGCCCAGGTCCGCCTTCCAGTCCGCGTCCAGCGTGCCCGCCTGCAGCCCCACGTCCGGGGGCAGGAACGGCCCCAGCGGCGACAGGTCGATGTGCTCCGCCTTCAGCGTCACCTGCTCCGGCGTGGGGACGAGCGTCGCCGGCAGCGGCGCCGCCGCGAGCGTCATCTTGAGGTTCTGCTTCTCCGCGAGCACCGCGGCCGCCAGGTCCACCTTCAGGGGCTGGCCCACGCGCAGGTCCTTCACCTCGATGTCCAGGTCCTTCACCGCCAGCTCGCGCGCCTTGTCGCCGCTCGCGCGGTCCACGAAGCGGATGACGCCGTCGGTGAGCGCCGCGCGCTCCACGTGCACGCCCGACAGGTCGGTGGGCCGCGCCTCCTCCTCCGGCGTCTGTTCCTTGGGCTGCTGCGCGGCCAGCTTCTCCTGGAGCCGCTGCACGTTGGTGGTGCCGTCAGGCAGGCGGATGACGTTCACGGTGAGCCCGGACACCTCCGCGTTCTTCACGCGGATGTCCTGGCCCTTCGACGTGAGCAGCGGCATCGCCGCCACGCTCACCGTCACGTCCTTCACCTCCGCGAGCGCCAGCTCCTCGCCCTCGGCGGGGCCCACGGTGACGTTCTCAATCTTCGCGCCCACGTAGGGAAAGAGCTTGGTGGAGATGTCGCCAATCTCGATGGGGCGCCCCAGCTTCTGCGAGTACGTCGCGGCCTGGTCGCGCGCCGTCTTCAGCAGGATGGCGTCCAGGCGCCACAGCACCACCGCCACGATGGCAATCAGGAGGACGAGGATGCCTCCCAGCACATACGGCCAACGCCTCTTCTTCACAGCCGCCACGGTTCCTCCTCCGTCGGGAGAGCGGTCGAACGCTTAGCGCAGCGCCAAGGGGGCCGCACCTCCCATGCACACGGGGAGGTTGTAAGCGTGACGGTCAACGCCGGGGGAAAAGTCACGCTCCCGTCGACCCTTGCATCTAGGCACGATGGGGCCTCCCAGGAAGGGGTGGGGGAGCTTTCAGGGAATCATGGGATTGAAACGGCGTGCTACAGGTCGATGACCTCCGGCTCCGTCCCGGACCCGGGCGGTGCGTCCCCCTGGCCCTCCAGCAGGAAGCCCCAGGGCGCGTAGACGTTTCCGCCGGTGAAGGCGTCCACGTAGAGCACCACCGGCGTCTCCAGCCCGTCGTACGTCACCTCGAAGATGGACAGCCGGCCCTGGCCCTGAGCCTGGCCGTCCACCTGGGTGAACTCGCAGCAGTCCCCCATGCGGCGCCACGCCACCGGCTGTCCTTGCGGCCCGCGCAGCAGCCTGAAGTACGCCATCACGCCCTTGTCGCCCCAGCCCACGCGCACCGGGTTCTCCGGCCGGGTGCCGTACGTCAGCGGATCCGGCCGCTTCGGCATCAGGGGCTCGGTGCGGCGCATCACCTCCTGCATGGACGTGCCCGGGGAGGCGCACGCCGTCAGGAGCAGCACCGCGGCGGGGATGCATCGGAACAGGGACATCGGGACCTCCAGCTCGGCCTTGGAAACGCCGCAAGCTGGCGTCCCCTCCGGCCGCCGCGCATCCCCTCCACCCTGACGGACCGTCCTCCGGCGGACGCACCCCCCGGGCCAGCGCACACGCGCAAGGTCCCAGGGGGAAGGACGGCCAGGCTCGCCGCCCTCAGCTGACCGTCTTCAGGTCCAGGCCCAGCTCGTGGCGGTAGCGCTCGAAGCACTTCGCGCCCGCGCTCAAGCGCAGCAGCGCGCCCTCCGCCAGCGGCCGCGCGCACGCGGGGTTCGCCGCCACCAGCGGACGCAGCACCTCCTTGTTCCACGTCTCCGAGTGCTTCACGTCCAGCGTGGAGTGCAGCGCGTAGTAGCGCCGCACGCGCATGTCGAACCCCAGACGCTTCAGGCCCTCGTTGACGCACGCGGTGCGGCCCGGCGCCGTCTCCTCCACGATGCCCAGCGCGCCCACCGCCTGGTACGTGTAGCGGCGGTTGAACGCGAACGCGCAGAGCAGGTTCGCCAGCGCGTGCGCTTCCCACACGGTGTCCTCGTCGGTGGGGTGCAGCCCCAGCTTCTGCGCCATCTCCGCGAGCATGGGCCCGTGCATGGCGTCCTCGCGCCCGCGGCCCATCTCGTCCCAGTAGTTGCGCGCCAGCTCCAGCTTCGCCTGCGTGGGCAACTGCAACTGCGTCAGCGCCACCAGGTCATCGAAGCCCGCCTCGCCCGCGACCTCCTGCGTGAGGAACCAGTTCATCTGTTCACGCGTGGCCTGCGTGGCCAGCCACGGGAACAGCGGATCATGCTGTCCGGGACCGGACTCCTTCAGATCCTCGAACCACGCGATGAAGCCGTCGGCGTCCTCCGGTGCCTCGGCGGCCCATGCCGCCACGCGCTGCCGCTCCGCCTCCACGTATTCACCTTCCAGCAGCCGCAACTGCGTCTCCTGCTGCACGTCTGCCCGCCAGCCCTCGGTGGGAAACCCCGGCGCCAGTCGCGCGCGGTTGAAGCGCAAGAGGGTCCGGTGAAGCCGTTCAGACAGGCGTGCGTCCTCCGTCCCCGCTTCCCCAGCCACCTCGCCAAGCCCGCTCATGGTGCGCACCCTCTCTACACATCCCGGAAGGCGGGAGTGCCTTCCGGCCACATGTATGGGGATGACCTTGCACACCGGCCACAACGCTCCCGCCACCTTCGCTGTCAGTCAGGTGCGCTGCGAGAAGGATCACGTCCGCTCCCGCGACTGCGCGTATCAGGTCGCCTGGAACATCAATCCGCACATGAAGCCCGGCGCCGTCGCGTGGCGCCGCGCCTGCACCCAGCACCGCGAGTTCCTGCGCACCCTGCGTGCGGAGGGCGGGAGCTTCTTCGAGCTGCCCTTCGTCCACGGCGCGTTCGACTCGGTGTTCGCGAAGGACAACGCGGTGCTCGTCTCGCAGGAGGGCGAGCTGCGCGCGTTGCTCGCCACCATGCGCCATGGCCAGCGCCGCAACGAGCAGCTCGCGCGCGCCCGGTGGCTCTCCGCGCGAGGCTTCGACGTCATCGAGCCGCCGCGCGTGCACATCGAAGGCGGTGACGTGGCCATGCTGCCCGCGGGCCGGGGCGCCCTGCTGGGCTGGGGCATGCGCTCCACGCAGCGCGCCGCGGGCGTGCTGGAGGCCTTCCTCTCCGCGCCGGTGACGCCGCTGGAGCTGTGCGACCCGTACCTCTACCACCTGGACACCGCGCTCACCGTGCTGTCCGACGGCACCGCGCTGGTGTGTCCGGAGGCCTTCACGCCGGAGTCGCTGCGCATGCTGGAGCGCACGGAGGGCATCCAGCAGGTGATTCCCATCGCGCGCGAGGACGCGCTCGCGTTCGGGCTCAATCTGGTGGAGGTGGGAAACACCGTCATCGTCGGCGCGCGCGTGCCCCGCGTGGAGGCGGTGCTGCGCGGCCTGGGCCGCAGACCCGTCAGCGTGCGGTTGGATCAATTCCACCTGGCCGGTGGCAGCGCGGCGTGCCTCGTGGCGCGCGTGCACACCCTGCCGCCCCTCAGCGCCCGGCGCTTTCGCGAGGAGCAGGAGCAGCAGCCCCAGCCGCTCTCCGCGTGACGCATGCTGAAAAACGAAGACCTCCCCGGCGACTGGAGCGCGCGGGGAGGTCCGGGGTGAAGCGTCAGGGGACGCTCAGGTCTGCTGTTCGCTGGAGGCTTCCGGCGCGCTCAGTCCTTCAGCGCCCCAGAAGCGGCGCGGGTGGCCGTCACCGCGGGTGCCGCCGGAGAGCTTGTCCACCCAGGGGTACTTCTTCGCCTCTTCCTCGGTGTAGCCCAGGTTGAAGACGGTGGGGCTCTTGGGCTTGTCCGACGCCTTCGCGTACAGCGTGCCGAAGACCTTGTCCCAGAAGTAGTTCGTGATGCCGTAGTTGCCCTGCTCGTTGTGGAAGTGGTGGGACATGTGCAGCCGCTTGATGTCCTTCAGCCACTTCTGCTGGGGCGCGTAGTTGAGGTGCTGGATGCAGTGGCAGAACTCATAGAAGCACGTGGTCACCATGCCCCAGCCCAGCGCCGCCGCCGCGCCCGACTTGCCGCCGATGAGGTAGCCGATGGGCGTGAGCACCAGCGCGATGGTGGGCAGCGTGGTGTGCAGCGCGCCGAAGAGCACGCGCAGGTCATGCGGGTCCTGGTGGTGGTCGAAGTGGATGCGCTTCCACGTCACCGCCGTCGCCGCGGACTTGTAGAGGAAGCGCCCGTGCAGGATGTACCGGTGGATGAGGTACCACCCGAACGGGTACGCCACCGTGGCCACCAGCACCGCCGCGGCCATGCGCGCCGGCGCCTCGAACCACTTCACCGACAGCACGATGCAGGTGATGCCGATGAGGATGTAGGCGACGACGGCGTAGTAGGTGAAGAACGAATAGACCAGGTCGCGCAGCGACATCCGGTCCAGGTTGTGTTTCCGGTTCAGGAAAGAGACCGCCACGGGGATTCCCTCACTGTTCGCTCCGGCGCGGGTCCCGGCCAGCCGGGGTGCGCGGGGCTCGAAGGCTTGCTCGCATCCCGGCCCTTGGGGTGATGCGGAGTTCCTGAGCTATCAGTCAAGCTGCCCCTTGGCCCAGGAACGGTGAGGGTCCTCTTAGCGCCTTCCTGGAGGCATTGAGAAGTCTCTCTGTTGCCGCGCACATACATTGTCCGGCTGCCTGGCCTCCATCCGACCCGGGGCCAGACTTCCGTGCTGGATGCCCACACCCCACCTTTCCGTCCACAGACGCGAGCGATCGCAGGAGGGGGCAGAAAGATGGCGCGCAAGGCACAGGGACAACAGGACACCGGGAACCAGGGGGGCGGGCGGCCCACGCGGCGCAAGACGACCTCCCGGAAGACGGCGGGCACGGCCAACGCCCGCGAGGGCCGGCTGGAGCTGCGCCGCGACATCGCGGAGTACCGCGCCGCCGCGGAGGCCCAGGCGGACGTGGTGCGTGAGCGCATCAATGCCGCGCTGGAGGTCAGCCGCCGCACCCGCGAGGAGATTGAACAGCGCATCGCCAGCGAGCTGCACACGCCGCGCGTCACCGCCGCGAAGAAGGCCGCCCCTGCGCGCAAGCGCACCCGCGCCTCCAAGCAGGGCGGCAAGTCCTCGGGCGCGTCCTGAGCCCTCTAGGAGCGGACCGCCGGGACGCGCGCGGCCTGCGCCGTCCCCTCCGCGCCGGAGGACTCCAGGTCCAGGGCGGAGAGCTTGTCCGCGAGGGCCTGGATCCGGTCCGCGCTGCTCCCATCCAGGGGAGACGCGGCCCGGGCCCCGATGAAGCACACGCGCGCCCGCTCCAGCAGGGCCACCTGTGCGTGAAGCTGCGCGAAGAGGCGCTCCTGGCGGCGTGACAGCGCGTCCAGGTGGTTGAGCTCCTCCCCCAGCGACGCGGCGGCGCGCTCCAGCTGGCGCCGGGCCACGCCGTCCTGCGCGTCCTGGGCGCGCTTCTTCAGCTCCTGCACCTGCGAGTCCACGCTCCCCTGGGACGCGGAGGCGAGCTGGGCCTCCAGCTCCGTGTGGGACTCCGCCAGCGTGAAGGCGTCCCGGGCCAGCTTGCCGAGCACGGCCTGGAGCTTCTCGCGGCCCGGGCCCGTGGCCAGCTTGCGCGCCTCATCCTGGCACTGGCGGTAGAGCGCGAGCGCCCGGGTGACCAGCCCGCGCACCTCGCCGGTGAGGGTGGCCTCCAGGCGCATGCCCCGGGTGGCCACCGCGTCCAGGTCCATGGCCAGGTTCGCCGGCAGCGTGCCGATGCTCCAGAACAGCGCCACCACCGAGTAGTCCACCACCAGCGGGAAGTAGCCCCGCGCCGGGAGGAAGCGCGCGTTGAGCACGTCCTGCACGTACAGCCCCAGCACCGTGGTGACGGCGGCGGCCCCGGCGCACAGCGCGATCTGCGAGGTGGTGCCCTCGCGGTCGCGCCCGTTGCCCCGCCACGCCAGCAGCCCCGCGGCGAGCGCGCCCGCCGCCGCGTGTTGCCAGGACGCCGGCAGCCCCAGCACGTAGGGCAGGGCGGGCAGCAGCACCATCGCCGCGCGCACCAGGGCGTTCTCCGCCACCTTCGGCTTCACCGCGGTGACGGCCGCCGCCATCAGCGCGAAGTAGCCCGGCTCCACCGGGACGCGCAGCACCTGCCGCGCCACGCCGGCCACCATCGCCATGGCCGCCGCGCCCACGAGCGCGGACAGGCAGCGCGACTCGAAGTCCTCCCGGCGGAGGAGTTGGATGGAGAGCGACATGGCGCACCGTTTCCGTACGTCGGAGTGACTAGTAGCTGTTGCTCTGCCCGAAGTTCTTCATCGTCTTCTTCTTGAGCGCCATGGACGCATCCCGCACGTCCGCGTCGCTCCGGGCGTTGCCGTAGGCTGCCTGGGTCTGGTCCACGTCCGCAAGCTCCCCGGCGAGCGCGGACGCGGAGCTGCCGAACAGCCGACGCGCGTTGCCCAGCAGGTCGAGCGCGCTGCTGCGGTCGCCACTCTTCATCGCCTCCGCGGCCGCTTGCAGTTGCTGCGTGCCCAGCGCGCGGATGGCGTGGACGCGCACGTCGCGGTCCAGGTTCGCGTGCACCACCTGGGCGTCGCTCGTCACCTTCGCGCCCAGGGCCAGCGTCACCTGCGACGGCAGGTTGGCCGCCACGTCCACGTACGACACCGCGGCGTCCAGCACGTTCATGTCCTGCGCGCTGGCGGGCGCGTCCAGCGTCAGCTTCACCACCACGCGCGCGGCCTGGCCGCCCGTCAAATCGTAGAGGGGCACGCGCACGGTGTTGCCCTCGCGCGTGGACGGCAGGCCCATCACCTCCAGGCCGCTCACGCCGGGAGGCAGCGTCAGCGTCAGGCTCACGTTGCGGGCGACGGTGCTGGCGGCCTGCTCCAGCTCCCGGGTGAAGATGGAGGCCAGCTGCGAGGAGTCGCTGATGAAGCCGGAGAAGCCGCCGCCGCGCTCGGCCATGCCGCGCATCAGCGTGTCGTTGAAGCCGGTGCCCACGCCCAGCGCGCTCACGGTGATGCCCGTCTCACGGATGCGGCCCACCTCGGAGAAGAGCCCGTTGTTGGACGTCACGCCCTCGGTGGGCTCGCCGTCGCTCAGCAGGATGGCGCGCGTCACCCGGTAGTCGCTGGCGTACGCGCGCACCGCCTCCGCGCCCGCCACCAGCCCGCCGCTCATGTTCGTGCCGCCGTTCACCTGGATGGCCTCGATGGTGGTCAGCAGCTCGCGGCGCGTGGACTCGTCAATCTTCACGCTGGGCACCACCGTCACGTCGGAGCCGTAGTGCACCAGCGCCAGCCGGTCCCCCTCACGCAGCTGCCGCACCAGCTCCTGGGCCGCGCGCTTCGCGTCCGCCAGCTTGCCGCCATCCATGGAGCCGGAGCGGTCCACCACCAGCGCCAGGTTCACCGGCACGCGCTGGACCTTCTCGGGCAGGCGCGCGGTCAGCTCGAACACGGCGAAGGCCTCACCCGGGCCCGCCTTCACGTACGCGCCGGACAGCTTGCCCGTGAACTCCACCGGGCCCGCGTTGCCGGAAGCCGGCCGCCCCAGGATGACGGGCAGCACGCCGTTGACGGGCACCTCCCCCGGCTGCACCACGGTGTGGGTCTGGTCCAGGGCCCCCACGGCCGGCGCGGCCTGGCGCGTGTGCCCGTTGGGGAGCGGGTTGCCCATGGGCGGGTGCGACGTGGTCGTCGCGAAGAGCGACCGCGCGTCGAGCGCGAGCGCGCCCATGAACAGCAGGGCAGCCAGGGACAGCAGCAGTTTGGTGCGGTTCATGCGCGACGGACCTTCCCCCAAGGGGTGCGAGCGGACGAGCCCAAGCTCGCAGACCCGTCAGCCGGGCGCATCGGTCACCAGGAGGACCCTCCTCCCGATGACCGATGGGTCAGGCCGCGTCCGGCGGCCCGTTCCGCACCAGCTCCTCCACGGCGCCGCGCACGCGCGCCTCGTCGAAGGGCTTCTCCAGCAGCGGGTTGGGGATGCGCTCCAGGAACTCGCGCGCGCCGGAGGTGAAGGCGCCGCCGGACACGAAGACGAAGCGGCGCTCCAGGCCCGGGTACTCGCGCCGCACGGCCTCGTACACGTCACGGCCGGCGAGGTCCGGCATCATCACGTCGCACAGCACCGCGTCGAAGCCCGGGGCCTGCGCCATGCGCTCCAGGGCCTGGCGCCCGCTGGTGGCCACCTCCACGTCGTGGCCGCGCAACAGCCGCTGGAGCACGCGTCCCACCGCGGGCTCGTCGTCCACCACCAGCACGCGGCCTCGCGGCACCACGGGCACGTCCGGCACGGCGGCCTCCGGCGGGCGCACGGCGGGGTCGGGCAGGGGCGAGGGCAGCACCACGCGGAACGTGCTGCCCTTGCCCACGGTGCTCTCCACCAGGATGTCGCCGCCCAGCCCGCTGATGATGCCGTGGCAGATGGACAGCCCCAGCCCCGTGCCCACGCCCACGGGCTTGGTGGTGAAGAACGGATCGAAGATGCGCCCCATCACCTCCGGCGCGATGCCGCTGCCCGTGTCGCGCACCTCCACCATCACCTGCCCGCCGGACACGCGCGTGGCGAGCACGACTTCATGGTCGTGCGCGGAGCCCTCCGGGATGGCCTGCGCCGCGTTCACCACCAGGTTGAGGAACACCTGGCAGAGGCGGCCCTCGTTGGCCATCACCTGCGGCACGTCGCCGTACTCGCGGCGAAGGCGCGCGCGGTGGCGGATCTCATTGGCGGCCATCATCACCACCGAGTCCAGCACCGCGTGCACGTCCACCGGCGTCATGCGCTCTTCGTCCGGCCGCGAGAACGTCTTCAACTGGCGGACGATCTGCCGCACGCGCTCGGCGCCCTCGCACGCCTCGCCCAGCACCTCCTGCCACTCGGCCACGTCGGGCGGGCGCACGCCGCGCACGCCGGGGCCAGGGGACAGGTGGTGGCGGAACTCGTCCGACAGGAAGGCCAGGTTGGAGAGCACGAAGGCCAGCGGGTTGTTGATTTCGTGCGCGATGCCCGCCGCGAGCGTGCCCACCGACGCCAGCCGGTCCGCCAGCGTCAGCCGCGCCTGGAGCTGCCGCTGCTCCGTCACGTCGCGCACGATGGACACCACCGCGGGCTGGCCGTCGAAGCGCAGCGGCAGCGAGGCCAGCTCCACCACGCGCGTGCGCCCGTCGCGCAGCACCAGGCGCCGCTCGCTGGTGAGGGGCGTGCTGTCCGCGGACGCCATGCCCGTGCCCGGCACGTCCGCCAGGAACTCCGACAGCCGGCGGCCCACCAGCTCCTCGGCGCGCGCGAAGCCCAGCGTCGTGACGAGCACCGCGTTGGCGTAGACGATGTGGCCGTCGCGCTCGATGGCCGCGGGGTCGGGGAAGCCCTCCATCAGCGCGCGCAGGCTGGCCTCGGAGCGCTTCAGCGCCTCCTCCACCTGCCGCCGCTCCGTGATGTCGCGCGCCAGGCCCTCCACCGCGACGACACGCCCGGCCGTGTCCGTCACCGGCGCGACGACGTGCTCCAGCCACAGCAGGCTGCCGTCGGGGCGCAGGAAGCGCAGCTCCACCGTCGCGCCGTCCACGGACTGGGGCGACTCCAGCAGGCGCTCCAGCGCGGCCCGGTCATCCGGGTGCACCTGCCGGTACCACAGCTCCGGATCCGCGTAGTGCGCCTCCGGTCCCAGGCCCAGCTTCGCGTGCGCCACGCGGCTGACGTACGCGAAGCCGCGCGGCGCCTCCCGCCGGTACAGGTACAGCACGTCGGACGCGTTCTCCGCGAGCTGGCGGAAGCGGTGCTCGTGCTCGCGCAGCGCCCGCTCGGACGCGCGGCGCTCCAGCGACACGGAGATGGCGCCGCTGGCCGCGGACAGCAGGTCCACCTCCAGCCGGTCCCACTCGCGCGCCTCGACGCAGTTGTCGAAGCCCACGAACCCCACCAGCCGGCCCTGCACGCGCAAGGGCAGCACCAGCAGCGACAGCACGCCCTGCGGATCCAACAGCGCCCGCTCGCTGGGGGGGAAGGTGGAGACGCGCCCGGCGACGACCTCGCCGCGCTGAAGGATGGGGACCCAGCGCTCCAGGTCCGGCATTATCGGCAGGTCCTGGAGCAGCGGGTTGTCGATCTCCGGCGTCACCCCGGGTGCGCACCACTCCGCGCGCTGGCTGCTCAAGAGCGCGCCCTGCGCGTTGGTGTGGAGCTCGAAGACGTAGACGCGGCTCGCGCCCGCGGCCTGGCCCAGCGGCGCGAGCGCGGGGCCGTACAGGTCGCCGCCCTCCGGCACCGACAGGAGCCGCTGCTGCATCTCCACCAGGGCGGTGAGGTAGCGCTCGCGCCGGGCGAGCGCGTCGCTCGTGCGCTTGCGCTCGGTGATGTCGTTGAGCGTGCCCGCCATGCCCAGCAGCGAGCCGTCCTCGTCCATCGTCACCCGCGCGAACACCTCCACCCAGCGGAAGCCTCCGTCGCTCGTGAGGTAGCGCACCTCGTGCTGGACGAAGTCGCGCTCGCGCGTGAGCAGCGTCTTGCAGACCTCCAGTGCGCGCGCCCGGTCGTCCGGGTGCACGAAGTCCAGCGCGGAGCGGCCCAGGCTCTCCTGCACGGGGAAGCCTGTCACCTCGGTCCACGCGGGATTGAGGAAGACCCACGTGCGCTCCATGTCCGTCTGGAAGACGACCTCCTGGAGCGTGTCGATGACCTGCCGGAAGCGGCGCTCGGTGGGGGTGGTGCCGTCAGGCCGGGTGAACGGCATCTGCATGCTGAGGACTCGCGGTGGAAGAACTTGGCCGTGCGGGCGGAACGTCCCGGGACGGAGACGTGGACAGTCGAACGATTGAGGATCGCCGACATGCAGGCAAGGGGGCCCGCGGGAAGAGCGTGGAGATGGGAAGCATTCCCTGTCCTTGAGGATGGAGTGGGCTCTGGCTTCTGTCTTCCTTTCTTCCCGGGAGGCGGCGATGACACCATGATGCGTGCGGAAAGCCTTGGCATGTCCGGCATCACCTCGCCAGCCCCGGATGCCCGCATGACGGACGGGAACGCCCTAGCGATGTCAGCGCGCGTCATGGACGCGGAAGGGGTCGTGCTCGTCGAATGCACGGGCCGTGTGCCTTCATTCAACGCACAAGCCGCGGCGCACTTCGGCATCCCGGTTCCCCTCCACATCGAGCACGCCCGCCTGCCTGGGTGTGAATGGGTGCGCGCCGACGGCACACCGCTGCCAGCAGGTGAGTCACCGCTCGCGCGAGCGCTGGCGGGCGAGCCGGTGGACGCCTCCGTGTGGCACGTGCTCCGTCCGGATGGGACGCGCATCGCGCTGCGGTGCACGGCGGTGCCGGTGCGCGGTGGGGACGGGCAGGTCGCGGCGGCGCTCCTGCGCACGCACGCCGTGGACGCGCTGCCGGAGCCGGTGCTGGACGCCTCCCGCCTGCTGGCGGAGGCCGGGGCACTGCTGGGCACGTCGGTGGACGCGGAGGCGCAGTTGGAGCCGCTGCTCAAGCTGCTGGTGCCCACGCTGGGCGAGGGCGCGCTGCTCCTCCTGAGGACTCCGGGCGGCACGGGCAACGAGGCCCTGCGCGTGGCGGCGTCACTGCACGCGGACGCGGGCCGCAACGTGCACCTGCGTGAATGGCTCACGCGCTATCCGTTGGATCCATCCGGGCCGGGCGGGCTGCCCGGGGTGTTCGTGTCCGGCGCGGTGGGGCGGCTGCCCATCCTGTCCGAGGAGCACGTCGTGGCGCTCGCGCGGGACGCGGAGCACGCGCGGCTGATGCGCGCGGTGGGGCCGCACGGCTGCCTGAGCGTGCCCCTGGGCGCGCGCGGCAACGTGCTGGGCGCGCTGATGCTGCTGCGCTCCAACGTGCTGCGTGTCTTTGGCACGGAGGAGGAGCGCTTCCTCACGGAGCTGGCCCACCGCACCGCGCTCTCCCTGGAGAACGCGCGGCTGTACCGCGAGGCGCGCGAGGCGGTGCGCCAGCGCGACGAGTTCCTGGGCATCGCGAGCCACGAGCTGAAGACGCCGCTCACGCCGCTGAGCCTCAAGGTGCAACTGCTCCAGAAGCAGGTGGTGGTGCTGGCGCGCGAGGGCAAGGAGGTCCCCACCGAGCGCGTCGCGGAAGCGCTGGACGTGGTGCAGCGCCAGGTGCGCCGGCTGTCGGGGCTGGTGGACAACCTGCTGGACGTGTCGCGCATCACCGCGGGCCGGCTGCGGCTGGAGCTGGAGGAGCTGGACCTGGCGAGCGTGGCCGCTGAAATCCTCTACCGCTTCTCCCCCGCGGCGGCGCAGGCCGGCACGGAGCTGGGCCTGGAGGCGCCGGTGCCGGTGGTGGGCCGCTGGGACCGGCTGCGGCTGGAGCAGGTGGTGACGAACCTGGTGTCCAACGCGCTCAAGTACGGCGCGGGCCACCCCGTCATCGTGGGCGTGGAGGCGCAGGGCTCGCTGGCGCGGCTCACCGTGAAGGACCACGGCATCGGCATCGCGCCGGAGGACCTGGCGCGCATCTTCGAGCGCTTCGAGCGCGCGGTGAGCGACCGGCACTACGGCGGCCTGGGCCTGGGGCTCTACATCACGCGCCAGATCGTGGAGGCGTTCGGCGGCACGGTGAGCGCCGTCAGCGCGCCCGGAGAGGGCTCCACGTTCATCCTGGAGCTGCCCCGGGGCGACATCCCGGAGGAGTGGCTCACCGCGCACGCGGCGCCGGGGCCCACGCAGGGCGAGTAGCCCGGCACCGCGCGGGGCCTCAGGCGACTTCCAGCACCGTCCACTCGCGCACTTCCCCCGCGAGTGTCACCTCCACGGTGTCGCCGGCCTTCTTGCCCAGGAGCGCGCGGCCCACGGGCGAGCTGGGGGTGATGACGGACAGGAAGCCGTCGCCGCCGGGGCCGGTGAGCTCGGTGCCCGCGCCGGCGGGGAGCACGAAGAAGGTGCGCTCGGCGAAGCCGTCCTCGTCCTCGGTGCTGCAGTCCACCAGGGCGCCCAGGCCCACGGGCCCCTGGCGCGGGAAGCGCGGCAGCTCCTTCTGGCCGAAGGCCGTCAGCGCCTGCAGCTCTTCTTGAAGCCGGCGGGCGCGCTGGGCCTGTCCCGTGGCGAGGCTGCCGTATTCGATGGCGGCGCGGCCGTCCTCTTTCTTCTCGGACTCCGTGGCGAGGCTGCGGGCCGCCTCGCGGGCGTCGGCCTCCGCGCGGTGGGCCAGCCGGTCGCTCTGCTGGAGACGCTCGGACAGTTGCTGGAGGAGGGTGAGCTTGTCGAGTCGCATGGGTATCGGTACAGGACTGTAGCGCCCGATGCGAAGGCCTCCAGTTTTCAGCCCGGCCGCGCCCCGGGCTGGGGTTGAATGGGGCCATGACGCCTCAGGAACGCTCGCAAAAGGCCCACGAACTCGTCGCGAAGGGCGCCGTGCTGCTGGACGTGCGCACCCCGGAGGAGTTCCAGCAGGGACACCCCGAAGCCGCCCGCAACATCCCCGTGCAGGTGCTGGCCCAGCGCCTCTCCGAGGTGGGCCCGGTGGGCACGCCCGTGGTGGTGTACTGCGCGGCGGGAGGCCGCAGCGCGGTGGCCGCGGAGCTCCTGCGCAAGGGTGGCTTCCCGGACGTGTTCGACCTGGGGTCGGTCAGGAACTGGTAGGCCGGGCGGGAGGCTCGCGCGCCCAAGCGCCATGCAGACCCGCACCGCCGGCTTCCTCCTCGTCGCCCTCTCCGGCGCGTCCTTTGGCGCGCTGGGCCTGTTCGCGCGCCTCGCCTACGCGGCGGGCACGGACATGCCCACGCTGTTGTTCCTGCGCTTCACGCTGGCGGGGCTGGTGCTCACGGGCGTAATGGTCGCGAAGGGCGGCACGTGGCCCCGGGGCCGCCTGCTGGGCGGCCTCATCCTGCTGGGCGCGGTGGGCTACTTCACCGAAGGCAGCGTCTACTTCATCGCGCTCCAGCACGCGTCCGCGGGGCTGGTGGCGCTGCTGCTCTACCTCTTCCCCGCGCTGGTGGCCGTCATCCAGGTGGCCCTGGGCCGCGAGCACCTGAGCCGTCCCCGCTGGCTGGCGGTGGCACTGGCCCTGTGCGGCACGGCGCTCACGGTGGACCCGGGCCCGGACGCGAAGCCGCTGGGCATCGCGCTGGGGGTGCTGTCCGCGGTCATCTACGCCATCTACGTCCTGTCCAGCGCGAGGGTGGCGGGGCCCGCGGGGCCGCTCGCCGCGAGCACCGTCGTCCCGCTGTCGGCGGGTGCCGCCTTCGGGGCGCTGATGCTGGTGAAGGGCCCGTCCTTTCCCCAGACGCCCGGAGGCTGGGCCGCGGTGATGGGCCTGGCGCTGCTGTCCACGGTGGTGGCGATGCTCACGTTCTTCGCGGGCTTGAAGCGCATTGGCCCGGTGAACACGTCGCTGCTCTCCACGCTGGAGCCGGTGATGGCGGTGGTGCTGGGCGCCCTCTTCCTGGGCGAGCGGCTGTCGTTGCGGCAGGGCCTGGGCGGCCTGCTCATCCTCGTGGCGGTGGTGGTGCTGGCCCGGAGCGACTCCAGCCGCCCCGAAGCGGGAGCGGCCGGAGCCTGAAGCGCGCGAGCCGGACTACAGGCGCTTGAGGAACTGGTGCACGTCGTGCACGAAGCGCTGCGGGCGCTCGGCGTGCGGCGCGTGGCCGGTCTCCGGATAGAGCAGGTACTTCGAGCCCGGGATGGCGCGGGCGAGGGCGCGCTGCTCCTCCACGGAGAAGAAGCCGTCGTGGTCGCCGCCGATGATCAGCGTGGGCACGCGGATGCTGCCCAGGCGCGCGGAGTGGTCCTCCGCGATGAGCCCGTCCAGCGCGTCCTGCCACACGCGCGCGGGCAGCTTGGAGCTCTCCGCGACCACGGTGTCCAGATAGGACTCCGGCACGGGCGCGTAGAAGGTGCTGGCCTGGAACTCGTGGATGAACGCGGGGTCCACGGGGTCGGTCAGCGTGTCGACGACCTCCTTGAGGCCCAGGGCCACTTCATTGCCCGCCACCGTGGGCGCGGAGCCCACGAGCACCAGCCCCTTCACGCGCTGGGGGAAGTCCAGCGCCACCTGCTGCGCGATGAAGCTGCCCATGGAGTGGCCCACGAGCACGGCGCGCGGAACGCGCATCGCGTCCAGGAACGCCACCACGTCCTTCGCGAACGCCTGCTGCGTGTAGCAACACGCGGGGCGGGACGAGTCCCCATGACCGCGCTGGTCCAGCGCGTAGAGGTGGAAGTCGCGAGGGAAGCGCGGCAGGTCCAGGTCCCAGGTGTGGTGCGAGTCCGTATAGCCGTGCAGGAAGACGACGACGGGCCCGTCACGGCGGCCCTGCTCCACGTAGCGGAGCGTGACGCCGGTGGACAGCCGCACCGAACCCTCCCGCACGCTGGCGCCACCCCCACGGTCGGACGCCTCCAGCGCGGCCGGAGCACTCACGAGGTCGGGCTCGGAACCCGAAGCCATGTCGGGTCCACAGCCGGCGAACAGCAGCACCGCGACGAGGGAGGGAAGGATGCGCGTCATGCGTCAGGGCCTCACGGGATGGGACGCGGCGGGTAGGTCCGCCGCGGGGATACACGCCATCCTAAAGGGACCTCTGACATCCCATCCGAAAACCTGACCTCACAGGTCGGAACCGACCCCGGACGGGTATGCCCCGCCCCGGCCGGGACGGAGGCTCAGGGCCGCCGGGCGAAGATGAACTCGCCCACGCCGCCCAGGCGCTGCTCGCGCCGGAGGATGTGGAAGCCGGCGGTCTCCACCATCCGGAAGGTGTCGCGGTTGAGGCGGCAGCCGCCGGACAGCCGGCGCCAGGCGGGCGTCAGCAGGTCCTGCGCGGTGGCGAGCGCCCGGCTCGGGGCTCGCACGTGCTCCAGCAGGCGCAGCTCACCGCCTGGCCTGAGCACTCGCATCACCTCCGCGAGCGCCGTGGCCGGCGCGTCCACGCAGCAGAACACCAGGCTGGAGACCACCGCGTCGAAGGAGCCGTCCGTGAACGGCAGCGCCTGCGCGTCCGCCTGGAGCAACGCCACGCCGCTTCGGCGCGCCCGCGCCCGCACCAGCGCCTCCAGGTCCACGTCCACCGCCGTCACCGACGCCACCGTGTCCGGATAGGCCTGCAGCGCCAGGCCCGTGCCCGCGCCCACCTCCAGCACCTTGCCGGAAAGCCCCTCCACCAGTTGCCGCCGGGCGGCGTTCAACCCCGCCCAGCCCAGCGGCGCCATCAGCGCGTCGTACGCCAGTGCCCTCACGTGAAAACCCCCCAGCTTCAAGACGTGGACGCTGCTACCGCGCCGTCTCCACCCGGCCCTGCGGCGCGGACGGCTTCTGCGACGACGCGCTCGGCGCCTGCTTGCGCAAGAGGCCCCACAGTCCGTACAGCACCAGCCCCAGGCTGCCGTACTGCGCGGGCGTCAGGCCGAAGTAGCGCGCGTCCACGTACGACAGGTCCGTGGCCCGCAGGAAGTCCAGGCAGAAGCGCGACGTCGCGTACAGCAGCGCCAGCAGCGGCAGGAGCCGCCCCTTCATCTTCGGCATGTCGCGCACCGCGTACAGCAGGCCCGTGAGCGCGAAGAGCACGATGGCGTCGTAGAAGCCCAGGTCGTGCCGGTTGCCGTTGGGGAACTGCACCGCCAGGAAGAAGTCCGTCAGCTTGCCCGGGTGGTCGTGCACCGCGAAGCACCCCAGCCGCGCCACCGCCCAGCCCGGCGCCACGCCCAGGGCGAAGCTGTCCGCGTAGTCGTTGAAGCGCAGCTTCTTCACCCGGAAGAACACCACCGCCGCCACGATGCCGCCCAACAGGCCGCCAAAGGACGACAGGCCATCCCAGAACCGGAAGATCTGGAACGGGCTCTTGGACAGCTCCTCCGGGTGGTAGAAGAACAGGTGCACCCAGTGGCCGAAGAGCATGCCGGCCGCCACCCCCCACATCGCGAAGTCCGCCAGCGGGTTTGGGTCCAACCCCTCGCGCTCCGCCTGCTTCGTCAGCAGCCGGGCGGCCAGGAGGATGCCTGCCGCCACGAAGACGTTGAAGGGGTTCAGCTCCAGGGGCCCCAGCTTGAATGAGGGGGCGTGCCAATAGGGAATCAAGGGGGCTCCAGAAAGGCCAGGGACCCGCCCGGGCACTGGCCCGGAGGATGGAACGCGAACAATCGGCGCATCCCGGGCTTCCCTCCACCTCTTTTTCACCCCCACGCCCGCCGGACGCGCAAGCTCCGCCCGGACGCCCTCCTGAGCCCCCGCCCCTCCTGCCTGCCCCTTCCCCACATCCGCTGGCGGACAGAGCCCGTGTGCGCCCTTCGCCACTGCCCTCGTCCTGAGGAGGGAATCCGTTGTGTTTCCAGAGGTTCGGGGAAGCCGAGTGAGGACCGAGACACCAGACAAGGGGTGTCTATTACGGGAATCCCGTGATTTTTTGTCAGGGGGTCGCGGTCAAATCCCCCGGTTGGACCCCAGCACATGGGGAGAGGGGAGGGCAGCTGATGCAACGGCTCCGGGCGACGCCCGCGAGCCCGACCCACCGGATCCGAAGGGGCTTGTCAGGGTCCCCAGGTGGGCGCGGTCGTACCGCAGGTGCTCCCCCTTCGGGGCCCGGCGCGGATAGGCGGTCCAAGGAGCACAGCCATGAAGTCTTTCCTGTTGGTACCCAAGGAGTCCATCGAGACGCAGGCCCGGCCCGGAGTGCGTGGCACGGCGCAGGGCGAGCGCGTCCTCAGCCGCAGCACCGCGCTGCGCTTCAGCGCGGCCCAGAAGGCACCGGATGCCCTCACCGCGCTCGGCCTGCGGTCCGCCACGCTGCCCGGCATGAAGCCGGAGGTCAGCGGCCAGGCGCAGCGCGGCCGCAAGAGCGCCCGGGGCAAGAAGGCCTCGAAGGCCGCGGACGCCACGCCCCTGCCGGGCGCGCCCGTGTCGGAGCCCATTGGCGCGGAGGCCGGCAGCTACCGGTTCATGCCGCTCATCGGCGCCACCATGGCGCACTTCTACTCCCCGGACGCGGAAGCCGCGGCCCGGGGCGAGCTGGCGGCGGAGTTCGAGTTCATCCCGGACGTGGTGCCCCTGTCCTTCCCCGGCCCGGTGTCCGCGGGCCAGACGGGGCCGCGCAACCGCGGCATGTCCTCGCTCGCCACGCGCGAGTGGCCTGACGAGTCCGGAGTCCCCCTGGCCCACGCCCAGGGCATCCGCGGCGCGGGTGTGATGCTGGGCATCCTGGACACCGGCGTGGACGCGGACCACCCGGAGCACGCGAGCAAGACCATCCAGTTCCGCTACGTCTCGCTCTTCCCCAACTCGCCGCACAACCCCGCGCGTGACGTGCGCGGCTTCGACCCGGACGGCCACGGCACCCACGTGTGCGGCATCGCCGCGGGCGTGCACCACGGCGTCGCGCCGGAGGTGGACCTGTACGCCGCGTCCGTCATCGAGTCGGAGACCATCCGCACCAGCCTGGGCCGCGTGGCCGCCGGCATGGAGTGGCTGCTGCACCAGTTCAGCCGCCCGGAGAACGCGTCACGTCCCGCCGTCGTCAACCTGTCGCTGGGCTTCCCGCTGCAGCCGCCCCCGGGCATCTCCGAGGCGGACTACCTGCTCAACCAGCGCGCCCTGCAGGCCATGCTGCGTCGGCTTCTGGACAGCAACATCCTGCCCATTGTCGCGGCGGGTAACAGTGGACCCGACACGGTTGGTTACCCAGCAGCCTTTCCGGAGGCGTTGGCGGTGGGGGCAGTCGACTTCGAGCGCAACGTGGCCACTTTCTCGGCCAGCGGCGCCGTGGGGCGGCGAGTCGTGCCCGACGTCATGGGCTACGGGGTGAATGTGTATTCGTCTACTGAACGCCGCTGCAACAATCAGGCGTTCTATGAACGAATGAGTGGCACGAGCATGGCGGCGCCTTATGTCGCGGGTATCGCCGCACTGTATCGTTGCCGTGCCCCTGACTTGACGGCATTGGAAGTGAGAGATTTGATTCTGGCCAATGCCATCAAGCTCCCTCGCTCGGCGAACCACCGGACGGGGAAGGGCCTGGCTGTTTTCAGGTGACGCGGTAGTTGCCGGGGCCGGTGCCACGTGAGCACCGGACCTGGGGAGGATGTGGCCATGCGCAGGAAGAATGGCGTGCCGGGCGAACCCCAAGACATTTCGGCCCGGATGTCCTCCGTCGCCGCCGTGCATCCGCTGCCTGGCAGCGGGGGCACGGTGCGTGCGTTGCCGGGCTCCGGTGGCCTGGAGCGTGACGCCCAGCCGGGCGGCGACATCGACGTCACGGTGATGCCCCGGGAGTCGGCCGCGCCGAAGCGTGCCGCCGCGTCTCCTCGGGCACCCATGCGCTCGCGCGCGGACATCTACAAGGAAGGCCAGGCGGAGAACGCCCGCTTCCGCGAGAGCTTCATGCGCTGGCTGGAGGCACACCAGTTGGTGGGCGCCGTGCGCGCCATGAGCGAGCCGGGCGGTTCCCTGCCCATGCTGCACCTGCGGTGTGCTCCGCGCGTGCTGGACCAGCTGCGCCGCGCGCCCGAGTTCGAGGCGGGCACCATGATGCCGCTCGAACAGCTGTACTAGTTCCGCTCCAAATCCTCCCGTCACAAGCCCCGCTTCCCTTGTAACGGGAGGAGGCCCCGCGGCGGTCTATCGCCGCGTTCACCCCGGTGGAACCGACGGCGGGGCGGCTTCTTCCTGATTAACCTAGAAACTCAGGATTGTAGCGGCCGAACGCCACTGACCCGCGGGACCAGTGTGCTGTCTGGGATTGGACGGTGTCAGTCAATGCGGCAGGCGTCCTCGAAGGACAGACGCGGGTTGCGAGGGAAGAGCTTCGCCGCGTCGCCGTAGCCCAGGTTGAGCAGGATGTTGGACTTCCAGCCGGTGCCCTGGAGGAAGGCCGCGTCCACCTTCGCCTTGTCGAAGCCGCCCATGGGGCCGCAGTCCAGCCCCAGCGCGCGCGCCGCGAGGATGACGTAGCCCGCCTGCAGCGAGCCGTTGAGGAACGCCGACTGCTCGCGCGCCTCCGGCGTCTGCGCGGCGAAGACGCTCTTCATGTCGCGCGACGGGAACAGCTTGGGCATCTGCTCGTGGAAGTTCGTGTCGTACGCGACGATGGCCGTCACCGGCGCCTGCATCGTCTTGTCCACGTTGCCCGGGGACAGCGCGGGCTTGAGCCTCTCCTTGGCCTCGCGGCTCTTCACGAACACCAGGCGCACCGGCTGGCTGTTGACTGCGGTGGGCGCCATGCGCGCCAGCTCGTAGATGCGGCGCAGCGTCTCGTCCGTCACCGGCCGGTCCTGCCAGCCCGAGTGCGTGCGTGCCTCGATGAAGAGCTGCTCCAGCGCGTCCGTGTCCAGGGCCGTGTTCGTCGTCGCCATGCGGGGTGTCCTTTGTTGCGAACACCCCATGGCTACCCGTGTCACTTTTATTTCGCAAGTTACTTCCAAAAAGTAAGTGCGTGCCGCGAAAAGAGGGCGGGCGCTATACTCGGGGCGGAGGCGGACACGATGCATGACGACTCAAGCCCGCTGTGCACGCGTTTCCTGGCGGCGGCGGACCTGCTGGGCCGGCGCTGGACGGGCGTCATCCTGCGCATCCTGATGGACGGGCCGTGCCGCTTCGGGGAGCTGACGGAGCGCATCGGCACCATCAGCGAGCGCGTCCTGTCGGAGCGGCTCAAGGACCTGGAGGCCGAGGGCATCGTGGAGCGCCACGTGGACCCGGGTCCGCCCATCCGCTCCGAGTACCGTCTGACGCAGAAGGGTCAGGCGTTCTGGAAGGTCATCGACGAGCTGGGCAAGTGGGCGGAGAAGTGGGTGGAGGTGAAGCCCGCGCCCCGGAAGCGCAAGAGCGCCTGAGTCCGGAGCGCGGTGGAAGCTGCGCGGCCTAGAAGTTGTGGCCGCCGTCCACGTCGATGGTGCGGCCGTTGAAGTAGTCGCACTCGACGATGAACTTCACGGCCTGCCAGATGTCCTCCGGCTCGCCGATGCGGCCCACCGGGATGGCGGCCACCAGCGCGTCGCGGGCCTTCTGGTTCATCCCCTGCGTCATGGGCGTTTCAATCATGCCCGGGGCGATGGCGCCCACGCGGATGCCGAACGGCGCGAACTCACGCGACCAGGTGACGGTGTTGGCGGCGAGCGCGGCCTTGGCGGACACGTAGTTGGACTGGCCGCGGTTGCCGTGCCGCGCGATGGACGACATGTTCACGATGACGCCGGGGCGCTGGTCCGTCTCCACCATCTTGGTGACGACCTCGCGCACCATCAGCGTGGCGCCGGTGAGGTTCACGCCGATGACCGCGTTCCAGTCCGCCGTGGACAGCTTCTTGATCTGCCCGGTGGTGCGGTCCTTCTTCACGAGCAGCGCGTCGCGCAGGATGCCCGCGTTGTTGACCAGGCCATTGAGGCCGCCCATGGCGCCGTGCGCCCACTGCACGAAGTCCGTGACGTCCTGCTCGTTGGACACGTCCAGCTTGCGCCGGTGGATGCCCGCCGGCAGCGCCGCGAGCTTCTCCTCGTTGACGTCGCCAACGGCCACCTGGCCGCCCGCCTCACGGATGCGCTGGGCGAAGTGCGCGCCCATGCCCTGCGCGCCACCCGTCACGATGATCTTCAGGTCCTTCAGCTGCATGTGCCTCTCCTTGGGCGTTCCGAAAAAACGCGCGCAGGGTACGCACACCGCACGGGCGCTGGCCAGCGCCGCGGAGGCTGAAACCTGAATCAAGCTTCAACTTTTTGGGAGGCCCCGGTCCCCGACGCGGTGCGTTGGGGGCCGGGCTGCCCGGAACGACGGACGGCTACAGCGCGTCGGAGATGACGGAGCCCAGCCGCTTCATGCCCTCGACGATGAGCTCGGGCGGGCGGTTGGAGTAGTTCAGCCGCATGAACTGGGGCTTCTGGTCGTTGGCGAAGAAGGGCGCGCCGGGGACGAAGGCGACCTTCTGCTCCACGGCCAGGGGCAGGAGCTTCGCCGCGTCCAGGCCGCCGGGCAGCTCCACCCAGAGGAACATGCCGCCGTCCGGCCGGGTCCACTGGGTGCCCTGGGGCATGTGGGCCTTGAGCGCGTCCAGCATCGCGTTGGCGCGCTGGGCGTAGATGGGCATCAGCGCCTGGATGTGGCCCGCGTAGTCGAACGTCTCCAGCAGCCGCGCCGTGGCGCGCTGGGCGAGCGTGGCGGTGTGCAGGTCCGTGGCCTGCTTCGCGATGGTCATCGGCTTGAGCAGCGCCTTGGGGCCCGTCACCCAGCCCAGGCGCAGGCCGGGGGCCAGCGTCTTGGAGAAGGTGGACAGGGACAGCACCACGCCCTGGTCGTCCAGCGACGCCAGCGACGGCAGGTGCACGCCCTTGAAGCGCAGCTCGCCGTACGGGTCGTCCTCCAGGATGACGAAGCGGTGCTCCTGCGCCAGCCGCACCAGCGCCTTGCGGCGCTCCAGGGACAGGGTGGTGCCCTTGGGGTTCTGGAAGTTGGGGATGACGTAGAGCAGCTTCGGCTGGCGCTTCTTCAGCAGGGCCGCCAGGTCGTCCGTGTCCATGCCCGCGTCGTCGCTGCGCACGGTGGCGAACTCCACCTCGTAGCCGCCGAAGGTCTGCAGCGCCGCCAGGTAGCTGGGGTCCTCCACCACCACCAGGTCGCCCGGGTCGAGCAAAATCTTCCCCGCCAGGTCCAGGCCCTGCTGCGAGCCGCTGGTGATGAGCACCTGGTCCGCGTGGACGTTCTGGCCCTTGCGAGCCAGGTGCCCGGCGATCCACTCGCGCAAGGGGGCGAAGCCCTCCGTGGTGCTGTACTGGAGCGCGGAGCGCCCGTCCGCGTCGCTGGCGAAGGTGTCCGCGAACGCCTTGGCGATGGCGTCCTTCGGGAAGAGCTCCGGGGCAGGCAGGCCGCCCGCGAAGGACAGGATGTCCGGGCGCTCGGCGATCTTGAGGATCTCCCGCACCGCGGACGTCTTCATCCGGGACATGCGCTGGGACAGCCGGTAGGCCGGAGGAGGGGGCAGGGGTGCACTCATAGCGTCCGCGCTCATGTTCATTCTCCGTTCAACAGCTCATCGGGGACACGCACGTGCGTGTCTTCCTTCAAGGTCGACAGGACGATGGTGGTGCTCGTGCGGGTCACACCTGGAATGGTGCGCAGCGTCTCCACGAGCAGCGAGTCCAGCGTCCGCGTATTCGCGGTCTTCACCTTCAAGACGTACGAGTCCTGCCCCGCGACCCGGTGGGCCTCCAGCACGTCCTCCAGCTCGGCGACCTTCTTCGCGAAGCCTTCGAAGTGCTTGGGGTGCTCGATGCTCACCCCGATGAAGGCGGTGATGTCTTTTCCCAGCTGCGTCGCGTCCACGCGCGCCGTGTAGCCGGTGATGACGCCCTTCTCCTCCAGCTTGCGGATGCGCTCCGCCACCGCCGGCTGGGACAACTTCACCCCGCGTGACAGCTCCAGCTGCGTGGCCCGGCCATCGCGCTGAAGCATGTCCACGATTCGATAATCCAGGGCGTCCATGGGGCTTGGGACCTTATTTTTATAAGCATCCTTGGCAGACGGCGGTGAAGTTATATGCAGATGCCGGGGAATGCAAGTCCGTTTGCATGCAAAAGGGTTGACGTGGGTGAAGGGTCCTCCACCCGACCCTGGACGTCTGCCGGGGACGTGTTTGACGCCCTGCGTCCGTGTCTGTCTTTGACGCAAGGAGCCATCCATCCGCTTTGACAGGGCGGTCGGCCGGGTGCTACCCGTTCTGAAAGATGAATCGCCCTTCAACTTCAGAACGCGTCCCCGTCACGCCGCGCGGTCAGCGGACGCGGCAGAAGCTGTTGAAGGCCGCGGAGGCGGTGTTCGGCGACAAGGGCTACGAGCGCGCGTCCATCGCGGACCTCACGCGCAAGGCCAGCGTCGCGCTGGGCACCTTCTACGTGTACTTCCCGGACAAGCAGTCCATCTTCGTGGAGGTGGTGGACGAGCTGGGCGCGCGCCTGCGCCGCCTCATCGCGGAGTCCACGGCCGGGTGCACCACGCGCCTGGAGGTGGAGCGCGAGGGCCTGCGCGCCTTCTTCCAGTTCGTGCGCCAGCACCCCAACCTCTACCGCGTGGTGCGGCAGGCGGAGTTCGTGGACGCGGACTGCTACCGCCGCTACTACGACCGCTTCGCCAAGGGCTACGTGCGCGGCCTCACGCAGGCCATGGACAAGGGCGAGGTGCGCCGGATGGATCCGGAGGCGCTCGCCTACTGCCTCATGGGCATTGGCGACTTCCTGGGCATGCGCTGGGTGCTCTGGGAAGAGGACATGGGCCTGGAGCGCGTGCTCGACACGGCGATGGCGCTCCTGTCCCACGGCCTGCCCTCGCCTCTGCAGCCCGTTCCCGCGAAGCCCTCGAAGCCCACCCCCCCCAAGCCGTCCCCCCGCCGTCCGTCACGCGGTCCCCGGAGCTGAATCACCGTCATGCGTTACGCGAACATCCTGTCCACCGGCCGCTACGTCCCCGAGAAGCTCCTCACCAACGCCGACGTGGAAAAGATCCTCGGCGAGAAGGTGGACGAGTGGCTCCAGCAGAACGTGGGCATCAAGCAGCGCCACGTGATGGCGGACAACCAGGCCACCAGCGACCTGGCCGTGGCCGCCGCGAAGGAGGCCCTGGCCCGCGCGAAGGTGGACCCCAAGGAACTGGACCTGGTGCTGGTGGCCAGTGACACGCCGGATTACCTCTCCCCGGGCACGTCGTCCGTGGTGCAGGCGAAGCTGGGCGCGGTCAACGCGGGCACCTACGACATCAACGCCGCGTGCGCGGGCTGGGTGACGGCGCTGGACGTGGCGTCCAAGACGATTTCGTCGGACGACAGCTACCAGCGCATCCTGGTGGTGGGCGCCTACGGGATGACCCGGTACGTGAACTGGAAGGACAAGAAGACCTGCACGCTGTTCGCGGACGGCGCGGGCGCGGTGGTGCTGGGCGCGTCCGACAAGCCGGGCTTCCTGGGCGCGAAGCTGCTGGCCAACGGCGAGTACCACGACGCGCTGGGCATCTACACCGGCGGCACGAACCGGCCCGCCACGGCGGAGACGCTGGCGCTGACGGACGGCAAGCCCGCGGTGCAGTTCGTGCGCAAGTTCCCCTCCACGTTCAACACCGAGCGCTGGCCCATGCTGCTGGACACGCTGCTCAAGCGCGCGGACCAGACGCTGGACGACGTGAAGCTGTTCGTCTTCACGCAGCTCAACCTGCGCACCATCGAAGCCACCATGAAGGCGCTGAACCAGCCCATGGAGAAGGCGCACTACACGATGGACAAGTGGGGCTACACGGGCTCCGCCTGCATTCCCATGACGCTGGATGACGCGGTGGTGCAGGGCAAGGTGAAGAAGGGCGACCTCGTCGCCTTCTGCGCCAGCGGCGGTGGTCTCGCCATGGCGTCCGCCCTCTACCGCTGGACGGCTTAGTCCCCCCACACCCCACCTCATTCAGACAGGAGTTCTTCGCATGTTCATCGGGGACTGGATGGGGCGGGGTGCCCTTTATTGGCCGGAGGCGGTGGCCGTGGTGGACGTGGCGCGCAAGGACGCGGGCCGCTTCACCTACCGGCAGATGAACGCGCGCGCCAATGCGCTCGCGGGCTGGCTGCGGGACGTGGTGGGCGTGCAGCGCGGCGACCGCGTGGCCATCGTCGCGCACAACGGCGTGGAGTACCTGGACACGCTGTTCGCGTGCGGGAAGCTGGGCGCCATCTTCGTGCCCTACAACTGGCGGCTGCACGCGGCGGAGCTGACGGAGGGCGTGCGCGCCATCCGCCCGCGCGTGCTCCTCTTCGGGGACGACTTCAAGGACGCGGTGGCCCAGGTGCGCGAGCACGTGGGGGACGGCCTGCGCCTGGTCTCCCTGGAGGCGCAGGGGCTGCCCGGCGCCGACCCGTACGAGAAGGCCATGGCGTACGCGCCTTCCGCGCCCGTCACCAACGACGCGGTGAGCGAGGAGGACATCCTCTGCCTGCTCTTCACCGGCGGCACCACCGGCCGCTCCAAGGGCGCGAAGGTGTCGTACCGCATGGTGGCGTGGAACACGCTCAACACGCTGGTGCATGAAATCCGCCAGGGCGACGTGACGGTGACGCACACGCCGCTGTTCCACACGGGCGGGCTGCTCGTCTACACGCTGCCCCTGCTCACCGTGGGCGGCACCGTGGTGCTGATGCGCCGCTGGGACCCGGACGAGATGCTGGGCCTCGTCGCGAAGGAGAAGGTGACGCTCTTCTTCGCGGTGCCCACGCAGTACCAGCAGTTGATGGACTCGCCGCGCTGGAAGGGGACGGACTTCTCCTCCGTGCGCTTCGTGACCAGCGGCGGCGCGCCCCTGCCGGTGACGCTGCTCCAGGCGTGGCAGGCGGTGCACCCGGTGCCCTTCAAGCAGGGCTTCGGCATGACGGAGTTCGGCCCGGGCATCTTCAGCATGGGGCCGGAGTTCGCGGTGTCCAAGGCGGGCTCCATCGGCCGGCCCAACTACTTCATCGACGCGAAGCTGGTGGACGACGCGGGCAAGGCCGTCCCCGTGGGCGGGGTGGGGGAGCTGGTGCTGAAGGGGCCCTCCATGTGCTCCGGCTACTTCGAGGACGAGGCTGGCACCCAGGACGCCATCGACGCGGACGGCTGGTTCCACACCGGGGACCTGGCGCGCGTGGACGCGGACGGCTTCTTCACCATCGCCGGCCGCAAGAAGGACATGTTCATCTCCGGGGGGGAGAACGTGTACCCGCTGGAGCTGGAAGCGGTCCTGTACGAGCACCCCGCCGTGCACCAGTGCGCGGTGGTGGGCGTGCCGGACGCGAAGTGGGGCGAGGCGGGCCGGGCCTACGTGGTGCTCAAGCCTGGGGCCGAGGCCTCGGCGGACGCGCTGCTCGAGCACCTCAAAGGCCGGGTGGCGCGCTTCAAGGTCCCCAAGCGGGTGGAGCTGGTGAAGGCCCTGCCGGTGTCCGCCGCGGGCAAGATTCTGAAGCGCGAGCTGCGCGAGGCGGCCATCGCCGCGGACGCGCGGGCCGCTTCGTGACGCACGGACTTTCTTCTCTTCAAAGGCAACACACATAGGAGCGCGCACATGGCTGATACATCCAGGAAGGTCGAGATCCGGGACATCCCCACGCAGCGGCTCCGTGTGCGCGCGCGGCTGGTGGGCGAGGAGGGCTTTCCCGTCATCTTCGTGCACGGCAACTGTTCCTCGTCCGCGTTCTTCGAGTCGCTGATGAAGACGCTGCCCCAGGGCTTCCGGGGCATCGCGCCGGACATGCGCGGCTACGGGCACACGGAGGAGAAGACCATCCACGCGACGCGCGGCATGCGCGACTTCAGCGACGACCTGGTGGCGCTGATGGACACGCTGTCCCTGAAGCGCGCGGTGTTCGTGGCGCACTCGGCGGGCGCGGGCATGGTGATGCAACTGTCCCTGGACCACCCGGAGCGCGTGGCCGGCCTGGTGGTGGAGGCGCCGCTGTCGCCCTACGGCTTCGGCGGCACGAAGGACGCGGACGGCACGCCGTGCTGGGCGGACTTCGCGGGCTCCGGCGGCGGCACGGCCAACCCGGACTTCGTGCAGCGGCTGAAGAACAAGGACCGCTCCACGGAGTCGCAGACGTCGCCGCGCAACGTGATGAACGGCTGCTACGTGAAGCCGCCGTTCCGCCACCCGGACGAGGAGAAGCTCCTGGACTCCGTGCTGGACACGCACGTGTCGGACGAGCTGTACCCGGGCAACTTCGCCAAGTCGCCCAACTGGCCGGGCGTGGCGCCGGGCACCACGGGCATGAACAACGCCATGGCGCCCGCCTACTACAACACCTCCGCCTTCGCGGCGCTGAAGAACGGGCCGGACGTGCTGTGGATCCGCGGCGCGGACGACGCCATCGTTTCCGATACGTCACTGTTCGACTTCGGCTTCCTGGGCAAGCTGGGCGCGGTGCCCGGCTGGCCCGGGGAGGAGCAGTACCCGCCGCAGCCCATGGTGTCGCAGATGCGCAAGGTGATGGAGCGCTACGCGGCCAACGGCGGCCGCTACCGCGAGGTCGTCCTCCACGACACGGGCCACAGCCCGCACCTGGAGAAGACGAAGGAGTTCCACGACCTGCTCGTCCCCTTCCTGCTGGAGCACAACCGCTAGGCGTTCCGCCGTTTCCTGACGCGCGGTGAGGCACGCGAGGCCTTCCGGGGAGCCCCTGGGGCCCGTCGTGTGTCCGCGCGCGTCCGCTTGTCTGTCGTCGCAGTCTGCTGTCGCCGCAACCGTCACCCCCCATGGAGGTACGCATGCGAAGCACCTGGACGTTGTCACTCACCGCCGCAGCGCTGCTGGCTGGCTGCGGTGCGGAACCCACCGCGGAAGCCCCCGCTGCTCCGGAGGCTCCGGAGTCCATCGCCACGGCCGAGGCCCCGCTGGACGCGGACCTGGCGCCGTACTTCGACGCCATCCCCACCAACTTCACCACCAACTACCGGGTGGTGGGCACGTACACGCCGCCCTCGTGGTCCTGGGGCCAGATTGAGCTCTTGGAAGGCCGTCAGCGCTTCCGGTCCGAGTACTACAACCCGCGCACGCTGAAGCTGCGGGACCAGGACACGTACCAGTCCAGCGACTACCCGCTGCGGACGTACTTTGGTTCGCTGAACCAGCAGCTGGTGAACGCGTTCAACCTCTACTACGCGAACAGCTGTGCCACGACGACGGGGGCCACCTGCCCCACGCCCGGCCCCACCAAGCCGGAGGCGCGCTTCGTCCTCTTGCACAAGGGGCGGGCCACCGCGGCGCGCACCTGTAACGTCAACCTGACGCCGACGCTGCTGGTGCACGGCGCCATCCAGGACGGCAACGTCTGGATGTTCCCCAACGGCAACAACGGTTCGGGCGGCACCTACGGCGGCGCGTCGCAGTTGACGGGCATGGTGCAGGACCTGGAGTCGAAGGGCCGCTGTGTGTACGCGCTGACGTTCGGCTCGTTCCACGGCGACAACTTCAACCACGCCATCCACGTGGCCAACGCCGTGCAGCGCGTGAAGGCGCTGCACCCTGGCGTGGCGCGGGTGGACGTGGTGGCGTGGAGCAAGGGCGTGCTGGCGGTGGACCCCTGGCTGGAGAACGCTGCCACGTGGGGCGGCTTCAGCACGACGCGCTTCTTCGAGCGTCTGGCGAAGGAGCAGGCCTCGCAGGTGCCGGCGTATGACGACTCGGTGCGCGTGTACGTGCCGCTGTCCGGTCCGCACAAGGGCATCGACCTGAACTTCCGCCACCCCATCCACACGCTGACCATCGCGAGCACGGCCTCCAACGCGCCGGTGGGCCGTGGCCCGATGCCGTGGACGTACTTCTCCGCGATGCAGTGCGTGACGTTTGGTTACAGCGTGCCCTGGTTCAACAACCCCTACGCGGAGAGCGTGTGCAAGGATTCCGGTGGCGTGTGGACGGACTACTTCCGCCGCATCTACCTGTCGAACATCACGGGCCTGTCCAGCACGGGCACTCCGGTTTACGCGAGCTCGCTGCAGACGCTGAACACGAACCAGGGCCTGTCTTCGTCGTCGTTCAACTTCGACGACTACAACATGAGCCTCTTCGGCGCGGTGAACACCAGCGGCAAGTACGTGACGGCGTACCCGGGCCAGTTGCAGGCGGCGTATGACCTGCGTGGCACGTACCCCATCCCGGACCGCAGCGCGTCCGCGTGGGACAACATCGACCCGGACGAGAACCGCTACTTCCCCTGGCTGGACACGAAGCTCGTCTACAACCCCTACAACCCCTGGGTCGCCGCGGGCTACATGGCGTCCAGCGACCACCGCGTATGCCGCACGACGGCGTTCGACCCGGTGGGCTCGCCGTGCTTCGCGTACCACGCGTACAACACGAACCAGAACCGTGAGGCGTACGACTCGCTGAACTACGGCAAGTACCGCATCATGGACGGCCTGGGCATCAACGCGGCGATGGAGATGGGCGGCAAGTTCATCACGCGTCTGGCGGAGCACGGCCTGGATTCGCGCCTGCCGTCGCTCTACGTGCTGTACGGCACGGCGGGCGGTTCGCAGCCCTTCGAGACGGACGGCATGACGTCCACCACGTCCACGCTGCGCAGCGACGGCGTCCTCTTCGAGGCGAGCATCGCGGCGATGACGCAGCTGACCCAGGGCTGGACGACGACGAAGAAGACCGCCGACGCGAAGCAGGAGGGCATGGCCTATGACCACCTGAGCATGGGCATCACCCCGGCGGTGTGGAACAAGATCTCCGCGCACTTCGTTTCGCGGGACTGATGTCGTGACGTGAGGAGCACGGGCGTCGGTGTGACGCCCGTGCTTCGTCACGGGTCAGGGGCGCGGCGGGGCGGGAACGCCGAGCAGGGTGCCCATGTCCCGGACGAGCTTGTCGAAGGAGTCCGCGCGGCGGGCGGCTTCGAGGTCGAAGGCGCTGGTCAGGGCGGGCTGGTCGATGGTTTCGCTGTAGCCGCTGGGCATGTGCTTGCCGAGCCAGCCCTTCGCATCGCGGATGCTCTCAGGCTGGGGTGGAGCACTCAGGCTGGCGGGGAGCCCGCGCTGGCCGCGCAGGGATTCCGCGGCTGTGAGAAACCACGCTTCGTATTCACACTGTGCGACGACCACGGAGATGGTCCGGTTGGCTCGCTGCGCTCTTGCCCAGGTCAGGAGCCGTGGCCCGAGTGCACAGGGCAGGTCCTTGTCGGCATCCAGCAGGACGAGGATGCGGCCATCGTCGCCTACCTTCCGGGCCGTCAGCTCGATGGCCCGGCGCAGTTCGTCTTCCTTGACGAGCTGGCCTCGTGGGATGCGGTGCGGGAGGAGGACTTCCGGGTGGACCGAAGGCGCCAACCACTGCGTCAGGCGCCTGACGAGAATCGGCACTGCGAAAACCTCGCCGTGTCCCTCGACGATGAGTCCCAGCTTCATCCGGCGTCGTGCTCCCAGAGCTTGAGCTGATCCGTTCGAGGAATTGCCTCCCTGTCAGGAGACAGTTGGTTGGCCTTCAGCAGCTCGCCTGCCGTGTACAGGCGGTCCCGGAGTGCCAACCGGGTCTCCGCGTCGACTGGCGCGATGAGGCTGCGGCCCTCTTCTGCGACCACTGAGAGGATTTCGTCGCCCTGGATGCTTGGGTCATCGAGCAACTCCGGACTGTGGCTGGTGACGATGACCTGGGCGTACTGGGATGCATCCCGGAGTGCATCACGCAGGACGCCTGCGGCTGCCGGATGGAGCGCGGCCTCGGGCTCCTCGATGCCCACGAGTTGGATCCGTGGTTCGACCCGCGTCTGGAACAGCGCGACCAGGATGCCGAGTGCTCGGAGTGTGCCGTCGGACATGCTGATGGCCAGAAACTCCCGGTGCCCTTCTGTGCCCCCGATTTGTTGCAGGAACTTCAGCGTCTCCAGGTGACCGGCGTGGGTGGGTTCCACGCCAGCCAGCCCCGGCACGATGGCACCGAGATACTCCTCAATGCGCCGCTTCGTGGTGTCTCCAGCCTTGCTCCCCAAATGCTCCAGAACGCTGGGCAGATTGGACCCGTCACGGGCAAGGAGGTCTCCCTTGTCAGGCACCTGGAGCATTCGGAGTTGTTCTGGATTGATGTTGTAGATCCCCAGGTTCGAGAGTGCGTCGAAGATGGGGCGGAACTCCGGGAGGCCTGACGCGTTGACCAAGTAGAGGCGGTCATTCGAAGCGGGCGGCGAAACGGGCGAGGGCTTGATGAGGAGGGTGCCTGCGCGGACGTAGTACTTCGCCGCGCCTACAACGCATTCTTCTTCCTGCACTACGTAGGTCCCGAAGCCGTGACGAGCGATGCTGACGGCAAAGTGGCCGCTTGAATTGTCGGGTAGCCGGAAGTCGAGGCGAATGCTGAACTGGCCAGACCCGCCTGGCGCGCGTCGCACGAGGTTGAAGGCTCCTCCCCGACTGCGGACCGCTTGGTCCAGCGAGGTCTGCAGGGCATCCGTGATGAGCCGCAGCGCATCCAGGAAGTTGCTCTTGCCGGAGCCATTCGGGCCCACGAGGAACGTCAGCGGTCCCAGGGCGACGTCGCAAGCCTCGATGCTGCGGAAGTCACGCAGGGTCACACGCGAAAGCAGGGGAGCCCGGCGCCCAGGTGGAGTGGCAGAGGACGGCCCGGGACTCTCGGCGGAAGGCATCTGACGGTCTCCAACAGTGCGGCAGGCACTGCATCGTGCCAGTAGCATCGTGGGAGGGGTAGATCTGGTACCAGATTGAGTAGCCAGAACCCGATGCAGGACGTGCATCGTGGTCTAGCCTGGAGCCGCATGCCCATCGTCCACGACTGGCTGGCCCGGCGGGCTTCGCTCGCCCCGGAGCGCTTGGCGCTCGTTGATTCGCTTCGGGGTGGGCGGCGCATCTCGTGGGCGGAGTGGAATGACTCCGCCCACCGGACCGCGCTCTTGCTTCGCGGCCTGGGCGTGGGCGTGGGCGACCGCGTCTCCGTCCTGGCCTTCAATGGCGTGGAGACGCTGGACCTCGTGTTCGCGTGCGCCAAGCTGGGCGCCGTGCTCCAGCCGCTCAACTGGCGCCTGGGCATTGAAGAACTCCACGGCCTGCTCTCCGATGTAGCTCCTTCTGTCGTCCTCTTCGGACCGGAGTTCCGCGCTCAGGTGGAGGCCCTGCGCTCCCGGCTCCCGGCGCACTGGGTCTGCCTGACGGATCCGCTCTTCTGCTCCCGCGAGACCCTGACCGGCGCTTTGCCGTCCGTCGAACTGGAGGCGGACGCGCCCTGGGTGCTCTGCTCCACCGGCGGGAGCACCGGGCTTCCGAAGTCCGCCGTGCTCACGCATGGCTCGCTCACGGCCAATGCCGTGAACACCGTCGTCAGCTGGGGCCTCACCCGGGACGACGTCGCGCTCGTCAACGCGCCCCTGTTCCACACCGGCGGACTCAACGTGTTCGCGCTGCCCCTGGTGTACGTGGGCGGTGCCTCCGTCGTGTGCCGCGCGTTCGACGTGGCGCAGACCTTCGACCTCATCGACTCGGGCGCCGTGAACCTCGTGTTCGGCGTGCCCACCATGTTCATCGAGATGCAGCGGCATCCGCGCTTCGACGACGTGGACTTCTCCCGCCTCAAGCTGCTCATCAGCGGCGGCGCTCCCTGTCCCGCCCCCGTCTTCGAGCGCTTCTTCGCTCGCGGCATCCCGTTCCGCACCGGCTACGGCCTCACCGAGGGTGGCCCCAACAACTTCTTCCTCCCGGACGCCGTCATGCGCTCGCACGCGGGCTTCGTCGGCGTGCCCCTGTTCCAGGTCGAGGCGCGCATCGACGGTGAACAGCGCCCCGGCGACGTGGGCGAGCTGCTGCTGCGCGGCCCCCACCTGTGCGCCGGTTACTGGTGCCGCCCGGAGGAGACCGCTCGCACCTTCGTGGATGGCTGGCTGCGCACCGGGGACCTGGCCTCCCGCGACGCTCGGGGGTTTTTCCGCATCGAGGGCCGCGCCAAGGACCTGATCATCTCTGGCGGTGAGAACATCCACCCCTCCGAGGTGGAGAGTGTCCTCGCCGGCCACCCCGACGTCGCCGAGGTCGCCGTCATCGGCGTCCCCGACCCGAAGTGGGGCGAGGTCCCTCGGGCCCTCATCGTCCCTCGCCCAGGCACCGAGCCGACCCTGGAGGCGCTGGTGGCCTTCTGTTCGGGACGCCTTGCCCGGTACAAGCTGCCCCGCACGCTGCGGCTGCTGGACGCCCTGCCGCGCACCCCGGCTGGCAAGGTGGACCGGCGGGGGCTCGCCCGGATGCACGGCGAGGGCTGAATTTCAGTTCCGTTGCGCCCGTCCCCCTGAACACCCCTGGGATGTGCCGCCGGACCCTCGTTCGTAATATTTCGTCATGGGCCCGTAGCCCCCTGGAAATGTAGGGGTGAGAGGTTGCAGATCCGCCCCCCTCGCGGAGAACCGACCCATGGAGAACACCCCACGCCCCACGACCTCCGAGGAAGCCACCATCCAGGTGCTCCTCGTCGAGGACGATGAACGCCTGGCGCGGCTCACCGCCCGCTACCTCCAGGAGCACGGCATCATCGTGACCGTGTCCGCGTCCGGCACCGACGCGCTCCAGCAGACGTCCCGCCACACCTACGACGTCATCCTCCTGGACCTCATGCTCCCCGGCCGCGACGGCCTGGAGGTCTGCCGAGAGCTGCGCACCCGCACGGACGTGCCCATCATCATGCTCACCGCGCGCGGCGAGGAGGCCGACCGCGTCCTGGGCCTGGAGTCCGGCGCGGATGACTACCTGCCCAAGCCGTACTCGTCCCGCGAGCTGCTGGCCCGCATCCGCGCCCAGGTGCGCCGCGCGCGCGGCAAGGTGGGCCCCACCAGCCACCCCGTGCACGCGGGCCGCCTGGTGCTGGACCCTCGCAGCCTGAGCGCGTCCCTGGACGGCAAGCCGCTGTCGCTCACGACGTATGAGTTCAGCCTGCTGCGCGTCCTCGCCGAGCGCGCCGGTCGCGTCCTCAGCCGCGAGCAGCTGCTGGACCTGGTGAAGGGCAGCGCGGACGAGGTGTTCGACCGCTCGGTGGACGTGCACATCTTCCGCCTGCGCCAGAAGCTGGAGGTGGATCCGCGCAACCCGCGCCTGCTCAAGACGGTCCGCGGCGCCGGCTACATGCTGGCCACGGAGACCGAGGCGGAGCCGTGAGGTTCTTCCGCCTCCCCATGGGCCTGCTCCCCCGCATCTACCTGGTGGGGGTCATCCAAATCGTCCTCGTGGGCGTGTCGCTCATGCTCGCGCGCGACCTGTTGCGCAACGAGTCCTGGCGCAACCGCTTCGACGACGAGCTGTCCTACTTCCTCGACGAGTGGTCCACCCGGCGCGACGACCCCGCCGCGCTCCAGGCGTCGCTCGACCGTGCGCAGCAGCGCATGGGCATGCGGGTCACGCTGCGCGCCGCGGACGGGACGCTGCTCGGCAACACGCGTCCGGACCCCGTGCCCGCGCTCAGTCCGGAAGAACTCTCCGCCGTCACCTCGCGCGTCACGCGCAGCGGGCCTCGCGGACCCATTCCCGGGGTGGGGGGAGGCCCCGGCCGCTTGCTGGTGGTGAGCCCCTTCCCGGGCCCCATCCAGGTCTATGCCGCCGTGTCCCTGCCTCCGCCCCCGCCGCCTCCGGATGGCGACCGGCAGACGGCCATCATCGTGGGGCTGGTGCTGGCGTGTACCGCCATCACCTCCGTCGCCTTCGCGCGCACACTCGCGGGTCCGCTGGAGAAGCTGGCCAGCGCGGCGCGCGCGTTCGGCGCGGGAAGGCTGGACGTGCGCGCGGGCCTGCGCCGCAAGGACGAGCTGGGCCTGGTGTCCGAGGCCTTCGACGAGATGGCCGGCCGCATCACCCAACTGCTGCGCTCGCAGAAGGAGCTGCTGGCCAACGTGTCGCATGAGTTGCGCACGCCCCTGTCCCGCATCCGCGTGGCGCTGGACCTGGCCGCGGAGGGCGACGCGCAGACCGCGCGCGAGCTCTTGCCCGACATCACCGAGGACCTGTCCGAGCTGGAGCGCCTGGTGTCCGACGTGCTCACCACGTCCCGTCTGGAGCTGGTGACGGACGGCGCGAGCGGCGGCGTACCCCCGCTGCGGCTGGAGCGCGTGGACGCGAACGCGCTGGTGGACAAGGCCGCCGCCCGCTTCCGCTCCGCCCGGCCGAAACACCGGCTGGAGGTCCAGGTGGACGGCGCGCTGCCGGCGCTGGAGGCGGACCCCGTGCTGCTACGGCGCGTGTTGGACAACCTGCTCGACAACGCGGGGAAATATTCAGAGGCCGGCACCACCGTGAAGCTGCACGCCCGGGCGGAGGGCGGCGGCGTCCAGGTGGAGGTCCGGGACCAGGGCATCGGCATCGAGTCCGAGGACCTGGCGCGCGTGGGCACGCCCTTCTTCCGCACCGACCGCAGCCGCGCCCGCACCACGGGCGGCGTGGGGCTGGGGCTGGCGCTGGTGCGCCGCATCCTGGACGCGCACCACGGCCACCTCACGCTGGAGAGCCAGCCGGGCCAGGGCACCACCGCGCGCGTCATGCTCCCCGCCGCGGGGGCGGCGACGGACACACCGGACGGTCGCCTCGCCGTGGGTCATCTTTCGTAATAGAGACGAGATTCGCCGAAACATTTCAAAACGTAGATAAGGGGCATGAAGGCCTTGAGCGAGATGCCGCGGGAAGCGCCGGCCCTGGCGCCGGTGGAGCTGGAAGAGGACGAGGGTCGCAAGCGCGGAGTGCCGCGCTGGGCCTGGATCCTGGCGATCCTGGTGGTGGCGGGCGCGGGGGTGTTCTGGCGCATGCGCGCTGGAAGCGACGCGGACGCCGTCACCTACGACACGACCCCCGCCGAGGCGCGGAAGCTCATGGCCAAGGTGACGGCCACCGGCACCGTGGCGGCGCTGGTGACGGTGCAGGTCGGCAGCCAGGTCTCCGGACGCATCCAGGAGCTGATGGTCGACTACAACTCGCAGGTCAAGAAGGGGCAGGTCATCGCCCGCATCGACCCGCAGCTGGTGCAGGCCGCGCTGGACCGCGCGAAGGCGAACATGACCGCCGCGCGCGCGAACCTCCAGAAGGCGCGCGTCAACGCGGACGTGGCGAAGAAGCAGGCCGTGCGCTCGAAGGAGCTGCGCGCGCAGCAGTTCATCTCCCAGTCGGAGCTGGAGACGGCCGAGTCCGCCGCCGCCAACGGACAGGCGGAGGTCACGGCCGCGGAGGGCTCGGTGGCCCAGGCGCAGGCCGCGCTCAACGAGGCGGAGGTGAACCTCAAGTACACGACCATCGTGTCGCCCACGGACGGCATCGTCATCTCGCGCAGCGTGGACGTGGGCCAGACGGTGGCCGCGTCGCTCCAGGCGCCCGTGCTCTTCACCATCGCGGAGGACCTGCGCAAGATGCAGGTCAACACCAGCATCGCGGAAGCGGACGTGGGCAAGCTGCAGCCCGGCATGAAGGCCACCTTCACCGTGGACGCCTTCCCGGGGGAGACCTTCAACGGCGTCATCCGGCAGATCCGCAACGAGGCCATCACCGTGCAGAACGTGGTGACCTACCTCGCCGTCATCGACGTGCCGAACCCGGACCTGAAGCTCAAGCCGGGCATGACGGCGAACGTGACCATCGTCACGCAGCAGAAGGACCAGGCGCTCTCCGTGCCCAACACTGCGCTGCGCTACCGCCCCGTGCCGTCGCCGAACGCGCCGACTCCGGCCCAGCCCGCCCCCGCCGGCATGCGCACCGTCTACGTGCTGCGCCGCCAGCCGGAGCAGAAGCCCCAGCCCGTCGCGGTGAACGTGCGCACCGGCATGACGGACGGCACCTTCACGGAGGTGGTGGAGGGCGAGCTGAAGGCGGGTGATCGCGTCATCACCGCGGCGAACTCGCCCGCGGGCGCGACGCCCTCCTCGCCGGCTCCGTCGGGCGCGAGCCCCCTCGGTGGCGGGGGAGGCCGGGGCATGGGCGGCGGCCGTCGCGGCGGGTTCTAGGCGCGCGCGGCCGTTCCAATCACAGACACCGAGGGCAGGGGAAGGGACAGAGGCAGACCGATGGACGCGGAAACGAAGCGGGCACCCCCCGTCATCCAGCTGAAGAACGTGGCGAAGGTGTACAAGTCTGGCGACGTGGAGGTGCGCGCCCTGCGCGGCGTGGACTTCACGGTGGAGCCGGGCGAGTTCGTCTCCATCATGGGCTCCTCCGGTTCGGGCAAGTCCACGCTCATGAACATCCTGGGCTGCCTGGACCGGCCCACCTCCGGCGAGTACCTGCTCAACGGCCGCGAGGTTGCCCGCCTGGACCGCGACGGCCTGGCCCGCGTGCGCAACCGCACCCTGGGCTTCGTCTTCCAGAGCTTCAACCTGCTGGCGCGCACCACCGCGCTGGAGAACGTGGAGCTGCCCATGCTGTACGCGGGCGTGCCCTCCAAGGAGCGGCGCGCGCGGGCGAAGGAAGCGCTGGAGCGCGTGGGGCTGGGGGCGCGGTTGGACCACCACCCGAAGCAGCTCTCCGGCGGTCAGCAGCAGCGCGTGGCCATCGCGCGGGCGCTGGTGGGGCGGCCTCGCGTCATCCTCGCGGACGAGCCCACGGGCAACCTGGACTCGCGCACCACGGTGGAGGTGATGGCGCTGTTCCAGCAGTTGCAGAAGGAGGGCCTGACGCTGGTGCTGGTGACGCACGAGCCGGACGTGGCCGAGTACACCCAGCGCATCGTGGTGGTGAAGGACGGGCGCATCGTGAACGACAGACGCCAGACGCCGCACCCGGCGGTGGTGCCCGCCGAGGAGGTGGGGACATGAACATCCTGGAGACGGTCGTCCTGGCGCTGCGGGCGCTGCTGCGTTCCAAGACGCGCTCGGTGCTCACCGCGCTGGGCATCATCATCGGCGTGGGCGCGGTCATCGCCATGGTGGCCATTGGCGACGGCGCGAAGGCCAGCGTGCAGAAGGTCTTCGACGCCATGGGCACCAACATGCTCATCATCCTGCCGGGTTCGTCCCGCTCCGGTGGCGCGCGAGGCGGCTTCGGCAGCCAGCCCACCATCACCTGGGACGACCTGGAGGCCGTGCGCACGCAGCTGTCGACCGTTCGCGGCGCGGCGCCGGAGATGCGCTCCAACGCGCAGGTGTTCAGCGAGGACCAGAACTGGAACACCAGCATCATCGGCACGACGACGGACTACTTCATCGTGCGCAGCTGGACCATGGCGCAGGGCGCGCGCTTCACGGACTCGGACAACGAGGCGGGCGCGAAGGTGGCGGTGCTGGGCCAGACGGTGGTGGACAACCTCTACGGCAAGGGCTTCAACCCCGTGGGGCAGGTCATCCGCATCAACAAGACGCCCTTCACAGTGGTGGGCGTGACGGCGCCCAAGGGCCAGTCGCCCGTGGGCCAGGACTTCGACAACACGGTGTTCGTGCCGGCCACCACGTTCCGCCGCCAGGTGCAGGCGCAGAGCCTGGGCACGTACATCACCGGCGCCGTGTTCGTGCAGGCGGCGAGCGCGGACCTCACGGCCAAGGCCCAGACGGACGTGACCAACCTGCTGCGCGAGCGCCACCGGCTGGGCGAGGACGACCCCAACGACTTCGACGTGCGCAACCTGGCGGAGGTGGCCAGCGGTCAGCAGCAGAGCACGGAGACGCTGAGCCTGCTGCTCGCGGCCATCGCGGCGGTGTCGCTGGTGGTGGGCGGTATCGGCATCATGAACATCATGCTGGTGAGCGTCACCGAGCGGACGCGCGAGATTGGCGTGCGCGTGGCGGTGGGCGCCCGGCCGCGCGACATCCTGGCGCAGTTCCTCATCGAGGCGCTGACGCTGGCGGTGCTGGGCGGCATCATCGGCGCGGCCGTGGGCCTGGGCGTGGCGAAGCTGCTGGCCGCGCAGTTCGGCTGGCCCATGCTGGTCCGTCCTGACGTCGCGCTGCTGGCCATCGGGTTCAGCGGCCTGGTTGGGGTCGTCTTCGGGCTGTACCCGGCGCGCAAGGCGAGCCTGTTGGATCCCATCGATGCACTGAGGTACGAGTGATGCGCGCGCTTCCGTTGACGCTTTCGTTGTGCGTCCTGCCCGTGGTCGCGGGGGCCCAGGCGGCCTCTCCGCAGGCCCCGGCCACGCCCCCCGCCGTGCAGCAGTCCCTGTCCGCGTCCGCTGCCTCCGAGGGGCGCGTCATCACGCTGGCGGACGCGGAGACCGCGGCGCGCCAGAACCAGCCGACGCTGCGCTCGGCGCAGGCGAACACCGACGCGGCGCGGGCCCGGGTGGGTCAGGCCTTCTCCGGCTTCCTGCCGCAGGTGAGCGCCAGCGCCAGCTACACGCTGGGCACCAGCAACCGGGACGTCATCCAGGTGGTGGGCGGCGGCACCACGGGCGTGGTGTCCAACACCACGCGGCGCTTCAGCGGGAGCCTGTCCGGGAACCAGCTCCTCTACGACTTCGGCAAGACGACGGGCCGCTACGCCGCGTCGAAGGAGTCGGCGGGCGCGCAGGAGAACTCGCAGCAGCAGGTGCTCCAGGACGCGCTGCGCGACGTGCGTGCCGCGTACTTCAACGTCCTCACGCAGAAGGCCCTGCTGGGCGTGGCGCGGGAGACGCTCCAGAGCGAGGAGGCGCGGCTCAACCAGGTGAACGCGTCCGTGCAGGTGGGCTCGAGGCCGGAGATCGACCTGCTCCAGCAGCGCACCGCGAAGGCCAACGCGCAGGTGGCGCTCATCCGTGCGCAGAACGCGTATGCCACGGCGAAGGCCCAGCTCAACCAGACCATGGGCGTGGAGTCGGCCACCGACTACACCGTGCAGGACGTGACGGTGGCGGCCATCGCCGGTGAAGACGAGGTGCTGGACGCGCTGGTGAAGCGAGCGCTGGAGGCCCGTCCCGACGTCGCCGCGCGCGAGCGGCAGATCCTGGCGCAGGAGTCGCAGGTGAAGGTGACGAAGGCGGGCCACCTGCCCTCCTTGAGCCTCACGGGCAACGCGTCGGACGTGGGGGAGAACCCGTTCAACGACCCGACGCTGAGCGTGCAGGGTGGCATCCAGATGAGCTGGGCGCTGTTCCAGGGCGGGCTGGTGAACGCGCAGACGCGCGAGGCCAACGCCAACCTGCGCGACCTCCAGGCGCAGAAGGACGCGCTCCGGCAGCAGGTGCGGCTCCAGGTGGAGCAGGCGCGGCTCAACGTGGTGGCCACGCGCGAGGCGCTCACCGCCGCGGACGAGGCCCAGGTGAACGCCCGCGAGCGGCTGCGGCTGGCCGAAGGGCGCTACCGCGCGGGCGTGGGCAACATCATCGAGGTCAGCGACGCGCAGGTGGCCTTCACCAACGCCGCCGCCCAGCAGGTGCAGGCCACGTACGACCTGGCCACCTCCCGCGCGGAGCTGGCACGCGCCCTGGGCACGGTGGAGCTGAGCACCGTGGCCTCGCGGTAGGCCCCGGGCATGAAGACTGAAAACATGAGCCAACCCTGAAGGGTGGCAGTGGCGGCAGGACGCTCGAACACCGTAGGAAACGGCGGCTCCAACGTCATGGGTCACCTCCCGACAAGCCCGGAAACATGCGGGGATGCACGCCGTGGAGGCCGTTTCCAGAGGGCACTCCGTCTCAGAAGAGGCATGGGTGTCGGGCTTGCCCGGACTCTGAAAGTCCACCTCCCGCGCAGCGACCCTATGGGTGAACAATGGGAGGCTGACCCGGCAAGTTCTGTCTGTCTGCCTCTATACGTCCTATGCCGTCGGCCAAACGTTTCGGGTCGGCAAGCAAAGGCATGGACAAGAAACTCGCAACCACCATCGGCGCATCGGCACGGGTCGCCCGGGGCCGCATGGAGCTTACGCAGGCCGACGTCGCCGAGCGAATCGACGTGGCCACGGAAGTGTACGGCCGCCTTGAGCGCGGCGGCATGCTCCCCAGCGTCCAGACCCTGCTGAAGCTGTGCCACGAGCTGCACGTCTCCGCGGACGAGCTGCTGGGACTCGCGGCGCAGGGTGCGCCGCCGTCTCGCGCCAGCGAAGCCCCTCCGCCCACGCCGGAGCGTCCGGAAGTGCGCCGGCTCTTGCGCAGCGTGCGTCAGCTGGACCCCGCCCAGGTGAAGCTGCTGGGCCTGGTGGCCAACGCGCTCCAGCGGCGTTGACCCTCTTCCCCTCCCGCCCTTCCAGGGAACCCCGGACCGCGCGCGACCTCCCTCAGAGGTTCGACAGGACGCGATCCAGGTCGGCGGGCCGCACCGGCTTGGTGAGGTGCACGTCGAACCCGGCCTTCAGGGCCTGCTGGTAGGCCTCCGGGTCGCCGTAGCCGCTGAGCGCCACCAGCCGCAGGTTCTGCCCCACGCGCGCGCGCAGCGTCCGGGCCACCTGGTAGCCGTCCAGCCCCGGCAGGCCAATGTCCACCAGCGCCAGCTCCGGCGCGTGCTCCAGGGCCAGCGCCACGCCCTGCACGCCGTCCTGCGCCACCGCCACCTGGTGACCCCACAGCTCCAAGAGGTCGCGCATGGACTGGCGCGCGTCCGAGTTGTCCTCCACCAGGAGGATGCGCCGCGCCCTGCGCGTGTCCAGCACGTTGGCCCCCAGCTTCCGGGGGATGCGGTCCTCGGGGAGCAGGGGCAGCCGCACCACGAACTCGCTGCCCTGGCCCAGGCCCCCGCTGGTGGCGTCCACGCTGCCGCCGTGCATCCGCACCAGCGTGCGCACCAGGGTGAGGCCGATGCCCAGGCCCCCGCGTGAGCGCTCCAGGGACGTGTCCGCCTGGGCGAACAGTTCGAACATGGCGGGCAGCTTCTCCGGCGGGATGCCGATGCCGGTGTCCCTCACCCGCAGCACCGCCTGCGCGCTGCCGTCCACGCCCTCCTGGAAGAGGTCCACGGTGACGGTGCCCTGGTCCGTGTACTTGGCCGCGTTGTCCACCAGGTTGGTGAAGACCTGCTCCAGGCGCGTGGCGTCACCCTCCAGCCACAGCGGCGTGCGCGGCAGGTGGACCTCCAGCTTCAGGCCCCGGGACTCCACGCGCGGGCGCAGGATGGAGAGCAGCTGCTGGAAGCTCTCCGTCAGGTTCACCGGCTCCGTGCGCAGCTCCACCTTGCCCCGGGTGATGCGGCTGACGTCCAGCAGGTCGTCCACCAGCCGCGCCAGGTGGTGCGTCTGGCGCTGGATGATGCCGTGCATCCGCGCTTCCTTGGTGTCCGAGGGCGCCTTGCGCTCCAGGATGCCAATGGCCGTCATGATGGCGGCCAGCGGGTTGCGCAGCTCGTGGGCCAGCATGGCCAGGAACTCGTCCTTGCGCCGGTCCATCTCGATGAGCTGATCCGTGCGCAGCCGGGCCTGCTGCTCCGCGTGGCGCAGGCGCAACAGCGAGCGCACCGTGGCGATGAGCTCCGAGGGCTCATAGGGCTGGGTGAGGTACGCGTCCGCGCCGCCCTCCAGGCCCTGCACCTTCTTGTCCGGCGTGACGAACGTCGCGGACGTGTGCATCACCGCGATGGCGGCCGTGGCCGCGTTGGCCCTCAGGCGCGCGCAGACCTCATAGCCACTGATGTCCGGCAGCTTCACGTCCAGGACGATGACGTCCGGGCGGTGCTCCTCCGCCATGAGGAGGGCGGCCATGCCGGTGGCCGCCTCCAGCACGTGGTAGCCGGACATCTCCAGGATGCGGTTGACCAGGTAGCGGTTGGCCTCGTCGTCGTTGACGTTGAGGACCGTTGCCAGACGCGATTGCTCAGCCACGGGGGTTCACCTCACGCAGCTCCCGGTTACCCCCAAGGCCTGCCTTGGACAGTGCGTCGCGAATGCGGGTGATGGCCACCTCCCGGCTGAGCGTGTGCTTGGCCAGGATGGCGGACGTCTCACGCGCCAGCCGCTGGCGCTCCGACTCCTGCAGCTGGTGGGACGTGTGCAGGATGATGGGGATGTCGCGCGTGCGCGGATCCGCCTTCAGCTCGTCCAGCACGTCGAAGGCGGTGATGTCCGGCAGCACGAAGTCCAGGAAGATGAGGTGCGGGGCGTTCTCCCGCGCGATGCGCACGCCCTCGCGGCCGTTGGATGCCTCCAGGAGCTGGAAGGGCGTGTCCTTGAGCAGCTGCTTGAGCAGGTAGCGGTGCACGTCGTCGTCGTCGATGATGAGCAGCCGCTCCACCGGCCCGGTGCGCGCCATGGCGGCCAGCTTCTTCTGCAGGCGCACCTCGTCCACGGGCTTGAGCCAGAACTCGTCCGCGCCCAGGGCGCGCGCCTTCTGCTCGCGGTCCGTCACGGTGACGACGAGGATGGGGATGTCGCGCGTCTGCTCGCCGTTCTTCATCTCCGCGAGGAAGCTCCAGCTCGTCTCGCCCTCCAGCATCACGTCCAGCACCATGGCGGCGGGGCGCACGCGCTGCATCACCTTGCGCGCGTCGTCCACGGTGCGCACGGGCAGCACCTGGAAGCCGGAGCGCGCCAGGTACTTCTCGTAGAGGAACAGCGTCTGGCGGTCGTCCTCCAGCACCAGCACCGGCGCGCGGCCCGGATCCAGCTTCTCGCTGCGCTGGGTGAGCCCCGTCATCTCCGACACTTCCGGGTGGACGCGCGGCAGGGTGATGACGAACGTGGCGCCTTCTCCCAGCTTGCTCTGCACGGTGAGCGTGCCGCCCAAGAGCTCCGTCAGCTTGCGCGCCAGCGGCAGGCCCAGGCCGGTGCCCTTCACGCGCCGCTGCAGGTGGCTGTCCACCTGGATGAACTCCTCGAAGACGCGCTCGTGGTTCTCCGGCGCGATGCCGATGCCCGTGTCCTTCACGGTGAACACCACCGTGTCGCGCGGGCCCGGCGCGGCGGACACCGTCACGGAGCCGGACTCCGTGAACTTGAGCGCGTTGGAGACCAGGTTGCGCACCACCTGGCTGAGCTTGGACTCGTCCGTCTCCAGCTCCAGCGGCTCCGGCGAGTCCTCGAAGTTGAGCGCCACCGACGAGTCCGGCGGCAACAGGGGCCGGGTCATGCCGCGCAGCGCGCTCAGGAGGTCGGACACGACGAAGCGGCTGTGGCGCAGCGTCGTCTTGCCGGACTCCACCTTGGACAGGTCCAAGAGGTCGTTGACCAGCTCGAAGAGGGCCTCCGCCGAGCCGCGGATGAACTGGACCTGCTTCTCCTGCTCCGGCGCGAGGGTGCCGTTGAGCGGGTTGAGCAGCACCTTGGACAGCCCAAGGATGGAGTGCAGCGGCGTGCGGAACTCGTGGCTCACGTTGGCCACCACGCGGCTCTTGATCTCCGAGGCGCGCTGGAGGCTCTCCGCCTTCTCGTCCAGGGCCGCGTGCAGGCTGCGCACGCCGCGGTTGGACTCCTCCAGCTCGCGGTTGAGGCGGGTCAGCTCCTCCGCGCGGCGCTTGAGCTCGTGCTGCTGGCGCTCCGTCTCGCGGTGGAGCGCGGACAATTCGCCCAGCGTGGTGCTCACCTGGGTGAGCGCGGCGCCGTAGTCCTCCGGCACCAGGCTGCCCACCAGGGCGATGCCGCCGTTGTGCGGCCGGGCGCGGAACGCGAACGCGGCGGGCTTGTGGTCGCGCTGGAGGATGAGCTCCCAGCCGTCCACGGCCTCGTCGCGCGCCTGCACGAGCAGCTTCTCCACCTTGCTCTCGCTGCCGGGGCTGGCCAGGCTCTTGAGCGACTGGCCCGGCTTCACGCCCAGGATGCGCGTGGCCCGTTCGTCGCGCCAGACGATCGTGCCTTCCGCATCGCAGGCCAACGCCAGCTCGCGGCTGAGGGACTCGAAGATCCCGAAGGCGCGGTCATCCTCTTGCATCATGAATGTGTCTCCTCCCACGAAACAGGCGTTCGTGCGAGCAACGTTCGCGCTTCCGGATGCGCGCTTCCCAGGACGGCCTTTAGCGCGTCCAGGCATTGGAGAAGGTTCAGGGGCGAAAGCCCCCGCTGGGGCCAGAAGCCCGCGTACCACTGGAGGTGGGCGTCCCACAGGTCCGTGCGGTCCATCGCGAGTGCGTCCGCGAGATAGGACAACTGGAGGTGGACCTCTTGTTCCAGGCGGGGCCGGCTGCCGGGCGGCAGCGGGGCCTCCAGCCGCCGGACGGCCGCGCTGGTGATGACGGCCAGGTCCTCCTCCAGCCGGTGGGCGGGACCGTCTTTGTAGCGCAGCGCCTGACGGGCGGCCTGGACGTAGACGCACGGCTGCGAGTCCGGGCCGAAGCCCTCCGCCTGGAGGGCGCGCAGGAGCCCCTCGAAGTGCTGATCCAGGTGCAGCGAGCACATGCCGCGCGTGACGAGCAGGGTGCGCAGCCAGCGCGCGTAGTCCTCCAGGATGGCGGGGCGGGACGCGTCGAGCGCCTGGACGAGGTAGCGCACGTGGAAGACGGCGTCCTCGTCGCCAAAGCGGCGGGCGCGCTGGATGCCGTAGCGCGCGGTCCAGAACGGATCTTCGTACAAAGCTTGAACAGAATTGGAAGCGAGGGACGCGGTCCGGGCTTCCACCTGATGGCTCACGTTCGACATGGTGTCAGACCCCGAGCGTGCGGCAGGTGGTGGAGACCAGCTCGCGGACGCTCTTGCCGAAGAAGGTCACGGCCAGCTCCTCTTCGAGAACGGGACCCCAGTCGAAGGCGAGCCCGCCCACGGCGATGGGCAGGGACGGGGACACCTCGCGCACCTTGCGCACGGCCTCGCGGACCTGCGGCATGTGGAAGGGCATGGTGACGGAGAGGGCCAGGAGGTTGGGCGGGGTCTCGCGCACCATGCGGGCCAGGTGATCCGCGGGCACGTTGGCGCCGAGGAAGCGCACGTCGAAGCCGGCCATCTCCAGGAAGTCGCTGGCCATGCGCGCGCCCACCTCGTGCAGCTCGCCCTCCACGCACGCCATCATCACGATCTTGCCGTTGGACGGGTCGCGGGGCAGGTGGCGGTACAGGTGGGCCAGGACGTACTGGGAGATGGCGGTGGCCAGGTGTTCCTGGGCCACGGAGATGGTGTTCTCCTGCCAGAGCCGGCCGATTTCGTACTGCGCGGCCTGGATGACCTCCAGGTGCAGCTCCTGGAGGGGGATGCCGCACAGCAGGCCGTCATCCACGAGCAGGCGCAGGGCCTCCTGACGATTTCCGGAGAGCTGCGCGGCCAGGTACCGCGCCCGCAGCGTGTCGATGGCAGGGGTCGATTGGATCACGAGAACCAGGGCGGTGGCGGACGGGGCAGGGTAGGGAGCTTCCGACTTTCGTTAAACCCTGGAGCGTCCGACCGCATTGGTAAGTGAACACTTATCGCTGCTGGGGGGCAGCCGGCTGCTTTTCTGCTTGCAGCTCAAGCGAACTCCCGGGTGGGCGGCGGGAAGCCGGGATTTCCCCGGCCCGGGGTGGCCGGGATGGGGGGAAACGGGGTAGGGACGCCGCTTTCTTCAAAAAGGCCGGTGACAGATTTCGGGGGCACCGGTGTTCCCCTGGCCAACCGGGAGGCGCGTGCGGTGTCCGTCGATGTGGAGGCCTATTACCGACGCTATGGCCCCCAGGTGCTCCGGCGCTGCCGCTTCCTGCTGCGCGACGAGGAACAGGCCGTGGACGCCATGCATGACGTGTTCGTTCAACTGCTGCGCTACCAGGCCGCCCTGAAGGACGCGGGGCCCTCCAGCCTGCTGCACCAGATTGCCACCCGGGTGTGCCTCAACCGCCTCCGCGGCGCGAAGCGGCGCCCCGAGGACCGCGACGACGAGCTGGTGCTCAAGATCGCCGCGTCCGGCGACACCGAGGCGCGCACCGCCGCCCGGGGCCTCCTGGACCGGCTCTTCGGCCGCGTCCCCGCGTCCAGCCGGGACATCGCCGTGCTCCACCTGGTGGACGGCATGACGCTGGAGGAGACCGCCCGCGAGGTGGGCCTGTCCGTGTCCGGAGTGCGCAAGCGCCTCCGGGCCCTGTCCGCTGTCCTGCAGGAGCTGGAGGCCGCATGACGTCCCCCCACCGCACCCCGGACTGGCTGCTGGAGCGCATCGCCCTGGGGGAGCTGCCCCCGGACGAGCTCGCCGCCGCCCGCGACCGCCTGTCCCGCGAACCCGATGGCCCCGCGCGCCTCGCCGCCCTGGAGGCCGACTCGCGCGCCACCCTGGAGGCCCTGCCCCCGGACCGCGTCGCCCGCGAGGTGAAGGCCCGCTTCGCCCGCGCCAGCGCCCCCGCCGCGCCCCGCGCCGAGGCCCCGCCCGCGCGCCCTTCCTGGCGCTTCCTGCCCGCCCTGGTGCCGGTGCTCGCCGCCGCGACCCTCTTCGTCCTCGTGCGGCCGGGAGCGTCGTCCCAGGAGCAGGAGGCGCGCGACCCCTGGTCGGCGACGGGGAGCACCCCCGGCGTCCTGGAGCCCACCCGCAGCAAGGGGCTCCAGCCCCGGCTCGACGTGCACCGCCAGGCCGCCACCCGCACCGAGCGCCTCACCGACGGCGCCCCCGCCCAGGCCGGTGACGTGGTGCAGCTGTCCTATACGGCCGCCGGCCACGCCCACGGCGTCATCCTCTCCGTGGACGGCCGGGGCACCGTCACCCCGCACCTGCCCGACCCGGGCGACACGTCCGCGCAACTGGAGCGCGGCGGCACGCACCTGCTGCCCCGCGCCTACGAGCTGGACGACGCCCCGGGCTTCGAGCGCTTCTTCCTCATCACCGCCGACGCCCCGTTCGAGCTGGACGGCGTGATGGCCGCCGCGCGCGTCCTGGCCGCATCCCCCGAGGCGCGCACCGCGCCGCTGACCCTGCCCGCGGGCCTGGGCCAGACGTCCTTCCTGCTGGAGAAGCCCTCCCCATGAGAGCGCTCGTCATCCTCCTGTTCGCGCTGGGCGCGATGTCCTCCGCCCACGCCGCGGAAACCGGCGCCGTGCGCCGGCTGGCCCTGTTCGTGGGCGTCAACGACGGCGGCCCGGAGCGCGTGCGGCTGCGCTACGCGGAGACCGACGCCAAGGCCTTCGCCCTGGTGCTGGCGGAGCTGGGCGGCGTGCTGCCCCAGGACCGCGTGCTGCTCATGGACGTGGACCGCGCGGGCGTGCTCGCCGGCTTCGACCGCGTGCGCAAGCTCGCCGAGGGCGTCCGCGCGTCAGGGGCCCGCCGCGTGGAGGTGCTGCTGTACTACTCCGGCCACTCGGACGACGAGGGGCTGCTGCTCAAGGGCCAGCGCCTGGACTACGGAGAGCTGCGCCGCTCGCTGGAGGGACTGCCCGCGGACGTGAGAATCGCGGTGCTGGACTCGTGCGCGTCCGGCGCGTTCGCGCGCAAGAAGGGCGGCGTCGCGCGGCCCGCGTTCCTGGTGGACTCCGGCATCCAGGTGAAGGGCCACGCCATCCTCACCTCCTCCAGCGCGGACGAGGCGTCGCAGGAGTCGGACCGGCTGGGCGGCTCGTTCTTCACGCACCACCTCCTGTCCGGCCTGCGCGGCGCCGCGGACGTCACGCACGATGGCCGCGTCACCCTCACGGAGGCCTACCAGTTCGCCTTCCACGAAACGCTCGCGCGCACGGAGCGCACGCAGGGCGGCGCGCAGCACCCCAACTACGACATCGAGCTGGCCGGCACCGGTGACCTGGTGATGACCGACCTGCGCGCCACCACCGCGGGCCTGGTCCTCACCGAGCCGCTGGAGGGCCGCCTGTACGTGCGCGACGCGGTGGGCACGCTGGTGGTGGAAGTGCAGAAGGTCTCCGGCCGCGCCACCGAGCTGGGCCTGGCCCCCGGCGCCTACCGCGCCCGGCGCGAGTGGGACGGAGGCGTGTCCGAGGCTGCCTTCACGCTGAAGGAGGGCGCGCGCACGCCGCTGTCCCCCGGCGACTTCCTGGGCGTGGGCCACGAGGCCACCGTGATGCGCGGCGGCGGTGGAGGCAGTGCTCCGCTGTCCCCGCAGGGCCGTCAGATGCTGCCGGTGAACCTGAGCCTCGTGCCGTCCATGAGCACCAACACGCTGAGGGCGGGCCGCGCGCTGGTGGAGAACCGCTTCGCGCTGGGCGTCGTCAACGGCGGCGCGGCGCTGGGCGGCGGGCTGGCGCTGGGGCTCGCCGGCAACGTGTACGACGCGGAGGTGTCCGGCCTGGCCATGGCGCTGGGCTTCAACACGTCTGGCGCGGACGTGTCCGGCGCGCAGCTGTCGCTCGTCACCAACGTGGCGGGCGGCGCGGTGCGGGGCGCGCAGGCGACGCTGGGCCTCAACGTGTCCAACGGCGACGCGAGCGGCGTGGGCCAGCTGGCCCTGGGCGCGAACGTGGCGCGCGGCGCGCTGGGCGGCGTGCAGGCGGCGCTGGGCGCCAACATCACCACGGCGGACGCCACCGGGTTGCAGCTGTCACTGGGTGCCAATCACGCGAACGGCACGATGAAGGGCGTGCAGTTCACGCTGGGCGTCAACTCCGTGGCGGCGGCCGCGCGGGGCATCCAGGGCTCCGTGCTGCTCAACCGCGCGCCGTCCCTCACCGGACTGCAGCTGGGGTTCATCAACGTGGGCGGTGACGTGTCCGGCATGCAGCTGGGGCTCATCAACGTCGCGGACACGGTGAACGGCATGCAGCTGGGGCTGGTGAATGTCTCCGACGAGGTGAACGGCGTGCCGGTGGGCCTGTTCACCTACGAGAAGAAGGGCCAGCTGCACCTGGAGGTCTACGGCAGCGACGTGCAGCTCACCAACCTGGCGCTGAAGTTCGGCGGTAGGTACTTCTACACGACGCTGCTCGCGGGCCTGGGCCCGGACGACCGCTTCCAGCGCTTCAGCCTGGGACTGGGCCTGGGCGGGCACATCCCGCTGGGCTCGCGTTTCTGGGCGGACGTGGACGTCGCGGGCAGCCAGGTGCTGTCCACGCGCGCTCCGTTCTCCGGCAGCACCAACAGCCTGCTCACACAGGCGCGGCTCATGCTGGGCTTCCAGGTGATGCCCCGGCTGGCCGTGTTCGCCGGGCCCACCTACAACGTGGCGTTCACCTGGGGCGAGCCGGAGTTCGCGAAGCTGACCACGCTGCCGGTGCGCTCGCACAACTTCGACGCGAACACGCGCATGCAGCGCTGGCCCGGCTTCCAGGTGGGGGTGCGGCTCTGAGGCGCTTTGCCGGGACCGCGCGGGACGCGGTCCCAGGCCCGCGCCACTTCAGCCGACGAGGCGGGTGGCGCGCAGGACGACGGCGTCGCCCGCGGGGCCGGCCTTGAGCCGCTTGTCCAGCGAGCCCTCCACCTTGAGGCCGGGGCCGCCCTTGGCGGCGCGCTGCATGAGCTCCCCCAGCTTCGCGTCGTCCCCGCCGGTGACGGCGCTCAGGTCGATTTCGTGAAGGGTCTGGAGCTTCTTGTCCGGCGCGTCCGCGCTGAACAGGTCGTAGTGGTCGCAGGGCGGCGCGAAGCAGCGCTTGCCGTTGTCCTTGACGATGTAGACGGTGCTGGTGGTCATGGTGGCGTCTCCGGTTGAGGGGGTGGGGGCGGCCGTGCCGGGCTCGTCCGCGGCACCCGCGGGCACGTTCACATCGGTCCGCTTCAGGTCGGTGGGGGCCGCCGCGCCGGGCACGTCGCCGGAAGGCTGCGCGGTGGGGGAGGACGGCGTGCTGCACGCCACCGGGCCGAGCACGAGCACGGCGGACAGGATCAGGGAGCGGGCGTTCATGGCGACTCCGGAAGGAGGACGGGTGCCCTCCTTCAACGCGGGAGGGGCACGGCCAGGTCCACTCTGCCCGGCCGCGCGCCCGCCCACCAGGGCAACAGGGGCCTTTTTCCTCCATGTCCCACCTGGACACCCGGACAGTCCGGAACCGGGCGGATCATGTCCATAAAGGGGTGCCAAGACGGTGGTAGGGGCCATCCGTTCGTTGTACACCCGCGCCCCAAGAGATCGGCCTCCGGGGCCGTGACCTGTAAGGACGCCCACGATGGAATTCCGCATCGCCGCCGACGAGCTGAAGAAGGCCCTCTACCGCGCCCAGGGCATCGTGGAGCGCAAGACGACGATGCCCATCCTCGCCAACGTGCTGCTCACGGCGAACAAGGGCAGTATCACCGTCACGGCCTTCGACCTGGACATCGGCATCGTGTCCGAGCACGCCGCGGACGTGTCCAAGCCGGGCGCCGTCACGCTGAGCGCGAAGTACGTCTTCGACATCGTGCAGAACCTCCCGGACGCGGAGGTCACGCTCAAGAAGCTGGCGAACAACTACGTCGACATCTCCTCCGGCTCCGCGCACTTCAAGATCGTCGGCATGGCCGCCGAGGAGTACCCGAAGCTGCCCAAGGAGGAGAACGCGCCGCTGGTGCAGATCTCCGGCAACGTCCTCCTGGAGATGATCAAGAAGACCCAGTTCGCCATCTCCAGCGACGAGACGCGCTACATCCTCAACGGCGTCTTCTTCGAGCCGCAGCAGAGCGGCAAGGTCCGCATGGTGGCCACGGACGGACACCGGCTGTCGCTCATCGAGCGCGAGATGTCCGGCGACTTCAAGCTCAAGAGCGGCGTCATCATCCCGCGCAAGGGCCTGATGGAGTTGAAGCGCCTCCTGGACGAGGCCCCGGACGCGGAGTGCCACCTGGGGTTCGCGGAGAACTCGGCGCTGTTCAAGAAGCCGGGCCTCACCATGGTGATGCGCCTCATCGACGGGCAGTTCCCGGAGTACCAGCGCGTCATCCCCAAGGAGGGTGAGAAGGTCGTCCTCGTCCCCAAGGTGCGCCTGCTGGAGGGCCTCAAGCGCATTGCCCTGCTGTCCGCGGACAAGAGCAACGCCATCCGCATCGGCCTGGAGAAGGGCAAGCTGCTCATCACCGCCAGCAACCCGGACCTGGGTGAAGCGCGCGACGCGCTGGACGTGGACTACAAGGGCAACGACATCACCATCGGCTTCAACGCCCGCTACCTGATGGACGTGCTGGGCGTGACGGAGACGGACGAGGTCAGCTTCGAGCTGGGCGACGAGCACAGCCCGGGCGTCCTGCACGGCCCCGGCGACCGCAGCTTCACCGCCGTGGTCATGCCCATGCGCGTCTGAGCCGGGCCCTTCGTCCACCTTCCCACGTCGGGAAGGTGGCACCGTTCCTGGCCTGACGCTCCGCGCCAAGGGGAGGCCTGCGCCCGGCGCGGCGGGTCCTTATGATGGGACCGTGGCCACCCGTCCGGACGATCTCAGAGCGCGGCTGGAGGACCGAGCGGACCTCCTGGAGGCCACGCGCCTGCGCTACCGCGCGCTCAAGGGCGTGCTGGAGTCCTTCTTCTGGAAGGACCGGATCCGCAACCACTTCGAGCTCTTGCGTGAGGTGGCCACCGCCCAGCCGGAGGTGGACGCGACGCTGGGCGCGCTGAGACGCCGCGTGGAGGCGGAGGCCTGGCCGCGCGACGCGGCGCCCGTGCGGCTGATGCACGAGGTGGAGCGCCTGCGCGAGGCGGTGGAGCGCGCGGCGGAGCGGCGGCTGTCCTCGTCGTCGGATGACGAGGAGGAGGACGTGCCCGACACGCTGGGTGCGAGGCTCTTGCGCCTGGAGACGGAGGTGCTGGACGCGGCGCCGCTGCTGGGCGGACGCATCTGGGCCCAGGCGGTGGAGCTGTTGCCGCGCAACCTGCCGGAATTGCGCGCCGCGTGCGCCGCGGGTGAGGTGTTCGAGCGCGTGTTCAAGCGCCCGGTGACGGAAGGCGCGCCGGCGTTCTCCGACGAAGAGGCGCGAGAGCTGGCCCGGGCGCTGCCGCTGGGCGCCGCCGCGCTGGTGGCGCTGTGGGAGCGGCTGGAGCGCTACGACAGCCGGGGCAGGGTGAAGGACTTTCTCCAGCGGCGCATGCGCCGAGCGCCGACGCGGGTGGCGCGCAGCGGGCCGGAGCTGCTGTTGCACGCGGCCTTCTGGCACGACGTGGCGAGGGTGCGCGTGCGAGCGGTGCTGGAAGCGGAGCTGGCGCCGGTGGTGCCGCGCGAGCACGAGCTGCCCGCGCTGTTGTCCTGGAGGGCCGCGCTGACGGAGGACCCGGCGCTGCGGCTGTCCGCGAGGAGCGTCTTCACGGAAGGCCGGGCCGGGCTGGTGGAGACAGCGGCGGCGCTGGCGGCCCTGTCGCGTGAGCGGCCCCGGGGCGCATGGAGTGAAGAGGTGGCGTGGGCGCGGCTGGAGCAGTCCGCGCAGCGAGCGCGCACGGAGGAGGGGCCGGAGGCGGAGGCCCTGAGGGACGCGTTGCGCCTCTTCGTGATGCTGCGAGGCCAGGCCCGCACGCCCGCGCGGCTGTTCTCCCCGGAGCACGCGAAGCCCGCGGGCGGAGACGTGGCCCGCAACGGAGACCTGGTCGCACTGGTGCAGGCGGCGCGTCACGCGGCACTGCGGCAGGGCGGCTGAGGACAGGGGCCCGTCTGGGGCAGCGCGCGGGCGCGTAATCAGCGTTGGCTGGCGGTAGCCGTGCTCCGAGGACAACGCGACCCTGTGGGGGCTAGACCGACGTGCCCCGTCTCACCCGCTCGAGAGGGCTCCTGCCAATGTAATTCCCACGGTCTCCTTCGTTTCCCTGATGCGAGAGGGAGATTCAACGATGCTGACCGTGGCGCAGGCATTTGAAAGGTTCATGCAGTCCCTCGAATTGCACGAGGGGGAGTCCCGCGAGGCGAAACGGCAGGAGCGTCAGGTCTTCGACGCCATGCGCCGCCAGCTCGGGCCCAAGGAATCCATCCTCTCTGGGTCCTATGGCCGGAACACAGCCATCCGGCCTCTCCACGACATCGACCTCTTCCTGATTTTCTCAGGAGGAAACGGACATGGAGAGACGCTCTCACCCGAGGCGTTCCTGCTGCGCGTGAAGCACGCGCTCGAAGCGGCGTTTCCCGACAAGGAGGCGCGTTTGCAGAACCGCTCGGTCAACATCGAGTTCACAGGGACGGGCATCGGTTTCGACGTGGTCCCTGCAATTGAAGATCCGAGGCAGCGAAACCTCTATCACATCCCTGATCTGGACCAGGACACGTGGATCTTGAGTGATCCCCGGCGTCATCAGGTGATTTGTGACGCCGCGAATGAGCGCGCGAAGAAGAAGCTGAAGCCGCTCATCAAAGCCGTCAAGCGCTGGAACCAGCAACAGGGAAGGCCGGTGCGTTCGTTCCTGCTGGAGGTCTTAGCTTACGAAGGCATCGCAACCCTCCCACAGGGCGCCAGCTACGCCGAGGGCATGGCGCACCTGTTCAAGTTCATGAGCGGGCGCGTCGAACAGACGTGCCTGGAGCCGGCGGGGTTGGGGCCTCCCGTCAACGCTGGAATCAGCCCGGGAAAGCTCCAGCAGGCCCAGCAGCGGCTTTCGGGGGCGTTGCGCCAGGCGGTCTGGGCGCTCGAGCAGGAACGCAGGGGAGAGATGGCTTCGGCGAACGGAGTCTGGCGCGAGCTGTTGGGCCCCGACTTCCCGGTGAGGTAGATGCCATGTCCCAGCCGCGCGAGCTGTCGCTCCAGTTGGTGCGTTCGGAGAACCCCGGCAAGGCGTACGCATTCGATGGCATGCCCCAGGCATACACCTCGATTGACATGCACCACCGGTCGGGACACAGCGTGTTTCCCTGGGACCGCATGGAGGCCTTGAAGGCTGCCCTGACCCAACCGCGCATGTCGGAGGCGGATCAGTCCCGTATCGGAAGCCTGCTGCGGGATTTCCTGCTGGACGCATTGAAGGAGCAAGGGGGGTGGGGGCTCTACGAAAGGGAGCTGTTCCAGGCCGAGGATACGGGAGCACCTTTACTGCTGCGGCTTCGGTTCAACTCGGTGGAGTTGTTCACCCTTCCCTGGCCGTTGGCGCAGCTCTCGGATCAGCGCCGGCTGGGGGCCCTCAAGCACTGCGTGATTACGCAGGAGTGGGTGGGTGAACCGCGCTTTCCCACGCCCGGGTGCGAACCGGGTCGTGTGCTGTTCGCCTGGTCCGACGCGGGCGGCGCAGTAGGGGGGCAACAGCACCTGGATGCGTTGAAGGAGGCCTGCCCAAACTCCGATTCAAATGTGGAAATCTGCCCGGAGCTGAGCCTCGAAGCCCTTCGGGAGCACTTGAACCGGGCAAAGCAGGAAGGCAACCCGTTTCGGGTTCTTCACCTCCTCTGCCATGGGACGAAGCTAGCGGACGGAACCTACGGACTGGTCGGGTCGGATCCGGTCCGTCCCGGTCGGCCGCTGCCCATCGGAATGAACGGGCTGTCGAATCTTCTGGGCCAGGAGCACGCTTCCCAACTCCATGCCGTGGTCTTGAGTGCCTGCCATGGAGGGCACCCTGGAGACGTGGGAAGCATGTTCGGGGGGGTGGCCCTGCATCTCCACAAGCTGGGGATTCCCGTGGTCATTGCCTCTCTGATGCCACTCTCGGTGACCGGGTCGGTGGCCCTGACCCGCGCGTTCTACCGGACGCGTTGCCAGCTCAAGCGCCCGCTGTATGAGGCCTATCAGGTCGCCCTGGCAGCGCTCCCGGCCGATTCGCTCGATTGGGCTTCGCTTCAGTTCCTGGCGTCCTCGCCGCGCCAGCCTGAGGTCCCGGTGGAGCCTCGCCGAGTGACCTTCTCGGAGAAGGAGGCCCTGCCTGAGTCGCTCTCCGGCGAAATCTCCTTGGCGTACGAGCTGAACTACAACGTAGCTCCCGCTGCGGTACGACGCGCCTTGGCGGGGAAATCCAGGGAGGTCTTGGTCCTTCAACCCCTTGACAAGGTGGGAGAGGCCTTGCCTTCGTCGCAATCGGAGTGGCGCCAGGCCCTGCGTCGCGCGGATGCGCTCGTGGAGTCCTTGGGAACCAAGGTCACCTGCGTCCATCTCTTTGGGCGCGCTCCCTTGCCCCTGATGTTCCATCTGGGGTGGCGCTTGAACCGGATGGGGCTCAAGGCCTACCAGTTCCGGAGGATGGGAAGCGATGAATGGGACTGCTTCTACGACTCGGGAAGCGCCGTCCCTCTGCCCACGGAGCCATTTTTCAAGCAGGAGCCCTTGCCAACCCCCGAGGCCTGTCGCGAAGCCGGGGGACGCCTGGCCCTCTCCGTGGAGGTGACTTTGTCTGTCACCGGGGAGGATGTGGCTCGCTGGCTGGGGTATGAGAGACCTCCCGCTCTGCTCCGCCTCGTCGCTGCCAGGGGCCCCTCCCGGACAGCGCTGGGAGGTCCAGCCGACGCAGCCAGGGCGCTGGATGAGTTCTTGAGCTGCCTGGAACGCATCCGGGAAACATTGCCCCAGGTACGGGAGATCTGGCTGGCCATGGCCTGTCCCGCCAGCCTCGCGGCGGCCCTGGGGCGTGCCTACAACCCGAAGGCGCAGCCCCGCATCAAGCTCTTCAACTTCCGGCAGGGTCCGGAAGGGTATGTGGAACTGCCCTGGAACCCGCACGAGCCCCCGAAGAAGCGGCGGCGGCGATGCCCCCCGTGGCGCGCGTGAAGGCCGACGTAACATCCGCCCGGTCCTCCGTTTCCCTGGTGGGGAAGGACCGGAGATGCGGTCATGACGAACGCCGGGGAGCGCGTGGCCCTTAATTACGACCACTGGCAGGACAAGTACTACCAGCTGCTGCTGCCCATCGCGGAGCGGCTCTGCAGGGGGGCACAGGGGTTGGATCCCAAGGACCTCGTGCAGGAGACACTCCTTCGCTTCATCAAGCACTTCGCGGGCTCCCTGGACGACCGGGGAGATGAGCCCATGGATGGCTGGCTCATCGCCGTGATGAACCGCCATTTCGTGGACTTGCAGCGGAGCGCCATGGGTCGGAAACGTGCCGAGGACGATCCGACCATCACCCGCTGGACCCTGGGGCAGGGGGAAAACACGTCCACCTACGAGCGCATCACGCCAGAGCGCTTCGACCGGGCCGTGGACCAGCTCCCTCAGCTGCAGCGCGTGACCTTCCTGCTCCATGTCCAGGGCCTGGGCAACCAGGAGATCGCCAGGCGCCTGAACATCAAGCCGAATGCCGTGGCCAAGCGCCTGTTCGATGCGCGCCAGCGGTTGAACGAACTCCTCCTGCCTTACGTCGATGAAGGAACCCACTGATGTCCAAGCCCTGTGACCAACTGCCGCTCTTCGCGGATGGAGATCTGCCGCTCGCGGAGTCCCAGGCGTTTGGCAGACACCTGGCAGACTGCGCGCACTGTCAGACGGAGCTGACGCGGCACCTCCAACTTGACCAGATGGGGCGGCGCTACCTGGAACGGCACGGTCCCATCACCATTCCGTGGCACGCCATGCCTCGCAACCGATGGTTCGCCGCGGGGGCGGCCCTGGTCGCGGTCGCGCTCGGGGTGCTCCTGGGCGTAGGCGGAGTGGGCCGGCGGGTGTCTTCTCCAGAGCCCGCGCTGTGGGCCGGGACGTCGCGGACGCTGGAAGCACGTGTCACCTACCCGGGGGCGGACCAGTACCGCAGACCTGCCCAGGCGTTGATGGGCGGAGGCACGCCCTCCGCCACCGCCAGTCGACCGCTGACGGTGATGAGTGAGCTGGAGCGACGGGGTGACCTGTCCCAACTCGTGGCCGCTTACCTCACCGCGGGCCCTCCGGAGCCCAAGAATGCGAAGGATCTCCTGGCGCGGATGCAAGCCGAGCGGCAGGGGGACCCGGCTGACGTACTCAGCGACATGGGCGCGGCCTACTACGCCTCAGCGAAGACCCAGGATCCAGCCTGGGCGCTGCGCGAACTTCGAGAAGCCTTGCGACTGCTCCATCAGGCCCTCGTGCTCAAGCCCACCCATCTCCAGGCACACTGGAACCGCGCGCTCGTGTACCGGGACCTGGGCCTGCCGCTGCTGGCCATTCAGGACCTGGAGGCAGTCGAGGCGCAGGAGACCAACCCCGCCTGGCGTACAGAGGCCCGCGAGAAGCGCGTGAAGCTCGCGGACGTGACGACGCGCCAGCAGCGATGGGAGGCCGCGAACAGCGCGGGCGCCGAGCTCGTGGCGCGCGGTGCCCAGGCGCTTGATGAGGCCATGCGGTACGCCGATGTACCGATGATGCGGCGTGACTTCTACCATGCGGTGCGAAGCCGCACCTCGCGCGAGGATGTGCTCGCGCTCCTTCCGCTGGCGGAGGCACTGGACTCGAAAGCAGGCCAGCAGACCGTGCTGGCCGACTATCTCCGCTCGGTTGCGAACCGGGACTTCTCACGCCGGGCCCCGCTGGCGGAAGCCTACGGACGGTGGGCCATGGGGACGGTGGAGCCCTCTGGAAAAGAACCCCTGCTGCGTACTTTCCTGGCCTCGAACGAGGACGACATCACGCTGGGCGCGTTGGTGATGTTCTCACCCCGGGGACCCGACTCGGAGTACGCGGAGAAGCTGATCACGCTGGGAAACAGCAATCCGGACCCTTGGTTCAAGGTCCTGGCGCTGCAGGAGCGCGCGGACCGCTCACGCCAGAAGGACCGGTATGAGCTCGCGCTCTCGGACTTGAGACAGGCGCTGGAGCTCTGCACGCAGGAGCACCTCGTCTATCGGTGCACGGAGGTTCGCAACGACCTGGCGTATGTGTCCGGTTGGCTCTTCCAGCTTCAGGAGGCAGAGCGTTTCGCCCGTGAAGGTCTCACCCAGTCGAGACTGGGCCAGTGGGAGCAGGAGCGCATGCTGCTCCAGGCGCTTGGCAGTGTGGCCCGCATGGCCGCGGACGTGACGCTGGGCCGGGCCTATTTCGGAGAGGCCTTGCTGATGGGGGGCGGGAAGGAACTCGCGCGCAACATCCATGAAAATCTAGCGCATCTGGCCATCAAGGCACTGGAGCTGGATGTGGCCCGGGATGAAATCAACCAGGCCCTGGCTACCGGGCTGCCATTGACCCAGCATGGGGTGGCCGCGCTGGCGGACATTGCCCGGACCCGTCGTGCTGCCGGAGACGTGGAGGCCGTGCAGCAGGGATTGGCTTCGGATGCCCCGGTGACGGAAGGCCAGCATGCCTTCGTCAAGTCCCTTCAGGGACGGTTCCTCCTGGAGGCGGACCCTGCGCAAGGGCATGCGCTGCTGGTGGACGCCATCGAACAGGCGACACGTGCCGCAGCCGCGGCCAGCGGAGCGGGTTGGACGGACATCACGGCGCAACATGCCCGCGCCTACGGTTTCACCTCGCTCATCTTCGACAATGCCCGGAGGGGGGACTTCGCGACGGCCCTGGCACGCTTTGGGAACGAGCTGGGCTTCGACACACCGGGAAACTGTGTCCTGGGGCTCACCGAGGACACGGAGCGACAGTTGTTGGTGGGGCGCGGGGCGGATGGACAGCTCCTGAAGCGCTACATGCCGACGCGGACGAAGCGGATGCCGGTGGACATGACCGACGTGGTCCCACCGGACATGGTGGAAGCCCTGCGGCCCTGCGCCTCGGTGGACGTGCTGGCCCGACCGCCCCTCCAGGGCCGTTCGGGCTTGCTGCCGGCGGACATGGCCTGGCGCTACCGGGCGCTGGCCGTGGCTCGGCAGCCTCCGGTGGGACGGGGCACCCACCTAGTCGTCAACGAGGTCCGTTACGCCGAGCAGCGCAACGAAACGCCCCTGCGGTGGACCGCGCGCATCACGCCCGACGAAGACCTGATGACCCTGACCGACCTGGCGGCCACTCCCAGCCGCGTGTTGGCGGAAATGCCCAAGGCTTCGGAGGTCGACCTGGCGACCCATGGAAAGGTCGCGCCGGGACCGAAGAGCACCTACCTGTTGCTGGCGCCCGAGACGAACGGCTCGGACATGCTGACCGAGGAACTCATCCGCAAGATGAAGCTGCCCAAGGCCCCCCTCGTCATCCTCGCGGCCTGTGAGGCGGCACGAGGTACGACGGCCCTCCACGAGCTCGGCAGCCTCCCCAATGCCTTCCTGGCCGCGGGAGCTCGCGGCGTGGTGGCGGCGACCTTGCCCATCCCCGACGAAGACTCGTCCGTGTTCTTCGGGAACGTGCGGGATCGCCTCCGTGCGGGAAGCCCGCTCGGCACGGCGGTCCGCGACGAACGGCAGCAGTGGTTGCAGCGAAGCGCGTCCCACAGCTGGGTCAACGGGGTCCTGGTCTTCGAATAGGCAGACGCCGCCGACCACAGTCAACATCTTTCAGGAGGAGAGACAATGCATGGGAAGGCATTGAAGCCACAGGTGTATTCGAAGTGGGATGGCCGCCCGTTCTTCGAGGGACAACCCGAGGAGGGACGTCAGGTCTATATCGAAACGTCCCTGAAGGGGTTCGTCGGGTCTGGGGTGATGGACGGGGTCGATCGCATCCTTTTTGAAGTCCATGGCACCCATTCGGAGCGTCCCAGCTTCGAGGCCCAGGTCCGGTCGGAGGGAGCCGCGGTCTTCCTGGGTCCCCCACCGACCGACACCAACGCGGGGGGCACCAAGGCGGGCTCCGGCACGGACCGTCCCGGGCTGACGCTCCCCGAGCCTGAGAAGGCCTCGGCGCTTCGCCAGGGCACGGAGGGCACGGCGAAGACTCCTGCCACCACTGCTCCCACCGAGCAGCTTCCGGACGCGAAGAAGGAGAAGCCATGACCTTCCATCTGTTGCTGGCCCATGCCGGGAGCGGGAGGCCCGTCTTGGAAGAGGGCCTCCCCTGGGAAGCCTTCGCGGACGCGCCGACGCCAGAGCCGGTGCCTACGCCTTCCCATCTCCACAACTTCGCGGGACCGCCGGACCAACTGCGTGAACAGCGCTGGGCGCTGCTGGTCCCGGACACGCCGCGGGGGCGGGCCGTGGAAGTCCGTCTCGCGCGCCTGTGTGAGCTGCGGTCCCGGGAGCAGGGGGCTCCGGTGGAGACCTACCGGGTGCCGCCAGGAATGGATGCGGTCCAGGCGGATAACTTCCGTGTCCGGACGTTGCACGCCTGGACGCGTCCCGAGCGGGAGCATGCGAGATATGTGCTACTGGCGGGAGGGCTGGAGGAGCTCTCGCTGGAGCTGCAGACCTCCCTCGTGGAGGACGGGGGCTGCTTCGTGGGCCGCCTGGCGTTCGATGAGGAGGCGGACTACTCGTCCTACGTCGAGAAGGTCCTGGCCTACGCCGGTGCCTCCGAGCCGCACCGACGGGCCCGTGCGGTGTATCTCGCCGTCGACGACAGGTCGCTCGCCACGCGGGCGGGGCAGCGAAATCTTGTCGAGCCGACCGTTGAGCGGTGCCGGGAGGAGCACGGTCAAGACCACTTCCCCGCGAGCGAGCTCCTGGAGGAGACGCTTCCGGAAGGGGCGCTGGAGCGGCTCTTCGAGGTGGCTGGAGCGGCTGTTCCAAGCCTGCTCTTCACGATGAGCCACGGACTGGGTTCCCCTGAAGGAGGCTGGGGCAGTGCGCTGGCCCAGCGGCAGGAGCAGGGCAACATGTCCCTCGGGGGAGGCGTGGCGCTGACGCCAGCGGAGCTCCGGCGACGGCCGTTCCTGCCGGGCGGTGTCTGGTTCTACGTCGCCTGCTTCGGGGCGGGCACACCCCTCCAGAGTGTGTATGAGCCCTGGATGAAGCAATTCGTGGAGTCCGGGATGGCGTCCGCGCGCATCCTGGAGCGCATCCGCTGGTCACGCCCGGCGGATGGGCGCCCGTTCACCGCGGCCTTGCCACAGGCCGCCCTGGCGAATCCCGAGGGCCCACTCGCGGTTATTGCCCACCTGGACATGGCCTGGATCCATGCCTTCCACGACGTGCTGACGGGCCAGTCCCATGCATACCGGCTCGAATCGGTGATGACGAAGTTGCTGCAGGGCTACCGCGCGGGCGTGTCGCTCCAGATGCTCTTGCGTTACGCGGGCCAGCTGGACGCCCGGCTGGGTCGGCAGCATCAACAGGACGCTGCGAAGCCATCCAAGGACCCCTTGCCGCAGGACGTACGCATCGAGCGAGCACGCCTGTGGATGGAGCGACATGACGTCACCCGCTACGTCCTGCTGGGAGACCCGGCGGTGCGGCTCGTGACGCCAGGCTGAAGGTCGGCGATGGGCGCGGGTAATAACCGCCGCGCCCACCGTGATTTCCGTACCATGACCCTTCCTTTGCATCGGTACTTCGAAGATTTCCTCCACGACATCCGTCCAACGCCTAGCCAGATCAAAGAGATGCGTGAAGGCCATGCCAGGCTTCGGGAGCGTCTTCAGGCCGATACTGCGCTTGCGGGTGGCTTCGTCAGCATGTTCCTGCAAGGCAGCTACCGGCGATTTACGGCGGTTCGACCCAAAGACGATTCTCGAGCCGATGTCGATCTGGTCGTAGTCACCAAGATGAAAGAGTCTGAGTTTTCTCCGGCGCAGGCCATGAGCTGCTTCAAGCCTTTCCTGGAGAGGCACTACAAGGGTAAGTACAGACAGCAAGGGCGCTCCTTCGGCATCGAGATGTCACGCATCGACATGGACTTGGTGATTACCGCCGCGCCCATGGAGGCTGAAGCAGGTACCTATGGTGAGTTGTTGAAGGCCGAGGCGTCTTTGTCTTCATTGCGCCTTGATGAGGACTTTTCGTCCGAGCCGTTGTTCAAGTCCGACCGTCAGGAGGAGGCGCTCTGGAAGCTTCATCCGCTCCGGATCCCGGATCGCGACCTGGGCGCGTGGCAGGACACCCACCCGCTGGCCCAGTTGAGTTGGACGCACCGGAAGAACGACCGTTGTGGAAGGCACTTCGTCAACGTGGTCAAGGCGCTCAAGTGGTGGAGGCTCGTCCACCTGGAGTCGCTGCCGAAGCGGCCCAAGAGCTATCCCTTGGAACACCTACTGGGGGACTGCTGCCCGGATGGCATCGATTCCATCGCCGAAGGCGTAGTCCGGACCCTGGAGGCCTTCGTGGACAATTACGCCCTCCATGCCGCCGCCAAGATCGTGCCTTCCGCGGAGGACCGGGGGGTGAAGCAGGACGTCATGGCCCGCATCGACGGGAACGACTTCGCGGCGTTTCACGAGCAGGCGAAGAAGGCCGCGAAGCTGGCGCGCAAGGCCTTCGAGTCCCCCGATGCCCAGACCGCAGCGCCGCTGTGGCGGGAGCTCTTCGGAGGCAAGTTCCCTTCCGCGCCGGAGGGAGGCTCGAAGAAGTCGTTCACTCCCCACGAGGGAGGAAGCGGGGGTGTGGATTCCGGCAGGTTCGCGTGAAGCAGGCGCCGGAATTGACGCAGGACCTGCGCCTGGGGCGGCGGGCCCTGGATGGTCGTGCTGACGTCGTACTGCTCGGCGACTTGTCGTGGGACCCGGAGACGTCGGTCTGGGTGCTGCCGCTACGTGTGCGGGCGGACACGCGTGAGAGCACCCTTCCCGAGTGGACGGATTGGTACGTCTTCATCGACGCGAACTATCCCCTGGGGAGCATCGACGTCCATCCCGCGAAAACCGGAAGCATCGAAGACACCTACCCGCACCAGCGGTTGAACACGCCGGGACCGGCCACCCAGCCCTGGCGCGATGGGCGGCTGTGCCTCCAGACGGGAAGGGCGTCCCTCGGCTTCAGGGTAGAGGAAGAGGAAGCCCGCGACGCCGCAGGCCGACTTGAGTGGTATGTCCACGCGCTCCAGGATTGGCTCGCGGCCGCGGCACGCGGTCAGCTCCTTGCGCCGGGACAGCCCTTCGAGCTTCCGGATCTACCGATTCGGGACCGTGCCCGGGTCGTCTTCAGCGAAGGCCCCGAGACCTTCGCCCGCTGGAACGAACTCCCGGATTCACGAGGGTGGGCGGAGCTGGTGCCGTTGCCCGGCAACCCACGGGTGTTCGCGGTGCGCGCCTTCTATTCGTTCGAGGGGCGCTGGCTGTTCTCCGTGGAATGGGGAGACCTGCTCAACAGGGTCCCACGCAGGCGCTGTGTGCGGATTCCATGGATGCGCTGTAAGGAACTCCCCTTGCTTCCGGTCCACGCCGCGCCCACCACATGGCAGGACCTGGAGCGCGCCGCCAAGGCTCAGCATTGGGACTTGAGGGGTGACTTGATGGCGTTCGCTGAGCGACTCCGGGATGGAACGAGACACCTCTGTCTCGTGGGCTTCCCCGTGGCCGCGAAGGTAGGGGAGCCCGCCGTTCGGACGCACTGGTGGGCGGCGCGACTGCCGAGCTTCTCCCACGGAGACGTAGCACCGCGCGGGTACGCTCGGACCAAGCAGAACCGTCAGCGATATGACCTGACGAACCTGTTCGCCAAACCACTGCCGGTGGATTGGCTCCGGACCGATGACTGGGCTCCCGAAGAGCTTCGCAGTCGTGGGGCGCTGCCGGAGGAACTGCGGCGTTCATGGGTCTTACTGCTCGGTGCGGGAGCGCTGGGGGCCGCGGTCGCGGAGATGCTGGTGCGGGGAGGCGTGAGCCGGCTGGTCGTCGTGGACCCCGACATCGTCGAGGGTGGCAACCTGGTCAGGCACACGCTGGACCTGACGGAGGTAGGAGTCTCCAAAGCGCGTGCACTCGCGGAGCGATTGCGCTCCATCAGTCCGGACCTGCAGGTTCATGCCCTCGCGCAGTCGTTGGAACTGGCGCCCCAGCAGCCCCACTGGCTCGTGTCCCGGTGCGAGACGGTCATCGACTGTACCGCTTCCAACGATGTCCTCCACGCGCTGGCGAGAATCACATGGGAGGGGCCCCGGCTCTTCTTCTCAGCGTCCTTTGGTGTAGGGGCGCGGCGGGTCCTGTGCTTCAGCGCCACGGGCACATCTTTTCCCGTGGAGGCTTTCTGGGCGCAGTGCGGGAAATGGATCCACGAGGACTACAAGGAGTTGCTTCGCACAGACCTGCCACGAGAAGGCGTCGGGTGCTGGCATCCGGTCTTTCCTGCCCGGGCGGATGACGTGATGCTGGCTGCGGCCATCACCGTGAAGGCATTGGTGCGGTCCGCGACGCTGCGTCCCATCACCCGGGTGGAGACCTATTCCCGCGAGGGGGCGGACGATGATTTCCAGGGATACGCCAAGTGGACGGCGTAGGTGCGCATGCCGGACCTTGAGTTTCGTTCAGCGGATGCGTGCTTCCGGGTGCACCTGCCCCAACCCCTGGTGCGAAAGCTGCTCAAGCTTTGCCTTGCTTCGAAGCGACACGAGACAGGTGGCATCCTGGTGGGGCACTACTCTGAAGCGCTCGACTGCGCCCGGCTTCGCGAGGTGTCCGGCCCACCACCGGACTCCGCGCGAGGGCTGACGTGGTTCGAACGCGGAACGAAGGGGCTGCAAGCGCTGCTCGACCGCAGCTGGAACTCCCGCCGCGACCATTACCTCGGGGAGTGGCATTTCCACCCGTTCGCGGCGCCAATTCCCAGTGCAACGGATTTGAGGCAGCTCATGGCAATTGCCCGTGCCCCCCGCTACCAGTGTCCGGAGCCGCTATTGCTGATTGTCGGTGGGGACCCCGCAGGCGAATGGTCCATCAGCGTCCACGTCGTTCCCCGAGATGCCGAGGCGGTTCCCCTTTCACAGGTGTGATTTCTTGGGACGTGTAATTCCTGAGCTGTCGTCCGTCTTTCAGGTGACGTGACCCCATGGTGGTCCCGTCCGTGAACCCATGGGCGAACAAAGCGCATCCCGGATGCAGGGCGACCGTTACCAGCACCTTTTCAGCTGGTACGTATTGCTGTCATTGCTGGACGAGGAAAGTCCATTCGCGTCCGCCTTCGTCGAACACCCCGAGGCGGGGGCGGCGGACGACGTGACCCTGCACCCTCACCCCGGTGCAACCGTGGCCAGCCGGTACATGCAGGTGAAGTGGCATGTGGACCACCGGGCGCTCTACACGTTGGAGGGGTTGACGGAAACGGTCGGCCGGGGACGGTCCCTTCTCCAGAAGCTCTTCGCGTCCTGGAACACGCTGCGCGGACAGGGCCCCGTGGAGGTGTGGCTGGTGAGCAACTGGTCCGCGGATCCGGAGCTGGGCGGGTATCTCCAGGGTCGGGACTGGCGCCTCACCGAGGACTTCTTCGTGGAGGCTCCGGCCGGGAGGCTGAAGGCGGCTCGGTCGCGCTGGCTGGAGCACCTGGGCGTAGAGTGGGACGTCCTGCGCGTTTTCTGCGCGGACCTGCGGTTCCGTCTGGGCTTGGCGAGCATGGTGGAACTGGAAGAGCGCGTGGACGAGCGCATGCGCATGCATGGGCTGCGGCAGGGCCCGGAACCTCGGGCCATCGCGCTGGATGGTATCCGGGAGTGGATCGAGGCCGGTGGCGAGGCCAAGCGGCTGGACCGGGCGAAGCTCCGGGTGTTCATCCGGGACCGGGGACTCCTGGCGTCGAAGACCGACACGCCGGGCGTGGGACTCTGGATTCACGGATGGGCGCGGCGCCAATGGCGTGAGCCACCGGCGGTGGAACTGGACTGGACGCCGCACTTCGACCGGGACACCCGTGCGGTGCCGACGGAAGCAGTCTGGCGCGAGCAGCTGCTTCCCGAACTGCGCGAGGCGCGGCGAAGGCTGGCGTCACGGCCTGCGGAGTCAGTGATCGACTTCCGGGGCAAGGTACCGCTATCGGTCTCGCTGGCCGTGGGCACCTGTTTCCCGGAGGTGGCGGGCGACCGCTTCCAGGTCGAGCAGGCGACGCGGGGCGAGACGGTGCTGTGGCGCTCGGATGCGAAGCCGACGCAGCGGCAGCTCCAGGGCACCGAGCACGAGAGCGCTCCGGATGCCATGGACCTGTTGGTGGTGTTCCAGCTCACGGGCGACGCGAGGCCGGACGTTGAGCGGTTCCTGGCCAGTCATCCGCGGCGGTTCCGTGCGGTTCTTGTGTTGGAGCCAGAAGGTGGGCCCCACGACGGCGCGGTGGGCTCGGACGGGGACGCGGTCGCCTTCGCGGTGCTCGCGCGCGAACGCATCCGCCAGGCCCGCGTGCGGTGGCGCACCGCCACCACGCACCTCATCCCCTACGCTCCTGCGGGCTGCTGCCTCTTCCTGGGCCAGCGCCTCAACGCGATGGGGCCGGTGGTGGCCTACGAGCGCACCGCCGCGGGCGGCTACGTCCCCTTCATGACAGTGGAGACAGGGTAGTAGCCAGAGCCCGCGAAGAGGAGCCGTCCACTGCTAGCTGCATCTGAATGGCGGACTTCTGACCGGTCATGTTGGTGGGCCTGCGGGCACGATACGTTCCGGCGCATGGGCTGGAGGTTCGTACATCTGTGCGCGGCCATCGCGTTGCTCACGGCCTGTGCCGGTGGGCGCTCACGGCGCTCCGCGCACGGTGATCTGCGCTACGCCGACACGGAGACCGCCGCGAAGGCGCGCCATGCGGCCTGGGTCGCCCAGCAGGGGACTGCTTCCGCCACGGCCTCCGTCCTGGTCCAGGCCGCCCCGGTCATCCTTGGCTTGATGCAACGTCACCACACCGCGGACGAACTGGAGGAGCGGCTCGCGGAATGCGCCGTCCAGGCCGAGCGTCAGGGTAACGCACGGTTCTTCGAAGGCCGCCCGCCGACGCGGAAGGAGTGTGGCGAGGTGGTGGGGCGCGACCGCTGCGGAAACCCCATCACACGGGCCATGCAGCTCGGGAAGCAGAAGCACGTCCTGGTCCTCCAGTGCGCGGAGGAGGTGCTCAAGGAGCTTTGGGCCGCGCCCTACAGCATCGAGCAGCGCTATCGCTACTATCCGAACGCCAAGCTCGTGGAGACGATCAGCCTGGAGAAGGAAGCGCGGATGCTCGCTGATGGCTGCACCGACGAACTTCGGGGAACGATCAAGCCGGACCTCGTCCTCCATGGGGACCGCAACCTGCTCAAGGCTGTGCTCACCCTGGACTTCAAGTTCCCCTGTCCTCAGAGCAACGAACCACAGTGGACTCCCTATCGAGAGGGCAGTCCCTACGCGGGACAAACGCAGAAAAAGGTCTACGAGGATGCTCTGGGTGGTAGAGCCCTGCTCGTTTCTCCTGACAAGGGAGTGATGCGCAGCCGACCATGAGTGCGAACTTCCCCACCCTTCGTCTTCATTACAGGGATGGCGTGGTCGCGGCCCGCGATGGTGTCGTGGTCTCGTTCTTCATGCCTCATGACCACAAGATCGTGGCCCAGGCGTGCTGGCGGGCCTTGGAGTCCTACGTTCGAGCCATCCCGCCTCAGTCGCTGAACTGGTACGGCGCGGATGATGGAGATGTCCTTGAGCTGGATGAGGACGGATGGGAAGTCATCCGCAAGCGGATGGTGGATCAGCCCTCCCGCCTGGCCTGGTACGTCAGCTTGTCCGACTTGGATGGGGGCACCGGGGGATACCAGTTCGAGTACCACAGCTGGCGGATCCAACACCCGCTCCGCGCTGGGTCCAGTACCGCGATGTCCTTCACCTTCCCGACCGAATTCCTCCTGGACCAGGGTCCCCAGCGGATGCGTGCCTTGGTGCTGGAGTTGGCTCGGGAACTGCCCTTCCATTTCGGCTACGCCAGCTTCGCCCTTGTCTCTCGACAGGGCTCCTGGACCGCAGGGGACTGGAAGGTCCTGGATGAGTACTTCGCGCGCTATCTGGGCGTGGATCTGCCTGATGTCGACAGCATTGGAATCCAGGCCCTGGGCGCGCACTGGCTCACGTTCCTGGGCCCACCGCTGCTGGACCGGATGGGGGGCTTCGAAGCGCTGCGGCAGGCACTGCCGTTCCCGGAGGTTTCCTTCCTGCCCATGGAACAGGAGCGCCTGCTGGTGACCCTGAGCGAATGGCCTGACGCCATCGACGTCGAGAAGGCACCCATTCCGCCCCAGTACCGCGCCCTGGCCTGCTTCCTGAAACCCTTCATGTACAAGCCAGAGGAGGATGACGGCATCGGCAACTACCTGGACCGCTGGCGGCGAAGGCTCTGTCCGTAGCGCCCCCTCCAGCCGAGGGAGCACCCCACATCCTGGCCCTGTCAGGGGACGCATGTAGTACGAAGCTCTCCCCCTTCACGGTGACGCTGTGCGCCTCCTCTCGCTCCAGGTCCAGGACTTCCGCAACCTCCCGACGGTGCAGCTCGCACCCAGCACCCACGCGACCATCGCCGTGGGCCAGAACGGGCAGGGGAAGACCAACCTCCTGGAGGCGCTCTACTTCCTCGCCACCCTCAAGCCCCTGCGCGCCGGGCGCCTGTCGGAGCTCGTCCGCTGGGGCTCCTCCGCCGCTCGCGTCACCGGCCGCTTCCTCCTCAAGGGCGCCGAGCGCGAAATCTCCGTCGAGGTCGGCGGCGGCACCCGCCAGGCCCTCGTGGACGGCAAGAAGGCCTCCAGCCTGGAGGACTACTTCGGCGGAGTCTCCGTCGTCGCCTTCACCCCGGATGACCTGGAGGTCATCAAGGGCGGCCCCGACGCGCGCCGCGCGTTCCTCGACCGCGCCGTGTTCAACCGCTTCCCCGCCTTCCTCAAGGAAAGCCGCGAGTACGCCCGCGCCCTCAAGAACCGCAACCGCCTGCTCCGCGATGGCGCCACCGTCGACGCCGCGTACCTCGACGCGTACGACGAGACCCTCGCCCGCTCGGGCGCCCGCCTCTATGCCCGCCGCCGCGCGCTGATGGCCGAGCTCGCGCCCCGCGCCCAGGCCACCTTCGGCTCCATTGGCCGCACCGCCGACCCCGCCGTCTACGGTTACCACCCCGCGCACCTCGGCGCCGACTTCGCCCACGCCGACGAGGCCGCGCTCGCCTCCGCCCTGCGCGAGGCCCTCTCCGCGCGCCTGAGACGCGACCTGGACCGCGGCTTCACCTCCGTGGGCCCGCATGTGGACGACGTCTCCGTGACGCTGGGCGGCCGCAGCGCGCGCGCCTACGCGAGCCAGGGGCAGCAGCGCGCCCTGGTGCTCGGCTGGAAGATCGCGGAGATTGAAAACCTGGAGGCCGCCATGGGCTTCCTCCCCCTGCTGCTCCTGGATGACGTCTCCAGCGAGCTGGACCCCGAGCGCAATGCCTATCTCATGGGCTACCTGGCCCGGAGCGGCGCGCAGGTCTTCCTCACCACCACCGACGCGGGGCTCGTGCGAGCCGCCGCCGCCAGTGACACCCTCTGGCTCACCGTCCACGCGGGACAGGTGGCCACCGAAGCGCCGTCACAACCCTAGTGCACCCGCCGCCGGTGCCAGGGCCAGTGCACCGGTCCCCGGCGCGCGTGATGCTGTGGCAATTCCTGCCGCGTCACGTGCCCGAAGTACTCGAAGCGGAACTCCGCCCAGAGCAGCCCGAACGCCACCGCGAACAGGAATACCGCCAGCGTCAGCCACCACACGGTGCCCGTCGCCAGCGCGGCGATGAACAACACCCCCAGCACCGCCGACACCCCCAGCGACACGTCCCGCAGGCGCTTGGACTCGCTGAACGCCATTCCCATGGCCAGCATGGAGATGGCCAGCAGCGGCCACGCCAGCCAGTACGCCGTGCGCGCATACAGATTGGCTATCGACAGCAGGAACAACCCGAATCCGAATATCGCCAGTCCGCCGTCCATCGAATCCTCCTCGTGAGAATCCCCCGGCTCCCGGCTGAACATGCGCCTTGCCCGGGTCCCCAGCACCGGACCCCTCTCTTCCGACCGGAGCCCTCCCGGGGCGCCGGGCCCTCGTCCGGCGCGAGGTTCGCGAATGGGCTCGGAAGTCGACGTTCGTCCAGACGAAGTTCTTGCGGACCTGACGGGCGTGCACCATGACCATGCCCGCCGTCCCACCGGGCCCCTCCGGGACGAACGAAATGGTGCCATGTCGCGTTTGCTGCTGACGCTCGTGCTGTCCGCCCTCCTCGCGGGGTGCCACCGCGCGACGTTCGAGGACTCGGTGCTCCAGAAGTCCGACGTGAAGTACCGCGTCGGCCCGCTGTCCAACACCGTCTGGGAACGCCAGGGCTTCGACGACAACGACCTGGCCTTCGTGGAGCGCGGCGACACCGGCCGCGTCATCGCCACCAACTCCACCTGCAAGGACCACGACGACCCGTCCCTCCAGGTCCTCACGAAGCACCTGCTCATGGGCTTCACCGAGCGCCAGGACCTGGGCCAGCGCACCTTCACCCTGGACGGCCGCGAGGCCCTGCGCAGCCGCTACGTCGCGAAGCTCGACGGCGTGCCCATCCAACTGGAGCTGGTGGTCGTCAAGAAGGACAACTGCGTCTTCGACTTCAGCTACGTCGCCCCCGTGGGCACCGCCGACGCGCGCATGGCGGACTTCGAGAGCGTCTTCCAGGGCTTCCACGCGGAGCGCCGGCGATGATGCCCGAAGCGAAGCTCTTCTCCGGAGGCCCCAGCCTCAAGGAGCGGCTGAAGGAGCGCATGGAGTCGCTGGGCGCCCTGTCCGTGATGACGGGCCAGGTGTTCAGCCGCGCGGTGCGTCCCCCGTATGACTGGGCCGGCCTCGTCTTCCACACCGAGTCCCTGGGCGTGCGCTCGCTGCCCATCGCGCTGCTCACCGCGACGTTCGCGGGGCTCGTCATCTCGCTGCAGTTCGGCTACTTCCTCGCCCGTTTCGGCGTGCAGTACACCGTGGGGCGCGTCGTCATCCTCACGCTGTTCCGCGAGCTGGCCCCCGTGCTCACCGCGCTCACGGTGGGCGCGCGCATCGGGTCCGGCATCGCCGCGGAGCTGGGCTCCATGACCGTGACGGAGCAGGTGGACGCCATCCGCGCGCTGGGCGCGGACCCCTTGCGCAAGCTGGTGGTGCCGCGCGTGTTCGCGTGTCTCATCGTCATGCCGGTGCTCACCGTGTTCTCGGACGTGGTGGGCCTGGTGGGCGGCGCGCTGGTGGTGAAGTCCCAGTACGGCATCTCCCTGGATCAGTTCTTCCAGGGCGCGCTGGATGCCGTGCTGATGGGTGACTTCGTCTCCGGCGTCATCAAGGGCGCCGTGTTCGGGCTCATCATCGGCCTGGTGGGTTGCTTCAAGGGGCTGGCGGTGGAGGGCGGCACGGAGGGCGTGGGCCGCGCCACCACGCAGACGGTGGCCATCACCTCCGTCACCGTGTGCCTCGCGGACTTCTTCATCACGAAAATCACGCTCTACTTCTGAAGCCGCCCGCACCATGCGCAAGGCCCGCCACCACCGAGACCCCGCCGTCCCCTTCGCGTTCCGCAAGCCCACGCCGGGCGAGGAGCTCATCCGCTTCGACGGCCTCATCAAGCAGTTCGGCCCCAAGCGCATCTACGACGGCGTGGACCTGGACGTGCGCGCCGGAGAGACGCTGGTGGTGCTGGGCGGCTCCGGCGTGGGCAAGAGCGTGCTGCTCAAGTGCCTCATCGGCCTTCTGCACCCGGACGGCGGCAGCATCCTGTTCGAGGGCTACGACGTCGCGAAGTTCTCCGAGGAGCAGTTCCTGGAGGTCCGCAAGCACGTGGCCATGGTGTTCCAGGGCGCGGCGCTGTTCGACTCGCTCAGCGTGGCGGAGAACGTGGCGTACCCGCTGCGTGAGCACTTCAAGAAGATGACGCGCGCTGAAATCCAGAAGCGCGTGGCGGAGAAGCTGGAGCTGGTGGACCTGCCCAACACGGAGAAGCTGATGCCGTCGGACCTGTCCGGCGGCATGCGCAAGCGCGTGGGCCTGGCGCGCGCCATCGCGACGGACCCGGAGGTCATCCTCTGGGACGAGCCCACGACGGGCCTGGACCCCGTCACCACGCAGACCATCAACGAGCTGATTGATTCCATGAAGCAGCGCCTGGGCGCGACCTCCATCGTCGTCACGCACGACATGGTGAGCGCCTTCGTGCTGGCGGACCGGATGGCCATGCTGGCCAACCGCAAAATCGTCCAGGTGGGCACCCCGGAGGAGATGCGCCGCTCCCAGGTGCCGGAGGTGCGCGCCTTCATCGACGCGCGCCGCCTGGAGCTGAACCCCCGGGGAACACCATGAGTCTCTTCACCACGACCTCGAAGGAAAAGCGCCTGGCCGTGAGGGCGGGCCTCTTCGTCGCCATCGGCCTCGCCGTGGCGGGCGTCGTCGTCTTCTTCATCGGCCGCGAGTCCAACCTCTTCCAGCGCCAGGTCATCTTCCGCGCCTACTTCCAGAGCGTGGACGGCCTGAGCGACCAGTCCCCCGTGTGGATTGGCGGCCTGAAGGTGGGCCGCGTGAACAGCGTGTCCTTCTCCCCGGACCTGAAGGACAGCCGCCTGGAGGTGGAGTTCCAGGTGGCCAGCGCCTACGCGAACCGCGTGCGCAAGGACTCCGTGGCCCGCCTCTCCAGCATGGGCGTGCTGGGCGACAAGGCGGTGGACATCTCCCTGGGCAGCGCGGATCAGCCGCCCGTGGAGCCCGGCGGCGTCGTCCAGTCCAGCAGCGGCGGGGACCTGGCCAACCTGATGTCCAGCGCCAGCCGCGTGATGGAGAACTCCGTCCAGATCAGCGAGTCCCTCAAGGACGCCGTGAAGGTCTACGCGAACCCGGAGCTGTCCCGCGACCTGGCCCGGAGCGTCGCGTCGCTGCGCTCCATCATGGAGGAGGTGGAGAAGGGCAACGGCGCCCTGCACGCCCTCATCTACGACCCGCGCACGGGCCAGGAGGTGAACACGCTGCTGGCCAACGCGTCCGGCGCCGCGAAGCGCATGGACGGCGCGCTGGGCCACGTGGAGGCCATCCTGGGCGAGGTGCGCCGGGGAGACGGCACCGCGCACGCGCTCATCTACGGCCAGGACGGCGCGGTCGCCATGCGCGAGCTGGGCGCGGCCGCCGGCCAGCTCGCGGGCCTGCTGGAGGACGCGAAGAAGAGCCCCAACGGCGCCGTGCACCAGCTCATCTACGGCGACGCGAAGGGCATGTTCGCGGACCTGGGCAGCGCCGCCGCGGACATCAAGACCATCACCGCCACCGTGGCCAAGGGCGACGGCACCCTGGGCGCGCTCGTCAACGACCCCACCGTCTACGACGACCTGCGCGAGGTGCTGGGCAACGTGAAGCGCAACCGCATCCTCCGCGCGCTGGTGCGCTTCTCCGTGAACAACCACGAGTCCCTGGACCAGGTGGGCGCCCCGCAGACCGCGCCCACCCCGCTCGCACCTTCCACCGACGCGGGCGCGCCCGCCGCGCCGGCCTCAACGCCTTGAGCCATCCATTCGCGTCACCGTGTGAGTCCATACGGTTTCACAGTCATTCCAGGACTGTCTGTGTATTGACTCGAATAGGCTTGCAGGCGTATTTCCGGCTCCCCTGCTTTTAAAGGAGTTGGGAACAATGCTTCGTCACGTCGCGCAGCGCAGTGGCCGTGTCGCGGTGGTCCTTGGCACCCTGATGTCCCTGGCCGGTTGCAGCAGCGCCCCGGCTCCGGAAGAGCAGGCCCCCCAGACTCCGGCGGAGGAGACCGCCACCCAGCAGGCCATCCCGCACCGCGGCTGCGCCACCATCGAGCCGTCCGCCGATGAGAAGCTGGAGATTGAAGCGGCGCTGGCGGCGCGTGGCGTTTCCGCCAAGCGCGCGGTGGGCTCGGTGAACGTGCCCGTGTACTTCCACGTCATCCGCCAGGGCACGGGCATCTCCAACGGCGACATCCCGGACTCGCAGATCACCAGCCAGATGAACGTGCTGAACGCGGCGTACGCGAACACGCCGTTCAAGTTCACGCTGGCCGGCACGGACCGCACCACGAACAGCACCTGGTTCAACCTGACCCAGGGCAGCAGCGCCGAGCGCTCCATGAAGTCCACCCTGCGCAAGGGCGGCAAGGAGTCGCTGAACATCTACTCGGCGAAGCTGGGCGGCGGTCTGCTCGGCTGGGCGACCTTCCCCTCCAGCTACACCAGCAGCCCGTCCATGGACGGCGTGGTCATCCTCTTCAGCAGCGTCCCCGGCGGCACGTCGTCCCCGTACAACCTGGGCGACACCGGCACGCACGAGGTCGGTCACTGGGTGGGCCTGTACCACACGTTCCAGGGCGGCTGCGCCAGCCCGGGTGACTCCGTCAGCGACACGCCGCCGGAGGCCTCGCCCGCGTACGGCTGCCCCGCCGGCCGTGACACCTGCTCCGGTGGCGGCGCGGACCCCATCTACAACTTCATGGACTACACCGACGACAGCTGCATGAACACCTTCACCGCCGGCCAGAGCGCCCGCGCGGACAGCCTGACCGCGACGTACCGCTAGAAAAAGCGCAGCGGCCGTGGCCGATGTGACAGCGCCGGGGTCCCCGATCAGGGGGCTCCGGCGTTTTCATTTTCGGGGATGAAGCACGGACAGGCCGTATCCCGGCCTGTGACGCTTGGTTTGTCTTCAACGGGTTTTGCTGGGAATTCAATTTTACCGCACCCGTTGACTAGAACTGTTTCATACGTGTATTGGTGTCTCCCCCACTTTTCGAGGAGTTGGGAAACAATGCTTCGTTTCGTCGCGCAGCGCAGTGGCCGTGTCGCGGTGGTCCTTGGCACCCTGATGTCCCTGGCCGGTTGCAGCAGCAGCGCCCCGGCTCCCGAGGAGCAGACCCCGGCGGAGGAGACCACCACCCAGCAGGCCGTGCCGCACCGCGGCTGCGCGACGGTGGAGCTGACCGCCGATGAGAAGCTCGAGGTCGACGCGGCGATCGCGGCGCGTGGCGTGTCCGCCAAGCGCGCGGTGGGCTCGGTGGACGTGCCCGTGTACTTCCACGTCATCCGTCAGGGCACGGGCATCGCCAACGGCGACATCCCGGACTCGCAGATCACCGCGCAGATGAACGTGCTGAACGCGGCGTACTCCAACACCCCGTTCAAGTTCACGCTGGCGGGCACGGACCGCACCACGAACAGCACCTGGTACAACCTGCGCAGCGGCTCCGCGGCCGAGAAGAAGATGAAGGCCGCGCTGCGCAAGGGCAACGCCGGCACGCTGAACATCTACTCGGCGAACCTGTCCGGCGGCCTGCTGGGCTGGGCGACCTTCCCCTCCAGCTACACCAGCCAGCCCTCCATGGACGGCGTGGTCATCCTCTACAGCAGCGTCCCCGGCGGCTCCGCGGCCCCCTACAACGAGGGCGACACGGGCACGCACGAGGTCGGCCACTGGCTGGGCCTGTACCACACGTTCCAGGGCGGTTGTAACAACCCGGGCGACTCCGTCAGCGACACGCCGCCGGAGGCCTCGCCCGCTTACGGCTGCCCCGCCAACCGTGACACCTGCGCGGGTGGCGGTGCGGACCCCATCACCAACTTCATGGACTACACCGACGACAACTGCATGAACACGTTCTCCGCCGGCCAGGTGGCCCGCGCGGACAGCGTGACCGCGACGTACCGCTAGTCCACGGCTTCGCTTCCTGAAGTTCCCGACGCCGGAGTCCCTACTGCACGGGGGCTCCGGCGTCTTCCTTTTCCAGCGTGGACAAGCCGGGCCCGCGCTGGCCACAGTGGGGGACCGCCCTCCGTCCGGAGGGGGCCTTCAGGAGGAGTGGCGCCGTGAGAGACCTGTTGATGATTCCCGGGCCGGTGGACGTGGACGCGGAGGTGTTGCAGGCGCTGTCGGCGCCGGTGCCCGGGCACCTGGACGCGGGCTTCATCGCCACCTTCGGCCGGGCCCTGAAGCGCCTGCGCGAGGTGTCGCTCGCGCCGGGAGCCCAGCCCTTCGTCGTCTCCGGCAGCGGCACGCTGGCCATGGAGCTGGCGGTGGCCAACCTCGTCGAGCCCGGCGACCGCGCGCTGGTGGTGAACACCGGCTACTTCAGCGACCGCATGGCCCACATCCTGGAGCGCCACGGCGCGAAGGTGACGCACGTGCGCGCGGGCGCCGTGGGCAGCGCCCCGGAGGTGGACGCGGTGGAGGCGGAGCTGCGCAAGGGCGGCTTCAAGCTGATGACCGTCACCCACGTGGACACCTCCACCGCGGTGCTCGCGCCGGTGGAGCCGCTGGTGAAGGCCGCGCGTCAGCACGGTGTCCTCGCCGTGGTGGACGGCGTGTGCGCCACCGCCGGAGAGGCCTTCCACCAGGACGCGTGGGGCGCGGACGTGTACCTCACCGCCAGCCAGAAGGCGGTGGGCGTGCCCCCGGGCCTGGCGCTCCTCACGGTGAGCCCCCGCGCGCTCGCGGCATGGAAGGCGCGCAAGGCCCCCGTCGCCAGCGTGTACGCGGACTGGGCGGAGTGGCTGCCGGTGATGGAGGCCTACGAGTCCGGCAAGCCCGCCTACTTCGCCACCCCGCCCACGTCCCTGGTGTGCGCGCTGGACGTGAGCCTGGGACAGATCCTGGCGGAGGGCATGGAGGCCCGCTTCGAGCGCCACCGCAAGATGGCCCGCGCCTTCCGCGCCGCCTGGAGCGCGCTGGGGCTCAAGCCGGTGCCCACCTCCGAGTCCGTGGCCGCCAACACCCTGAGCGCCGTGTACTACCCGGAGGGCGTGGATGCGTCCTTCGTGGGCCGCGTGAAGGCGCAGGGGGTGGCCATCGCCGGCGGCCTCCACCCGGAAATCAAGCCGCGCTACTTCCGCGTGGGCCACATGAACCGCATCAGCGCCGGGGACGTGCTCGTCACCGTGGGCGCCATCGAGCGCGCCCTCCATGCCTCCGGCCACCGCGCCACCGCCGCCGGAACCGGCGTCGCCGCCGCCCAGGCCGCGCTCGCTCAGTAGGCCTCCGGGTGGGGGGCCTGACCCCCAATCTTTTCTCAGGCCACAGGAAAAACCGTCCGCCCTCCCATTAGATTTGTGTACGCTACCAGATAATGTCAGGTACTTCCGGGCTTACAGGGATTCCTTGGCGTTTTGGTAGAAATGTGTGATTGGGCTGGACGGTGTGAGCGGGGCGTGGGCCCCGGCACCTGTGAGGGGGAAGGGCTGCGCTGGCGGACGGGACCCGGTGGAACGGGTGGTCCGCTCCAGCGCCTGAAGTGGAGGTGGGTATGGATCGCGGACCGGTGGAAGGTTCGTCGAGGGCGGCGGGCAGGGCGGATGAGAGCGCGGCGTGGCACCTGACGGAGCGGTGCCTGGCCGCGACCCCGGAGGATGGCGCCCGGGGGATGTTCTTCCAGGGCGTGGTGGGGGTGGTGGGCTTCCTCCAGGGGGAGGAGGCGCAGGCGCGGTGCCTGGCGGCGTCCGGGCTGAAGCAGCTGAACGCCGCGGAGCTGTACCCGGTGGCGCGCTTCCTGGCGATGTCCGCCGAGGCGACCCGGCTGCTCCGGCCCCAACTGGGGGATTGGGCCCAGTCGCTGCGCTACATCGGGACGCAGGCCACGGTGGACTTCCTGGGCTCCATGTTCGGCCGGGACCTGATGCAGGCGGCCGGGCGCAACCCCCGGAAGATGCTCCAGCACCTGATCGAGAACTACCGGGTCGCGGTGAGCTACGGCGAGCGCAGCGTGCTCTGGACCGGCGACCACAGCGCCCGCTTCGTGATGCGCCGGGACTTCATGCCCGCGCCGTACCACGAGGGGGTGCTCCAGGCGGCCCTGGAGGCCGTGGGGGCCCAGGACGTCCAGGTGCACGGCCGGCAGCTGTCCCTGCTGGACACCGAGTACGACGTCTCCTGGTAGTCCGGGCGCGCCCCACCCGCTGCGTGGGGCCCTCTGGCGGCCCCCGGCGGGACGTTCACCAGCCACCGCTCGGTGGTGAACGTCCGCCATTTCTCCCGCTGGCGTGACAGGGAGGGCCACTAGCATGTGGTGAGAGAGGCCCACACCCCATGGGAGGCGTCACGCGAATGGAGACAGGCGGGGCCCGGGCATGACGCCCTTCCGGCTGTTGCTGGTGGAGGACAGCGTCAATGACGCGGCACTGGTGACGGCGGAGCTGGAGCAGGCGGGCTACCTGCCCACGACGCGGCGCGTGGATTCGCTGGAGGCGCTGCGCGACGCGCTGGCCGCCGAGCCGTGGGACCTGGTGCTGTGCGACTACCGGCTGCCGCGCTTCAGCGCGCTGGACGTGCTGGCGCTCTTGCACGGGCAGGAGCGGGACGTGCCGCTCATCGTCCTGTCCAGCCAGCTGAGCGAGGAGCAGGCCGTCACGCTGATGAAGGCGGGGGCTCGCGACTGCTTCTCCAAGGACCGGATGGCCCGGCTGGGCCCGGCGGTGGCGCGCGAGCTGGAGGAGACGCGCGTGCGCCGCGAGCGCGCCCGGGCGGAGGTGGACCGCGACATCCTGGCGAAGGCCAGCGAGCTGCTCACCGCGTCCCTGGAGCAGGCGGCCCGGCTGGACCAGCTGGTGCAACTCATGGTGCCCCGGGTGGCGGACTGGTGCGCCTTCTTCCTCCAGGACGCTGACCAGGGCGGCCTGCGGCTGGTGGCGCTGGCGCACCCGGACGCCGCGCGGCGCGCCCACGCGTGGAAGCTGGACCAGCGCTTCCCGCTGGACCCCCAGGCCGCCGCGGGCCCCGCGCACGTGCTGCGCACCGGCCAGCCGGAGTTCATGCCGGACGTGCGCAAGCGCCCGGAGCCCATCACGAAGGACGCCGCGCACCAGCGCGCCATCGAGGGGCTGGGGCTGCGCTCGGTGGTGAACGTGCCCCTGCCCGGCAACGAGGGCCGGCTGGGCGTGCTGTCCCTGGGCACGCTGGGCGAGCGCACCCTGTCCCAGGTGGACCTGGCGCTCGCGCTGGAGCTGGCGCGCCGCACGGGGCTGGTGCTGGAGAACGCCCGCCTCTTCCAGGAGGCACGCGAGGCGGTGCGCCTGCGCGACGAGTTCCTCACCGTGGCCGCGCACGAGCTGCGCACGCCGCTGACCACGCTGCGGCTGCAACTGGGCACGCTGCTGCAGCGCTCGGAGGCGCACCACCTGGAGCCGGACGTCGTCACGCGCCTGGAGCGCAGCGTGCGCCAGGTGCGCCGGCTGGGCACGCTGGTGGAGGGGCTGCTGGACGTGTCCCAGCTGTCCAGCGGCGAGCTGTCGCTGATGCCCGAGCGCTTCGACCTGGAGGAGCTGGTCGCGGAGGTCCTGGAGCGCTTCCAGGCGGAGGCCCGCGCGGCGGGGTGTGAGCTGCGGCAGTCCCCCCGCCGCGGGCTGTGGGGGACGTGGGATCGGCTTCGGGTGGACCAGGCCGTGGCGGCGTTGATATCCAACGCGCTCAAGTTCGGTCCGGGACGGCCGGTGGAGGTGGACGTGGGGAGGGAAGGGGGCTTCGCGCGCATCCAGGTGCGCGACCGGGGCATCGGCGTACCCCTGGACCAGGTGGAGCGCATCTTCGAGCGCTTCGGCCGCGCCGTCAGTTCGCACTCGTATGGAGGCCTGGGCCTGGGGCTGTACCTGGCCCGCCGCGCGGCGGAAGCGCACGGCGGACGGGCCTGGGCGGAGCCGGCCGCGGAAGAGGGCGCGCGCTTCACGCTGGAGTTGCCGCTGGAGAAGGAGACGCGCGAGTGAGCCGGCCGCTGTTGGTGGTGGACGACGACACGGACCTGCGGGAGGCGCTGGAGGAGGTCCTGCGCGACGCGGGCTACACCGTGCTGGGCGCGGGCAACGGCCTGCAGGCCCTGGAGGTGCTCCGCCGGGAGCCGGTGCCTCCCGCCCTGGTGCTGCTGGACATGATGATGCCCGTGATGGACGGCGCGACCTTCGGCCGCCAGATGCGCCAGGTGGACGCGTGGCGCGACATCCCCGTGCTCGTCTTCTCCGCCTCCGCCAACGCCCGGCAGGTCGCGGAGGAGATGGGCGCCTGCGGCTACCTGCGCAAGCCGGTGGACGTGGAGACGCTGCTCAGGTCCGTGGCCGCCCACAAGGTCCCCGAAACCGCCTGACCTCTTCCGGGGAAGTCCCTCCGCGCGGGCCTGCCTGCCCTTTGCGCGTGGGTTGACGCTGCGCGCGGGGGCTTGGTAAGTGCAACCTTAACACTTTCCCCGCGAGGCCTGTCAGATGAACCCCCACATGCTCGCCCAGCTCCTGGTTCAACTCATCGTCATCATCGCGGTGTCGCGGCTCATTGGCCGCGGCGCGCGCTGGCTGGGGCAGCCCCTGGTCATCGCGGAGGTGGTGGCGGGCATCGCGCTGGGGCCGTCGCTCCTGGGCTGGCTGGCGCCGGGCGCGATGCACTGGCTGTTCCCGCCGGAGTCCATGCCGTTCCTGAAGATGCTGGCCGAGGTCGGGCTGGTGCTCTTCATGTTCCTCATTGGCCTGGAGCTGGACCCGAAGCTGCTCAAGGGGCGGGGCCACGCGTCGGTGGCCATCAGCCACTCCAGCATCGTCGTCCCGTTCGCGCTGGGCGCGGCGGCGGGCGCGCTGTGGCTGTACAGGTCGCTGTCCAGCCCGGACGTGCCGTTCTCCTCGTTCGTGCTGTTCATGGGCGTGTCCATGAGCATCACGGCCTTCCCGGTGCTGGCGCGCATCCTCAGCGAGCGCGGGATGATGCAGTCGAAGCTGGGCGCCATCGCCATCGCGTGCGCGGCGGTGGACGACGTGACGGCGTGGTGCATCCTGGCGTTCGTGGTGTCGCTGGTGCGCGCGTCGGACCTGGCGCACGCGGGGCTCACCACGCTGTTCGCGCTGCTCTACATCGGCTTCATGCTGCTCTTGGTGAAGCCGTTCCTCGCCCGGCTGGGCGCGCGCGTGGCCAACCGCGAGGGGCTCACCCAGAACGTGGTGGCCATCACGATGGTGCTGCTGCTCGGGTCCGCGTGGACCACCGAGTACATCGGCATCCACTCGCTCTTCGGCGCCTTCATGTTCGGCGCGGTGATTCCGAAGGAGGGCGGGCTGGCGGCGGCGCTGGCGGAGAAGCTGGAGGACGTGGCGGTGGTGCTGCTCTTGCCCGTGTTCTTCGCCTTCAGCGGCCTGCGCACGCAGATGGGCCTGTTGGCCACCCCGGAGGCGTGGCTCACGTGCGGCGTCATCATCCTCCTCGCGTGCCTGGGCAAGTTCGGCGGCAGCGCGGTGGCCGCGCGCCTCACGGGCCTGCGGTGGAAGGAGGCGGGCGCCGTCGGCATCCTGATGAACACGCGCGGCCTGATGGAGCTCATCGTGCTCAACCTGGGCCTGGACCTGGGCGTCATCTCGCCCACGCTCTTCACGATGATGGTCATCATGGCGCTGGTCACGACCTTCATGACCACGCCGCTGCTGAAGCTGCTGTATTCGCCGGAGGACCAGGCGCGCGAACAGATGGTGCAGACGCCGGAGGGGCCGCTGCCCTCGCCCGCGTACACGGTGCTGCTGTGCGTGTCGCACGGGCAGGCCGGCCCGGGCATGGCGGTGCTGTCGCGCGCGCTGTCGGGCGAGCGCAACGAGGCGAACCTCTACGCGCTGCACCTCTTGTCCCCGGAGCGCTCGCTCAAGGCCCGCGGGGAGGAGGCGCTGGACCCCTCCGCGGCGTCCGGTGGCGCGCTGGCGCCGCTGGTGGGGCGCGCGGAGAAGCTGGGGCTGTCGGTGCGCACGCTGTCGTTCGTGTCGTCGGAGCCCGCGCGGGACATCTGCCGCACGGCGCAGGCGAAGCGCGCGGACCTGGTGCTGCTGGGCTGGCACAAGCCGCTGTTCAGCCAGACGGTGCTGGGCGGCACGGTGCACGAGGTGATGCAGGAGGCGGGCGGCACGGTGGCGGTGCTGGTGGACCGCGGCCTCACGCAGGTGCGCCGGGTGCTGGTGCCCTTCGTGGGCAGCCGGCATGACCGGGCGGCGCTGGGGCTGGCGCGGCGGCTGGTGAAGCAGGCCGGCGCGGAGGTGACGGTGCTGCACGTGACGTCGCCGGACGGCGCGGGCGCGGGCCGGGCGCAGGTGGAGGAGCTGTTCCCCGCGGACGAGGGCGCCGCCGTGAAGCTCAAGGTGGTGCGCCACGCGTCGCCGGAAGAGGCAGCGCTGGAAGAAGCGAAGGCGGGTTACGACCTCGTGGTGGTGGGCCTGGGGGCCGAATGGGGCCTGGAAGACCGGTTGTTCGGCGTACAGCGCGAGCGCATCGTGCGCGACGCGCCCGCCTCGCTGCTGCTCGTGCATCATCCGGAGGCGGCGACGGTGCTGGCGCGCACGCCGGAGGAGGCCCGGACGCAGGGCTCGCCCCCGGAGACGACGACGCAGCCGCTCGGCGCGCGGAGCTGACCGCCATGCACCTGGGAGCCACACTGCGCCTGCTTCGAGTGGACGCGGGCCTGTCCCTGCGGGACCTGGCACGGCGCATCGGCGTGTCCAGCGCGTACCTCAGCCGCGTGGAGAACGGCGTGGACGCGCCGCCCACGCAGGAGCGGCTGACGGCCATCGCCCGGGAGCTGGACGTGCCCCCGGGGCTGCTCATGGACGTGGCCAACCGGGTGAGCCCGTACGTGGCGGGCTACCTGGAGGACGTGCCCGCCGCGGGGACGCTGATGCTGGACATCGCGCGGCGCAAGCTCACCGGCGCGCAGCTGGCGCGCGTGCGGGCCTTCCTGGACGCGGAGTTCCCCCTGCGCGAGGTGCGCGGCGACGAGCCCGTGCCCCCGCTGGCGCCGCTGCTCTCCCCGGAGCGGGTGGTGGTGCAGCTGTCCTGCGGGGACTACGAGGACGCGCTGGACGTGGCGGCCGGGCGGCTGGCGGCGGAGCTGTCCGGCGTGGACGCGGCGGCGCTCGCGCAGGGGCTTCGAAAGCGCGAGGGCGAGACGCCGTCCCAGGTGGGCAACGGCGTCGCGGTGCCGTACGCGTTCGTGCCCGGCGCGTCCCCGGTGGCGGCGCTGGTGACGCTGGCCCGGCCCCTGAAGGTGGACGCGCCGGACGGCCAGGCCCTGCGGCTGGTGGTGGCCCTGGTGGACGGCCACGTGGGCCGCGCGCGGCTGATGCGGCTGGCGCACGTGGCCCGGCTCGCGGGGCGCGGGCTGGCGGACCGGCTCCAGGGCGTGGAGGACGCCCGGCGGGTGCTGGAGACGCTGGAGGAGCTGGAAGCGCTGCGCTAGCGCGGCTGCGGCGGCACCCAGTGCTCCCAGGGGCCGAGGTCCCGGAAGCCCAGGTGCCGGTACACGCGCAGGCCCGCCGGGGTGGACTGGAGCACCGTCGCGGTGCACCCGCGCTGGCGCGCCCCGGAGATGAGCCCGCGCATCACCGCCGACGCCAGCCCCAGCCCCCGGGCCTCCGGGTGCGTGGCCACCAGGTACACGCCCGCGGTGTCCGCCACGTCCACCGCCAGCCCGCAGGACAGCGCCTTGCCGTGCTCCTTCGCCACCACCGTGTGCACCGGCACGGGCAGCGGCGGCCGCCGCCAGACGGAGAGGATGTCCCGCCACTCCGGGCCATAGGTCTGGATGTTGATCTCCACCAGGTCGCCCATGTCCTCCACCGTCTCCACGGGCACGCCGGGCGCCGCGTCCGGCAGCTCGTGCAGCCAGGCCCCCATGGCCACCACGGTGAAGTCCGGCCGGTAGCCCTTCGCGCCCAGCACCCGCGTGGCGTCCCGCTGCCCGGGCGTCAGGGTGACGCGCCAGCGTGAGAGCCCCAGCCCCCGGTAGAAGTCCGTGAGGGCCGGCAGCGCGGCGGCCAGCGCGTCCACGTCCGTGAAGAGCACCTGCTGGAAGTGCGCGTCCGGGTACGACGGCAGCGCGAACGCCTCCACCCCGGGGAGCTGGAGGTGGCGCAGCGAGCCGCGTTCGGACTGGAGGCGTTTGAAGGCGATGAGGTTGGTGTGGAGTCGAGAAGTGAGTTCGGCATCCGTCATGCGGGCCGGCAGACTAGGCACGGGGACGACGGGCAAAGAACAGCCGTGGAGGAAAGGACGCGCGCACGGTGCGCCAGGGGGTTAGGTTTCCATCCCTTCCCCTGCCGACCATGACCCCGCGCTTCTTCTCGTTCGATCCGCGTCCCACCCGAATCGCCCTCGTCCTGGGCGCGTGCCTCCTGGCGGTCCTCACCGCCTGGGCCCTGGCGGACTACCGGGGCGGCGGGGGGCTGGTCGCCATGGCGCGGGCCGGCATCAGCGCGGGCCTGATGCTGACCTTCCTCGTCTCCGTGCACCGCCTGCGCCCGCGCGCCGGGTGGGGCATCACCCTGGATTCCGCGGGCGTGCGGGTGGCCCGGCCCTTCAGCGGGCAGCCGCTCGAATTGCACTGGGGCCAGATTGATTCCGTGCGCCGGGTCGGCCGCAAAGGGAGCGTGCTCGGGCTGTTCCTGAAAGAAGAGGGAAGGGTGCTCGTGACGAGGCATCTCTTCGCCCGCGAAGCTGTTTATGAAGAGTTGATCGCGGCGCTGGAGGACCGCCTCCCGCCCTCGCGTTTCGACGCCTGATTCATGAATCTTTCCGCAGCCTTGCGTGGGCTCCCGGAGCTTGTCCGGGATGCCCGGTGGTGGTAGGCACAACAGGCTTGAGCCCTGTCGCAACGGCAGCCTTTCCCAAGGACACGCTTCACATGGAAAAGACCCCCGCTACCGGTGTCGCGCCGACCGCGCCGCCCGCCGAGTATGGGACGGACGCCATCACCAAGCTCGAAGGGCTGGAGGCCGTCCGCAAGCGCCCCGGCATGTACATCGGCGACACGATGACCTACGGGCTCCACAAGCTCGTGTACGAGGTCGTCGACAACTCCGTGGACGAGGCCCTGGCCGGCCACTGCACGGACATCGACGTGGTCATCCACGTCGACGGCTCGCTCAGCGTGCAGGACAACGGCCGCGGCATTCCCGTGGGCCCGCACCCCGACCCCAAGTTCAAGGGCAAGGACACGCTGGAGGTCGTCCTCACGGAGCTGCACGCCGGCAGCAAGTTCGGCAACGGCGCGTACAAGGTCTCCGGCGGCCTGCACGGCGTGGGCGTCACGTGCGTGAACTTCCTGTCGGAGTGGTTCAAGGTCCGCGTCCAGCGCGCCGGCAAGGTCTTCGAGCAGACGTACGCGCGCGGCGTGTCCAACGGTTCCCCCCAGGAGGTGGGCACCACGGACAAGCGCGGCACGATGATCCACTTCAAGCCGGACTCCACGGTGATGGAGACGGTGGACTTCAACTTCGAGACGCTCAGCCAGCGCCTGCGCGAGCTGGCGTTCCTCAACGCGGGCCTGCACATCACCATCCGCGACGAGCGCACCCAGAAGGAGCACGACTTCAAGTTCGACGGCGGCATCTCCTCCTTCGTGGAGTACCTCAACAAGGCGAAGGAAGCGCTGCACGACAAGCCCGTCTACATCAAGTCGGAGCGCGAGGGTGTGTCGCTGGAAATCGCCATGCAGTGGAACGATGGCTACGACGAGCGCATCTTCACCTTCGCCAACAACATCAACACCCATGAGGGCGGCAGCCACCTGTCCGGCTTCAAGGCCGCGCTCACGCGCACGCTCAACAGCTACGCGGAGAAGGGCGGCCTCTGGAAGGACCTGAAGGAGACGCCCACCGGCGAGGACGCGCGCGAGGGCCTGTCCGCGGTCATCTCCGTGAAGCTCTCCAACCCCCAGTTCGAGGGCCAGACGAAGACGAAGCTGGGCAACAGCGAGGTGAAGGGCCTGGTCGAGCAGATGGTGAATGATCAGCTCGCCACCTTCCTGGAGGAGAACCCGCCCCTCGCGAAGAAGGTCGTGGTGAAGATTGGCGACGCGTGCCGCGCCCGCATCGCCGCGCGCAAGGCCCGTGAGACGGTGCGCCGCAAGGGCGTGCTGGACGGCGGTGGCCTGCCCGGCAAGCTCGCGGACTGCCAGAGCCGCGACCCGAACGAGAGCGAGCTGTACATCGTCGAGGGTGACTCCGCAGGTGGCTCCGCGAAGCAGGGCCGGGACCGGCGCAACCAGGCCATCCTCCCGCTGCGCGGAAAGATCCTGAACGTGGAGAAGGCGCGCTTCGAAAAGATGCTGACCAGCGCCGAAATCGTCACGCTCATCACCGCGCTGGGCACGGGCATCGGGGCGGAGGACTACGACCCGGAGAAGGCGCGCTACCACCGCATCATCCTGATGACGGACGCCGACGTGGACGGCAGCCACATCCGCACGCTGCTGCTCACGTTCTTCTACCGGCAGATGCGCGAGCTGATTGACCGGGGCTTCGTCTACATCGCGCAGCCGCCGCTCTACAAAGTCACGCGCAACAAGAAGGACACCTACGTCAAGGACGAGCGCGCGCTCAACGAGTACCTGCTGCGCATCGCCGCGGAGCACTGCCGGGTGAAGACGCCCGCGGGGGAGCTGGGCGGCGCGGACCTCAAGGCGCTCCTGGAGAAGGTCATCACCTACGAGGAGCGGCTGGAGAAGCAGGCCAAGCGCCGCGACGCGCGCATCGTGGACGCGCTGGCCCAGGCCACCGACCTGCGCGCGGAGACGCTCGCGGACGGGGCGGCGGTGGAGGCGCAGCTCGTCACCATGCGCGAGTACTGCCAGCGGCGCATGCCGGAGGTGATGGGCCGGCTGTCCACGCGCCTGGAGAAGGACGCGGAGCAGCAGGAGTCCCAGCGGCTGGTGGTCACGACGGACGTGAACGGCTCCATGCGCGAGTCCGTCTTCGACCAGGCCTACCTGTCCTCGCCGGAGTACCTGGAGCTCGTCGCCCTGCGCGAGGTCTTCCACTCGCTGGGCAAGGCCCCCTACCGCGTCCAGGTGGACGGCGGCGAGGTCACGGCGTTCTCCGTGCAGGAGGTACTGGCCGCGGTCCGCAAGGACGCGCAGAAGGGCCTGGGCCTGCAGCGCTACAAGGGTCTGGGTGAGATGAACCCGGAGCAGCTCTGGGAGACGACCATGGACCCCAACCGCCGCACGCTGCTCCAGGTGCGCGTGGAGGACATGGTGGAGAGCGACGAGATCTTCTCGCTGCTCATGGGCGAGGCGGTGGAGCCCCGCCGCGAGTTCATCGAGCGCAACGCGCTGGACGTGCAGAACCTGGACATCTGAGGTCCAGGGGGAAGAAAGACCCGTGGGCCCGGTGCCGTGTCCCGGCTCCGCGCCCACGCGCCCTTCCCATCCTTTTCGAGCCGGGCCGCGGGATGCGGCTTGGGCGGCCCCCGTGAGCCCTTACGGAAGGAACCTGGCAACCAGCGACCAGCGCGAGGAGGCCCCCGCGCGCATGTTGAGGATGGCGGTGATGCCGATGACGCCCGCCATGGCGGCGATGTTCGCGATGCCGCCCGCGTCCAGCGCCCGCATCGTCTTCGCGGCCTTCTCCGGCGTGCCCGCGGTGGGCGTCAGGCCCGTCTCCACGGGGACGGCGCCCTCAGGGGCCTGCTTCGCGAGGAAGGCCCCGCCGAAGATGTTGGCCGCGCCCAGCGCCACGGTGGCGCCCAGCAGCACGTCCTTCGCGATGACCAGCCCGCGCGTGGTGCGGTCGATCTCCCGGCCCGTCAGCCGCGAGCGGCCCACCAGCCAGGTGATGGCCGCCAGGCCCACGGACGCCGCGTTCACGATGTTGAAGCCGTTCCAGGCGGCGTTCACCACCTGACCGCGCTCCGACTTGGAGCCAATCACCTTCACCGCGGGGTTGAGGGCCACCTTGCCGAAGAGCGAACCCCCGAAACCGGCGGCGAGCCCCAGGTTGTGCAGCACCAGGCCGGTGGAGGACAGGACAGGCATCATGGACGGACTCCATTGGAGAAGAAGTGGATGTCCGTGAGGGTAGGCACTGGGGCTGATCGCGGGAGCAGCACGCCAGGGTGATGCCCGTGGTGGATCCACGCCCGTCTTCCAGGCGTCCTCCCGGGCGGGGGCCCGGCTGCCCGGCCGCTACCGCTCGGAGCTCTTGGCGCCGCGCAGCGCCTCCGCGCGCTCCTTGCGGGACATGTTCGTCACGTCGACGATGTCCACGTCCAGCGCGCCCGCGTTGTCCCCCAGCTGCAGGTCCGGGAAGACGCAGCGCAGGTCCTGCACGCCGGACACCTGGTAGCGCTTGCCCGCCTCGAAGAGGCGGTGCGAGCTGCGCACGGACTCTGGCTTGGGGCCCTTCTCCACGCACAGCACCGTGTGCACGCGGCCGTTCGTGCCGGAGCGCACCTCCGCGAAGTCGTCGCGCACGGTGAAGGCGTAGGTGGACTTGGGGTTGAGGCCCTTGAGCAGCATCTGGTGCAGGGGCTTCACCTGGAGGGCGTTCTTGTCGGCCTCGAACAGCACCGAGCGGGGCGGGATGTACGCGGACTGCCGCAGGTGCACGCGGACGGCGCCGCGGTTGTCCTCGGGGCCGGTGTCGTCCAGGGCGAAGAAGTGGAGCTTCTTCGCGCCCTTGAGGGTGCGCGGCGCGCTGCTCACGAAGCCCACGGCGTTGTCCGCCGGCAGGTCTCCTTCCGCGTAGTAGACGAGCGTGCCGGACGCGGTGCCGTCGCCTTCCGCCAGCGCCGCGCTGCCCTCGGTCCACACGGAGTAGGCCGCGCCGGGCGACACGTCGATGGTGGCCGTCGGGTACTCCGGCAGGGGCAGCGCGTTGTACATGGGGCGCAGCACCAGCAGGCGCGTGGGGTACTCCACGTGCCGCATGTCGCGGTCGGGGAGCTCCGCCTCGGCCACGGCCGCGGTCCCCGCGTCGGTGGTGGAGGCCAGTCCCCCGTCCGTCTCCGTCGCGGTGCCGCCGTCCGCGCCGGGCACACCCGCGGCCACGACGGCGGCGGCGGTGCCCGCGTCCGGGATTGCGAGGCCCGCGTCGAGCGTGGCGGTGGGGATCTCCGACACCATCTGCGTGGTGCCGGGCGCCACCTCCAGCTCCGCCCGCAGGTGGACCTCCGGCTGGTTGGGCGTGAAGCGCCGCGTCCAGGCGCGGTAGCCCGGGCGGGTGACGACGATGGTGTGGGGCGTGCGCTGATCCGCGCCGATGATGCGGCTGGGCGTGTTGCCCACCGGCCGGCCGTTGACCACGACGGCGGCGCCCTCCGGGGTGGAGGTGATCCACAGGACGACGGGCGCGTCGGCCCCCTCGCCCTCCTCGGCCGGGGACAGGAAGTGGAGCAGCAGGCCGATGACGAGCACCACGCAGGTGACGGCGAACACGCCGATGCTCAGCTGCCGCACCTGCCTGGCGCGCTTGCGCTCGCGCTCGGCGGCCTCGGCGGCCAGCTTCTCGCGCGCGTCGTCCGCGGTGGTGCGGGCGCGGGGGCCCTGCTTCTCCTCGGGCTCCGGCGGCTCGGGCGCGATGGCCGTCTCCACCGGCGTGTCATGCGGCGCGGCCAGGGTGGGCAGCGCCTGGGGCATCGCCGTGGGCTCGGTGCCGCCGTCGGTGTCCGGCTCGGCCTCGAGCTCGGGCGGCAGGGGGCGGCGGCCGGTGCCGGTGTTCTCGCGGGTGCCCCCCGGCGTCACGCGGCGCGCGCCGGTGGTGCTCTTGCGCACGGCGGTGGCCTGGGTGGACGAGCGGCGCGGAGCGTTGCCGTCCGTCGCGGGGCGCAGGCCGGGCGCGCTGCCCGACGCGCGCACGCCGGGGCTGGAGGGCCGCGCCACGCCCGGGCTGGACGCTCGGGCCGCGCCGGAGCCGCTGACGTTGCCCGTGCTGGAGGACCGGCCGTTGCTGGAGGGCAGCCGCGCGCGGCCCTGCGAGGGCTCCGACCCCGGCGACTGCCACGCGGCCAGCTGCTCCTTGAAGCCGGGCGGCAGCTCCACCTTGCGTCCCTCGGCGGCCAGCTCCTCCGCGAAGAGGTACGTCATGAGCTGGCTCAGCATCGTGGGCGTGAAGCGCGGCGTGTCCCGGTAGAGCAGCTCCACCGCGGACTCGCTCAGGTCCTTCGCCGTCTGGTAGCGGGCCTCGCGGTCCACCGCCATCGCGTGCGCGATGATGGTCTCCAGGTCCTCGCCAATGGTCGGGTTGATGGCGGACGGGGGCAGGCAGTCGCCGGTGATGATGCGCGGCAGGACGGTGACGAACTCGCCCTCGAAGGGGCGCCGGCCGCAGAGCATCTCGTAGAGGACGACGCCCGCGGCGTACACGTCCGTGCGCGCGTCCAGGTCCTGCCTGCCCTGCGCCTGCTCCGGGGAGAAGTACGGGTACTTGCCCTTGAGCGTGCCCGGCGACGTCTTGGCCTCCACGGCGCTCGTCGCCTTGGCGATGCCGAAGTCGATGACCTTGACCTCGCCCTCGTAGGAGATGAGGACGTTGTCCGGGGACACGTCGCGGTGGACCAGGCCCAGCGGCTTGCCGTCCTCGCCCACGTGGCGGTGCGCGTAGTCCAGGCCCTCGCACAGCTTGCTGGCGATGTGCAGCGCCAGCGGCTGCGGCAGGAACCCGACGCCCGCGCGTGAAGCCCGGCGCAGCACCTTCGACAGGGGCTGGCCGTGCACCAGCTCCATGGCGATGAAGTACTGCCCGTCCACCTCACCGAAGTCGAAGACCTGCGCGATGTTCCCGTGCGTCAGGCCCGCCACCAGGCGCGCCTCGCTGATGAACATCTCCACGAAGTCGTGGTCGTCCACGAAGTGCGGGAGGATCTGCTTGATGACGCAGGGCTTGGTGACCCCCATCGCGCCCGTCATACGCGCGCGGTAGGTGACCGCCATGCCCCCCGCGGCAAGCTTGGAGACCAGGACGTACTTGCCGAATTGCTGGGGACTGGGTTCTGCCACGGGCGGGAGGCGGGGCCGGGATTGGGGAAGCCCCAGCATACTCGCCTTCCAATGAAAGTCCCGGGCGCGCTCGCATGGCATGCGAAGATTTCGCTCCGGGTGCTGGAGGGGCTGGCACACGCGTCCTGGTGGGTCGGAAGCGCCCTCGGGTGGGAGGGGACGTCCCGGGTGGGGGCGAGGGGGGCGTGAGGCGGACTGTTTTGCCTGTTCACACTTCTTCACGCTGCTTCGTTCAGCGCATTCCGGGGGCGGGGTTATCACCTGCGCCATTCCGGGCTTCGGGCCGGGGTGGGGGTGGTTGGAAGGCCGCCCCCAGGGAAGCGAGACGACGGTCATGGGGCATGGGCGCCCGGTGTGGAGTGCGCGGGCCACCTTCGCGGTGGTGCTGGGGCTGGTGCTGGCCTCGGGGGCGGCGCGGGCGCAGGACGGCGGGGGCTTCCTGTCCGCCTTTGAACTGCTGGCGAGCGGCCCGGAGCTGGGCGGCAGCGACATCCCCCGGGACGTGCCGCCGCGCCGGGCCTCCCCGCCGCCGGTGGTGCCGCCGGAGGTGATGGCCCGGGTGCTGACGGAGGGCGGGCCCCGGCCGGTGCCGGTGGCCTCCGCGGACGAGTCCGGGCCGGTGGTGGCGCCGGAGGGTGGCCGGGTGTCGGAGCCCCGCGTGCGCCTGACGGACGGTGGCCCGAGGCCGCCGTTCAAGGCGCTGCCGGTGGCGGTCGCGGTGGTGCCCGGGTTGCTGCTGCACGGGTTGGGGGCGTGGACGGCGGGGGACTCGCAGGCGGCGCGAGGGCTGTTCGCGGCGGAGGCCATCGGGCTGGGGCTGATTGGCGCGGGGCTGGTGCCCATCGCGTTGACGGGCGCGTCGCGCAAGACCATCGGGCCGCTGTACGCGGTGACGCTGACGGGGGCGGGGGTGTTCTCGCTGTCGATGCTGGCGAACCTGTACGCGGTGACGTCGCCCGCGTTCGACCCGGGGCGGGTGCCGGACACGCTGCCGCCGCTGGAGTTCGACCTGGGCTACCAGTACGTGCACGACGCGACGGCGGAGTACCGGAACTTCTTCGCGCTGGGCGCGGTGGCGCGGCTGTCGGCGGTGCGGCTGGAGGCGTCCGCGCGGCTGGCGCCGGACGAGGGCAACACGTTGATCCGCGCGGGCGCGGCGTACCGGCTGTGGGGCGCGCCGGAGCGGACGCTGGGGCTGGGGGACGGCACGGCGCTGGATGTGGAGGGCTTCGCGACGTACCACCGCTATCCGACGGAGGGCTTCACGCTGGGAGGCGCGGAGCTGGCGCTCCGGGGTCGCTACGCGATGGCGCGGTTCGGTCCGCGCTTCGCGGGCTCGTTCGTGGAGGGCGGCGTGGGGATGTCGTTCCAGGGCTACAGCTATCCGGGGCGCGTGAGCGACGACAACCTGCACACGCAGCTGCTCTACACGTTCGGCTACGGCGTGTGGCTGGGGCGCGGAGGGCCGCTGCGGGGCGAGGCCACGCTCTACTACGACCACCGCAAGGACGGGCTGGTGGGCGGCCTGCGCGGCCGGGGCGGCGGCATGGTGGGGTCCTTCGGTCTGAGAGGGCGCGTGCTGGTGACGGAGCGCTGGGGTGTGGCGGCGGAGGCGCAGGCGGGCGGAGCCCTGATGGGGCGGCTGTCGCTGGTGTACGCGGTGGGAGGTGACACGTGAGCGGTGGACTTCGGACCCTGGGCGCGCTGGGCCTGACGGCGGCGCTGCTGTCCACGGGCTGCATGCGTCCCAGTGAGGACCGCGCCGTGCGTGACACGCGCGTGGGGCAGGCGCAGGCGGACGCGCTGACGGTGGAGGTGGAGGGCGGGCTCGCGTCGGTGCGCACGCTGTCGTCCGGCACGCTGGAGCTGTGGGGCCAGGCGCCGGCGTTCACCACGCGCGTCGCGGCCGGAGCCGACGCGCGCATGGACTGGCTGTTCACGGTGCACAACGCGATGCCGGACGCGGAGCTGACCGCCGTGGACGAGGCCGGCACGCCGCTGACGGTGGAGGCGCTGCCGGACGCGCACCCGACGATGAAGGCGTGGCGCGTGGCCCTGCGGCCGGGGACGACGGCGCGGCTGACGGTGGCCCCGCCGGACTGGGACACGCGCGAGCCCTTCCGCTTCGCCGCGCTGGCGGACGTGCAGGAGGCGCTGTCCAAGGTCGGGGACATCTACGCGCGGCTGAACGAGGACCCCTCCCTGCGCTTCATCTTCTTCGCGGGGGACCTGACGGAGTTCGGCACGCGCGAGCAACTGGAGGAGTTCCAGCAGCGGCTGGAGGCGGACTCGCGCATCCCGCTGTTCGCCACGCTGGGCAACCACGAGACCTTCTCCGACGACGCGCGCGAGTACCACCGGCTGGTGGGCCGAGGCAGCCAGCACTTCACCTTCCGGGGCGTGCACTTCAGCCTGGTGGACTCCGGCAGCAGCACCGTGGATCCGCTGGTGGAGGAGGCGCTGGACGGCTGGCTGGAGGAGGCGCGCGACGCGGTGCACGTGGTGGCGATGCACATCCCGCCCCTGGATCCGATTGGCGTCCGGGGCGGAGGCTTCGCGGTGCGCAACGAGGCCGCCGGGCTGGTGGGGAAGATGGCGAGGGCGGGCGTGGACCTGACGCTCTACGGCCACATCCACTCCTTCTATTCGTTCTCCAACGCGGGCGTCCCGGCGTACATCTCCGGAGGCGGCGGCGCGATTCCCGAGCGCTTCGACGGCGTGGGCCGGCACTTCCTGGCGGTGGACGTGGATCCATCCACGGGGGTGCGGGACGTGGGTCTGGTGCGGGTGGATTGATCAGCCCGGGCCTTGACGGCGGATCCGGAGCCCAGTTTCCGGGCTGTTGGAAGACCCCCTTGAAAGGGCACTGAACATCTGGGCAGATAGGCGCCGTTCAAACGCCTTGTGAGGAGGCCTGCCCATGTTCGATTCCCCCGAGAACGATTCCATCTCCCCCGCGCTGCGCGCGCTGCTCGAGCTGTTCGCCACGGACCTGGCGGACGTGAAGTTCCCGGACGTGGACACGGCGGTGCTGGGCGAGTCCGCGGCGCACGTGCGTGAGAAGGCGGAAGCGGTGGCCCGCGCGCAGGCGGCGCTGGACGCGGCGAGGCAGGCGCTGAACGAGAGCCAGGAGTCGCTGCTGCAGAAGGGCCAGCGCGCGCTGGCGTACGCCAAGGTGTTCGCGGAGGACGACGCGGACCTGGGCGCGAAGCTGGAGGCCATCCACCTGCCGCGTCCGGTGCGCAAGGCGGGCGGAGCCACGGTGGAGCCGGTGAACGCCGCGCCGGGCAGCGACGACAACGCCCCGCGCCGCCGCGGCCGTCCCCCCAAGCTGCGCCCGGTGGCCAACCTCTTCACGGACGGAAGCAACGGCCCGGACTCCGCGCAGGACGAGGCGCCGGCCAGCCTCCAGTCGTAACCCCGTAAAAAGAAGACCGCGTGCCCCCGTACGGCGCTGCCGGGAGCACGCGGTCATGGTTCACCGAAGGGCTAGTTCTTCGGGAACGCAGTCCAGCCCGCCAGCCAGTTGCTGCTGCCCACCGCGCCGACGAAGCGCGCGCTGGTGTCGAAGCCCGCGCCCGGGGTGGCCGCGTTGTCCGGGTTCAGCGCCGGAGAGCCCGCCGCCGGAGCGAAGTTCGGGGCCTCCAGGTCCAGCGCCGCCGTCAGCTGCGCGTCCACGACCTTGTTGTTCAGGCCCGCGGCCAGCACCTTCTCCGCCTCCACGAACTTGCTCACGTCCGGATCCGTCACCGTGCCGGCCGCGTCCTTCTTCGGGTTCGGCGCGTTGGGGATGGAGACCGTGTCACCCTTGTTGGACCAGAAGAACGTGTTCTGCACGCTCAGCTCCGGCGTGGCCGCGTTCCACAGCGCCGCGGAGGCCGTGCCGTCCACGTCGATGGCCTTGTCCGCGAAGCTGGCCACGATGACGTTGCGCAGGATGCCGCCCGCGCCCGTGTTGAACACCAGGCCCTCCTGCGCCGGCGTCGTGCCCGCCGGACGGCCGGAGCCGATGAACGTCGCGTTCCAGATCTCCGGCACCGTGTGCGGCTGCGCGGCGTTGTCGTTCTTGTTGCCGGAGGCCTCGATGCCGCGGTTGCCCACGGTGGCGTTCTGCTGCACTACCAGGAACTGCACCTTGCCGCGCCAGCCCAGGTCGTAGTCCAGGCCGTCGTCGTCCGGCTGGCTGATGACGATGTGCTTCAGGCCCGCCGTGCCGCCGAACATCTCCACGCCGTCGTCGGCGCCCTTGTGCACCTGCACGTAGTCGATGTCCGTCGCGCTGCCGCACGCGCCCGTCGTCAGGCCGTTGAGCTCGTTGTCCTCGGCCAGCTCGTAGCCCGCGAACTCGATGCGCGCGTACTTCAGCTTGCCGCAGTCGTGCGCGTCGTCCGTGCCGCCGTACTTCGTGCGCGTGTCACCGCTGGTGGCGAAGAAGCCCTCGATGGTGTTCTCACCGCCGGCCACGTTGATGCGCGCCTTGCCCAGCAGCACCACGCCGCCCCAGTCACCCGCCGCGCGCGCCCCCTCCGCCTGCGAGCTGGTGAAGACGATGGGCTTCTCCGCCGTGCCCACCGCGTGGAGCTTCGCCTCGCGGGTGATGACCAGCGCGCTGCCCGTGTCGCCCTTGATGGTGACGCCCGGCTCGATGGTGAGCGTGCCGCCCTCCACGAACACGTAGTCCTTCAGCGTGTACGTCGTGCCGGCCTTCCACGTCGTGTCGCCGGTGATGCTGCCCTTCACGTCCTGCTCGGTGGCCTGCGGGTCGCCGCCGTCCGGGGTGTTGTCGTTCTTGTCGTCGTCGCCGCAGCCGGCCAGCAGCGCGAGGCTGGAGAGGGTGAGGACGGAGGCAAAGAGGCTTTTCATGTCGGTGCGTCCTTTCAGTGGGGAAATGGGAGGAACTACAGGGCCCAGCCGAGCGCCGCGGTGAACGCCACGCCGGGCTTGTACGTCTGCACCGTCACGTCTCCCTGGCGGAGGGTGACGGACGCGTTGAGGAGGTTCGCGGCGGTCAGCTTCAGCTGCGTCGCGCCCAGCTTCTGGGTGAGGCTGAGGTCCACGCGGTGGAAGGGCCGCTCGTACACGTCCGGCAGGCCCTGCACGCCGACCTCGCTGATGCGCGGGCCGTACACGTTGTAGAGCACGGCCACTTCGGTGCCGCTCTCCGGGCGCTCGTAGCCCACGTTCACGTTGACCACGTAGGGGGACTGGCCCTGGAGCGGACGATCCTTGTTCGTCTGCGCGCCCACCACCGCGGAGTCACCCAGGTCCACCTGCGACTGGATGAGCGTGAGGTTCGCGCCCACGCGCACCGGACGCAGCGAAGGGCTGAAGCGCGCCAGCGACGTTCTCGCCTCCAGCTCCACGCCGTAGCTGTCCGCGCCCGCGGCGTTCTCGAAGCCCAGGTCGCCCGAGTCCGGGTTGCGGATGACGCGCTCGATGGGGTTCTGGAAGCGCTTGTAGAAGGCGCTCGCGGCCAGCACGTCGTTCTCGCCCACGAACCACTCGGCGCGCACGTCCACGTTGTGGATGCGCGTCTCCAGCAGGTCGGGGTTGCCGGACACGTTCCGGCGGCGGACGAAGTCGAAGAAGATGAAGGGCGCCAGCTCGCGGAAGGTGGGCCGCGCCAGCGTGTAGCTGTAGCCCGCGCGCAGGTTCACCTCCGGCGACAGCGCGTAGGTGGCGTTGAGCGACGGCAGCACGTCCAGGTAGTGCTGATCCGCGCCGCCGCTGTCGCTCTCCACGCCGGTGAACGGGTCCTTGAGCGTGAGCGTCTGGGAAGACGCCTCCAGGCGCACGCCGCCCACCAGGCGCAGCGGCTCCACGGGCTTGTAGTCCGCGGACACGTAGCCGGCGTAGATGCCCAGGAAGGCGTTGTAGGCGTCATCCGCGCGCGTCGTCTCACGCACGCTGATGGAGGTGCCCAGGTTCTCCGGGGAGAAGAGCTGCTCGGGGGACTGAGTGCGGTCCACCGGCTCTTCCGTGAGCAGGTAGCGGAAGCGGCGCGCGTTGAAGTCGCGGAAGGACACCTGCGTGAGGCCGCCCACCTTCAGGCGGAAGTCGGAGGTGAAGGGCAGGGTGAGGTTGAGGCTGCCGCCGGTGGACGTCTCGCCCAGCTCCGCGAAGAAGCGCTCGCCGCTGTTGGGCTGGTTGGGGAAGGACAGCTGCGCGTCCGGGCTGCTGAGGGCGGCGCTGTAGAGCGTGTCGCGCGTGTCCGGCTCGTGGCGGTCCACGCGGGAGATGTTGGCCTGCCAGTCCACCTCCGAGTCGCCCAGGAGGCCCAGGCGGTGGAAGCCGCGCAGCTGCGTGAAGGACAGCGCGCGGGTGATGAACTGGAGGCGGGTGCTGGCGTAGGTGTCGCCGCGCACGTTGTTGTTGCCGTTGGCGGCGTACGTGCGCGTGTCGGTGCCGCGCGTGTAGAGGCTGAAGAGGGTCAGCTCGTTGTCGCGGTCGAACTGGTAGCCCAGGCTGGCCAGGCCGCTGAGGTTCGCGGTGGAGAAGCCCTGCGTGGTGCGCGCCACGTCCTGGGAGATGAGGCTGCCGGACTCGTCACGGGCCGCGCGGGCGAAGTCACCCGTCTGCACGCCGTCGCGGTGGCCGTAGTTGACGGTGGCCAGGTAGCCCAGGCGCTGGTTGCCGAAGCGCAGCGTGTCACCCAGCGACGCGCCCAGGCCCAGGTTGGGGGCGGCGCGTGCGGTGCGCTTCTCCCAGACGTTCGTGAAGCTCTCCCACTGACCCTCCAGTTGCTGCGCCGTCTCGCCGCCCGCGCCCAGGCGGTGGTCGCGGGGGATGGCGTCCGGCAGGCCGCGGTCGGAGGAGGCGAAGCCCAGCGTCTCGCCGAAGCCGCCCTGCGCCTGCGCGTTGCGCTCGCGGAAGGTGGTGACGGTGTCGCCGCCCAGGGTGAGGCGCGGCTTGAACTCGAACTGGGACGGGTAGGTGTTGGTCTCGATGAGGAGCGTGCCGCCGCCGAAGGTGCCCGGCAGGTCCGGCGTGTAGCTCTTCACCACGTTGAGGTTGGCGAGCAGGCTCGTGGGGAACAGGTCCAGCGGCACGCTGGGCTCGTCCGGCTCCGGGCTGGGCAGGAGCGCGCCGTTGAGGAGCGTGGTGGCGTAGCGGCCACCCAGGCCGCGCAGCAGCACGTAGCGGCCGTCCACCACGGTGGCGCTGACCACGCGCTTCACGGCGTCACCGGCGCTGGAGTCCGGCGTGCGGGCAATCTCCTGCGCGCTGATGGCGTCGGAGACGGCGGCGGCCTTCTTGCGGTCCTGGAGCAGGGCGCCCTCCGCGCGGCGGTCGGAGCGCGCCTCGACGACGACCTCCTGCACCGCGCCCACGTCCGCGCTGAGCGCGACGTCCAGCTTCGTGGCCTTGCCCTGGGTGACGACGACGCCCGTGATGCGGCGGCCCTGGTACACGTCGTAGAAGGCGCGCAGGTCGTACTTGCCCGGCGGCAGCGCCAGCTTGTAGTTGCCGTCCAGGTCGGTGAGGGCCTGCTTGTCGGCGCCCGTCACGACCTTCACGGTGGCCTCGATGAGGCCTTCACCGTTCGCCTCGTCCGTCAGCCGGCCGTAGATGCCGGTGAAGCCCGGAGGCGGCGCGGCGGACCCGGCCAAGGCCTCATCGCCCATCGCGGCCTCGTCGGAAGCCGTGGCCTCCGAGGGCGTGGCAGCGTCGGCCGGAGTGCCGGACTGCGCGGCGGCCGGAGCGGACGGATCCGCGGCCTGCGACGGCGCGGTGTTGCCGGGCAGCGGGGTCGCGGCGCTGCCAGGCTGCGTGCCCAGCGACGGCGCGGGGCTGGTGGGCAGCGCTCCGTCCGGCTGCGACGGCGCGGAAGGAGCGGGCGTCGAGCCCGGGACGGGCGGAAGCTCTCCGGCGGGCTGCTGGCCGGGGGAGGCGGAGGGCGAAGGCGCGGCGGGCGCGGTGGAGTCCGCGCCGGGCGCCTGCGCGGAGGCAGGCAGGGTGATGAGCACGAGTGACGCGACAGCGGCGCGCACGAAGGTCGAGAAAGACAACACGGCTCTCCTTGCCGACAGCGACGCGCACTCAACGCGACGCCCGTGGCATTGGGATGAAGGGTTTGTGACGTCTGTGGCGGGGGAGGGAAAACTCGGCGTCACGAACCGCGCGCGGCTTCACACCGCCGCGCGCGGGGCGCCTGGAGTCAGTCCGCCAGTCGTTCCGGCAGCACGGCGACGGTGATGTTCCCGCCCCGCGCCAGGTCCAGCACTTCCATGGCACTGCCGTACGGCACCGCGTCGCTCGCGTCGAAGAAGACGATCTTGTCCGCGCGCGCGTTGAGCATCCGCTGCAGCCGCGCCACCACCTGGTCGCGCGGCACTTCCTCGTGGTTGATGCGCAGCTTTCCGGCCTTGTCCACCGTGAGCACCACGGGCGGCTTCGCGTCCGGCGGGGGAGGCGTGGCCTCCTCCTTCTTGTCCGGCTTCGCGGGCACGTTCATCCACAGGTTCTTGGTCATCAGCGGCGTGACGACCATGAAGATGATGAGGAGGACGAGCACCACGTCCACCAGGGGCGTCACGTTCATCGTGGGGCGGACACCGCCGCCCTTGCTGCCACCGACGTCGAAAGCCATGGCGCGTGCCTCCCCTTCAGTTCTTCTTCCGGTCGATGACCTGGAGACTGATGCCCGGGAACCCGATGTCCTGCATCGCCTTGAACACGCCGCGCACCTGCGCGTACGCCACGCCCTTGTCCGCCTTGAGCACCACGGGCGCGTCCGGCTTCGCCTGGTGCAGCGCCTTCAGCTCCGCCACCAGCGCGTCCCGGTTGAGCTGCTTGCGGTCCAGGTAGAACGACCCGTTGGCCGCCAGGCTCACCGTGGTGGGCTCCAGGTTCTTGTTCTCCGCGTCCGGGTTCATCGCCGCGGGCAGGTCCACCGCGGCGCCGGCCTCCAACTGCGGCGTGACGACCATGAAGATGATGAGGAGGACGAGCACGACGTCCACGAGGGGCGTCACGTTCATCTCCGGCGTGAGGCTCCTACGCGTGGCCGACATCGCCCGCCTCGGTCCGCGTGGAGACGACGTCGGTGGCACCCGCCGCGTGCGAGCCGCCGTGGCCCGCCACCGCGCGCTTGTCGCCGGCCATGTCCTCCAGGTGGTCCATGAACTCGCTGCGGGCCTGCTCCAGGGAGAGCAGCAGCGCGTCCGCGCGGGTGGACAGGAAGTTGAACATCAGCACCGCGGGGATCGCGACCAGCAGGCCCAGCGCCGTGACGACGAGCGCCTCCGCGATACCGGCGGACACCGCGCCCAGGCCGCCGGAGCCCTCCTTCGCAATGCCGGCGAAGGCCTCGATGATGCCCACCACCGTGCCGAGCAGACCGACGAACGGCGCCACCGAGCCCACCGTGGCCAGCACCGACATGCCCCGGCGCACGTCCGCGGTGATGCGCTCGTTGATGCGCACCAGGTCGCGGCGCGTGAGCTCCACCGCGCCCAGCTTGCCGGCGGGAGCGCGCGACTTCGCGAGGAACGTCTTCATGCCGCCGCCCAGCATCATCGCCAGGTGGCTGCTCTTGTTGCCGTCCGCCTCCTTCACCAGCGCGTCGTGCTGCTGCTGCGCGAGCAGCGGACCGGCGCGGCCCGCGAACTGACGGGACGCCGCGCGCGAGCGGAAGAAGACGAACAGGCGCTCGAAGAACACCGCCAGCGACGCGACCGCGAAGGCAATGAGCGTCCAGGCGATGCCCAGGGCGAAGACGCCCATGTGCTCGTAGATTTCCTTGAGATTGAAGTTCATGGCGGTGGCTCTCCGAAGCGGGAGGAAGGCGTCAGGACTTGAGGCGGAAGGGGACCTTGAAGATGCGGAAGACGGCGGTCGGCTGACCGGAGACGACGGCGGGCTTGAAGCGCCACGTGCGCACGGCGGCCAGCGCGGCGCTGGCGAAGGGCTCATCGCCGCGCATCACCTTGAGACCGGTGACGCGGCCGTCGACCTCGACGACGCCCTTGAGGATGACCAGGCCCTCGAGCCCCTTGGAGCGGGCGTCGGCGGGGTACTCGGGGATGAGGTTCGCGGCCAGCGGCTCCGGCGGCGTGCCCGTCTCCGGCAGGTTGATGGGCTGCGCGCGGCCGCCGCCAATGGCCATGCCCTCGCCGCTGCCGGTGCCACCCACCACACCGCCAGGGACGAGCGTGCCCGTGCCGCCGACGGCCATGGGCGCCGCGGCGACGACTTCCTTCTCAGCCTCGGGCGGCTTGTCGAGCGGCACCGCGTCCGGGGCCTTCAGCGGCGCGGGCGCGACGGTGGGCACGGCCGCGGGCGGAGGCGCGGCCTTGGCGACAGGGGGCGCGGCGCGCGGCGGAGGCTTCGCGACGGGCGGAGGCGGCGGGGGCGGCGGCTTCACCTCCACGACGGGAGGCGGCGGAGGGGGAGGGGGACGGAAGACGACGTCCACCTTCTTCTCCTTGATGACCTCCTTCACGGTGTTGGCCGCGGTCATCGCCGCCACCGCGATGAGTCCGAAGACGGCGACCGACGCGGTGGTGGAGAGCGCGAACCGCCGGGCGGCGGGGGCGCTGGAAGCGCTGTCGAACGTTTCGAACATGACGGGGACGCATATAGCGACGCCGTGTGTCACGAAGGTTCAGGCTCCGTGACACTTTGCCCCCGGCCGTGTCTCGATTGGGTCACGAACCGCGAGCGTTCAAAAAATCGCGCGGCAGGTGCGTCACGGCCTTGTCGGAGAGAACCGCCGTGGGCGTCCCGTGACGCCGCGTCTGCCACAACAGCGCGATCAGCAGCGCGGTGTACGCGAGCGCGAAGGGCCTGAAGAGCAGCACGCGCCGGGCGAGCTCCGCTCCCAGCACCGCGTCCGACACGGCCACGCCGATGAGCGCCACCGCCGCCACGCACGCCTGCCCCAGGCGCGAGCGGCCCTCCAGCGCCGCGCGGATCACCGGCCACGCGAGCAGGTAGTTCGCGCGCCACGCCAACGGTGACAACAGCGTCACGCCCAGGCAGCAGAACGCGAGCAACTCCACGGGCCCGGGTCGCGCCCACACCAGCGCCACGACGAACAGCCCCAGCGCCACGGCCTGCGCCAGCGTCATCGCGCCCTCGGGAGGAATCGACTCCGGAGGCAGCACCAGCGACAGCAGCAGCGTGGGCAGGCCCTGCGGGTTGTGGCCCAGCGCCCACGGCGGCGTGGTGCGCGCCAGGGTCTCCGTCCAGTCACGCAGTTGTGACAGCGTGCCCGTCCACCCGTAGCGGCCCAGCGTGGGCAGCACCAGGAGGACGCCGAAGAAGGCCGTGGTCCCCACGACGCGCCAGTGTCTGCGGGCCAGGAAGAACAACCCCAGCAGCGCGGCCGGAGGCTTGAGCAGACACGCGACGGCGAAGGCCGCGCCCGGTCCCCACACGCGGCCCCGCTCCGCGCCCACCGCCGCGAGCACCAGCAGCCACAGCAGCACGGCGTCCACCTGGCCGTAGAAGATCTCGAAGGAGAACGCGGGCAGCAGCACCGCGGTGGCGAGCACCGGCGCCCATGCCCACGGCGTCGCCTCCTTGGAGGCAGGCAGCGCGCGGCGCGTGAGCACGGACACGGCGCCGAGCGCGAGCACGGACCCCAGGTTCCACAGCGCCACGGCCGCGCGCGGAGGCACGGCGGTGAAGGGTAGGAACAGGGGCGCGGTGACGGGCGCGTACTTGAACGGCATGGTGCCGTCCTCCGCGCGGTAGAGGTCCGTGCCCTCGCGGAAGCGCTCGGCGGCGGTGAGGTAGACGCGGAAGTCCGCGCCGCGGCGGGGATGCTGTCCCACCGCCACGGCCGCCACGGCGAGCACCAGCAGCAGCGCCCACTCCACCTTCAGGGATGCGCGTTGGCGGTGCTCGTTCACGGGCAGGGACACGGTGGGGCGCGCACCATTCCACGCGGGGGCGCCCCGCCGCAATCACAGGCCGTAGGCTTCCAGCAGCCGCAGCCACACCTCGCTCACGGTGGGGTACGACGGCACCGCGTGCCAGAGCGTGTCCAGCGTCACCTCGCCCGCGACGGCGATGGTGGCCGCGTGGAGCATCTCGCCCACGCCGGGGCCCGTGAACGTGGCGCCCACGATGACCCGGCGCTGCTCGTCCACCACCAGCTTCGCGGTGCCCTTGAGCCCCTGGCCCATGACGGACGCGCCGGCCACGTTGCCCAGGTCGTACTGCACCGTCTTCACCGGCACGCCCGCCTTGCGAGCCTTGTCCTCGGTGAGCCCCACGCTGCCCACCTGCGGGTGCGTGAAGACGACCTGTGGCGTGGCCTTCGCGTCCGCCCACGCCTTCACCTGCTTGCCCAGGAGGACGTCGCCCAACAGCCGCGCCTGGTACTTGCCCATGTGCGTGAGCAGGTTGCGGCCGTTCACGTCGCCGCACGCATACAGCCAGCCGCCGTCCACGCCCTTCGCGCGGAGCTGATCATCCACCTCGATGGACGCGCCGGGCTTGAGCCCCACCGTGTCCAGGCCCAGGTCGTCCGTGCGCGCGGTGCGGCCCATGGCGACGAGCAGCGCGTCCGCGCGCAGCGTGTCCCCACCGGTCAGCGTGATGGTGTACTCGCCCTGCGCGCCGGAGCGCTGCACCTTGGTGGCCTGCGTCTCCAGCAGCACGCGCACGCCCGAGTCGCGAAGCGCCTCGGCCACCTGCTCGCCCACGAAGGGCTCGAAGCGCTTCAGCACGCGGGGCCCGCGCTGCACCAGCGTCACCTCCGAGCCCAGCTCGCGCCACGCCTGCGCCAGCTCCACGGCCTCCACGCCGCCGCCCAGCACCACCAGCCGGCCCGGCACGCTCTTGGCGCCGGTGCCCTCGCGGTTGTCCCAGGGCCGTGAGTCCTTCAGGCCCGCGATGTCCGGCAGGCGCGGCTTGCTGCCGGTGGCGACGACGACGGCCTGCTTCGCCTCCAGCTCGCGCACCTTGCCGTCCTTGCCCGTCACGGCCACCTTGCGCGCACCGGCGAGCCGGCCCTGGCCGCGCACCACGGTGAGCTTCGCGCCCTCCGCCCACTTCACCTGGCCCTTGTCGTCGTAGCCGGACACCATCTGGTCGCGGTGCTTGAGCACGGCGTCCGCCTTGAGGGGGCCCTGGATGAGCTCGCGGACGCCGGGCGTGTGCTTCGCCAGCCACAGCGTCTCGCTGGGGTGCAGGAGCGCCTTGCTGGGCATGCAGGCCCAGTAGGAACACTCGCCGCCCAGGAGCTCGTGCTCCACCAGCGCGACCTTCAAGCCACCCGCCGCCGCCCGCGCGCCCGCGTTCTCACCCGCGGGACCCGCACCCATCACCACCACGTCGAAAGTCTCGGCCATGAAGCCTCCCGCCCCCTGCTTGCCCGGGGAAGGCCGCCCCGCCAATCGGACCCGCGTCGCGCGTCGGCTGGTGGATGGAGTGGCTGGTCACCAGGAAACAGCCGGCGTGTCAGGGCCCGGGGATTCGCGCGTCAGGGCGCGGACGGATGCGTGTGTTCCCCCGCGTCCGGTGGACGGTCCGCGCCGTGGCGCGGCGGGAGGTGTGCCATGGGACGTGTCGCCAGGGATGTGTCGGTTCGCTCCGCTCAGGTGCGCGTCTAGCGTCACCGGCGGCGTCCATCGCAGGGACGCCTCCGCCGTGAGGTCCAGACGGCGTGCCCGCGCGGTCACTCGTGTGCACACCCCGGCCGTGCTCCGGCACGGCCGACAGGAATCCGTCTTCGTTCATGTCCTCTTCCAGGCATCGCCGTCCCCGCGCGTCCTCCCGGCGCTCGGGTTCCTCGCTGTTCCATTCCGAAGCCCCGTCCGCGCGTCACCTGCGCGTCCAATCCACCCTCTCCGAGGAGCTCTCGCTGCTCTTCCGCGGTGAGCTGTCCGACCCACAACTCGAAGGCGTCGCGCTGACGTCGTGCGAGCTGTCCCCCGAAGGCCGCATCGCGAGCATCGGCTACACGCTGCCGCACGACGCGGACCCCGCTGACGTGAAGGAGGCCCTCTGCCGGGCGGAGGGCTACCTGCGCTCGCAGCTCGCGCAGCAGCTGAACCTCAAGCGCACCCCGCACCTGCGCTTCGTCCTCGTGGGCACCGCCCCGCGCACGGACCCAGAAGACGCGGAAGGGGGTGACGCATGATGCCCCGTGTCCTCGAGGTCCCCTCGGGCGCGGTGCCGCTCCTCGCCTGGGCGCGCACGGTGCCCGCGTCGGCCCTGAAGCAGCTTCAGCAGCTCGCCTCGCAGCCCTACGTCACGGAGCACGTGGCGGTGATGCCGGACGTGCACCTCGCGTCGGGCGTGGCGGTGGGCACGGTGTTCGCCACGCAGGCCCACGTCGTCCCCGGCGCGCTGGGCAACGACCTGGGCTGCGGCGTGAGCGCGCACCGCTTCGCCTTCCCCGCCGCCTCGCTGTCGCGCGCGGACCTGGAGCGGGTCCTGTCCCAGCTCGCCCGGGTCATCCCGGTGGGGGACGCGGTACACCGGGGACGGGGCCTGCCCCTGCCTCCCGGGCTCGAGTCCCCACCGCTGTCCACCCAGAAGCTGGCCCGGGCCTGGGAACGGCTGGCGCCACGCCACCTGGGCACGCTCGGGGGCGGCAACCACTTCCTGGAGCTGGACCGCGACGGAGCGGGGGACCTCTGGCTGCTCATCCACTCCGGCTCGCGGGGCGTGGGGGGCGCGGTGGGGGAGCACCATCAGCGCGTGGCCCAGGCGCTGGGCCAGGGCACACCGCCCGCGCTGCGCACGGACACCGAAGCGGGCCAGGCCTGCGTCCAGGACCTGGAGCTGGCGTGCCGCTTCGCCCGGGCCAACCGGGACCGGCTCGCGGTCCGGGCGCTGGCGGTGCTGGCGGACGAACTGGGCGTGGCGCCGGACGCGGACAGCGCCGTGGACGTGCACCACAACCACGTCGCCTCCGAGACACACTTCGGCCGCGCGCTCTGGGTCCACCGCAAGGGCGCGGTGGGGCTGGACGCGGGGGCCCGGGGGCTCATCCCCGGCTCCATGGGCACGGCCTCCTACGTCGTCGAGGGCCGCGCGGAGCCCCGCGCCTTCCGCTCCTGCTCGCACGGCGCGGGCCGCGTGCTCAGCCGTAGGGAGGCCCGCGCCCGCATCCACCCGGACGCGCTGGTCCACGCCCTGCGCCGCGTGGTGTTCGACCCGGGCCGCGCTCCCGCCCTGGTGGAGGAGGCGCCCGCCGCCTACCGGGACCTCTCCGAGGTGCTGGAGGACGAGGCGGACCTCGTGACGCCCCGCGTCCGGCTCACGCCCCTGGCCGTGCTCAAGGGCTGAGGGCCTGGAGGGGGAGGGGGGCGCCTGTCGGGTGGATGACAGCCTGGGGAGGTGATCCACCCCCCGTACTCCAGGACCGGAGGGGCCCATCGTCAGAGTGGGTTCCCGCGCCCGTCAAAGTGCCGTAGTATCGGCCCACGAGTACGCGTGCGAACCTGCTGGGGCGTCGTCTAATGGCAGGACGTCAGACTTTGACTCTGATTATCAAGGTTCGAATCCTTGCGCCCCAGCCACTCCGCTCCGGGGGGACGCGGTAACGTCGTCCGTCCGGAGGCAGAAGGCGGTGGGCTGATGCCGCAGAAGACGCTCCTGCTGGTCACCGTGGGCAGTCCACCGTCCGCGCTCGTGAACGGCTTGCAGGAACCGCTGGCGACCCATCTGGGCGTCAGCACGGTCGTGAGCCGGATGGCGCTGTCGTCGCCGGCCTACGCCTTCAACAAGGACCGCGGCCAGTACCACTGCAACGCCATCATGCGCCGGCTGGGCACGGTGCTGGAGGAGTCGCCGCAGGACCTGGTGATGGGCGTGACGGACGCGGACCTCTTCGAACCGGACTCGCCCTTCGTCTTCGGCCAGGCGGACCGCGAGTCCAAGGTCGCGGTGATGAGCCTGTACCGGCTGCGCCAGGGCGCGGAAGGGGAGACGCTCCGCCGCCGCGTGCAGGTGGAGGCGGTGCACCAGGCCGGGCACCTCATCGGCCTGTCGTACTGCGAGGACTCGCGCTGCGTGATGTTCTTCCCGCAGTCCCCGCAGGACGTCGACCGCAAGTCGCTGGGCCCCTGCAACGTCTGCCGCAACGAACTCAACCGCCTCAACCGCTGAACGCCCGTGCGCGCTCCCGGACACGGGCGCGCGTGAATGCCTCCGGATGCGTTGACGTCCTGTCCCGCGCGGCCTGTAGTGTTCAGGCGCGGTGTGTGTGTGACAGGGCCGGCACAGCGGGAGACAGGAAGATGGGCATGCGGCGATGGCTCGGTGGTGTGGTGGCGGTGGGGATGTTGGGGGCGTGCGAGCCCCTGGATGACGCGGGTGGTGGTGGCACCACGGGCGACGTCCTCTTCGACCGGGGGTTCGCCTTCGTGCGCGAGGACCGGAACATCTACGTGGTGGACGACGACGGCGACCCCAACAGCCCGCAGCGGCTGACGACGGGCGGCGGCGCGTACACGCCGTCCATCTCCCGCAACGGCAACAGCATCGTGTTCGTGCAGAAGTCGGGCAGCACGTCCTCCATCCAGACGGTGCCGACTTCCGGTGGTCCGGTGTCCACGCTCATCAGCAGCAACGACACGGCGTGCGGCGCGTGCACCAACTTCCGAGGGCCCACGTTCAGCCCGGACGGGCGCACCATCGTGTTCGCGTTCGACCGGGGCTCGGGCTCGCAGAGCGCGCTGGGAAGCATCGCGGTGGATGGCAGCGGCTTCAAGGACCTGACGCCCGGCAACACCATCGCGTACGGCTCGCCGTCCTTCTTCCCCAGCGGGAGCACGGTGGTGGCGCCCGCGGGCAGCAACACGTTCCAGTACAACCAGCTCGCGTTCGTGCCGGTGGGCGGTGGCAGCCCCAGCTTCGTGTCGCTGGGCAACGAGGTGCTGGCCATCGCGAACCGCGCGGTGGTGTCCCCGGACGGCCGGCAGATCGCGCTGGACGGGCGGCTGTCGTCCGGCAGCACGCGCATCTTCGTGGGCAACGTGACGTCCGCGGGCATCAGCGGCGCGCTGCGGCGGCTGACGGACTACACGGCCAGCACGGTGCAGGAGAGCTTCCCCAGCTGGACGAACAGCACGCAGCTGGGCTTCCTCTTCAACGACTCCGGCGGTGACCCCAGCATCTACCGCGCGCCGGTGTCCTCCACGGCCAGCTCCGTCACGCTCGCGGTGCCCTCCGCGAACGAGCCCTTCTACGGGCCCAACTAGTACTCGCCGAGCTGCCGCTTCTCCCAAGGGGGAGGCGGCCTCGTGGGCGGGGACGGCTCGTCCAGGTTCCGGAGGAGGCGCGAAGGCGTGGGCTTGCGCGGCGCCGGGGCCTGATTCGCGGGCGCGAGCATCAGGATGACGAGCAGGACCAGCACCACCGTGATGACCATCACGCCCATCAGGGTGCCCAGCAGTCCGACCTCGGTGCCCACGAGCTGGTAGCGCCGGGGGTTGTGCGCGAGGTAGAGGGCCTCCACGGGTTCTCCCACGACAGGAGGCGCCTTGTTCCTGGTGTAGCTGCCGCGGAGCTCCGAGCCGTCTTGCAGGTGCAGGACGTACTTCACGATGAAGTAGGTGCTGGAGTCCCACTCCTCCTCGGTCACCTCGACCACCTCACCCCGGGCGAGCAGTCCCTCCTCCCGGAGCTTCAGGGTCAGCTCGTGCTGGAGGAGCAGCACCACCAGGACCCCCACGATCATCAGGAGAAACACCACCACCACGAAGAGCCGAACGGGGTCCAGCGCGAGGGCGGCCATGACGCTCATCCCGTGCCCCCTAGTAAGCCCCGAGCTGCCGCTTCTCCCCGGAGGGAGGCGGCCTCGTGCGTGGAGAGCCTTCATACTGCTGGAGCCTGCGCGAGGGCGCGGTGCCTCGCGCCTCCGGGGCCTTCTTCGCGGGCGCGAGCGTCAGCAGGAAGACGAGCACGAAGAAGAACATCACCACGCCAATCACCGCGGTCGCGGCGCCCAGCAGCCCGACCTCCGTCCCCACGCGCTGGTGACGGTGGGGATTGTCCGGCAGGTAGAGGACCTCCAGGGGGTCCCCTTCGGAAGGGACGCCGGACAGGAGTCCGGACCGGTGCGTCTTGTACTCGCCACGGACCTCTCCCCCTTCCTGCGGGAAGAAGACGTACTCCACGACGCGATGGTGCCCGTACAGCCAGCTCCCGCGGACGCGGACCACCTCGCCCCGGGCATGCAGCCCCTTCTCCTCCAGCTCCCGGGTGAGCTGGTACTGGAGCAACAGCTGCACCAGCACCACCAGGGGAACACCCACGAGGAGCGCCGCGATCAGCAGTGGGGGCAGGGGCATGGCGGCGCTCAGGATGACGGGGGGAGGGAAGTGGAGGCAACGGGGGGCGCCTCAGGCACCGCCCTGGCGAACAGTGCCACCCCTCCGATGAGCGTGAGGAGCACCAGCACGACGCTGAAGAAGAGGGCGAGCCCCAGCGACATCATCCCGTGACCCTCCGGGAAGCTGTGGCGCGGGTCGTCCCGGTCGTAGAGCACGGAGACCCGGTCGCCCACGCGCAGCCGCTTCCACAGCTCCGAGGAGACGCCGCGCTGGAGCTTCTGGCGCGTGCCGCCCTCCGGCGTGAAGCCGTAGTGCAGCACGTAATCGCTGTCATCCGAGGCCGCGAGGAACTCCTTCTTCACCACCGTTCCCTCCGCGTGCAGCCCCTCGCTCAAGAGGCGCGTGTCCCGCCGGTAGGACCCCCACGTCAGCACCAGCAGGGTCACCCCCAGCACCACGAACGTCGCACCCAGCACCCGCGCCGCGAAGAGGGCCACGCCATGCCTCCTGCCTCCCCCTTAAGCGGGCACCCGGCGGCGCGAAACGGCACTGCCCTTTCAGGGCACGTAGAACACCCTGGCGAAAGCCACGACCATGAGGACCACCAGGCCGAAGACTCCGGCCATGACGGTGTGCCGCTCCACCTCTGACTCCGCGCATTGGTGCCGGTGGGGGGCTTCCTGCAGGTAGCGGACCTCCACGGGGATGCCCTCGAACACGGACTGGGATGGCAGCCGGTGCTTGTGGACCTTGTAGTGGCCGCGGAGCTCCGGCCCTCCCGGCGGGCGGAAGACGTACTCCACGACGAAGACACTGGCCTTCAGCCAGCTTTCACGGACGCGGACCACCTTGCCCCTGGCGACCCGTCCGCGCGCCCTCAGCGCCAGGGTGAGCCGGTGCTGGCGCACCAGGAGCCCCATCACGCCCAGCGGCGCCAGCACGAAGAAAGCCGTGAACAGGACCAGGTTGAGGGCGTGCATGGGCGAACTCGGGAGGCGGCAGCGTACCACTCCCCTCCAAGCGGGCAGCCGGCGGTGCGAAAGGGCAATGCCCTCCATGCCCCGCGCGTAGAGCCAGCGCGGGGGGCCCTGCCCTGGCATCGCGTCCGCTGAACCGCCATGCTCCCGCGCGTCCCTGCCGGAGGTCCTCACCGTGTCCCTGTTCGATGCCGTCGCCGCGGGTGACCGCGCCGCCCTTTGCGCCCAGCTCGACGCGGGCGCGGACCCCAACCCCTTCGACGCGGAGGGGCGCACGCCGCTGATGGCCGCCGCGCGCTCGGGCCAGGACGCGCTGGTGCGCGCGCTGCTGGAGGCCGGCGCGGACCCCACGCTGCCGGACTCCCTGGGGGAGACGCCCTTCGTCGCCGCCGCCGCCTACGGCCACGTCCACGTCTGCGCGCTCCTGTCCCCCCACGCCACCGCCGACGAGAAGGACATGGCGCGCACGCTGCTGCGCAACCAGGGCATCGACGAGATTCCCGCGCGCCCCTCGCGCGCCTCCGAGGTCGCGCCCGACGACTTCCGCCGCAAGCTCGCCTCCGCGGGCGCCTACGTCGCGGGCAAGCTGGGCGATGACGGCGCCACGAAGCGCCTGGAGCGCGTGCTGCGCTCGGAGGGCAACGCGCCCAAGGGCCGCAAGTAGCAAAGGCGAAGGGCCCGGCCGCTCCCATTTCGGGGAGCCACCGGGCCCTCGGTACTTCAGGAGCCGGACGGAGGAACTACTCCGGCTTGGCGCTCACCACGGGGCTCGGCGCCACGGTGCCGCCCTTGTTGCTCGTCTCCATGGAGTCCGCGACCAGCTCGGTGATGTCCTTGATTTGAATCTGCTCACGGCCGGTGTCGTTCTTCGCGTCGTTGAGCATCGTGGAGCAGAACGGGCAGGCGACGGCGACGATGCCCTTGCCACCCTGCTCCTTGTAGTCGCCCACCATGCCCGGCTTCTTCTTGTCCGCGGCGTCGGGGAACGGCGTGGTCGGGTCCTCCGCGTGCTTGAGCGTGAGGGCCACCTCGTTCATGCGGTTGTGGTTGATGCGCGTGCCGATGTGCTCCTCCATCCACATCCGGCCGCCACCGGCGCCGCAGCAGAAGCCCTCGCGCTGGCTGCGCTGCATCTCCACCACCTCCAGACCCGGGATGCTCTTGAGCACTTCACGGGGCGCGTCGTACACGCCGTTGTGCCGGCCCAGGTAGCAGGGGTCGTGGTAGGTGAGCTTCGTTCCGGCGTTCATCACCGAGGACAGCTTGATGCGCTTGTCCTTGAGCAGCTCGTTGATGAGCTGCGTGTGGTTGATGACGCGGTACTCGCCGCCGAACTCCGGGTACTCGTTCTTGATGGTGTTGAAGCAGTGCGGGCACTGCGTGATGACGGCCTTCACGCCCATCGCGTTCCAGGACTCGACGTTCGTCTTGGCCAGCGTCTGGTACAGGTACTCGTTGCCCATGCGGCGCGCGGAGTCGCCGTTGCACATCTCCTGCTTGGACAGCGTCGCGAAGGACACGCCCGCCTCGCGCATGATTTTGACCAGCGCGCGGCTGACCTTCTTCTGCTTGTCGTCGTAGCTGCCCGCGCAGCCCACGAAGAAGAGGTACTCGTACTCGCCGCCGTCACCCCAGGTGGGCAGCGCCAGGTCCTCCGCCCACTCGTCGCGCCGGTCCTGGCCGATGCCCCAGGGGTTGCCCTGGCGCTCCATGCCCTCGAACACGCGCTGGATTTCCGGCGGGAACTCCGCCTTCACCTGCACCTGGTAGCGGCGCATGTCGATGAGGCGCGGGACGTTCTCGATGAACACCGGGCAGGCCTGCTCGCACCAGCCGCAGCTCGTGCACGCCCACACCGTCTCCGCCTTCAGCGCGCTGCCGACAATCTCAGGCAGCGGCTCCTTCACGTGGTTGGGGCCGTAGCCCTCCTCCACCCAGCGCTCGTTGTCCCAGATCCAGTGCTTCAGGTCCTGGTTCACGCCCTTGTGCGTGAGCGGCTTGCCCGTGATGTACGTGGGACAGTGCGTCTGGCACCGGCCGCACTCCGTACACGAGTAGAGGTCCAGGCCGTTCTTCCAGGTGAGGTCCTTCACCGTGGCGGCGCCGAACTCCTCCTTCTCCAGGTTGGGCGTGGGCAGCTTGCCGGTGGAGTGCGTGCGCTGGAAGAAGACGTTGGGCAGGCCCGTGATGATGTGGAAGTGCTTGCCCAGCGGCAGGAAGTTCAGGAACGCCAGGATGATGGTCAGGTGGATGAAGAAGCCCGCCACGCCCAGCACGTGCGCCGTGGTGGCGCCCAGGGGCATCATCGCCAGGCCCATCAGGCTGGTGACCGGCTCCCACCACACCATCGCGGACGGCGCCGCCGGCACCTGGGTCGCGCCCATGGGCACCTGCTGCGCGGCGGCGTGCGCGGCCACCATGTGGCTGCCGCCGAACATGAACTCGGTGATCATCAGGCCCGCGATGAAGCCCAGGATGAGGTAGGCCTCCCAGGACTGGGACATGCGGTCCGGCTTCACCTTCCAGCGCGTCCAGACGAAGTACGCCACGCCCGCGAGCGCCAGCGCCGCCACGATGTCCTTCACCAGCAGGTAGACCTTGTAGAGGCCCAGCAGCGGCGGGGCCACGTCCCACGCCGGGTGGGAGAGGTCGGTGAGCACGTCCAGCGCGGTGGACGAAAAGCCCATCACGAACAGCATCACGGTGCGCACCGCCAGCACCATGAACGCCGCGTAGATGAAGATGTGGAACAGGCCCGGCGTGAACTCCTCCGGGTCCACCATGCGCTTCTGGCCCAACCCGAAGCGCACCAGCTGCGCCACGCGGTAGGGGATGTGGTCCAGCCGGTTCTCCTTCTTCATCGCGAGCAGCACGCCCACGCGGCCGGACATCGTGATGACGAAGACGGAGACGAAGCCTGCCAGCAGCAGGCCGGTGATGATGGGGTTCATGGAACCTCGGGACCCTCTGGGGCCGCACGGCGGGCAACGCCCGGTTGCTGCGACGCGGCAATTCTGGAGTGGTAGTCAACCCTAGCAGGGGTGATTCGCGAATCAAGCACCCTGCGGAAGGCGTGTCCGGCAGCGGTCCCTGCACAGCTTCCAGACCGCCGTCCAGGCCGGTGCCCTTCTAGTCCCCATCCCGGGCTTCCCGTACGGGAAAAGGCCGTGCCTGGTGTGCTGGACGGCAGCCGGCCGGGCGTGTCCCGGCGGACGGTTCCAGAACTTGGGGACGCCAAGGGCTTTACAAAACGGAAGCGGGCTCCCAACATGTCGGTAAATCGGTCAAGATGCGCTTGTAAAGGGACCCGCATGGGGCGGGCCCGGTTGACCGACGCAGGGCGTCCAAGGGGACGCGAGCCGTCCAAGGCCGTACACCCCGTGAATGGAGCGCCAAGGAGCCGGACATGAGCCACGACGAGAGCACGTACCTGGACGAGGGGTTGGAAGACCTGGAGCAGTCCGCGACGGGTGAACACGGCCGTTCGGTTCCGCTGGACCCGACGGATGACCGGCGCTGGGGCCACCTGGACGAAGAGGCCTGGGGCGGCTGGCACGTGGCGGAGTGAACCGAAGCCCCCGCGGCCGGTGGACTGCGCGGGGGCCTCCGTTGAGTCGTTGATGCAGTGCGCTGCATGCCGTGACGCTCCCCGACGAAGGCCGGGTCGAGCCCCGCGGAGCGGTCCCCGGGAATGACCGGTGCCGGACCCTCCGGAAGTAAATCCGTAAAAGGTTGAACGAATCTGCCGAAACACGGGTGTCTGTGGGTGACGCAGGGCGTCCCGAGCCGCGCCGGCCAGGTTCAGGCGCGGGTGATCGCCGGAGTCACGAGGGCGCGCGGGACGCCGGGGCCGGTCGGGCCGGACACGTTGCTTTCACGACCGGAAACCCGACATCCTCTGTGGGAACAGCGACAGGGTTTCCGGGCGGACGCGGGCCAGCGCAGGGGCGTCCGGGGCCAGGGGGCCGTCGCGACGAAATCGCGGCAGCAGCGGGATGGGGCCACCCCACCATGCGGGAGTGCGGATGAAGCAGACGGCCTGGGCAGTGGAGCGCGACGCGGAAGGCGGCCGCGAAGTGCTGCTGCTGGTGACCCTGGAGGCCGAAGCGGAGACGCCTCGGGCCCCGGTGGCGGTGAACCTGGTCATCGACCGCAGCGCGTCCATGCGGGGCGCGCCGCTGGCGGCGGCGGTGGAGGCGGCGCGCGCGCTGGTGGAGCGCGCGGGGCCCAAGGACTACGTCGGCCTGCTCACCTTCGACGCGGACGCGGAGCAGGTGCTGCCCGTGCGCGCCATGGAGCCGAGCGCGAAGGCCGCCTTCCTGAAGACGCTGTCGCGCCTGGACTCGGGCGAGGGCACCGCGCTGCACGAGGCCGTGGAGCAGGGCGCGGAGGCCGTGCGGCGCGTGCTGGTGCCCGGCGCCCGGCCGCAGCTGCTGATGCTCACCGACGGCGAGCCCTCCGTGGGCCCCACCGCGCTGGGTGAGTTCAAGGTGCTGGGCCAGCGGGTGCACGACTCCGGCGTGGCGCTGCACGCGCTGGGGCTGGGGCGGCACTACCTGCCGGAGATCCTGGAAGCCCTCACCGGCCCGTCCGGCACGGGCTTCACGCACGTGGACGACGCGGAAGGCCTGCCGCTGGCGGTGGGCGCGCTGGGGGCGGAGCTGTTCGGTGAAGTCGTCGCGGACGCGCGCGTGTACGTGCTGCCCACGGGCTTCGCGGACCTGCGCTGCCGCCACCGCTACCCGTCGCGCGTGGAGGGTGACGCGATGAGCGCCGCGCTGGGGGCGGTGTCGCACGCGTTCCCTCGCCGCGTGCTCTTCGCGGGCGTGCTGGAGAAGGGCGACTGGAACCTCACCGTCACCGCCTCGTACACGGAGCACGGCGACACCCGGCGGCTGTCCGTGCCGGTGACGCGCCTGCTGCCGGACAGCGAGGAGGGCCGCTTCGTGCGCGCGGTGTCCGCGGAGCTGGAGCTGGTCTCCTATGAGGCCGCCGCGTGGAAGGCGCTCTCCCGCCGTCAGCAGGACGCGGCCGAGCGGGCGCTCGAGGGCGCGGACAAGGGGCTCTACAAGCTGGCCCGCCTGGGCTCCGCGGACGTGCCCGCGCAGCGGCACGTGGACCGCCTGTCGGACCTGCGCCGGGCGGTGGAGCGCCGGGCGGCCCAGCCGTCCGCGCTGGGCGTGCGCCGGGCGCAGTCGGAGGTGTCCCGCATCACCATGAGCCGCATCGGGCCGGCGCTCCCAGCCGCGGCCGTGGCTCCCGTGCAGGCCCAGGTCCAGGTCCATGACGGACCGCCGGCGCCCCGGGCCCTGCCCGCCGTGGCGAACGGCGGCGCGCCCAAGCCGTCCACCCTGGACGGCGCGGCGATGCTGCCCTGGAAGACGGGCAACACGGAGTCGTAACCGCCCGGACTCCTTGACCGTATGGAGATGGCGCGGGGCCCGGATGGGTCCCCGACGCCGGGCGTGCGGGCGTGCGGAATGCCCGGCTGCCCGGAAGGTTGAGTGCACCCTGTGGGGACGCATCCCAGGTAGCACGGCGTTTCCAGGTGGATTAACGGGAGTCGCATGACGCATCCGTGGAGCAAGAGGTCTGGAAGCCGGCTCGGTGGGCTGGCCGCGGTGGGCGCGTTGCTCTTGGCGACGTGGGCCCAGGCCGCGCTGCCGTCCACCGCCGTGGGCAGCACCGCGCCGGACGAGGGCGACCCCCGCCTGGAGGGCGCGCTGCTCCTGGACGCCACGCAGGTGAAGGCGGGCGGCGACTTCCGCGTGGGCGTGCGCCTCAGGATGGACCCGGAGTGGCACGTCTACTGGAAGAACCCGGGCGACTCCGGCCTGGCCACGGACGTGTCGTGGGACATCCCGGGCGTCACGGTGGGCGATTTGCGCTGGCCCTTCCCCAGCACGTTCCGCACGCCGGACGGCTTCATCACCACGCACGGCTACCACGACGAGGTGCTGCTGTTCGCGCCCGCGCACGTGTCCGACAAGGCCACCGGCACGCTGATGGTGTCGGCGGCGGTGGATGCGCTCGCGTGCAAGGTGCACTGCATCCCCGCGCAGCTGGTGCTGTCGCGCACGGTGCCGGTGGGGCCGGAGACGGTGCCGGACGTGGAGTACGCGCCGCGGTTCGACGCGGCCCAGGCCCAGGTGCCGCTGGCCGCGGGGGCGCAGGGAGCGCCGCGCGTGGCCCTGGCGCTGGACGGCACGTCGCTGTCGGCGGGCAAGCCGTTCACCGGCACGCTCACCGTGACGACGGCGGACGGCAAGCCCTTCGCGGGCGACGTGGAGGGTGACTTCTTCGTGCCCGGCCGCATCGCGGGCGTGGACACCGTGACGCTGAAGCCGAAGTCGGCGGGGGCGTTCGCGCTGCAGGGCCAGGCGTCGTCGGTGGTGCCCAAGGGCGAGCCCCGGCTCACGGGTTCGCTGCGCCTGGGCACGAAGGCCACGGGCTTCACGGCGGTGGACGTGGACACGGCGCTGGCGCCGGTGGTGGCGGATGGCTCGGTGGCGGCGGCGGCGCCCTTCAAGGTCCCGTCGGTGAAGGACGCGCTGGGCAAGGTGAAGCCCGCGGCGGCGGCGCCGGTGGCGGCCGAGTCGCCCATGGGGCTGGGGCTCGCGCTGCTGTTCGCGTTCCTGGGCGGCGCGCTGCTCAACCTGATGCCGTGCGTGTTCCCGGTGCTGGCCATCAAGGCGTACGGCTTCACGCGGATGGTGCAGGAGGAGAAGGGCAAGGTCGCGTCGCACGCGGCGGCGTACGCGGGCGGCATCCTGGCGACGATGCTGCTGTTGGCGGGCGCGGTGCTGGCGGTGCGCGCGGGCGGCAACAGCGTGGGCTGGGGCTTCCAGTTCCAGGAGCCGCTGTTCGTCGCGGGCGTGAGCGCGGTGGTGGTGGCGTTCGCGCTCAACCTCTTCGGCGTCTACACGGTGGGCACGGACGGCACGGCGCTGGCGGGCAAGGTGGACCAGAGCCACGGCCTCATGCGCAGCGCGGGCGAGGGCGTGCTCGCGGTGGTGCTCGCGACGCCGTGCTCGGCGCCGCTGCTGGGCACGGCGGTGGGCTTCGCCTTCGCGGCGGGCGCGGCCACGGTGGTGGCGGTGTTCGTGGCGCTGGGGCTGGGGCTGGCGCTGCCCTTCTGCGTGCTGGTGCTGGTGCCGGGGCTGGCGAAGCGGCTGCCCAAGCCGGGCATGTGGATGGAGCGCGGCAAGCAGTTCCTGGGCTTCGCGCTCCTGGGCACCACGGTGTGGCTGGTGTGGGTGATGGGCGGGCTGGCCGGCGTGGACGGCATGGCGCGGCTCCTGGCGTTCCTCATCGCGGTGGGCCTGGGCACGTGGCTCTACGGCCAGTCGCAGGGGCTGGAGGGCGGGCGCCGGGGCGTGACGGTGGCGCTGGCGGTGCTGGTGCTGGTGGGCTCCGGCGCGGTGGCGCTGCGCTTCGAGGAGGCGCAGGCATCCCTGGAGACGCGCGGCGCGGTGGCGTCGTCGCATGGCGGCTCGCAGCCGTGGGACGAGGCGGCGGTGACGGCGGCGCTGGCGGCGGGGCAGCCGGTGTTCGTGGACTTCACGGCGGACTGGTGCCTCACGTGCAAGTTCAACGAGCGCACCGTGCTGTCGCGCGAGGACGTGCGGCAGGCGTTCCTGAAGCACAACGTGGCCTTCTTCGTGGCGGACTGGACGCGGCGGGACGCGCGCATCACCACGAAGCTGGCGGAGCACGGCCGCGCGGGCGTGCCCATGTACCTGGTGCTGAGCCCGGGCGCGCCGGACAAGCCGGAGGTGCTCAACGAGCTGCTCACCGCGGACAGCGTCATCCAGGCGGTGCGGCGCGCGGCGGAGTGCGGGTCGCCGTTGAAGGGTGGCTCGGTGGTGTGTGCCCGGCCTTGAGCCGGGATGTTGTTCGTGTGCGGCGTTCAACTCACTGGAGGTTCCGTCATGAAGCAGGTCTTCAAGGCACTGGCTGTCACCGCGGCGTTCGTGTCCGCGCCCGTCTTCGCCGCTGACACCGCGGAGGTGGGCAAGCCCGCTCCGGCGTTCACGCTGAAGGACGAGGCGGGCAAGGCCCACTCGCTGTCCGAGTACAAGGGCAAGGTGGTGGTGCTCGAGTGGGCGAACCCGGAGTGCCCGTTCGTGAAGCGGCACTACGAGGCCAAGACGATGCAGAACACGCAGAAGGGCTTCGACGCGAAGAAGGTGGTGTGGCTGACGGTGGACTCGTCCGCCACGCACGACGCGAAGAGCGCCGCGGAGTGGAAGAAGAAGGAGGGCTTCAGCCAGCCGGTGCTCATCGACACGGACGGCAAGGTGGGCAAGAGCTACGCGGCGAAGACGACGCCGCACATGTACGTCATCGACGCGCAGGGCGTGGTCCGCTACGCGGGCGCCATCGACAACGACCCGCGCGGCAAGGAAGCCAACAAGGTGAACTACGTGCAGACGGCGGTGGACGCACTGCTCAACGGCAAGCAGGTCCCCACCGCGACCTCCGAGCCCTATGGCTGCTCCGTGAAGTACAAGAGCTGAGCGACTGTCCGTCGTGAGGTTCCAGGCCCGTGTCCCCGAGAAGGGACACGGGCCTTCTTCATTCCGCGTCGCGGTGGGCGTAGTCCGGGCCCAGGCCTTCGATGCGGTAGGTGTTGCCCGGGTAGGTGCGGTTGAGCGTCGTCTCCAGGGTGGAGGGATAGCGCTCCAGCGAGACGTGGCGTTTGACGTGCTTGCGCAGCTTGAGCGCGCCCCGGACCAGGCTGCCCACCCAGGCGGGTGGGGACTCGAACTGGATGGCGGGCAGCAGGCGCTTGGGCACCAGGCTCAGGCTGATGGGGGACACCAGCGGGCGCAGCGGACGCGGCACCCAGCCGGCCAGGATGTCCACCGTGGACTGGGCCACGCGGTGGCTGGCCGCGTCGGGGACGAACTCGCGGGCCTCGTAGTCGCGGATGAAGGCGTCGTAGGCGGCCTTGTCCTCCGGGATGTCCTTCAGGCCCATGCGGCGGCCAATCTCACACCAGTAATGGAACCAGGCTTCGCGCTCGTGTTCGGTGAAGGGACGCCAGCCGTAGTCCTGCACCCACTGGATGGGGAAGTCGATGAACGTCCACAGCACGAAGAGGAAGTCCTCGTTCGGGATGCGGAAGAAGGAGTGGATGTGATTCATCTGCTCCAATGACTTGCGTCCGGCCTCCACGTCCCAGCCGCACTGCATGAACCGCGCGATGAGCAGCCGCGTGTCGTCGTAGCGCTTCTGGCCGTGCTTGCGGAACTCGCCGGTGCGGTCCAGCAGGCGGGAGACGGAGCGGCTGCCGTAGGTGTGGAAGAGGGCGATCTCCGTGGACCGAACGATGTCGAAGGGGAATTCGTAGTTGGTCAGCAGGTGCACGATGCGCTGGCAGTCCCGCCGTGCATCCAGGGAGGCGATCTCCCGGCCCACCTCCGGCAGGCGCGGCCGCCAGAAGGGCTTCCGGTAGACAGGGCCGGGCACGCCGACCGCGGGGCGCTTCCCTCCAGCGGAGAAGGGACAGCCGGCGGGGACAGCATCCTCCAGGGGACGTGCGTCGGGTGCCGGGTGGGCCATGGCGGGACAGCTCCGGGAAGTGAAGAGGGCGGTGATGCTAGCCCGGTCCCTCACGGTATGCCCTGCTCCTGGAGGATGAGGAGGCCCGGCCGGTGGCGCGTCATGCGGCCAGCGGGGCGGGCGCGGTCTTGTCGGAGCGCGAAGGACGCCAGAGCTTTCCGGCAGTGACCCGGCTTCCCCCAGGAGACACGCACATGGCTGACAACAAGGGCGACCCCATCAAGGGCGACGAGCGCACGGACACCCAGGACGCGGAGACGCTGCGGCGCGAGGCGCGGCATCAGGCTCCGGACTCCGAGCGGCGCGACGCGGCGGACGAGGACGTGGGCGAGGACCGCATCCTCCAGAAAGGCATTGGCGGCTACGGCGCGCAGGAGGGCACGGAGCCCGAGAGGAAGGCGCCGCCGGTCCGCGACAACAGCAAGCAGTAGCGCCGCGCGAACCTGTCGGGCCTAGAGTGCCGCCATGGCTCCTGCCCGCCTCGTGTGTTCCTGCTGCGTCCTGGTGTTGTTGTTCCTCGCGATGCCAGGCGTGGCACAGGAGGCGTCAGCACCGGATGCGAAGGCGTGGCTCGCGGAGCACAACGCGGAAGCGGTGCGCGTGAACCAGACCGCCATGGGCATCCTGTTCGGCTGGGCGGTGCTGAACATCGGCACGGGCGTCGCGGGGCACTTCGCCAGCGAGGGCGAGACGCGCGCCTTCTTCCAGGCGAACGCGGCCTGGAACGTGGTGAACCTCGTCATCGCGGGGCTCGGGTATCACGGACAGGCGACGGCGGATCCGGCGTCGTGGGACCTGGCGCGCAGCCTGGCCGAAGGGCAGCGGATGGAGAAGCTGCTGCTCTTCAACGCGGGCCTGGACGTGGGCTACATCGCCTTCGGCGGGCTCTTGTGGGAGCGCGGGCTGCGCAAGGACTCGGACCGCCTGAAGGGCTGGGGCAAGAGCGTGCTCATGCAGGGCGCGTTCCTGCTCGTGTTCGACGGTGTGCTGACGTTCCTCAACGCGAAGCTGAACGGGGAGCTCACGGCGCGGCTGGTGCCCGCGCCAGATGGCGTGGGCTTCATGCTGACGTGGCCGTGAGCGTCCCCGTTGAGGTCAGGCCGCCACCGGCTCGCGGCGGTGACGGGCCCGGGCGGAGACGTCCTTGCGGCGGCCCTTGCGCAGCACGTCCAGGTGCACCTCCTCCTCGGTGGCGAGCGCCATCAGCCGCTGGAGGTCGTCCACGCTGTTGACCGCGCGGCTGTTGATGCCGAGCAGCAGGTCGTCCGGCTGGAGTCCGGCGTCGTCGGCGGGCGTGCCCTCCTGCACCTTCAGCACCCGCACCGCGCGAGGCTGGCCGGTGTCCTTGGCGAGCGCGGGCTCCAGGTTCACCGCCGTGGCGGCGATGCCCAGGAACTTCCGGTCCACCCGGCCGCGCTGGATGAGCAGGCTTGCGACCCAGGTCGCCGTCGTGGCGCTCACCGCGAAGCCGATGCCCTGCGCGAAGGGCAGCACCAGCGTGTTGAGCCCCACCACGCGCCCGCGCGTGTCGAGCAGCGGCCCGCCGGAGTTGCCCGGGTTGATGGCTGCGTCCGTCTGAAGCATCCCCTCCAGGATGACGCCGTCGGGCAGGGTGATGGAGCGGTTGATGGCGCTCACCACGCCCAGCGACACGGACTGCTCCAGGCGGAAGGGATTGCCAATGGCCATCACCAGTTGCCCCACGCGCACCGTCTCCGGAGCCGCGAGCGGCAGCGTGGGGAAGCCATCTCCCTCCGCGCGCACCACGGCGAGGTCGGTGGGAGCATCCCCGCCCACGAGCGTGGCCCGGCGCTCTTCGCCATTGTGGAGCTGCACGGTGAGGCGCTTGGGCGTGCGCATCACGACGTGCCGGTTGGTGAGCACGTAGCCGTCCGGCGTGAGGAACAGGCCGGTGCCGTGGCCGCGTGCGTGCTCCACGCCGACCACCGCGGGGGCCGCGCCAGCCACGAGTCCTTCCAGGTCATCCGAGAGCTGCTGCAACAGTTTCATGGCCGGCTCCTTTCAAGAACGCTTGCCCACGGTGATGGGCACCTCGCGCAGCTCGCCCGCGCGCAACACCTTCGCCTGGATGGACGCGCCCACCTTCTCGTCGCCCAGGTAGCCCAGCAGGTCCTCCACGCCGTGCAGCGACTGGCCGCCCAGGCTCACCAGCACGTCGCCCAGCAGCAGCCCGGCCTTCTGCGCGGGGCCGTCCGGATCCACGGAGAGCAGGATGAGGCCCGCCTTCGTGCCGTCGATTTCACGCGGCAGGCGCACCGGGTACGCGCCCACGCCCAGGTATCCGCGGCGGATGCCGCCGTGCTCACGCAGCGAGTTCGCCACGCGCGTCAGCGTGCCGCCGGGAATCACCACCGCGGCGGTGCGCGAGAAGGCCGCCGTGGGGAGGCCCAGGAAGCGGCCCTGCGCATCCACGAGCGCGCCGCCGGAGAAGCCGGGAGGCAGGTCCGCGTCGGTCTCCAGGTAGCGGTCCACCTGACCGCCCGCGTGCGTGCGCCAGTCGCCGCCGAACGCGCTGACGATGCCCCACGTGGCACGAGCGGTGCGGCCCGGCCGCCCGATGGCCAGCACCACGTTGCCCACCTTCACGTCATCGAGCGGCGCGGGAGCGAGCGCGGTGAGGCCGGTGACGTCGGCCTTGAGGAGGGCGAGGTCGGTGCTCGGGTCGCGGCCGACGAGCTCGGCGGACACCGAGCGGCCGTCCGCGAGGCCCACCTGGATGGAGCCCTCGTGTTCCACGGCGTGGCTGGTGGTGAGGATGTGGCCGTCGGCATCCCAGACGACACCGCTGGCGCCCCGGCGACGGCGGGCCTCGACGCGGACGAGGGAGGGAGCGATGCGTTCGACGACGGAGGAAATGGACTGCGAGAGGGACTGGAGGGCGTCGGTGGACATGGCGTGTTCCTTTCGAGCCAGAAACTAAAGGGCTCGAAATCGCGCCACATCGGCGGACCGGGCAGGACGGCGACCTACCCGTTCGGGCAGGAGGCCTCTCCTTGTGGGGAGAGGTCCTGGCCAGGCGGGCGGCTCGACAGCCACCCAGCCCAGGTGAAGCGCTTACTGAGGCAGATGCCTCATGGCTTCCCTGACATAGGAGTCTTGTGTACGGCCTCTCTGATTGAGTGCGCCGAGGAACTTGCTCAAGTCGCGTTCTCCGCGGTTGTGGACCAGCATGGTCACCTCCGCGGATTCCGGGAAGGTCAGGGGGCGATGAAGCTGTTCACGCGCTCTCTGGTTTACCCTTGTGGCGTTCTGGTTGATGAGGATCCGCGACATGGCAATGCCGCTGTTGTCTGTCATCGCATTGCGCAGGGTCTGGCCGTCCCTGCTGTTGAACAGGGCGCGGGTGGCGAAGCCAGCCCGGTGTTCACCGTGGCGGTTGGGAACCTTGACATAGGCCTTGAGGTCACCTCGCTGGAGCCCCAGGGCCGAAATATTCGCTGCGAAGTCTGGCTGCGCCATGAGGTTGTTCACGGTCTTGAGCGCCTGGGCTTCTATCTCGCTCCTGGACCCTCTCAGAGCGGTCCGGGGCATCTGTGCCCGGAGTTGAGCGCCTCGGAACATCCGTTCGATATCGCTCGCGGGAAGCCCGGTTTCCTGCACGAAGCGAGCGCGGTTGTTCGCGGTGTAGGTGGCGATCTTCTGCTTCAGGTCTTTTTCCGAAAGCCCGCCCGGCGGGACCTGCTTTGAAATGGAATCGAAGTGCTGCTGTGTGTCCGCAGCGATCTTGTTGAGGTCTTGGAGTTGCTTGGAGCTGAGATTGTAATGCTGAGCAAGGGCGGGGCTGCTCTGGAGCAGGCCCACCGCCGTCGAACCGATGAGCTGGCCTCGGCCAAATGACGCCGGCGTCCCTGAGGCATTCCGGAGCGTGGCGGGATTCTCGCCCTGGTTGTTGTTGCTTTCATGCTTCTCGATGGCCGTGATGATTCGATTGGTGTCGCGAGAGAAGTTGAGCGACTTCAATGGGATTCCAGCCGAAGGGTCGGTCGCCCGTGGGTTGGGGCGGGTCCGGGTGCCATAGGAGTAATCGGCCTGGGTCGAAGCTCGATTGTTGCTCGGGGCCGCGGTCTGGTGGGCACGATTCGAGTTGCCTGCGGGGGTGGGGCGGTCGAACCCGCTCTGACCGTCATGGGCCCGGACGGCAAGGCTCCGCACGGCTTGCGAGGCGTCTTCCACTGTCTTCGCGAGCGCACCGGTCTGGAGCTTGTCCAGGGCCTGGGTCACCTGGCCCACCGGGCCAGGAATCTTGAATAGAGATGAGAGAGATTGAAGTCCGCTGGGCAGTCGCACGATCACCGTCCTGGGCGCACACTTCAGGCAATGGGCAGCCTTCGCGGAATCCGAACAGGTCTTGGAGTGGATTGCAAAAGCAGGTGGGTTGGCATTGTCTGCTTTTCAATCCGGCTTCTCTTGCGCTTTTCGGCTCAATCCCTGTCGAGCAGGGCGCCTCCGGGGCCGAAGCCCAGGGACAGGCACAGCACGCGGTGTCCCTTCACCTGGGGCGCCCTTCGCGCGGATTCGGCCGCGAGCTCCGCGTCGTTCAGCACGAACACCGGGCCTCCTGTGTCTGGCAGGCCCGCGTGGGCGAGGATGTCCGGCACCAGCGATGCCGTGCCTTCGAAGCCGTAGGTGCAGCCTCCGGGCATCAGGTGCTCATCCAGTGGGCACGGCAATGCCAGACACAGCGCGTCCGGAGGCACGCTCGCGTCCTCCGCGAGGAACGTCCGCAGTGCTCCCGCGATGAATGCCACCGTGTCCCGGATGTGATGCCCGTCCGCGGGACGCGGCTGGCCGATGAACAGCGGGGGCAGGGTGGAGAGGTCCCGCTCGAAGACTCGCGTGGCGCCGTGACGCGCGACCTTGATGCTCGTCTGGCCCACGTCCACGCAGAGCGGACTTCGTGCGCCCTGGGCTTCCAGCATGCGCAGCCCCGCGCGTACCGGGGCGAAGCGCGGTGACAGCGCGATGTGCACCGGACAGCGCAGCGACGCCGTGGCCTCCCTCAGCGCGGCGGGAAAGCCGTCCAGCTCCGCCAGGCCTCCACTCAGGTATGCCGCGTCCGGCGCGTGCCGCTTCACCAGCAGGAAGAGCGCCTCCGCCAGCGGCGGCATCACTCTCGCCGAGAGCGTGGCTCCGGGCACTCCCGCGCGCCGGTCGTCCTCCACCCACGGCGAGCCCAGCAGTTCCCACAGCTCACGCCCGAACACGGGCAGGTTCCACACCTCCAACGGCGTGACGCCCTCGGGGGAATGCCGGCGAGGACTCCACCTCGGAGGACTCATGCCACGAGCCCGGCGATGCGTTCGGCGGCGGTCCTCGCGCCGTCGTGCGCCCGGTAGGAGCGGGAGATCTCCGCCACCCGGTCTCGCATGGAGGACTTCGGTGCAAGCAATTGCGCGATGGCGTCCCGGCAGGACTCCACCGTGAGGGTCCTCGGGTCTCTTGCGAGCCCTGCTCCGGCCTTCTCCAGGAAGTGCGCCTGCACGGGCTGGTCGTTGCACACGGGCAGCAGCAGCATCGGCACTCCCGCCGTCATCGCCTCCATCACGGAGTTCGCTCCACCGTGGGAGATGAACGCGGCGGCTCGCTCCAGCACCTGCCGCTGCGGCGTGTAGCGCACCGCCACCACGTCACCGGGCAGCGTGCTCGGGAAGTCCGAGTCCGCCAGCTCTCCCGCGCACAGCACCAGCGTCACGTTGAACGGCTTCGCTGCCTCCGCGATGAGGCGGAACAGCTCTGGCTGATAGGAGATCTGACTGCCGAAGGACACGTACAGCACCGGCTTGTGGCCCAGGCGCTCCCAGGGGAAGGGCACCTCGTCGCCCCGGGCTTCCGGCGGAATCGACGGTCCCACGAGCAGCGTGTCCGGCGGCACTCCCGCGTCCGGGCCGAGGAAGGCCTCGGTGGCGAAGATGACGTTGAGCCTTGGCGACAGGCACTCGCAGGTGCGGAAGCGCGCGTCGAAGCCGTGACGGCGGAACAGGGCCTGACGGTCGTCCTTCAGGGCTCGCACGTTGCGCAGCAGGGCGATGTCCGGCCTTGGCTCCAGCAGTGTCAGCGCGGAGGACACGCCCGCCCACGGGATGCCCTCCGTGTGCGCCGCGAGCACCGCCGCGTACTGCATCCCGTCCAGGGCCATCACGTCGGGACGGAAGGCCCGCACCACTTCGCGCACGGGCTCCAGGAGCGCGGGGGCCGCGTCCAGCAAGAGGCCTCGGATCCACTTGCCCAGCGCCACGTCATCGAGCACCAGCTTCGCCAGCGCCTCGCCTCCCGTCTCGATGCCCGGCGGCGCGGCTTCGACGTGCGGCAGGCGCAGCACCTCCACGCCCAGGGACTCGAGCTGCGGCGCGGGCTCGGGAATGCACAGCCAGCCGACGGTGTGCCCCAGGCGGCGCAGCCACTGGGCCACGCCTGCCATCGGGTTGAGGTGGCCCTTCTCGGGCGAGGTGGCGATGAGGACTCGGGACATTCAGGGGGGCGCCTTGGTGTGGGCCTGGAGCATGGCCAGGGACATGAGGCGCATCAACAACCGATCCATCGGACCGGCCTGGGCATCGTCGGGCGGCAGGCGGAAGTAGCGCCCCAGCAATCCCAGCATCGCCTGCGTGTCGATGACCTGGAGGGAATCCAGGCGCGCGGGAGAGAGCCACTCGCGATACAGCTCCAGCCAGCGCTCCCGCACCGGGCTGGAGAGCGCGGTGTGCCCATAGCGGGGCGTCTTGCGCGCGAGGCGGACCTCGTCCGGCACCAGGGACCGCACCGCGTGCCGGAACAGCCACTTGCCGAACCCGTCCCGCAGCAGCACGGACTCCGGCAGGGCCAGCGCCACCCGCGCGAAGCCTTCATCCAGGTACGGCGTGCGGACCGTGAGCCCATGGGCCCGGGCGCCCCGCAGCTCGGGCGGGAGGATGAGCTCGGACAGCACCCACTTCGCGTAGCGCAGCTCCTCGGAGGGGAGCGCGTCCTCCTGCGGCAGATCCCACGGCGCGGGCAGCGATGCGAGCACGGTCCCCAGGTTGTCCACAGGGGAGGCTCGCGAGGCGTGATCGCTGTTTCCGCCCTCGGAAACAGTCCTCAAGTTGTCCACAGGGGCAGCGTCTTCACGACGTGCCACGGGTTGATCGGAACGGCCCGGGGGCGGCGTCGTGGATGGCATGGATTCATGATCGCCACGCCGGGCCCCGCCCAGGGGCTTCCCCGAGTTGTCCACAGCCCCCAGCGGCGCTTCATGATCGTGCGAGCCGGCTCGGAATGGAGCCCGCAAGTTGTCCACAAGCGCCATGGCTTCGAGTCCCAGCGCCCGCATGGCCAGCGTCCGGTCCTCATCCACGCGAGCCTTCGCGGAGGCGAGCGCGCCGGGGGTGCCCTGGAGCACTTCGTCCGCTCCCGCGCCGCTCAGGAGGACGGGGCCCGCGCCCTGCCGTCGGGCCTCCCGATAGAACGCGTAGCTGGCCACGGCCCGGGCGTTGAGGATGACGGTCTGGTTGGCGAGGACCGCGTGCTCGAACAGATCCGGGAGCACGGCGTCCGGGATGCGCACGTCCACCAGCTCCGCGCCCGTCACCTTCGCCATCCGCCGCGCGTTGCTCCGCTCCACCGCGTCCGCGAAGTGCACGTCCATGGTCCAGGCGCGCACCTTCCCGGGAGCATGCCGGGCCGCCATCGCGCACAGGGCGGCGCTGTCCACGCCACCGCTCAGGCTCACCTCGTGCGTGCCTGCCTCCACATGAGCCCGCACGGTGTCGGACCAGGCGGCCAGCAGCCGCGCCGCGAGCCCTTCTTCATCCCGTGCCGCCGCTTCACGGAGGACTCGCGGCAGCGCCACCGGGATGGGCTCCGCCTTCGGCCGCAGCCCCGCGTTGGACACGCGGGCGTGGAACAGCAGGCGGCCCACCGCCCGAGGCGACAGGCCGCGCGTGGGAGTCCTTCCCTGGGGTGACGCTCTGGGAGGCCGGGTCGGCATGCGGGCGGCATCATAGAGGCTGTGTCCCGCCGCATCAGGAGGCGCGTGGCGAAGCTGCTCAATCGGGCAGCGCCAGGACGAGCGACGCCATGCCGTTCGTCCGCTTGAGCCCCTCCGCCGAGAGACAGCCCTGGGTCACGTCCACGTTGGCGGAGGACAGGGTTCGCGTGGCGATGGCATTCAAGTACCTCCCCGCCGTGACCGTGCCCGTGCCGACGAGGAGCGTCGTCGTGCCTTCGACCTCCATCCGGGTCTGCGTGAGGGTCACCGTCGAGAAGCCTCCATCGCTCCAGAAGAAGGTCGCCTGCGTCGGGAACAAGGGCCGCACGAGCTCCAGGCAGGTGAGGTCCTCGTGCAGCACGTTGCCCGTGTCCGCGACCGCGGAGGTGATGGGCCTGAAGATGCCCGTCACACAGGCGGGGAAGTGGGTGGTGGACTGGTACGTGACGTCCCGAGGGGTGTTCGTCACGCCCGGGTTGTAGGTCGTGGTGCTCGCTCCCAGGACGCAGGTGACCAACGGTGTTTCCGCCCAGGCCGCGGAGGCAGCCAGGCAGGAGGCGAGGACGAGGCCCTTCAACACGGTCGTGTGCAGTGGCATGTGGAATCTCCCAAAGAGGGCTCCAGGGTCGGGATGGAGGCCCGGAGCGGACAGCGGGCCGCCAGGGAGGGTGGGATATCCTCCAGGGGCGATTCCTCACGGCACACGAACAGGAAGGGCGGGACATGCAGGCGGACGCGGTGGATGTCGTGTTGCGGGAGCGCTTTGGATTGGAGTCCTTCCGGCCGGGACAGCGTGAGGTCCTCACGGCGCTGTTGAAGCCCCAGGGCTCCGCGCTCGCGGTGTTCCCCACGGGCGGCGGCAAGTCGCTGTGCTACCAGCTCCCCGCGCTGCTGCTCGACGGGCTCACGGTGGTGGTGTCACCGCTCATCGCGTTGATGAAGGATCAGATCGACGCCCTGGAGCGGCGGGGCATCCGCGCCGCGCGGCTGGATTCATCGCTGTCACTGGAGGAGTCGCGCGAGGTGACGGAGTCCCTGCGTGACGGGACCCTCAAGCTGCTCTACGTGGCCCCCGAGCGCTTCAACAACGAGCGCTTCATGGGGCTGTTGAGCGAGCTTCAAATCTCCCTCTTCGCGGTGGACGAAGCGCACTGCGTCTCCGAGTGGGGCCACAACTTCCGGCCGGACTACCTCAAGCTCGCGCAGGCGGCGCGCACGCTCCAGGCCGAGCGCATCCTGGCGCTCACCGCCACCGCCACGCCGCAGGTGGTGCACGACATCTGCGAGGGCTTCGGCATCCCGGAGTCGCACGCGGTCGTCACCGGCTTCTACCGGAACAACCTCACGCTGGAGACCACGCCCACCGGCCCGGAGGCGCGAGACGCCCTGCTGGTGGAGCGGCTGAAGTCGCGCCCGCCCGGCTCCACCATCGTCTACGTGACGCTGCAGAAGACGGCGGAGCGCGTGGCGGCGCTGCTGAGCGCGGAGGGGCTGCCCGCGAGCGCCTATCACGCGGGGCTCGAAACCGAGGAGCGCGAGCGGGTGCAGGAGGCGTGGACCCACTCCGCGAAGGGCATCGTCGTGGCGACCATCGCGTTCGGCATGGGCATCGACAAGGCGGACGTGCGCGCCGTGTATCACTACAACCTGCCCAAGGGCCTGGAGAGCTACAGCCAGGAGATCGGCCGCGCGGGCCGGGACGGCAAGCCCTCCGTGGTGGAGTTGCTCGCGTGCCCGGACGACGTGCCCACGCTGGAGAACTTCGCGCTCGGGGACACGCCGCTGCCGGAGGCGCTGGGCGCGCTGGTGAAGGACCTGCTGTCCTCGGGGCCCGAGTTGCACCTGGACATGTACGCGCTGGGCAACCGTCACGACCTGCGGCCCCTGGTGCTGCGCACGGCGCTGACGTACCTGGAGCTGGAGGGCGTGCTGCGCCAGGGCACGCCGTTCTACGCGGGCTACAAGGTGCAGCCATCGGGTTCTGTCGACGCGCTCATCGCGAGGTTCCAGGGCGAGCGCGCGCGCTTCGTGAAGGACCTGTTCGCGCACGCGAAGAAGGGCCGCACCTGGTACACGTTCGACGTCGCCGAGGTCGCGAAGGCGCTGGACCAGCCGCGAGACCGGGTGGTGAAGGCGCTCGACTACTTCCAGGAGCAGGGCTGGGCGGAGGTGCAGGTGGCCGAACCGCGCCAGCGCTACGCGCGGCTGCGCGAGCACGAGGACGTGAAGTCGCTCGTGGCCCTGTTGCAGGAGCGCTTCCAGAAGCGCGAGGTCCAGGAGGTGTCACGGGTCCGCGACGTGCTCCGGCTGGTCACCCACGACGGCTGCCAGAGCAACGCACTGGTGGCCCACTTCGGCGAGCACCGCGAGGCCCCCTGCGGTCACTGCACCTTCTGCCGCACGGGCGTCGCGCGAGTACTGCCACCGCCGCACCCGAGGCCGGACCTGCACGAGCAGTTGGAAGAAGCCACGTTCAGGGCGCTCGTCGCGAAGCACCCGGAGGCGCTGGGACACCCAAGGCAGGCGGCCCGCTTCCTCTGCGGCCTGAGCAGCCCGGCCCTGTCCAAGGCGAAGCTCACCGGGCACAAGCTCTTCGGCACCCTGGCCGAGTATCCATTCGCCCAGGTGCTGGCGTTCTGTGAAGCCCGGTGAGCAGTCAGCAGGACGGACTCGAAGAGCGTGGGCTTTGAGACGCGCAGTAGGACGACCTCGTGCTGATTCGATGGTTCCGGCGGGAGGAACTCGAACGCGACTGGGTTCCCCAAGAATGCCTCCGAGCAAATACCTCGGAGGGAGAGGTCAGTGAGCACCCATTGGAGACGTGACTCCCAGGGGCAGGATGGCTGCCTTTTCCACTCCGACGTGAATGGTAGAATCCACCGGAGATCGGAATTCTTCGACCTCAGGCGGGGGAAACAGCGTCATGGCTGCGTGGATGCGGGAGTTGCCCATCGTGATGGCTGCTTCCCAGTCAGGTGATTCAAACGGCGTCCTGTGTACGCTTGTCTTCCTGGGGCTGCTGGGGCTTGTCTTCTGGGGGCTCGAGTCTGCGCGCAAGCGCCACAAATCGCGCCTCAAGGAAGAGCGCGCAAAGGAGCAAGGACGGGCAGGCCTTGCTGCTCAATCCGCGCCCCTCCCTCAGGTGAACGTCGCACCTCCCAAGAGGGAAGAGGCTCCCCCGCCGCGGATCTCGCAGGCTTTGCCTCGGACCGAACCCCCACGGCCCGAGACGCGCTCCGATGCCCCCGCTCGCGCGCCAGGTCGAATCGAGTCGTCTCCCAAGCCCGTGACGATCCGAGGCGCCACCTGGATTCCGCCTGGCCAGGCGGTGGAGGTGGCAGGCCGGAGGATTCCAGGGGGCATGGTGTATGTCGGAGACAAGCTCGCGGCGGTGAATGTTCCGAGTCCGGAACCCGCCCTCATCAATCCGAGCCTCCACGTCGCTTCCAGGCCGGACCGCAGCGGTGAGGGCATGAACTATTGGCCCTCCTATTCCACCATTTCCCCTGCGTGTCGCGCCGGCTACCTGGAGTGGCTTGAGGAGGGGCGGCGCAGGCCCAACGCCTATATCGGTTACGTCTTCCTCTTCTTCTATGGCCTGGAGCGACGGGTTCTCGTCGACCTGGCAAAGGGGGCTGTGAGCTCCGAGGAAGTGCGTGCCATCGAACAAGAGGTTCAGGGCCTATTGCGTGTCTATGGGACCAACGCCTCGTTTCGTCGGTACGCCACCCAGTTGCAGGATGTCCTTCGCGTCCGGCGAACAGGGGAGGAAGGACTGTTGAAGGAAGTGCCTCAGTTCGCGCTTCGGAGCGAGGGCGAGGCGTCATTCGATGTGCGCATCGCAGTGGGGACTGCTGCGTCCAGACAACTCCCGCTGCCGGCCGACTGGGCCCTGGCTTGGGCGATCGAAGCCAGTGACACACGTCTTCGTACGCCCGCGACCCGCTGCCCGGAGGAGTTCAAGACCCTGTTTCGCGCGCGATACGCTCGCGACCACGGGCCGGGAATCGTGCCCCGTGCGCGAAAGACGCAGGTGAAGGCTCAATATCAGCCCGCGAGTGCCTCCTTCGGTGGCGAGGTTCCGCTCGCCTCGACGACCACCTTTGAAGCCTCTGAATCCTCCCTCAAGCCTCTGCATGCGCTCATCGAGGATTGTTGTATCGAGCTTGAGCCCTTCAGCCGCTGGATTGGAAAGAACCCAGAGGGGCGCAACACCCTGGCGGCGCTGGCGCTGCTTCCTCCGGAACTGGCTGTGGGGCAGGGTGGAAGGGAAGTCCAGGCGCTTCGGTCTACCCTCGAAGAGGCGCTCTCGGGGCGCGGCGTTGCCGCGATCGAGGCTCGCTCGCTCCTGGCGCACTGGCCCACGGCGGTCCCCGACAAGGTGTCCAAGGCCGAAGCGGTGGGACTGGCGCAGACTCTGGAGAAGTTGGGCTTTGGCCTGGAGCCGGATCCCCGCTTCAGTGGTCCCGTCTTGGCGAGGGAGGAATCGGCTGTTGTCTTTGCCCTTCCTCCGGAGTCTCCCAATGCCCCATCTCCGACCTACCTCGCGACATTGGCGACCTTGCATCTGGCGGCCACCGTGGCGACGGCGGATGGCACGGTGAGTCCTGAAGAGAGGACGCGGCTGGACGCAATGCTCGAAAACTCACAGGACCTGTCCATGGCGGAAAAGGTTCGTCTCAAGGCGCACCTGGATTGGTTGCTCAAGCGTCCCGCCTCGACTGCGAGCCTCAAGAAGAGGGTGGACTCGCTGACGCCCACGGCGCGGGCGGCATTGGGCCGTTTGCTCGTGGAGGTCGCGGTGGCGGATGGAAGCGTGGCGCTTCCAGAGCTCAAGACGCTGTCCAAGCTCTATCCCCTGTTGGGGCTTGATGAAGCGCGTGTTCACGCGGACATCCACACGGTGGTCTCCGCGCGGACCGCTCCTGCCGCGGAACCTGTCGCCATGCAGCTGGCAGGTGTTCCCGCGAAGGGGTTCACCCTGCCTGCTCCGCCGGCCGAGCCTCCACCAGAGCCGTCACAGTCGAGGAAGAGCGCCGGTGTTGCCCTCGACATGCGGAGCGTGCAGGCGAAGTTGGTCGAAACCGCGGCGGTTTCCAGCCTGCTGGGAAGCATCTTCGCGGAGGAGGAGCCGGCTCCTGCGACGCCTTCGGCTCCCGCGGTGGGAGAGGCTTCCGTCGCGGGACTGGATGCCGCCCACTCCGCGTTGCTTCGGGCCCTGGTCGCCAAGGCCGAGTGGCCTCGTTCCGAAGTCGAGAAGCTTGCCAGTGGGCTGGGGCTGCTCACCGACGGGGCGCTGGACGTCATCAATGATGCAGCCTTCGGGGTCTGTGGCGAGCCCGTCCTCGAAGGAGACGAAGTTCTTCAGCTCAACGCACAAGCGGCTCAGGAGATGGTGGCATGACGGACGCGACGCAGGGACGCATCAGGCCGAAAGACCGGGACGCCATCATCCAATCGTTGAGAGCGGGCGTCGTTCCGCGAGTCGGTCAGCAGCACATCCAGGTCGGTCGGGTGGAAGAGGTGAAGGCACTGGTCCGCGACGTGGAACGAATCGCGGAAGGGGGCAGTGGCATTCGCTTCGTCATCGGAGAGTACGGCTCCGGAAAGACCTTCTTCCTCAACCTCATCCGCTCCATCGCCTTGGAGAAGCGACTGGTCACGGTGCACGCGGACCTCAATCCGGACCGGAGGATCCACGCCACGGATGGCAAGGCGCGCAACCTGTACGCGGAGCTCATGCGCAACCTCGCGACCCGCGCCAAACCCGAAGGGGGCGCGCTTCCCAGCGTCGTGGAGCGTTTTGTTTCCAGCGCCCTCACGGATGCCCGCACCCGTGGCATCCAGCCAGAGGCCGTCATTCGCGAGAAGCTCGCGGCCCTGTCGGAGCTGGTGGGCGGCTATGACTTCGCGGAGGTCATCGCGGCGTACTGGCGAGGTCACGACACTGGCAACGAGGCTCTCAAGGCCGACGCGGTGCGATGGCTCCGAGGCGAATTCTCCACGCGCACGGATGCGAAGCGGGCGCTGGGAGTCCGTTCCATCATCGACGACTCGGATGTCTACGACCAGCTGAAGCTCCTGGCGCGCTTCGTTCGCCTCGCGGGGTACGACGGGTTGCTCGTCTGTCTGGACGAACTCGTCAACCTCTACAAACTGGCGAATACGAAGGCTCGGGCCTCCAACTACGAGCAGATCCTTCGCATTCTCAATGATTGCCTGCAGGGGAGCGCGGAGGGACTCGGGTTCCTGCTGGGCGGGACGCCGGAGTTCCTCACGGACACACGCAAGGGGCTCTATAGCTACGAGGCGCTGCAGTCCCGGCTGGCTCAGAACGCTTTCGCGGTAGGCGGACTCGTTGATTACTCCTCGCCGGTGCTTCGCCTGGCGAACCTGACGCCCGAAGACCTGTACGTCCTGCTCACCAAGCTGAGGCATGTCTTCTCCGCGGGCGAGGGCGGCGCCCGGCTCCTGCCGGATGAGGGACTCCAGGGCTTCATGAGCCATTGCTCGGAGCGGATTGGTGAGGCCTACTTCCGGACCCCACGCAGCACGGTGACGGCGTTCATCAATCTGTTGTCCGTGCTTGAGCAGAATCCCACCGCGGATTGGAAGGAGTTGCTGGGCGGTATCTCCCTGGCCGTCGAGACCAACCCCGACCTGGCCCCACTGACGGAGTCAGACTCGGAGACGCAGCCTGTCGCCGCGACCAGGGCCCCCAGTCGTCAGAAGGAAACCGCGGACGATGAGCTTGCCTCCTTCAAGCTCTGACGGAGGGGGAGCCTCGTCCTCCTTCTCCCTGCTGCATCCACGGGTGCAGCGCTGGATCTGGGCACAGGGCTGGAAGGAGCTGAGAGACATCCAGGAAGCCGCCATCTCACCCGTCCGGGAGGGAATGCGCGACGTCATCCTTTCGGCCTCGACTGCCAGTGGGAAGACGGAAGCCGCATTTCTTCCCATCTGCAGCCGGCTGGCGGAAGGCGCTGACGGCAGTGTGAGGGCCATCTACGTAGGTCCGCTCAAGGCACTGATCAACGATCAGTTCCAACGCCTGGAAGGGCTCTGTGAAGGCCTGGGGATTCCCGTGCATCGGTGGCACGGAGATGTGTCCCAGGGGCACAAGAGCCGTCTGCTCAAGTCGCCGGGCGGCATCCTCCTCATCACTCCCGAGTCCCTGGAGGCCCTGTTCGTGCGCCAGGGGCCTGCGCTCAAGGGACTTCTGTCAGGGCTGGAGCACGTGGTTATCGACGAGCTCCACGCATTCATTGGAACCGAGCGAGGGTGTCAGCTTCAGTCCCTGCTCCATCGCCTGGAGTTGTTGCTCCGCCGGAAGGTGGCCCGCGTCGGGCTCAGCGCCACGTTGGGAAACATGGCCCTGGCCGCAGACTTCCTTCGGCCTGGAGCAGGACGTGACGTGCTCCTGCTTGCATCCCCTGCTGGTGGAGGCGAGCTGCGGCTCCAGCTGCGGGGATACCGGACCCAGGAGCCTGATGCCCAACGCCTGAGCGCCGCGGCCGAGGCGGAAGGCGCCCTGTTGGCCGAGGACGAGCGGACCGAGGATGTCCACGCCATCGCGGCGCATCTCTTCCAGGCACTTCGAGGGACACACAATCTCGTCTTCGCCAACAGCCGGCAGAATGTCGAATGCTACGCGGATCTCCTGCGGCAGATGTGTGAGCAATCCCAATTGCCCAATGAGTTCTTCCCCCATCACGGAAACCTCTCCAAGGAGCTTCGCGAGGAGGCAGAGGCGGCCCTCAAGGCCCGGCAACGTCCGGTCAGCCTGGTGTGCACCACGACTCTGGAAATGGGCATTGATGTGGGCTCGGTGCAGAGCGTCGCCCAGGTTGGGGTGGCCCCTTCCGTGGCGAGCCTTCGCCAGCGATTGGGTCGCAGTGGCCGCAAGGGTGGTCCCGCGACGCTTCGCATCTACCATCAGGAGCCGGAGCTGACGGACAAGAGTCCGCTGCCGGATCAGCTGCGGGTACGTCTGGTTCAGTCCGTGGCCATGGTGGAGTTGCTGCTGGCGGGATGGTGTGAGCCCCCGTCAGCAACAGCCTTCCACTTCTCCACCTTGGTTCAGCAGGTGCTGTCCCTCATTGCCCAGCATGGGGGTGTCAAAGCCGCCGAGGTGTACTCGGCGCTCTGCCAGCAAGGCCCTTTTGCCCGGGTGTCGCCTGAGGACTTCGTTCGCTTCTTGAGGGGATTGGGCCGGGCGGAACTGCTGGACCAATCCAACGACGGGACCTTGTTGCTGGGGCGCGTTGGTGAACGAATCGTCAATCACTACAGCTTCTACGCTGCGTTCGCATCGCCCGAGGAGTTCCGGCTGGTGACAGTGGGGCGCACGCTGGGAAGCATGCCGATTGATCAACCTCTTTTTGTCGGCATGTTCCTCATCTTCGGGGGGACGCGCTGGAAGGTGCTCTCGGTCCACTCCGAGGAGAAGGTGGTCGAACTCGAGCCTGCTCCGATGGGACGCGTCCCTCGGTTCGACTCCGGGGCAGTGGGCAGCGTCCATGACCAGATTCGTGAGCGGATGCGTCTGCTCTATGTCTCCGAACAGGTTCCGCGCTACCTGGATGCGCGTGCCCAGGACCTGCTGAAGGAGGGACGGGATACCTTCCATCGATGGCGACTGGCCGAGCGCGGCGTCGTCTCATCCGGGGGCAGTGTGTATCTCTTCCCGTGGATGGGAGATGCCGTGCTCCACACGCTGGAGCTCCAGTTCCATGCACTCGGTATGCCTGCGGAAGTCCAGGGACCGGTGATTCTGGTGCCGGGAACCCAGGCGGGAGTCGAGGAGGCCTTGCGTGGCTTCGTCGCGGCTGGTCCCGCGAGAGCGGAAGCGCTCACCGCCGAAGTTGAGAACCTGGCCATCGAAAAGCATGACGCCTTTGTCGAAGCATCCCTGCTCGCGCGCGATTACGCGGCACGGCATCTCGATGTGCAGGGGGCATGGCAGGCCGCGCAGCGTTTGACGCAAAGCGGGGGCGGAAATACCGCCTCCCTCCTCCCCGAGTAGGCCCTCACATGGCGACATTGATTCCCTCCCTGAACCAGTGCCTTGTCCGGATGCAGGCCGGGGAGAAGCGGTTCGCTCGCCGGTTGGAGGAGAAGCTCGAGGACGACTACCTGCTCTGGTACGACGTCCCCATCGGGGGCACGGGGCACCATCCGGACTTCATCATCCTGCATCCTCGGCGGGGACTGCTCGTCCTTGAGGTGAAGGACTGGAAGCGCGACACCCTCCAGAACATCGACAAGTCGCGCGTCGTCCTGATGACACAGACGGGCCTCAAGGAGGTGGTGAACCCCTTCGAGCAGTCCCGTGTCTACGCCCATGAAATCGCGACGCTGCTCCAACGCGACCCGATGCTCGTGACTCCTGACGGTCCATATCGGGGCCGACTGGTCCTGCCCTGGAGCCATGGGGTCGTGCTCTCGAACATCACCCGGAGGCAGTTCGACGAGGGCGAACTGGGGAAGGTGTTGCCACCGCATCGAGTCATCTGCCGGGATGAGATGGGGGAAGACGTCGACCCCGAGAAGTTCCAGAAGCGGCTCTGGGACATGTTCCCGTGGTCTCCCTCACAGCCCATCTCACTGCCTCAGTTGGACCGGATCCGCTGGCATGTCTTCCCGGAGCTGCGGATTGGCAGCGGCCCGCTTGCCCGTTCCGCACCGGTCCAGACGGAGCTGGAGCTTTCGGTTCCGGACCTCATCCGCATCATGGACCTTCAGCAGGAGCAGTTGGCTCGCAGCCTGGGAGAGGGCCATCGCGTCATCCATGGGGTCGCGGGCTCCGGCAAGACGATGATCCTGGGGTATCGCTGCCTGCAGCTGGCCAGGACGCTCCATCGCCCCATCCTTGTCCTCTGCTACGGGAAGCCTCTCTATGGCTGGCTGGAGCAGATGCTGAGAGCCCAGGGGCTTTCAGCGCAGGTGGTCATCCAGACCTTTCATGCCTGGTGCCACGCCCAGCTCCGCCACTTCCATGCGGGATTTCCACCCGAGGGGCTGCCACCCGGTGAGTTCTACGAGCAACTCGTTCAGCGGGTCATCGCCGCCGTGGACCGCGGGCTCATTCCCCGGGCCCAGTATGGGGCGGTGCTCATCGATGAAGGGCACGACTTCCAACCCGAGTGGTTCAAGCTCATCTCGCAGATGGTGGATCCGGGGACGAACTCGCTCCTGCTGCTCTATGACGACGCCCAGTCCATCTACCCGCACAAGCGCTTCAGCTTCAGGAGCGTGGGCATCCAGGCCCAGGGCCGTACCACCATCCTGCGATTGAACTACCGCAACACCGCCGACATCCTCCAATTCGCCGCCGACTTCGCGCGAGAAGTGCTGACGCCCAACGACGCGGACGAAGATGGCGTTCCGCTCGTTCAACCCCAATCCGCGGGGCGCCGTGGGCCCGTGCCGAAAGTCGTCGAGCTGCCCAGCCTGCATGAAGAGCTGCGCTACATCGCGGGCCGCTTCCAGCAACTCCATGCGGAAGGCCATGCGTGGAATGAGATGGCCCTGCTCTACCGCAGTATGGACATCGGTCAGCGTGCGGTTCAGCACCTGCGCCAGAAGGGCATTCCCCTGCAATGGGTGGGCAAGGGTCATGGCCAGTCCGCCTTCAAGTCCTCCGAAGCCAGCGTGAAGGTCCTGACGTTCCATTCCAGCAAAGGACTGGAGTTCCCCGTCGTCGCCATCCCTCGGCTCAAGCGCCCAGCTCCCGAAAGGCCTGATGCCAAGGAGGAAGCCCGCTTGCTCTACGTGGCCATGACGCGTGCCATGGATCAGCTCGTCCTCACGGCGAGCTGAGGGCCGGGCACTTCGGCCCTACTTCCTGGTTCAGAAGGTAGACTCCCGCACCGTGCGCTACGAGCTTCACGACAGCCGCGTCCTCACCTGGTCCCTGGAGACGCACGTCACCACGCACTGCAACCTGCGCTGTGCGCAGTGCTGCCCGCTGTCGCCGCACCTGCCCGCGTGGGCCGTGTCTCCCCAGGCATTGGCCGAGGACCTGCGCCGGCTGTCGCGCGTGCTCAAGCCCAACGTCTTCAAGCTCACCGGCGGTGAGCCCTTCCTCCACCCGGACCTGCCCGCCGTGCTGGACGTGGTGCGCGCCTCCGGCATCACCGAGCAGGTCTCCGTCACCACCAACGGCTTCCTCGCCCAGAGCGCTCCCGATGCCGTGTACGAACGGCTCGACCGGATGACGCTGTCGTTCTACGCGTCCGCGCCGCTGCCCGAACGCTCCATCGCTCGCATCACCGAGCGCTGCGACCAGCACGGCGTGCACCTCACGGTGAAGGCCATCGACCGCTTCCAGCGCATCACCCCGGACGCGCCGCTGGAGTCCGACGCGCAGGTGCGGGACGTCTTCGCTCGGTGCTGGCTCAAGCAGCGTTGCCACCTGGTCCACCGGGGCCGCTTCTACACCTGCACCCGCCCGCCCCACGTCGCCACCGTCCTCGCCGCCGAGCACCCGCACCTGCCCGCGCTCGCGGAAGAAGACGGCGTGCCGCTCGATGACCCGGACCTGCTCACGCGCCTCCTGGGCTACCTGGAGCGCGATACGCCCCTGGCCACCTGCCGCCACTGCCTGGGCTCCAGCGGTCCCTGGGAGCCCCACGCGCAGCTGCCCCGGGCTCGCGCCGCTTCCTGATCAGGACTCCGCGCGCAGCGGCAGCTCCACGGTGAAGACGGAGCCCTGGCCCAGGCGGCTCTCCACCCGCACCGTGCCGCCCATGGCCTCCACCAGCGTGCGGGTGATGTAGAGGCCCAGCCCCAGGCCGCCGTAGTGCCGCTCGCTCACCGCGCGCTCGAAGCGGCCGAAGAGGCGCGGCAGGGACTCCTCCGCGATGCCGATGCCCTGGTCCCGCACCGTCAGCACCGCCTTGCCCTCGCGCGTCTCCAGGCGGACGTGGATGGGCCTTCCCTGGCCGTACTTGATGGCGTTGTCCACCAGGTTCACCACCACCTGCTCCAGGCGCTGCCGGTCCCACACGCCCATCGCCACCGCGTCCGCGCACTCCAGCTGGAGCGCGGAGCCGGAGCGCGCGGCGGGGCCCTCGTAGGCGGCCACCACGTCCCGCACCAGCTCCGCCAGGTCCATGGGCGTGGGCTCCAGGGACATCCGCCCGGCCGCGATGCGCGACACGTCCAGCAGGTCGTTCACCAGCTCCGCCAGCTTCTTCAACTGCCGCGAGCCCACGTCCACGTAGCTCTCCACCAGCTCGCGCCGCACCGGGCCGGGGGTGCGGTCCAGCTCGCGCCGCAGCGCCTGGAGCTTGAGGTTGAGGGGCGTGAGCGGCGTCTTCAGCTCGTGGCTCGCGATGGACAGGAACTCGTCGCGCAGGCGCACCGCTTCACGCGCCTCGTGGTACAGCCGCGCGTTCTCCATGGACAGCGCGGCGCGGTTGGCCAGCTCCTGGAGGTAGGGGACGTCCGCGGCCGTGTAGCCCCGGCCGGACCTCCAGGTGGTGCCGAAGCTGAGGATGCCCAGCGGGCGCTCCCGGGCCACCATGGGCACCAGCGCGACGGAGCGCAGGTGCATCTTGCGGAACACCTCCAGCCGCCCGGGATCGCTCGTCACCTGCCGCAGCCCCTCCTCGGTGACCTCCTCGATGAAGAAGGGCTGGCCCCGCAGCAGCAGCGGCATGGCGCCGCCCAACGCCGGGGTGAGGGCCTCGTACGGAGCCGGAGCCCACAGCGCCTCGCGGAGCTCCTCGGGCTCGCCGGGCGCGTGCGCGACCTCCAGCCGCTGGAAGCCGCCGCCCTCCATCGCCATGTCGACGATGCACCAGTCCGCCAGGGTGGGCACCGCCAGACGCACCACGTTGCTCAGCGTGGCCTTGGTGTCCAGCGACGTGGCCAGGAAGGAGCTGGCCCCCGCCAGCAGGCGCAGGTGCTCCTCGTTGTGCGACAGCTCGCGCGCCAGCCGCTCCGCTCGCGCGCGGGCGCGCACCAGGTCCGTCACGTCGAAGCCGAAGCCGGCGACGCCGTCCACCTGTCCCCGGACGTCGCGCGTGGGCGTGTACGTGACGTCGAAGACGTAGTCGCGCACGGAGCCGTCCGGCTGCGGCAACTGGAGGGGCACCTCCCGGCCCACGAAGGGCTCGCCCGTCGCGTAGACGCGGTCGAGCATTTGACCCACGCGCTCGGCCTCCTCCTTCGGGCCCACCTCGCGTGCGGACAGGCCGAGCAGCCGCTTCGGGTTGCCCAGCATCGCGGTGTTGAGGGGGTTGGACAGCTCGAAGATGTGCTGGGGGCCGCGGAAGATGGCCAGGTGCGCGGGCGCGAGCATGAACAGCTCGCGCAGCCGCGCCCGTTCGTACTCGGCGGCGGCGCGGGCCGCGCGCTCGCGCTCCAGCAGGTCCGCGCGCTCCGCGTTGGCCCGGCGCAGGCGCACGTTGAGGGCCGTCACGAACAGGGACAGCGCCAGGAAGAGGCCCATCGCCACCAGGTTGGTGGGCGCCAGGTGCCAGTCCGCGAGCGGCTTCAGGAAGAAATAGTGGACCGTGAAGAGCGACAGTCCGGTGGCCAGCAGCCCCGGTCCCCAGCCTCCGCGCCAGCTGGCGAACATCACCGCCGCGAAGAAGGCGAGGAACGGGCTGCTGGCCATGAAGGGCCACAGCGTCCGCTGGACGAGGAAGCTCACCACGACGCCCGCCACCGCCAGCCCGTAGCGCAGCAGGGCGGAGCCCTCATCCGTCCGGGCTCCCACGGGAGGTTCCGGAGTCGCGGGAGGTGGCAGGGGCGCCGGGGATTCTTCGCGAGGAGAGGGGACGGGGACGGTCATGCGCTCGGGGGGCTGCCTGGCCTGGGGCCGGTGCTCAGCGTGCCTCCTTGGGAGTGTTGCTCTGGAGGAAGCCCTGCATGGCGGTGGGGTAGCGCTCGCCAGCCGCCACGCCCGGCGGAGCGATGGCCTCGATGTCCGCCAGGTCCTTCTCCGTCAGCCTCACGGCCAGGGCGCCCAGGTTGTCGTCCAGGTACTTGCGGCGCTTGGTGCCGGGGATGGGGACCAGGTCCTGTCCGCGCGACAGCACCCAGGCGAGCGCGAGCTGCGCGGGCGTGCACCCCTTCTGCTTCGCGAGCCGGTCGATGTGCTCCACCAGCTTGAGGTTGCGCTGGAAGTTCTCCCCCTGGAAGCGCGGCGAGTGGCGGCGGTAGTCGTCCTCCGGCAGGTCCTCCAGGCGCTTGAACTGGCCGGTGAGGAAGCCGCGGCCCAGCGGGCTGTAGGGGACGAAGCCCACGCCCAGCTCGCGGCACGTCTGGAGGACGCCGTCCTCTGGATCGCGGCTCCACAGCGAGTACTCCGACTGGAGCGCGGTGATGGGGTGCACGGCGCACGCGCGGCGCAGCGTCTCCGAGTTCACCTCCGACAGGCCCAGGAACCGCACCTTGCCCGCCTTCACCAGCTCCGCCATCGCGCCCACGGTGTCCTCGATGGGCGTCTTCGGATCCACGCGGTGCAGGTAGTAGAGGTCGATGACGTCCATGCCCAGGCGCTGGAGGCTCGCGTCGCACGCCTGCTTCACGTACTCCGGCCGGCCGTTGACGCCACGGGCCTGGGGATTCGCGGGGTCGCGCACGAGGCCGAACTTCGTGGCCAGGACGATGCGCTGGCGGTGGGGCCCCAGCACGCGGCCCACCAGTTCCTCGTTGCGGCCGGGGCCGTAGGCGTCCGCCGTGTCGAAGAAGGTGATGCCCTGGTCCAGCGCGTGGAGCAGCGTGGCCTCGGACTCCGCGTCGTCACGGCCCGCGTAGAAGTCCGACATGCCCATGCAGCCCAGGCCCAGCGCCGAAACCGTGAGGCCCTGCCTGCCCAGCTTCCGAGTCTCCATGTGTCCTCCGTACAGTTGCGACGCCCCTGGGAGAATCTTCATGCGGAGCGCGGGAATCCAGGGCAAACGGCAGGGCGAAGGCCCGGCTCACCCAGAAGGCGCCAGCTCGCAACGGAAGGGGAGCGGCTTGGCGACCGTCGGCAGGCCCTCCGCGCCGCGCACTTCCAGCACCGGAGCCGCCCAGCCCAGGTTGCGCAGCGCCCCCTGGAGCCGCTCGCGCAGCGGGGTCACGCTGTCCGGGGGCGCGTCCGAAAGCTCCAGCGTGAAGCGCTCGCGCGTCACCTGGGTGAGCCGGAACGCGCGCAGCGGGTGGTGCTTGAACACCCACGCCAGGGACCACGCGTCCACCGCGCGGCCGTCGGGCGTGTGGAACGCGCAGGCCCCGCGGCCTCCGAAGCCCGTCAGCGTCCAGCCCTGGAAGCCGCAGGCGCACGCGTCGCGCCGCACGGTGCCGGTGTCCCCGGGCCGGTAGCGCAACAGCGGCAGCACGCTGGGGCGCAGCCGCGTCACCACCACCGCGTCCCCGTCCGGCTCCAGCCAGACGTCCGGCGTGAGCACGTGGAAGCGGCCCCGGTTCGCGGCCTCCAGGCACTCCCACGCGAGCGGGCCCGTCTCCGTGGCGGCGTAGTAGTTGATCACCGGCACGCCGCGCTCGTGCGCCCACGCGTCGCGCAGCGCGTGCGGCAGGTGCTGCGCGGAGGTGAGCACCAGCCCGGGCGAGGGCACCTCCGGGTGGGCCAGCAGCCAGCGCAGCCCCTCCGGGTCGGAGAAGACGACGGAGGCCTTCACCCGCGCAAGGCGCGCCACCGCGTCGTCGCGCAGCACGGAGACGCGGTGCAGGGCGCCGTCGTGGAACAGCGGCAGGCGCACGGAGTACTCCAGGCCGCCCGGCAGCGCGTCCAGCAGCACCACGCGCGGACGCGGCGGGGGCACGGTGCCGGTGCGCTCGGTGAAGAAGCGCAGCACGGCCCACATGAGCAGGCAGTCGCGCCGGTCGCGCAGCACGTTCACCGGGTCGCCGGTGGTGCCGGAGCTCTTCACCACCACGCACTCGTCGGACGCGGCGGGCAGCGTGGGCACGTCCTCCCAGTGGCGCGCGAGCGTCGCGCGGTCCAGCGCGGGGAAGTGCCGCAGGTCCGTGAGCCGCCGCAGGTCGCCCGGGTGCAGGCCCGACTCGCGCAGCACGCGCACGTAGTGGGGCGAGCCGAGCAGCGCGTCACGCAAGGCCGGCAGACGCGCCTCCAGCTCCACGCGGGCGGCGGCTTCGTCCCCCAGGGCCGCGTGCCGCGCCAGGCCCGCCGCCACGTCCAGCGCCCACGGCAGGTGCGGGCGCTGCGTGTGGCTGTCGCGACGGATGCGTGCCTTGGGCGCGACCCCGAGCGTCACTCGCGCCAGCCCCGGGCCTCGGCTTCCTTGCGCGCGGCCTCCTGGAGCAGCTCCTTGCGCCGGTCCGCCTCCTTCTTGCGCGCATCCTCCACCTTGCGCAGGTCCGTCACGGCCTGCCGGTAGTCCAGGTCCTTGAGGCGGCGCTTGGACTCGGCCTCCGTCTCGCCTTCGATGTCCGCGCCGATGGCCGCCACCCACTTGCGCAGGAACTCCTCCTGCCGGAAGACGTTGGAGCGGATCATCTCCGCGGTGAGCGGGTGCACCTCCTCGAAGAACTGCTGCAGGCGCGCCTGCGGGGTGCGGTCCGGGGTGAGGTAGAGCACCGTCTTCTTGCGCAGGTCGGACGTCAACAACACGTGCGCGAGCATGCCCACCTGCTCCTGGAACAGCGGGTTCTTCAGGCGCTGCTCCAGTTTCGCCCACTCGGCCTGGGACGGGGGCCGCTGGCTGGCCATGCGGAAGGTGTCGCAGACGATGGCGACCGCCAGGTCCTGCGGATACGGCGACAGCAGGGGCATGGCCGCCAGTTGCTCACGGAGGTGGGGAATCGAGACCGCCATCATTTCTCCAACAGGGCATCGGCCAGTGCCGCGGCGGCACGGCCAAAGTCAGACATCCATTGCACGGTCGCCAGCCGGAAGCGCGGGCTGCCCAGCACGGGCGCCAGCACCTGCCGCGCGGGGGCGTCATCCGGCAGCGCGAGGAAGGCCACCACCCGGCGCGACCGGTTCATCCCACGCACGAAGCGCGGCAGCGCGTCCTCCTGCCGCATGTTGTGGAGGAAGTCGCTGTCGGAGATGACGACGCGCAGCGCGTCCGGCCGCTCCTGGGACAACGCCTCCATCACCTCCACCGGGAACCACGTCCCCCCGCCGATGTAGTGCAGGAAGAAGTCGCGCGCGGTCTCCTCGTCGTACATCCACGGGGACACGACGGGGTTGTCCGCCGAGTAGATGATGCCGCGCACCGTGGCGCCCTTGCGCAGCGCGGAGGCGGACAGCACCTGCGCGGCCAGCGTCATCGCGTTGAGGTCCTGCTGCGGGTCGGGCATGGAGCCGCTGGTGTCCAGGTAGATCTCCAGCGCGGGCACGCCCAGGTCCGACGGCGGCGGCAGGTCCGCCTCCAGCTCGCGGCGCAGCGGGTTCACCGCGGCCAGGTGCCCCTGTGCAATCACCGTGAGCGTCCAGTCGATGGTGGACGGGTCGTCGCCGTACTCCCACGCCTCCGGAATCGTGCGCAGGTAGGGCTCCGGCTTCGACGGGGACGCGGGCAGCTTGAGGATGTACGGGTCCACGAGCCGCCGGTAGTACCGCCCCACCAGCGCGCGCCGCAGCCTGCCGCCGTCGTTGCCGGGCAGGTGCGCCGTCGCGCGGCGGATGGTGTCCAGCGGCTCCGACTCCTTCGTGTCGTGCGAGTCGTCCAGCCAGCCGTTGGCGCGGGCCTCCTTCAGCGCGTCCTCCCACCGGCCGCCGGACTGCACCGCCGCGTCCAGGTCGCCTTCGTCCGGGATGTCGATGTCGCCGCCCAGGGGGATGAAGAAGCGGACCTCCGAGGGCAGGTCGATGAAGCGGATGAAGCTGGCGCAGAAGTAGAGGAATTGCAGCCGCCCGTCGGCCAGCGTGTAGAACGTCTGCACGAACATGCGCGCCTGCGCGCGGAAGCCCGGGTAGGCCTCCTCCAGCCGCGTCAGCATGTCCCGGGGCACCAGGTGTCCGGGCTCCTTGCGCCACAGCTCCTCGTAGATGGCCAGGTAGAAGCAGAACAGCGGGGACGGTCCGCCCGTGCTCGCGTCCTGCTTCTTCGGGGGCTTGTGCTTGCGTCCCTCGGGCGTGCGCAGGAAGCCCTGGTACACCGCGCACAGCGCATCCGCCTGGGTGCGCCCCACGAACTCGTTCACCTGCAGGTCGAAGAACAGGTTGGTGAGGGACTGGCCCAGGCCGGGGATGAGCCGCTGCTCCAGCACGCGCAATTCCGCGGCCCAGCCCAGCGTGTGCGGGAAGCGCACGTGGTGGCCAATCTCATGGGCCAGCACGGCGGTGAGGCTTCCGCGCGCGCCCATGCGGGTCAGCAGCTCGAAGTGGACGAACACCTGCCGGCGCGCCAGGTCGATGTACGCGAGCGGTTCGTCCACCATGGACTCGCCGCGCTGCTCGAAGGACTGGTGTGGTTCGGGCGGGCTCAGGTGCACGTGCACGTCCCACAGCGCCAGCGCGTCGCGCCAGCACCGCTCCACCTCCTCCGGGGTGAAGGCCGCGCCCGCGCTCATGCCGGAAGGATGACCGCCAGCCACTGGGACGTGTGCATCGTGGCCACCGCGCGCCATTTGTTGTGCTGGGTGCTGTACCAGTCCCCCGCGCGCGGGTCGCGCTGCGCCAGCGAGGTGAGCGCCTTGGAGGGCTTTTCCCTGGAGGGCGCCAGCCGCTCGTTGCAGCCCATGGGCCCCAGCAGCATGGGCTTCTTCGCCAGCCACACGCCCTGGGTGGCCGCGTCGCGTCCGCCGGCGGCGGTGGCGCGGTGCCGGTCGTGAACGCAGACGACGGCGGGCGCCAGGAAGTGCATCTCCCCGGGCATGAAGCGCGCGTCCTCCTGGGACAGGTCCACCCAGTGCGCGGTGGACGTGTCGCCCAGCGGCTGGGTGGGCGGCTCCATGGCCTCGTTGGCGATGGTGTGCAGGTGGCTCTCCAGGTCCTTCAGCGAGGACAGGCTGTCGCCCAGGCGGCAGACCAGCCGCTGCACCCAGGGGGGCGCGGACTCCAGGTTCTCGCCCAGGTTCCACATGCGCGCGAGCGCCGCCGCCTGCTCCTCCCGGGGCAGGTCCGGCAGCAGGCGCGGCAGCAGGTCCGCCCACGCGAGCGTGAAGAAGTTCCCCCTGCCGGCGGACACCGGATACAGGTAGCCCAGGCCGATGCCCTCGGCGCCCAGCCGCAGGTAGTCGCGCAGGATCGCCTCTCCCGCCGCGGCGTCACCGCTCGTGAGCGCCCGGCCCATGCGGACCCCCGGGCCCTTGAGGAACTCGTCCCACAGCGCGCGGTCCCAGCGCACGAACCGGCCGCGGGCCTCCTTCTCCAGCTCGTCGACGAACTCGCTCATGGCTGCTTCCCCTGACCGCCCGGGTTCTCCTTGAGCCACGTCGCGTAGTTGCGGTAGCGGCTGTAGAGGGACTTCAAGTGGATGAGGTCCTCGTACACCGGACCGGACAGCTCCTGGCGGGTCATCAGTTCATTCATCAGCACGGTGACGGCGGACAGGCGCTTCTCCGTGGTGCGCAGGTCCACGCCGGACAGGCCCAGGTCCAGCTCCGCGCGCAGGGCGGCGACCTTCTGGCGCACGGGCGCGTGCGTGCCGTAGCGGGCCATGGCCATGTCGAACATGTTGCGGATCCACGCCACGCGGTCCTGGAGCAGCAGCTTGTTGCCCTTGGCCTCGAAGAAGGGGCTGCGCGCGTTGGGGGTGAGCTTCTCGTGCAGCACCCAGGGGATGATCTGCCGGAAGTCCTCCAGCTCCGTCACGCGGTGGCCGCGGAAGAACGCCAGCGCCTTCGCGAAGTGCAGGATGGTCTGGTACGCGCGAACGCTGGTGCCGTTCTCCGTCTGCGTGCAGAGGTGCACCTTCTTGTCCAGCGGGCACTGCTCGTTGCACACGGCGGACACGGTCTGTCCGGCGAGCTTGAGCGTGTCCTTGTGCTTGAACTCGAAGCGCGGGGACGCCATGCGGCAGAAGTCGAGCTGGCCCAGGAAGAAGGCCACGCGCTCCAGCACGCCCTTGGGCACCTCCACGGCGAGGATGGCGTTGTAGGCCTTCTCCAGCTCGCCGGGAGTGAAGACGATGTCCTTGGGGAGCAGCTCCTCCGGGGACTTGTCGGACTCGATGCGCTGGAGCAGCGTGTCCACGAAGCCGGAGTTGAAGGGCACGGCGCGCACGACGACGTCCAGGCGGTCCTTGAGCGCCTCGATGACCTGGAACGTGCCGCCGCCCTGGTCGTCGTTGGCGGTGAGGAACCAGGACGAGCGGCCGGTGTAGACGTACTGGTCCATCATCTCCGCGTAGCCCTCGCCCAGCAGCGACAGCAGGGCGGACTGGGTCTTCGTGGGGATGCGGTTGTACTCGTCGATGATTTTCACGCGCTGGCCAATCCACTTGCGCCAGCTGACCTTCACGGCGGACAGGTCCTCCGCCTTGAGCATGTCCGACGGCAGGGGCGCGCCGAGCAGGTCCGCGATGGACAGCTGCGGGTGGCCGCGCTGGATGCCCCGGTGCACGTCCTCGCGGCCCATGCCGGACAGCAGCGCCATGAGGATGGCGGACGTCGTCTTGCCCCGGCCCGGGCCGCCCACGAGCAGGGCGCGGCGGCAGGTGAAGAGGGTGAGCAGCGGGATGAGGACGAAGGAGCTGTAGCTCATGTCCTCCGGGAGGTGGACCTCGTCACCGGCGGTGTTCTTGAGCGCGGCGGTGCCGCCGAACTCGATGTCGTAGTAGGGGCAGATGACGGCGTTGTTGGTGATCCACCAATACGCCTGCCGCATCTTGTCGTGGAGGCTGCCGCCGTCGCGCTCGGAGAGGTGGACGCTGAGGCCCTTGTCCGCCGACGCACGCCCGGTGAGCAGGCGCGAGACCCAATCCTGGTTGGCCATGGAGGCGCCGGAGTGTAGCAGCGGGAGGGTGGAAGCGGGTGTGAGCTGGCTGGAGGGCTGCCCTCCATCCATGCTCCTGAAAGTGGGCGGTAGGGACGGGATGCGCTAAGTGTCGTCGCATGCTCCGAGAGCTTCACCTTCAGGGGGTCGGCCCCGCGCCTCGCCTGGACGTCGAGTTCGCACACCGGCTGAACGTCCTGACGGGCGACAACGGGTTGGGCAAGAGCTTCCTGCTCGACGTGGCGTGGTGGAGCCTGACCGGGACCTGGCCTGGTCTGCCTGCGTGGCCCCAGCGCGGTGCCCGGCGGCGGCGGATTGACTGGACCCTGACGGGCAAGGCACGGCGGGCGTCGAACAAGACGAGCGTCTTCGACCCGGAGCGGCAGCTGTGGCCCTGGCCGGAAGGGCGCCCGAGCATGCCGGGCCTGACCGTCTATGCGCGCGTCGACGGAAGCTTTTCCGTCTGGGACCCTGCGCGGAACTACTGGCACAAGACGTCCCGCGCGGATCCGGATGCGCCTCGCAGGCCGGACGCCTTCCACTTCTCGCCCCAGGATCTCTGGGATGGCCTCAAGTACGAGGGGACGACGGTCTGTAACGGTCTCGTCCGGGACTGGTTGACCTGGCAGTTGCAGGACGATGGTTCCGCGCAGTCACCGTTCCAGATGTTGAAGCGGGCGCTGGAACAGCTGTCGCCTCGCGACGAGCCCATACGTCCCGGGCGACCCATGCGGTTGGCCATCGAGGACGTCCAGAACTATCCGACCATCGATATGCCGTACGGCACCATCCCGGTGGTGCACGCTTCGGCGGGGATGCGGCGCATTCTCGGGTTGGCCTATCTCATCGTCTGGGCGTGGCACGAGCACAGCCAGGCCTCGGAATTCCTTGGGAAGCCCCGAGACCCCAGGTTCATCCTGCTGGTGGACGAGGTGGAAACCCATCTTCATCCGCATTGGCAGCGCCGCATCGTGGGGTCGCTCATCCAGGTCATTGATCGCCTTGCGAGCGAGACCTCCGTCCAGACGCTGCTGACGACCCATTCGCCACTGGTCCTGGCCTCGCTGGAGCCCTTCTTCGACGATGAGCAGGACGCGCTCTTCCTCTTCCAGTTCGAAAAGGGGCAGGTGAGCCTGCGGCATCTCCCCTGGGCGAAGCAGGGTGATGTGAACGACTGGCTGACGTCCCCGGTGATGGGGTTGGCCCAGGCGCGGGCCCTGGAGGCCGAACGCGCGGTGGAGGCCGCCGAGGCCTACATGCGAGGGGAGCGCGAGGGCGTGGGAACGTTGAAGGAGATCGACGCCGAGCTGCGACGGCTGCTCCCAGAGCAAGACCCCTTCTGGCCCCGATGGGTCGTCGCTCGTGATGGGGGAGGCGACCGTGATCCGGTGCGTTCCAGGAAGAGAGCCTGAGGACTTCGACGCACGGGTGAGAGGACCTGGGCGGCGATGGCTGAACCGCAACCCAGGTGCGCGAAAACGCCCACCCTCGTATTGGCGTCAGTGCAGTGAGCAGCTTGAGGCGGCCTTCTCAGGACGCTGCGCTTACACGGCCATGTGGCTGGGGGGGCCCGGCACCGTGGACCACTTCATCTCCATCAACGAGGATCGGACTCTTGCCTACGAGTGGACCAATCTTCGCTACGCGGTGGGATGGCTCAATAGCCGCAAGCAGGATCTGCCATCCACGCGGTTACTGGATCCGTTTGAAATCGAAGACGGATGGTTCGCCCTGCAACTGCCGTCGCTTCAATTGCAGGTGACGGCCCGCTGTCCGCATGCTCTCCGGGACCGGGCTGCTGAGACGCTCCATCTGTTGGGATTGGACCACCATGAGAATGTGCTCCGATACCGGAGGGCATGGCTGGAGCAGTACGAAAAGCGGCAGGTGTCGCTGGACTACCTGGAGGACAAGGCTCCGCTCGTAGCCCGAGCAGTGCGTGATTGGGAGTCGCGAGAAGGCCGACAGTGGTCCGCGGGAAGCAGCCAGATGCGGCTTGCCCATGTGGAGGCGCCGCCTGCTCCGAGAGAGCGGAGGTCCCGATCCGGAGCCCGAAAGAAGAAGGAGTAGGCTTGGGGCATGTTCCAGCGTGCCTGCCTGTACCTTCTGTCCCTGAGCCTGCTCCTCATGGGTTGCCAGCACATGGCCGCGAATCCCGAGGCCCTCCAGGAGCGCGCCGACGCCCGGGTCGAGCAGGCCGTGGCCCATGTCTGGACCGGGGAACTGGCATTGGCCCGCACGGAGCTCGCTGGGGTGCTGGAGGAGGCTCCCCGGCACCCAGGGGCACTGAAGGTCCAGACCTGCGTGCTGCTGGAACTGGGCGCCCTGGACGAAGCCGCTGGGACGGTTGATCGGCTTCGCGAGGTGTCTCCCGAGCAGCCAGAGGTCGCGGTGCTCTCGGCGCTCGTCGAGCAGCGCCGCCAGACGCCGGCACAGGACTGGCGGGAGGCCCTGATCCAGGCGTGGAATCAAACGGGACGCCCGGACTTCAGGGACGCTGAGGGGTTTCCGCGGCCCCCTGTCGACCTGGAGTCCTTCACCGACGCGGTGTGGAAGCGGACGCAATCCGTGGAGGCCCGCTTCACCGCGGTGTTGGGGGACGGCGCCTCGGATGCGCGGCAACAGTGGCTCGCGGACCATCTTTCCGAGATCCAGGCTCCCGCGTTGTTGCTCGCCGCCTATGAGTATTTCCAGCCTCGTCCCGAAGACGCGTTGAACGACGTGCGCCTCAAGGCGCGCCAGTCGCTGCGGCGACGGCTCGAACCGCTTGTCGCGGGCGCCAGCGACTCCGAGGGACCGCTGCTCCTGCTGCTGGGGGAGTCCGCGAAGGACGCGCCTCTCATGAAGGAGGAGCTCCAGGCGCTGGAGCGGATCGCGGCCCTCCCGCGTTTTCGGAGCCTATCGCTGGCCCAGGCGAGTGCCGCCGCCAAACAACGCCTGGAGTCCACGGGCATCACTCCGCAGCCCGCCCGCCTCTTCCAGGCAGCCACGGCCTGGCTGGTCCTGGATGCGACGTTGATCCTGAAGAAGCGGGTGGAGGCGACGAAGGATCACCTCTCCTCCGGGGAGCGGATCCGACTGGGTCAGTCCGTGTACACGCTGGGAGCGCGCATCGCCGAGGGACCGATGCTGGTGGACCACATGGTGGGGCTCAGCCAGATGCGGCAGGGCGCCGCGTTGATGGACGATGCGGCGAAGCTCGCCCAGGTGACCCAGGACCTGGAACATGCCCGCGCCGTGTATCAGGCCACCTCCTCACTCCAGGTCGACACCTGGCCCTTGCCGTCACTCCATCGCGACTGGCTCCAGGCCGCTCTGGACGATGAATGGAAGAGCCTGAGCGCCCTCGTCACGCCCTGAGCGGCTAGAGCGTCACCAGGCCCATCCGTGCCGCGCGCACCACCGCCTCCGTGCGGCGCTGCACGCCCAGCTTGGCCAGCACCGCGTTCACGTGGAACTTGGCGGTGTGCTCGCTGATGGCGAGCCGGTCCGCGATGGCCTTGTTCGACAGGCCCTCCGCCAGCAGGCCCAGCACCTCGCGCTCGCGCGGCGTCAGCGTGTCCGGCCCCGGCGCTCCCGTCGGCGCCGTGCTCCTCGGCGCGGCTCGCACTTGAGCAAGGCCCGGCTCGAACACCGTGAGGCCTCGCGCGACCGCGTGCAGCGCGGCCCCGAGCATCCCCGGCGCGACGTCGCGGAACAGCAGGCCCCTCGCGCCCGCGCCCAGCGCCAGCTCTCCCGCCGCCTCGTCCGCCACCAGCGCCAGCACCGGCGCGCCCAGGTCCGGCGCCGCGCCTTCTTCCAACCGCAGGCCCGTGTCCCAGAGGACCACGTCCGGCGGTTCACCCCTCGCCGCCTCCAGCTCCACCTGCGTGCCCGCGGCCACCACCGTCCAGGCCTCCGCCTGGTCGCTCAGCGCCCGTGCGAGCGCACCCCGGGCCAGGGGGTCCTCGGAGACGAGCGCGAGCCTGGGCAATGACGAGGGCGCATCCAGCATGGGCCCCTCATCCCTAACCGCCCCCGCCGGGTTCGCCACACCGCACGGCGCAGGAGTGCCTTTCCTTCCCTCTGGAAACCGCTCCTGTGAAGAATCGTGAAGTCCTCCCGGGAGGCTCACACATGCAGGTCCGGACAGCGCGGTGGTGGGTGGTGGGGCTGCTCCTCGCGGGCAGCGCCCAGGCGGCCACATCCCCCTTCTCGAAGCGGGCCGGGGAGATCGTCACCCTCGTGCGCGAACGCTTCTTCGACGCGGCCAAAGGCGCCGCCTGGGCGGACTCGCACGCCGGCTACGCCGCCGACGCGAAGGACGTGGAGGACTTCGCCCGGCGCACGAACGCGGCGCTCGCGGAGCTGAAGGTCTCGCACACGGCCTACTACCCGAAGGAGAGCCCCGCCCACGCGGAGGTGGCCTCCATCTTCGAGGTCTTCCTCAAGCAGCAGAACGTGCAGGCCACCGGCATCGGCGTGGACGTGCGGGAGACCCCGGACGGCTTCTTCGTCCGCCACGTCTTCGCGGACGGCCCCGGCGCCAAGGCAGGCCTGCTGCGCGGAGACCGGCTCGTCACCGTGGAGGGCAAGCCCTTCCACCCCTGGCACGCCTTCACGAACCGCGCGGGCAGGGCCACGCGCGTCACCGTGGAGCGCGTGAAGGGCGAAGCGCCCCTGTCGCTCACCGTCACGCCCCGCCGCATGAACCCGCGCAAGGAGTGGCTCGCGCTCCAGAAGGCCAGCTCGCAGGTCGTGGAGCGCCAGGGCCGCCGCGTCGCCTACCAGCACGTCTACGCGTGCGCGGGCTCGGAGTACCAGCAGGCCCTGGAGGAGGCGCTCCAGGACGGCTTCGCGGACGCGGACGCGCTCGTCATCGACTTCCGCGACGGCTGGGGCGGCTGCAGCCCGGCCTTCATCAACCTCTTCAACCCCCAGGTCTCGCTCCTCCTCAACACCGGCCGCGACGGCAAGTCCCACCCCTACGCGCTGTCGTGGCGCAAGCCGGTGGTGCTGCTCGTCAACGGCAACTCGCGCAGCGGCAAGGAGCTGGTGGCCTTCGCGATGAAGCGCCACAAGCTGGCGACGCTCGTGGGCGAGCGCACCGCGGGCGCGGTGCTGGCCGGCGGTCCCCAGAAGCTGTCCAACGGCGACCTGCTCTACCTCGCCGTGATGGACGTCACGGCGGATGGCGAGCGCATCGAAGGCGTGGGCGTCCCCGTGGACGTGGAGGTCCCGGACGCGCTGCCGTACGCGGCCGGCAGGGATCCGCAGCGGGAGAAGGCGCTCGACGTGGCCGCCTCCCAGGTGAAGGGCTGACGCACTTTCAGCGCAGCGTGACGCCGTGGCCCGGCGCGTCCGGGTCCAGCGTCAGCCGCGAGCCCGCGTAGTGGCCGCCGCCCTGGAACGGGTGGCTCGCGATGAACAGCGGCGTGTCCAGGTCCGCGTAGGTGAAGCCGCCCAGCCCCGCCGCCAGGTGCGCGGACGCGCTCATCGCGAGCACGCTCTCCACCATGCCGCCCACCATCAGCTCCAGCCCCGCCGCGCGGGCGAGGCTCCACATCGTCACCGCCTCCACCATCCCGCACTTCATCGTCTTGATGTTGATGCCGTGGCAGGCGTTCTCCCGGATGAGCCGCAGCACGTCCTTCACCGAGCGCGCCGACTCGTCCGCGCACACCGGCACCTTCGAGCGGCGCGTCACCTCCGCCAGCCCCGCGAAGTCGGAGGGCGGCACCGGCTGCTCGAACAGCGAGAGCGGCACCTCCGCGCGCTCCAGCTCCTTGAGGAACGCCAGCGCCTCCGCCACGTCGTAGCCCCCGTTCGCGTCCGCGAAGAGGCGCGCCTTCGGGGCCTCCTGGTGGATGGCCACCAGCCGCGCCGCGTCCGCGTCCGGTGACAGCGCGCCGACCTTCACCTTCAGCGTGTCGATGCCCCGCCCCAGGATGGCCCGCGTGGACGTCACCGCGTGCGCCACGTCCCCGGCGGTGACGGTCATGTCGATGTCCAGCGCCGTCCCCGCCCCGCCGAAGAAGGCGTGCAGCGGAATCCGGTGGTGCCGCGTGAGCGCGTCCAGGAGCGCCATCTCCACGCCACACCGCGCGGACGGCGCCAGCGCGAGCGCGTCCCCCAGCGCCTCCGACGCCGGCCGCCACGCCCGCACGTCGCGGCCCACCAGCAGCCCGCGCACCGGCTCCAGCGCGGCGAGCGTGCTGGCTTGCGTCTCCCCGCTCACCGCCGTGAAGGGCGCCGCCTCCCCCAGCCCCACCGTGCCGTCCGCGAGCGTCACGCGCACCAGCACGTTCTCCGCCGCGTGCTGTGCGCCGGTCGCGATGGCGAACGGCTCCGTCAGGGGCAGGTGCAGGGCTTCGAACGCGACGTGCGTGATGAGGGTAGGGCGCATGGCGGGGCGAGTGTGGCCGACCTCCGGGCCGGTGGGTCGTACCTTCTGACTCCTTACCTCTTTCGCTTTCACAGTTGTCTGTAATTCAAGAAAGTTTAGAAAGATACGAAGGCTGGGGCTGACTTGAGCCGCCGAGAGATTCGTGGCGACATGCGGGCTCCCCGGGGGCTGAGCAGTGCCGGGGCCGCGAGGAGCTGGATGTCGTCCGCGACCGATATGCCCGTGGCCCTGCCGCTCCCGGACTCGCTCCTGGCCGCGTTGGAGGAGGCGGAGCGCGAGCACCCCGAGGCGTGCATGGTGCTGCGCGCCGTGCGCTCCAGCAGCGGCGCCATCCTCGACTTCGAGTGGCTGTGGGCCAACCCCGCCGCCGTGCGCGCGCTGGGCCGTGGCCCGGAGGTCCTCCGGGGCCGGCGCCTGGGCGAGGTGTCCTCGAAGGACGGCATCGCCGGGCGCATGGAGCTCTTGCGCCAGGTGGTGGAGTCCGGCCGGCCGCACGCGGACAACTTCACCGAAGGGGACGTGCTGATGCAGGGCACCGCGGTGCCCCTGCGGGACGGGGTGCTGCTGCGCCTGCGCGACATCACCAGCGCCCAGCGGGTGGAGGAGGGGCTGCGCGAGACGCTGGACTGGGTGCGCGACGTGCTGGAGAGCATGCCGGACGCCTTCTTCACCGTGGACACGGACTGGCGCCTCACCTACGTGAACCGCAACGCCGCCGCGCTCACCGGCCGCGCCCCGGAGACGCTCTTCCGCCGCGTGCTGTGGGACGCGTGCCCGGAATTGTGCGGCACCCCCTTCGAGCGCGCGCTGCGCGAGGTGGCCGCCGAGGAGAGCTACCGCCTCTTCGAGGTGCGCACCGGCCGGGACCGCTGGCACGAGGTGCACGCCTGGTCCAGCGGCCGCAACATCTCCACCTACGCGCGCGACATCACGGACAAGAAGCGCGTGCAGGCGGAGCGCGACGCGCTGCTCGCCCGCGAGCACTCCGGCCGCCTGGAGGCGGAGGCGCTGGCCCAGCGCCGCACGCACGAGCTGATGGCCGCGCGCGAGCGGCTGGTGCAGTCGGAGAAGCTGGCCATGGCGGGGCAGCTCGCCGCGGGCGTGGGCCACGAAATCAACAACCCCCTGTCCTACGTCACCGGCAACCTCCAGTTCGCGGTGGAGCAGCTCACGCCGCTCGCCCGCCGCCCGGACCCGGGCCCCGAAGGCCAGGACGCGCTGAACGAGGCGCTGGAGGCGCTGCGCGAGGCGCGTGAGGGCGCGGAGCGGATCCGCGTCATCGTGCGCGACCTGCAGACCTTCGCCCGCGCGGACGAGCTGCGCCTGGGGCCCGTGGACGTGCACGCGGCGCTGGAGTTCGGCATCACCATGGCCATGACCCACCTGCGCAGCCGCGCCCAGGTGGAGCGCAGCTACGGCCAGGTGCCGCCCGCGCTCGCGCACGAGGCGCGCCTGGGCCAGGTGTTCCTCCACCTGCTCATCAACGCCGCGCACGCCATCCCCGTGGGCGCCTTCGACCGCCACCGCGTGACGCTCACCACCCGGCGCGAGGGTTCATGGGTGCTGGTGGAGGTGTCCGACACCGGCCTGGGCATGACGCCGGAGGTGCTCCAGCGCGCCTTCGAGCCGTTCTTCACCACCCGTCCCGTGGGAGAGGGCAGTGGCCTGGGGCTGTCCATCTGCCTGGGGCTCGTGCGCAGCATGCACGGCGAGCTGACGGCCACCAGCATCCCCGGCCTGGGCAGCACCTTCCAGGTGCGGCTGCCCATCGTGGAGCGGGCCGTGTACCCCGGCGTGCCCGCGGTGCGCGCGGAAGAGGGGGCTCAGCGCAAGCGCGTGCTGGTGGTGGACGACGAGCCCCAGCTCACCTCGGTGCTCCGGCGCATCCTCGGCCGTCAGCACGACGTGGTGGTGGCGCACAGCGGCCGGGAGGCGCTGGCGCTGCTGGAGCAGGACGAGGCCTTCGACCGCGTCTTCTGCGACCTGATGATGGCGGACCTCACCGGCATGGACGTGCACGCGGAGCTGGCGCGGCGCCGGCCGCAGCTCCTGTCGCGCTTCGTGTTCATGACGGGGGGCAGCTTCACGGAGCGCGCCCGCGCCTTCCTCCAGGCCGTGCCGCTGCCCCGCATCGAGAAGCCCTTCGAGCCCGGGGTGCTGCACGCGCTGGTGGAGTCCTCGCCGCCGCGCACCGGCTAGCGCGCGGCGGGAGGGACCTCCGAGGGGAACTACAGCTTCACCTCGTCGCGCTCCGGCCGCGTGATGTACGCGGTGGTGGGGTTCGCGGGGTCGGTCAGCCGCTTCAGCAGGCTGTCCATGCCGTTGGAGCGCGCGAAGGCCATCTCGTTCTTCGTCACGCCCACCAGCGTGAGCAGCTCCACCTGGCCGCTGGGCAGGGTGAAGTGGCTGGGGCGGGTGGAGTCCTTCACGAACACGAAGCCCGCGAGCTTCGTCTCACCGCCCGTGAGCGTGCCGTCCACCGGGTAGCGGTGGCCCATGGCGAACAGCCGCGCGCACACGAGGTTGTAGGCCATCATGTCCAGGAGGCGCAGGATGGGCCAGCGCTCCTCCTCGGGCGTGTGGATGACCATCTCGTAGCCCAGGCCGCTGCGGGCGTCGTCCGGCAGGTCCTCGCCGGGGGCCACCGTGAAGGGGTTGGACAGGCCGCTCGTCACGTAGGTCCAGTACGGGTGCTCCGGGCTGGGCGGCGCCACGCGCACGCCCATGGGCAGCCAGTTCGGATCCATCTCCGTGCCCTGGGCCAGCTCGCTCTCCAGCCACCCCTCCAGCACGCCCGTGCCCTCCAGGAGGTCCACCTCCTCGCGGATGGCACCGAACAGCTTCGGGTATTCCACCTCGTCGCGGTCCGCCCAGCAGTCTTCGTACCACTGGATGAAGTCTTCCTCTGTCTCCGGGACTTTCATGGGGGCGGACTCTAGAGGTTCACCCCGATTTCACAACTTGAACCGAGCGCGGACGTCCATTGGCCGGTGGGCTGGCGGACAGACGTTCAGGTTTTCAGGTTCCGGTGGACCCGGGGGCTGCCAGGGGCCATGGCTTCAGGCCGCAGATGCGCTCCGCCTCCTCCACGGCCGGCGCCAGCCGCGCGTGCTCCATGCGCAGGAAGCTGCGCACGGCCTTGTCCAGGCGCTTGTCGAAAATCAGGTGGGCGCTGTGCACGGCGGTGGGCTCGAAGCCGCGCGACACCTTGTGCTCGCCGCCCGCGCCGGGCTCGAAGACCTTGCGCCCCGCGCGGATGCAGTCGTCCACGGAGTGATACAGGCAGACGTTGAAGTGCAGGAAGGGGTGCTCCTCCGTGCAGCCCCAGTAGCGGCCGTAGAGCCGCTCCGGCGTCGCCAGGTTGAAGGCCCCGGCGATGACCTGCCCGTCCTTCACCGCCTCCACCATCTCCACCGTGCCGGGCAGGTCGCGGAAGACGCGCTCGAAGAAGCCCGGCGTCAGCTGCACCTGGCCCCAGGCGTGGCGCTCGCAGGTGGACGTGTAGAAGGTGTACGCGCGCTGGGCGTGCTCCTCGGTCAGGTCCGCGCCGCGCACGGTGCGCAGCTGGATGCCCTGCGTGGCCGCGGCGCCGCGCTCGCGCTTGAGCTGGTTGCGGCGCTTGGAGTCGAAGCGGGCCAGGTAGTCGTCGTAGCGCGTGTAGCCCGGGTTCTTCCAATGGAACTGGAGCGTGATGCGGCGCGCGAGCCCGGCCTCCTCCAGGAAGTCCGCCTCGTCGTCCGTGGGGTAGAGCACGTGCACGCCGGAGCAGTCCTGCTCCTGGGCGCTGTCCACGGCGGCCTGGAGGAGCGCGCGGCGCAAGCTGCCCGCGTCTTCACCGGGGGCGGTGAGGAAGCGCGGCACGGTGGCGGGGGACAGGGGGCCGCCCACGAGCAGCTTCGGGTAGTACTCCACGCCCAGTTGGGCGGCGGCGTTGGCCCAGCCGAAGTCGTAGATGTACTCGCCCATGCTGTGGAACTTGAGATAGGCGGGCGCGGCGGCGACGAGCTTCCTGCCCCGCCACAGCGTCAGGTGGTGCGGGGCCCAGCCGGTGTCCTCGGTGGCGCTGCCGCTCTCCTCCATGGCGGACAGCCATGCGTGGCGCACGAAGGGGGGCGCGCCCTCGGCGACCAGGGCATCCCACTGGGCGGCCGGGACATCGCGGATGGCATCGAGAATGCGGACCTGGAGCGGGGTGTCGGCGGGCACGGGAGCAGTCTTAACGCGGGCCTGTCTCCTTCGCTCCCGTTCGGCCCGCTGGAGGGCACCCGGGCAGGGAGGCTCGGGGCCGCTCAGGAGGCCTTCTTGCGGGGCGGGGCCTTGGTGCGGGCGGTCATCACCCGGGCCACGTTGTCTTCGATCCAGGTGGTCAGCGCCTCCACGTGGACGGCCACCTCTTCGCCCAGGGGCGTGAGGCTGTAGTCCACGTGCGGGGGGATGACGGGGTGGGCCTCCCGGTGGACGAAGCCGTCCTGCTCCAACGCCTGGAGCGTCTGGGCGAGCATCTTCTCGCTCACCCCGCCCACCTTGCGGCGCAGCTCGCTGAAGCGGTGGGTGCCCTCCTCCTTGAGTGCCACGAGCACCAGCACGCCCCACTGGCTGGTGACGTGCTCCAGGACGCCGCGCGAGGGGCACATGGCCGCGTACAGGTCCCCGCGCTGCTTCACCTTCTCCAGCAGTGGACTGCCCTTGCTTGCCTTCATGCCGTGACACTTACCACAAGGTGCGTACTTACGAAAAGTGAGTACCCCCGTTACGGTAAGCGCCAGTTCGATTTCGCGCCTGGAGCGCGGGAAGGAAAGGGCGGAGCCATGTTCGTGGTCACGGGAGCCTCGGGGAAGCTGGGCCAGTTCGTCGTGGAGGGGTTGCTGAAGAAGGTGCCGGCGAACCAGGTGGCGGTGGCGGTACGCAATCCGGACAAGGCGAAGGCCTGGGCCGGGCGCGGCGTGCAGGTGCGCACGGTGGACTACGACCGTCCGGAGACGCTGAACGGAGCGTTCTCGAAGGGAGACACGGTGCTGCTCATCTCCGCGAACGAGGTGGGCAAGCGCTTCCCGCAGCACTCGGCGGTGATTGAGGCGGCGAAGAAGGCGGGCGTGAAGCTGCTGGCGTACACGAGCATCCTGCGCGCGGACACGAGCGGCCTGTCGCTGGCGGCGGAGCACAAGGCGACGGAGGAGGCGATCCGCGCGTCGGGCATTCCGTACGTGTTCCTGCGCAACGGCTGGTACGTGGAGAACTACACGGAGCACTTCGCGCCGGCGCTCCAGTACGGCGTGGTGCAGGGGAGCGCGAAGGACGGCCGGGTGGCCACGGCGACGCGTGAGGAGTACGCGGACGCGGCGGTGGCGGTGCTGACGGGCACGGGCCACGAGAACCAGGTGTACGAGCTGGCGGGGGACGCGAGCTTCAGCCTGCCGGAGTACGTGGCGGAGCTGTCGCGCCAGTCCGGCAAGCCGGTGAAGTACGTGGACCTGCCGGTGACGGAGTTCTCCGCGGCGCTCCAGAAGGTGGGGGTGCCCAAGCCCTTCGCGGACACGCTGGCGGACGCGGACGCGGGCCTGTCGCGAGGAGAGCTGAACGACACCAGCCGCACGCTGAGCCGCCTCATCGGCCGGCCCACGGCCCCGTTCGCGAATGCGATTGGCGCGGCACTGAAGCAGGGCTGATCAGAAGGCTCCGCCGGGACCCTGCGTCGCGCGGGATCCCCGGTGGAACGCTCACCCCTTCAGCAGGAAGTCGCCGCCGGTCGTGCCAGGCTAGGCTCCCGTTCCATGAGCTCGCAGCGGAAACCACCAGAGATCAGTCTGGAATCGCTGATCATTTCGGGGGCTGTCATCCTGGTCGACCACCCTGAAGGATTCATCTATGGCAACCAGACGCATGATGTTGCTTGCCGTCACAGTGAAACGGTGGGTTATCTCCTGCCGCTCCCAGGTGCTCCCGAGCTCTTCATGGGGGCCTGCTGGAAGTCGTGGTCAGAGCCACCTCCTCCTGACCTGATTGCCCGGTTGGAAGCTGGCATCGGCGCCATGGCGCAGGACGTCTTCTTCGACTTCCGGATTGAGCCGCATCCTGACAATGGTGAAGCGTGGCTTCGGTGCTCGTTCTTGAGTGGACCGCTCTCGGGCGAAGACATCCCCGACGCCCCATCACGGGAATCTCGGCTGGAGGGCTGGCTGACCTGGTCCAATTGCGACTGAGCCATCCCCTCTTTTGAGGGTTGGGGAGGTGGCGCGTGGAGATTTCGGCCAGCAGCCGCTGCATGTTCGTGGGCATGGTGCCGCCCTTCAATCCACATCAGGGCGCTCAGGACTCGCGTGTCGGGTCTGGAAGCCTGGCGTGGGGCGGGCGGCTTGGGTAGGGTCCAGGTTCGATGCCACGCACCCTACCTGGCTGGTTCACTGTCCTGTTCGTCCTCGTAGCCACGCCAGCCCTGGCGGGGCCGCGGGAGAAGGCGCAGGTCCGGACCCTGGTGCTGTCGGAGCATCCGGACGACGCTGCCCACCGCATCCACGTGGCTGGGGAAATCGTCACGGTGCTGCGCTTCGAGCAGCCTTGCGACCCGCTCAAGACAAAGCTGCTTGGCTGGGAGGGGCGGTTTGAACCGGTACTGGTTGCAGGGAAGCGGGTGGTGATCGAACCCCTTCGTGCCCTCGCTCCGGATGAGAGTGTTCCCCTGCTCGTGACGCTCGCGGATGGATCGGCGCTGTCGTTCTTGCTGAGGCCTCCCGTGGAGGAGGTGGGAAGGGCGGATCAGCAGGTGGACGTCTTCAAGGACCGGGAGAGCTATCAGGCCCTGGTCTCCGTCCTGACGCGCACACTCAAGGCGAAGAACGAGCTGGAGGTGGAGAACGCGCGGTTGCGTGAAGAGGAAACCTCCGCGGACCACGCGCTGGCGGCGCTGCTGGTTTCAGGAGCGGAGGCGCAGACACCGTTCAGGCGGCGGCACACGTGGAACGGAAAGGACGTGGATGCCCAGCTCTCGATGAGGGTCTATTCGGGTAAGGGCAAGGCGGCGGTCATGCTCAGCGTGACGAACCAAAGTGAGGACCGGAACTGGCGCTTGTCCCAGACGAAGCTCTTCTCGTCCTCCAGTCGCGCGCCCAGGACCGTGGCCATTCGGGCCGAACGCGAGTCGATCGCCGTGGGGCAGACAGGTGCCATCGCGTTCGTGGTGGACCGCAGTGCGTTCCTCAATCCAGAGGGAAAGTTCGAGGAGCTGGCGCTGGAGGTCTACCAGCATGATGGGCGCCTCCAGGCCTTCGTGCTTCTGGATCCCCAATTGGTGCGTGAGTAAGAGCCGGGCCATGGCCTCCATGAAGCTCGAACGCGTGTGCTGTCTTGCCTTGTGGATACTGGCCTCGGGATGCGCGGGCCCGACAATGGGACGCGTGTCGCTTCGAGCTGATGGGACGCCAGGACCCGAGCCGTGCTCGGAAGAGGCGCTTACGGCGATGCGCTATCTGCGGCTGCCGGTGGGGGCCGGCGCTCTCGTCGAGTTTGATGTGAACCAGGGCGACGCCGAACCCGTCACGCTCTACGAGGGCCGGGTCGAGAGCATGCTGTTGAGCGACCTGGGACCGCTGGACTCGCCCACGCGGCTCTACGGCTACGTGTGGACGGACGGGCCCGAGGTGGTCATCCGCTACTACGAAGCGCGTCCCCCGAACTCGGAAGCGCGAATGCCCGTCTGCGCGGTGGTTCGCATGGCCAAGGGACAGATGCGGAAGCTGTCTGACTCTCCCGCGGGAATCGCCGTCATCAAGTACTCGCGAGGCGGCGTCTTCATCGTGAACAAGTTCCTCTAAGCTCCACGGGATGGCCTCCAGGACGTTTGAGTTCGCATGCGGTCTTTTCTGCATGGCCCTGATCACGGGTTGCGCGGGTACCGCGGCAGGGAAGGTGCGCACGCGGCCCGACGGGACTCCAGGACCCGAGAAATGCTCGGAAGAGGCACTCGTGGCGATGCGCTACCTGCGATTGGGCGTGGGAGACGGCGCAACGGTCGAGTTCGATGCGAACCAGGTGAATGCCTGGCCCATCACCCTTCATGAGGGGCATATCGAAAGTGTGTTGATCGATGACCTGGGGACGCTGGAGGCACCGGCGCGTCTCTATGGATACGTCTGGACGAGCGGACCTCAGGCGGTCATCCGCTATTTCGAGGCACTTCCGCCGGGCGCATCACAGCGTGTACCCATTTGCGCGGTGGTCCGGACGGCCAAGGGGCAGATGCGGAAGCTGCCGGGTTCACGCCCAGGGACCGCCATCCTCGAATACTCGCGAGGGGGCGTCTTCATCGTGGACGAGTTCCTCTAAGCCCCGGGGCGGCGAACCGCACGAACTGGTCCGACAGTCGGACCAGTTGGGACTGGACCGGGCGGGAGGGGGCCAGCCTGGATGTCCAGAGGCTTGGAACGCTCCCTGCAACAAGCAACATGGAGGCAGTCATGATCGTCGTCACGGGAGCCACGGGCCGGTTGGGCCGCTTCGTCATTGAAGGCCTGTTGAAGAAGGTCCCTGCCAACCAGGTCGCGGTCGTGGCACGCAATCCGGACAAGGCCCGGGATTGGGCCGGGCGTGGCGTGCAGGTGCGCAAGGCGGACTACAGCCATCCGGAGACGTGGGACGGCGTGTTCTCTCACGGAGACACCGTGCTGCTCATCTCCTCCAGCGAGGTGGGCCAGCGGCGCAAGCAACACCAGACCGTGGTGGACGCGGCGAAGAGGGCGGGCGTGAAGCTGCTGGCGTACACGAGCATCTTGCACGCGGACACGTCACGAATCGTGCTGGCTCCAGAGCACCTGGACACGGAGAAGGCCATCCGCGCGTCAGGGCTTCCATTCGTGTTCCTGCGGCACAGTTGGTACGTGGAGAACTACACGGAAGCCGCGAAGCGGACGCTGGAGCAGGGCGTGCTCCGGGGCTGCGCGAAGGACGGCCGCGTCGCTCCCGCCACGCGCCAGGACTACGCGGACGCAGCCGTCGCGGTGCTCACCGGCACGGGCCATGAGAACCAGGTGTACGAGCTCGCCGGTGACACGGGCTTCACGCTGGCGGAGTACGCGGCGGAGCTGTCGCGCCAGTCCGGCAGGACCGTGCCGTACCAGGACCTGCCCCCGGCCGAGTTCGCCGCCGCGCTCCAGCAGGCCGGTCTGCCCAAGGGCTACGCCGACGTGCTGGCGAACGCGGACGAAGGCATCGCCCGAGGCGACCTGGACGACTCCAGCCGCACGCTGAGCCGCCTCATCGGCCGGCCCACCACGACCCTGGCTGAAGCCCTGCCCGCTACGCTCAAGCAGGCCTGAACTCTCACGGGTTCACCCGTCCTGGTGTCGAGCCATCACAAGCCACTTCTCGTCATGGGAACGCGGGGGCGGCAGGTCCGCGAGCACCTTCAAGAGCGTGTCCTCAATCTCCGCGAGGGAGTTCGCCAGCGCTTCAGGTGCGAGATGGGCCACATCCTCGAGTTCCGTCGCAAGGTGGATGGCACGACGGAGCTCGGGGTGGACTTCCATTGCTTCGAGTCGTGACAGCAGCGCCGGTCCGAGAAGCCGGCTGCACGCATAGGCGGGAGACATGGCACCCAGGGCAATCACCCGGCACATGCCCAGAGCCGTGACCGCCACGAAGCGTTGCGACTCTTCGACGCCCGCAGCCTGGAGGGCGATGGCTTCAGTCGAGGCTCCATGGGGCGGATGTGGAGGATTCACAGGTTGCTCCATCCGGCCTTCACCTTGAAGTTGAAGACCTTTCCGGACGCACTTTCGAAGTAGTGGAGGGACACCTTCTCGCTTCCGACCCAGCCATCCTTGTAGACCTTGACCCAGGTCCCAGGCTCGACTTCCCGCAGCTTCTCCAACAGTGCCTTGTTGGACACGCTGTTCCGCGTCGTCCCATTCTGGACGGCCTTGAAGCCGGAAGGATACCCGGGAGCGTTCTTCACGCCGTCGTGGACGGAAGCCACCTCGCCGCTCCCACCTGAAGGCGACAGGTTCCCAGCCCCCTCCCAAGCAGTCGCGGCCACGGCGGTGGATGCGACCCCCATGGTGAGGACGCCCTCCGCGAGCGAAATCGAACGGACACCGCCGGAGGCCGCGGCGGTCAGACGGAGTCCTGCGTTGGTTTCCGCCGCGAGAGCCGCCCGGGCGAAGCCCGGGAGCATGGGGCCTTTCGCGGCCACGTTCGAAGCTCCACCCAGGGCCGCCGTGAGCGCCAGGATGAGGACCCGGGCGCCACTGGTTCCCATGACCTTGCCGAAGCGGTGCCCTGCATCCTTCAGTTCCTCGACGGTCACCGCCCGCTCCGTCTCATCGGACAGGCGCTCCCAACCCTTCACGAGTTGGACGAAGGTCTCCAGTCCCACGTACGCGATGAGATAGGTGGTGAGTGCGATGGCGACGAGCTTCGTGATGGGCTCGGGCATCACGAGCAGGGCCATGTAGGCCGCCATGCCCGTGGAGATCATGGCCTTGAGCATCAGGGGGTTGACCACCTCCGCCACCGCACCCTGCACGCCCTCCCAGACACCGTCCCATGCGAAGGACAGCGCCAGCCTTCTGCGCGCACTGGCATCCAGGAAGGAGAAGCCGCCGTCCAGCGCTGGGTCCCAGGAAGCGAGTTGGAGGCGGGAGCGAGGCTGCTGCTCGGACTGGAGTGGGAGACGCACCTCCAGCACGAGCTGGAGCAGCACCTCCCGGAATGCGTCCTCGGGGATGGGAACGGGATCCACACTCCGGGGCGGCGTGTAGACGATGGAGGCGCCATCCTCCGTGTCCAACTGGATCACGCGGGAGGTTGCACACCCCGCGCAGAGCAGCCCCAGGAGCAGAAGGCCCACGCCGCGTTGTTTCATGTCGTCCTCCCGGCAAGCTGACCTGAAAAACACCACGGGGGAGCGGTCCATGACGGACGGCTCCCCCGCGTTGCTTCAAGTCTGGACCCTGCTTCAGGCCGCCTGGGCGCCTCGGGCCACTTCGCGCGGCTCCGGGTAGACCGCTCGCTGGGGCGTGGTGATGCGGATGACGCCCAGCTTCGACAGCACGCGCATCACCTGCCACGTGGGGTCGATTTCGAAGGCCCGCGCCGCGAAGTTCGGGCTGCTGCCGTACTTGTGGTGGTTGTTCTGGAACAGCTCCCCCATGCACAGCACGTCCACCGGCAGCGTGTTGCGCGACTTGTCCGTGCCGTTGAAGTTCCGGTAGCCGTACTTGTGCCCGCACCAGTTCACGATGGCGCCGTGCACCGGCCCCATCACGAAGTGCACCGGCAACAGCAGGAACTGCCAGGGCGACGTCGCGAACGTCACGTAGAACGCCGTGTACAGCGCCACCCACCCCAGCACCGCCCACCAGGACTGCCCCAGCGTCTCGTCCACCAGCTTCCACTCCGGATAGCCACCCTCGAAGCGCGGCTCCGGCTGGATGCGGCGCGACACGATGCCCGTGTAGCGCTCCTTCGTGTGCCACATCATCCGCATCACGTCCTTGAAGTAGTGCGGTGAGTGCGGGTCGTTCTCCGTGTCGGAGTACGCGTGGTGCTCGCGGTGCAGGATGGCGTAGGCGCGCGGCGACAGGTACGACGAGCCCTGCACCAGGTAGGTGAGCAGGTGCATCACCTTCTCCGTGCGCGGCCCCATGCTGTACATGCGGTGCGCCGCGTAACGGTGCTGGAAGAAGCTCTGGAAGAAGACGCAGAGCAGCCAGTGACTGATGAAGAAGATGACGATGGCCATGACTCTCCCGTGCTGACAGACACAGGGCTAACACCCCCCCTGTCACGGCAATGTCAGCGCTCCCCACGTCACCGGCACCTGTCCGCAGGTGGATAAGGAACCGTTGCGGGCCGCTTCAGGGGAGGGCAGAAGTGCACACCTCGCACTCCCAGGAGACTCCACCGTGGACCGGGCAACCCTCGTCGGACTCGACAAGCAGCACGTCTGGCACCCCTACACCGCCATGGAGCAGTACATCGCGAAGACGGATCCGCTCGTCGTCGTGCGCGCGGAGGGCGTCTGGCTCCATGACGCCGACGGCCAGCGTTACCTGGACGCCAACGGCTCCTGGTGGGTGTCCACCCTGGGACACCGCCACCCGCGCCTCGTGCACGCACTCACCGAGCAACTGGGCAGCCTGGCCCACGTCTCCCTCGCGGGCATCACCCACGGCCCGGCGGCCCGGCTGGGTGAGGAGCTGACCGCCATTGCCCCGGGCGCGGACCGGGCGGACGTGCCCTCGGGACAGAAGCTGTCGCGCGTCTTCTATTCGGACAACGGCAGCACCGCGGTGGAGGTGGCCATCAAGATGGCCGCCCAGTACTGGGCGCAGAACGGCCGCCCCCGCCGCACCCGCTTCATCACGCTGACGGGCGCCTTCCACGGCGAGACGATTGGCGCCACCAGCGTGGGCGGCGTGCAGGAGTTCCGCGACGTGTTCGGCCCGCTCCTCTTCGACGTGGTGCACGTGCCGTCCCCCGCCGAACCCGACGGCCACGCGCGCGCCCTGGCGCAGGTGAAGGCCGCGCTCGCCGCCGACCCGGACGGCATCGCGGGCGTCATCCTGGAGCCCGTCATCCAGGGCGCGGCGGGCATGTGGATGTCGTCGCCGGACTTCGTGCGCGAGGTGCGCGAGGCCACGCGCGCGGTGGACACCTTCCTCATCGCCGACGAGGTCTTCACCGGCATGGGCCGCACCGGCGCGCGCTTCGCGGTGGACCTGGCCGGCGTGATGCCGGACCTGCTGTGCCTGGCCAAGGCGCTCAGCGGGGGCCTGCTGCCCTTCGCCGCCACGCTCGCGTCGGAGCGCATCTTCCAGGGCTTCCTGGGGGCGAAGGACCGGGCGCTCTATTACGGCCACTCGTACTGCGGCAACCCGCTGGGCGCGGCCGTGGCGCGCGAGGTGCTGGCCGTGTACCGCGACGAGGACGTGCTGGGGCAGGTCCAGCGCAAGGCCCCGCGCGTGAAGGCCGCCTTCGAGCGCATGGCCGCCACCCTCCCCGGGCTCGTGCGCCCGCGCGCGGTGGGCATGGTGGGCGCGGTGGACCTGGGCGGCGGAGGCTACTTCGCCGACAGCGGCTGGCGCGTGTACGAGGCCGCCCGCCGCCGGGGCCTGTACCTGCGCCCCATGGGCAACACGGTCTACATCGCCCCCGCGCTCAACATCCCGGACGCGGACCTGGACCTGCTGCTCGCGGGCGTGGAGGACAGCCTGCGCGAGGTGGCCGCGGGCTGATGCCGGGGGACGGAGTGGCGGAGCGCCGCGTCCGTCCCCTCCGCCCGGCGCGTGCCGGGGAGCCCCCTCCCGCCTCCCGGTGCCCTCCAGGCTGGCACCGTGCGCATCCGTTGGGTCAGGCGCCATGCGGGTGCCGTCTTTCGGAGGAGGGAACCGCCGTGACACTCGAAACCCACCGTCCGCAGGCTGGCGCCGGCCTGCCCGCCGGGCTGACCCCGGACAGCGTGGAGCTGTTCCGCGCGCAGCTGCGCGGCACGCTCATCCAGCCAGGTGACGCCGACTACGCGGAGGCGTGCCAGCTCTACAACGCGATGATCCACAAGCACCCGGCCATGGTGGCCCGGTGCGCGGACGTGGCGGACGTCATCGCCGCGGTGGCCCTGGCGCGCGAGCGCAAGCTGCCCCTGGCCGTACGCGGCGGCGGCCACAACGGCGGCGGCCTGGCGCTGGTGGATGACGGGCTGGTCATCGACCTGTCGCGCATGCGCGACGTGCGCGTGGACCCCGAGGCCCGCACGGTGCGCGTCGCGGGCGGCGCCGTCTGGGGGGACGTGGACCACGCCACCCACGCGTTCGGGCTCGCGGTGCCCTCCGGCGTCATCTCCACCACGGGCGTGGGCGGGCTCACGCTGGGCGGCGGCATGGGCTACCTCACGCGCCGCTTCGGCCTCACCATCGACAACCTGCTCGCCGTGGACATGGTGCTCGCGGACGGACGCTTCGTCACCGCGAGCGAGGACAAGCACCCGGACCTGTTCTGGGCGGTGCGCGGCGGGGGCGGCAACTTCGGCGTGGTGACGTCGTTCCTCTTCCGGGCGGTTCCCGTGGACACCGTCATTGGCGGCCCCACGCTCTGGCCCCTGGCCCGCGCGGCGGAGGTGCTGCGCTGGTACCGCGAGTTCATCCCCAACGCGCCGGAGGAGCTCAACGGCTTCTTCGTCTTCCTCACCGTGCCGCCCGCGCCGCCCTTTCCGCAGGAGCTGCACCTCCAGAAGATGTGCGGCGTCATCTGGTGCTACACGGGCGACCCCGCGAAGGCGGACGCGGCGTTCGCGCCGGTGCTGGCGCTCAAGCCCGCGCTGCACGGCGTGATGCCCGTGCCCTTCCCCGTGATGCAGACCGCCTTCGACGCGCTCTATCCGCCGGGCCACCAGTGGTACTGGCGCGCGGACTTCGTGCGCGAACTGCCGGACGCCGCCATCGAGCGGCACGTGTCCTTCGCCGAGCGCCTGCCGACCCTGCAATCCACCATGCACCTGTACCCCGTCGACGGGGCGGTGCACCGCGTGGGCCCGCATGACACGGCCTTCCGCTTCCGCGACGTGCGCTGGTCGGAGGTCATCGTCGGGGTGGACCCTTCACCGGAGCGGGCGGAGGCCATCTCCACCTGGACGAAGGAGTACTGGAACGCGCTGCACCCGTACTCGGCGGGCGGCGCCTACGTGAACTTCATGATGGAGGAGGGCCAGGAGCGCGTGCAGGCCACCTACGGCGACAACTACCCGCGGCTGGTGGCGGTGAAGCAGCAGTACGACCCCGGCAACCTCTTCCACGTGAACCAGAACATCCTGCCCGGGCCGGTGAAGCCCCCGAGCGTCGCGCACTGACAGGCGCTCAGGCCCGGGCCTCGGGCGGCAGCGGCAGGTCGATGATGAAGGCGGCGCCCTGGCCTTCGCCGCTCCGGAGGACCAGCTTGCCGCCGTGGCCCTCGACGATCTGCTTGGCGATGAAGAGGCCCAGCCCCAGGCCGTGCACGGAGCGGGGCGGACCGCCGCGCTCGAAGCGCTCGAAGACGCGGTCCTGGTGTTCCTGGGGGATGCCCGGGCCGCCGTCCGACACGTAGAGGATGAGCCGGCCGTCGTGCTTCCGCAGCCCGATGCCGAGCGGCGTGCCCGGCGCGTACTTGATGGCGTTGGACACCAGGTTCGTCAGCACCTGCTGCATGCGCGAGCGGTCCCACCACACGCGCAGGTTCAGTTCCGCCCGCAGTTGCAGGACGCAGTGGGCCCGCTCCATCTGCTCGTGGAAGGTGTCGAGGACCTCGTGCACCAGCTCCATCGGGTCGCTCTCCTCCATGTGGAAGTCCAGCTTGCCGGCGCGGATGCGGGAGACGTCCAGCAGCTCGTCCACCAGCCGCGACATCCGCTCCACCTGCCGCTGCGCGGACTCCATCGCCGCCGTCAGCTTCTCCGGGGAGGGCGGCTCGCCGCGCTTGGACAGGCGACGGCGCGTCATCTCCAGGTGCAGCATCAGCGCGGTGACGGGCGTCTTCAGCTCGTGGGACGCCACGCCCAGGAAGGTGTCGCGCGCGGTGAGCGCGTGCTGCAGGTCGTGCGTGAGGGCCTCCAGTTGCTGGCGCGCGCGGGTCCGCTCGCCCACCTCCTGCACCGCGACGAGCAGGCCCTGGATGCGGCCCTCGCCGTCGCGCTGGGCGTGGATGTCCAGGTCCAGCAGCAGCTCCTTGAGGCCGCCCTGTCCGTCCGGCTGACGCGCGGGCACCTCGCGGCCCACGAAGGGCTCCCCCGTGCGGTAGACGCGCTCCAGGTGCTGGAGCAGCAGGCCGTGCCCGCCCTCCGGCTGCGCGTCGCGCGCGGGCCGTCCCAGCATGTCCCGGCCCATCAGCTGCGCGAACATCGGGTTGATGACCGTGAAGACGAGGTCCGGCCCCGTCATCACGCACATGGCCGTGGGCGCCTGCATGAAGAAGTCGGACAGCTGCTGACGGGCGCGCCCCAACTGGAGCTGGCTGTCCACGCGCGCCTGCAATTCGCGCGCGGAGAAGGGCTTCACCAGGTAGTCGTCCGCGCCGGCCTGGAGCCCCTCGATACGGGCCTCCTCGCCCGCGCGCGCGGACAGCATGATGAAGGGGATGCCGCGCGTGCGCACGTCACCGCGCAGCTTCTTGAGCAGCCCGAAGCCGTCCAGCCGCGGCATCATCACGTCGCTGAGGATGAGGTCCGGCCTCCAGTCGAGCGCCGCCAGGAAGGCCGCCTCGCCGTCCGCCACCGCGCGCAGGTCCCAGTGCGCCGCCAGCAGGCCGCTCACGTACGCGCGCATGTCCGCGTTGTCGTCCGCGACGAGGATTCGCCCGCGCCCCGGCGGCAGCGCGAGCCCCGCGCCCAGTTCGCCCAGCGCGTTGGCCCGGGTGGAGGGCGTCACCAGCTCCGGCACCGCCAGCGGGATGGACTCCGGCGCGTCCGGCAGCCAGCGCAGCGCCTCCTCCGTGAAGGCGGACCCCAGCTTGCCCGCGTGCGGAGTCCCCTCTTCCTTTTGAATCAGCTCGGCGGGCAGGTGCGCGCGGCCCAGCGGCAGCTCCACGCAGAAGGTGCTCCCCTGGCCCTCCGTGCTGCGCACGCCCAGCGTTCCGCCGTGCAGCTTCACCAGCTCCTGGATGAGCGCCAGCCCGATGCCGGTGCCCTCGTGCGTGCGCCCTCGCGAGGACTCCACGCGGTGGAAGCGCTCGAACACGCGCGGCAGCTCCGCCTCCGGGATGCCCGTGCCGGTGTCCTGCACGGTGAGCCGTGCCTTCGCGCCCTGGCGCTCCAGCCGCAAGGTGACGCCGCCGTCGAGCGTGAACTTGAACGCGTTGGAGAGCAGGTTGAGGACAACCTTCTCCCACATGTCCCGGTCCACGTAGACGGGCTCGCCCAGGTCCCGGGCGTCCACGGTGTACTGGAGCCCCGCCTTCTCCATCGCGGAGCGGAAGACGCTGGCCAGGTCCTCGGTGAGCCGCGCGAGGTCCGTGGGGTGGAAGCTCGCCTTCACGCGGCCCGCCTCGATGCGTGAGAAGTCCAGCAGCGAGTTGACCAGCTTCAACAGGCGCAGCGCGTTGCGGTAGGTGAGCTCCTGGCGCGCGCGCTGGGCCGGCGGCAGCGGCGAGGACGTGTCCGCGAGCGACTCCTCCAGCGGCCCCAGGATGAGCGTGAGCGGCGTGCGGAACTCGTGCGACACGTTGGAGAAGAACGCCGTCTTCGCCCGGTCGATGGCCGCCAGCGCCTCCGCGCGCTGCGCCTCCGCCTCGTAGGCGCGCACGCTGACGACGGCGTTGGTGACGGTGGCCTGGAGCTGCTCGTAGAAGCTCCGGTAGCTGTCATCCAGTGCGCGGCGGGGGCTGACGCCGGCCACCAGGTAGCCGAAGGGCTCCGCCATGCCGGCCGGGTGGATGGGCAGCACGCGCGCGTGCACGGGCGGCTCCTCGTAGGGGCCCAGGGCCGTGTCCAGCGGCGCGCGCGGGACGCTCACGGTGTCCCCGTCCGCGGTGGCGAAGGGCCACGGCCCGTCCAGCCCCGCCTCCTCCGGGCTCCACGCGCTGCCCGGCGGCAGGCCCATGCCGCCCACCCACCGGACGCGCGGCGCGGCCTCGTCGCGGCGGTAGAAGAGGAGGAAGGGCACGTCGAGCGCGGCGTCCGGCTGCAGTTGCGACAGCGCGGCGCTGATGTCCTCCAGCGTCTTCACCTTGCCCAGCAGGGCGGACAGCTCGCGCAGCGTCTGCGTGCGCCGCGCGCTGAGCATCTTCTCCGTCACCTCCGTGATGGGGTGGAAGAGGCCGCCCACGCCCCCGGACTCGTCGCGGATGGGGCTGAAGGAGAAGGTCATGAAGGCCTCCTCCAGGTAGCCGTACCGGTCCAGGAACATGCGCTGGTTCTCGATGTAGGAACCAATGCCCGTGCCCGCCTTCTCGAACACGCCGCCCACCACCGGCAGTGCCGTGGCCCAGCATTCGCGGAAGGGCTGGCCCATGGCCTCCGGGTGCTTCGCGCCGCAGATGGGCCGGTAGCTGTCGTTGTAGAGCTGCACGCGCTCCGGCCCCCACGCGATGAGGATGGGGAAGGTGGAGGACAGGCACAGGCTGACGGTCGTGCGCAGGCTCTGGGGCCACGTCTCCACCGGCCCGAGCGGCGTCTTCGACCAGTCCATGGAGCGGATCAACCGGCCCATCTCCCCACCGCCCGACAGCCAGTCCATTCCAGCCTCCGGAGACGGCACCGGCGTGGGAATGGCCTGGGGAGTGCTGGGATGTCGCATGAAGCCTCGGAGGGGGTGCCGGACTGGGATGTTCGTCCAATGGAACCATTCAAGAGATAGCGAAAATCTCCAGCCCCGGACCGTCCCTGATGGAGCAAGTGTGAGCTTGCTTGCTTCTAGACCCGGGAGTGTTCGCGGGAATGCCGTACGGCCAGCACCCCGAGCAGCGCGGCCACGCCCGCCAGCGCGACGAAGTGCTCCGCCCGGCCCACGCCCCTGGCCACGCGGTCCACGCTCGCGGAGCCCAGGTAGCCCAGCGTCACCACCAGGGGCGAGCTCAGGCACAGCGCCAGCCCGTCCCAGAGGAGGAAGCGGCGCAGGGGCATGCCCTCCGCCGCGGCCATGGCGAACACCGGCACGCGCAGCACGGACATGAACCGGCCGATGAAGACGACCCGCGGGCCGTGCTTCGCGTACAGACCCTGGATGCGCGCGCGGCGCTCCGGCGGGAAGAGGCGGCGCGTGCGCCGGTGCGTGTACAGGGCTTGTCCCAGCCGCCGCGCCGTGAGGAAGAGGACGGTGTCGCCGCACAGCACGCCCACGAAGCACAGCGCGATGGCGGCCGGCAGCGGCATGGCCCCCCGGTGCGACAGCACGCCCGCCGCCAACTGCACGAGGTCCTCCGGGAACGGCAGCCCCAGTCCGCCCCCCACGAGCACGAGGAAGACGAGCGGCCCGGAGCCGTGCGTCAGCAACAACTGGAGCGGTGAAGCGGACATCCGGGCTCCTCGGCCCGTCAGGGCTCGGGGAGGACGGCGCCGGCGCGGCGCTCCTGGCGGAAGAGGAGGACCTCCCGGACGATGATCTGCACGGTGGCCGCCACGGGCACGGCCACCACCGCGCCCACGATGCCCGCCAGCTCCACGCAGAACAGCACGGCGAGCAGGGTGACGAGCGGGTTGACGTGCACGGTGCGCTTGAACACGAGCGGCGCCATCACGTTGCCCTCCAACTGGCCGTAGAGCAGGAAGTAGATGAACACCGCCAGCGCCTTCCACAGGCCGCCGGTGGCCAGCGTGAGCAGCGTGATGATGCCGCCCGCGATGATGGGGCCCGCGTAGGGCACCAGGCTGGAGAAGCCGCTGGCCACGCCCAGGGGCAGGTAGAAGGGCATGCCCAGCACCGCCAGCATGGTGGTGGTGAGCGTGGCGTTGATGGCGCAGATGAGCGTGATGCCGGACAGGTAGCCGCCCGTCGCGCTGTACACGTTGCGCAGCACGCGCACGTAGCGCAGCCGGTGGTCAGGCCGGGCCAGGTCCAACAGGCGCCGCAGCATGCCGCCGCCGAACACCAGCATGAACACCACCAGGAAGAACACGGTGAGCATGCCGCCCAACAGGCCTACCACGCCGCCAATGGCGCTCATGAGCAGCGAGGGCAGGGGCCCGGCGAGCGCGGGCGTGGCCTCCTCCAGCCGCTCGTTCCAGCCCAGGCTGTGGAGCCGCTGGTTGAGCGCGCGCAGGATGCCGGTGCCGCGGACCTGCTTCCACAGCTGCGGCCACTGCGTCACCAGCGCGTCCACCTGCTCCACCAGGTCCGGAATCACCAGGAGGCCCAGCGCCGCGACGGCGACGAACAGCGCGAGGAGCACCAGCGTGATGGCCTGCCACCGCTTCAGGCCGCGCTTCTCCAGCCGTGACACGCCGTGCTCCAGCGACAGCGCGATGAGCGCCGCGATGCCGGTGAGCGTGAGCGCCACGCGCGTCTTGGCGACGAGCACCACCAGGACCATCACGCCCAGCACCACCATGCACACGGTGAGCACCGTGCGCGGCGACACCTGGGACTTCGGCTGCGGTCGGACCTCGGGCTCGGACACCAGGGGGGCTCCTTGAGGGCGGGCCACCGGCTTCGGGCCCCATGTCCTGCGGATGCGACATCCCCCGTCCCGCGGCAACCACCGTCGTCCTCCAAGTGTGCGCGCCGGGCCCGGGCCCGCCCCAAGCGTCCGGAGGGTGACACCCGCGGGCCGCGAAGCACCCCTGCCGGACGCAATCACCGGCCGCGCGGTTCGTCACCCGGACAGCCGGAAATGACCGGCCTGGCCGCTGGCCCGCCCGTCCCCGCAAGGCCCTCGCGCGTCCGCAACGCGACGGCGCCGCGCTGGGGCGTCCGGCACCTGACGCACCGGGACGTCGCGGAAAAAAGGGACAGCACGGTTTGCCGGGCCCGCGCGTCAGACGGGGATGGGAACCTTCGTGGGAAGGGACTTTCGCGGGCCGGGAGAGGACACCATGAAAAAGATGGGTGAGCAGGAGCTGGAGGGGGTGCGGCGGGAAGCCCTCGAGACGGAAGCCCGGTGGCGCGGGCTGGCGAACAAGCTGGCGGAGCTGGGCGGCGAGGAGATGGACGCGCAGCTCCTGGTGACGTTCCGGAGCGCGCGGGACGCGGGCGCGGTGCCGCCCGACGCGGGCTTCTTCCTCGTCGCGCACATCCTGACGGCGATGGCGGACGAGGCCATCGCGGAGGACCCGCGCGTGCGGCTGCGCGCGAGCGAGCTGGACGCGATGGAGCGCGACTACGGCCTCACCGGCGAGGGCTGGCCGGAGGGCGACCTTCCGCCGGAGGAGTGGGAGGCCCTGTGCGTGGAGTACGAGCGGGCGTGTGACGAGGCGCGCGCCGCGTTCTTCCGCGCGTACGGCGAGGAGGAGATGGCGCGGCTGTACGAGCATCAGCGCGTCACCTTCCACCACCGCTTCGAGAGCGGCCGGCGCTTCTTCCACGGCCTGCCCATGTTGCCCACGCAGCTGCACTGAGCGGTCCGCTACACTCCGCCGCCCTGGGTCTTCCTGACGGAGGCGGCGGATGCGAGTGGCGAGCCTGGCTGTGGCGGTGGGGTGCTGGATGTGGGGCGCGCTCGCGTCCGGGGCGGTGCCCGCGCCGCCCGCGTCCACGTCCACCCCCGCGCGGCTGGATGCGAGCGCGACGTACGAAGCGCTCCAGCGCATGGTGCGGATCCGCGAGGTGTCGCTGTCGCCGGACGGCACGCGGGTGGCCTGGGTGGAGTCGGTGCCGGGGACCGCGGAGGTCGCGAGGCTCCAGGTGAAGGAGCTGGCGCACCCGGAGCGGGCCCCGGTGCGCGTCACCGCGTCGAAGGACGGGGCGCCGTGCGCGGAGGGCTCGCTGGCGTGGAGCCCGGACGGCCGGCAGCTCGCGTTCCTCTCCACGGCGGGCGAGGGCCGCGCGCGGCAGCTCTACGTGGCGGACGCGTCGGGGGCGGGCGGACCCGCGCGCAGGCTCACGACGCTGAGGGGCGTGCTGGCCTCTCCGAAGTGGTCGCCGGATGGCAGGGCCGTGGGGCTGCTCGTCATCGAAGGCTCCGAGGACGCGCAGGGGCCGCGCGGGCCGGCGGCGCGGGAGACGGGCGTGGTGCAGGCGTCCCCTCCGGTGAAGCGCTTCGCGGTGGTGACGGTGGAGGACGCGCGAATGCGGTGGGTGTCGCCCGCGGGCCTCTTCATCCACGAGTACGCGTGGAGCCCGGACGGCGCCCGCGTGGCGGTGACGGCGTCGCTGCCGCCGGGGGACGCGAACTGGTGGAACGCGCGGGTGTACGCGGTGGAGACGGGCACGGGGGAGACGTCGCTGTTGCACGCGCCCCGGTGGCAGGTGGCGGAGCCGGCGTGGAGCCCGGACGGACGGCGGCTCGCGTTCATCGAGGGGCTGATGAGCGACGAGGGCAACACGGGCGGGGACGTGCTCGTGGTGTCGGTGCCGGAGCGGCTGGCGGCGAAGGTGCGGTTCGGGGAGAAGACGGTGCTGCCCACGAAGGTCCCGCCCGCGCTCAACCTGACGGAAGGCCTGAATGCGACGGCCACGGACCTCTTCTGGCCCACGGCGGAGCGGCTGGTGTTCGGAGCGCAGGTGCAGGGCGAGGCCGCGCTGATGGCGGTGGCGCCGGGCGGCGGCGAGGTGACGACGCTGTGGAAGGGGCCCGAGCACGTGGCGGTGTCGCTAGGGAGGGACGGCGTGACGAGCGCGGTGGTGCGCGACTCCTTCACCCGGCCGCCGGAGGTGTGGACGGGGCCGGTGGGGGCGTGGAAGCCGCTGACGCGCCTCAACGCGGACGTGCGAGTGCCGGTGGGCGACGTGCGCAGCGTGACGTGGACGAGCGATGGGCAGTCCGTGCAGGGCTGGCTGGTGTTGCCGGTGCCGGACGCGTCCGGGCGCAAGGCGCCCATGGTGACGGTGGTGCACGGCGGGCCCGCGGCGGGCGTGCTGTCGACGTTCAACCCGCAGACGACGCTGTTCGTGGCGCGGGGCTACGCGGTGTTCATGCCCAACCCGCGCGGCAGCTACGGCCAGGGTGAGGCGTTCGTGCAGGCGAACCGCCGGGACTTCGGCTTCGGGGACTTCAACGACGTGATGGCGGGGCTGGATGCGGTGCTGGCGTCGGCGCCGGTGGACCCCGCGCGGCAGGGCATCACGGGGTGGAGCTACGGCGGCTTCCTGACGATGTGGGCGGTGACGCGGACGCAGCGCTTCCAGGCGGCGGTGGCGGGCGCGGGCATCGCGAACTGGCAGAGCTACTACGGCACGAACCACATCGACACGTGGATGCTGCCGTACTTCGGAGCGTCGGTGTACGACGAGCCGGAGGTGTACACGCGCTCGTCACCCATCAACGGCGTGAAGCAGGTGCGCACGCCCACGCTGGTGCTGCACGGCGAGCGGGACGTGGAGGTGCCCGCGTCGCAGGGCTACGAGTTCCACCGGGCGCTGAAGACGCTGGGGGTGAAGACCCAGTTGGTCATCTACGCGGACGAGGGCCACGGCCTGCGCAAGCCCGAGCACCAGAAGGACCGGCTCTTGCGCACGCTGGACTGGTTCGACGCGAACCTGCCGGCGGCACCGGAGTCGAAGCCGAAGGTGCGGGCGCCCGCGCGCTGAGTGGGTGCTGGGGCTCAGAGTTCCGCGAACAGGTCGACCGCCGCCTGGGCGAGCAGGGCCTGCTCGTCTGGATCGAGGCTCGTTGCGTAGCGGATGACGTCGCGCGGGCCTGGGGAGTCCGTGTTCCAGAAGAGACTGAGCAACCTGTCCCGGAGCGCCCGCCCTTCTTCACCTGCCTGCAGCAGGGAGGCGCGCACTGACTGGATGCCTACCAGCTTCACATAGGCAAACATGTCGAAGCTGTCCTTGGTCTTGTCGGGCCGCTGCTCGCGCTTGGCGCGTTCCTTCATCGCGAGGAAGCCAACCGCATCCGGTATCAGGATCCGCAGAGGCTTTCCTTCGGCAAGGACCACCGCATGACTTCGACGGAGCGCCAGCCGTGCATCCGGCAGGGGCGTCATTCCGGTTGGCAGTTCGTCGCGGTCAACGTCCTTGGGGGCGAAGAGGTCCACGTCCATTGGCCCACCGGGGAGAGACTTCGACCAGCGAAACTCCCGGGTCCTTTCATATTCCCTCTGCCTGAGGATGTCCGGAAGGCGCTGGGCCATGAAGTCCGAGCCATCCACGTCGAACAACAAATCCGGCTCATAGGAGAAGCCTCGCTCGACCACGATGCCGGTATCGGTCTCGATGGCGATGACCCCGGTCCCACCCCTCTGCCTGGCCTCCAACGCGAGAACCTGCCCGCCAATGAGCATGACCCGGCTGGAAAGGTCCCCCAGGTCGAGCATCAGCTCGCCCAACTCACCGAGGACCTCGTCGAATCGCTCTTCGTCCGTCATCGAGGCTCATCCGAAAGAGGAAGGGTCCGCGCGAAGCGCCGCACCAGTTCATCTGCTTGTTCAGGGCCCCTGCCGCCACTCTGATGGAAGTCCACGGCCAGCTGGGGCAGCGCGACCGCCGGACCGTGCGGTAGCTGCCGCTGCGCGTGGTACACGCCCCCCGCATCGGTTTCGGCGGCAGGCTCCGGACGAAGCACGAAGAAGTTATGTGGGGTCATCCGGCGAAGTCCGAAGGCCGTGAGAGCCGCCTCAAGGGCGCCAGACAGGTAGATGCCGTGGGGGATTCCGGAGACGGAACGCTCGTCGGGCCGCAGGGCGCTCGCCAGCGTGAACGTGGAGCGGATGCCCTGGGAGGCCAGCAGGGCATGGGCCTTGTTGAGCAGGTCTGGGGTCGTGGATGGAGCGTTGAACCCTTCCCGGGTGACGGCCGTGGGCTTGTCGCTCGTCAGCCATGCTCTCAGCAGTGACACCGGATCGCGAAGCCGGAAGCCGGCGCTGCGGCCTCCCTCGACGAAGCCCTCCTTCAGGAGTCTCGTGGTGACGCCATGAGCGTAGGAGTAGCTCGTCTGGGTCTGCTCGGAGAGTGCGCGAATGGTCCAGCTCCGGTCAGGGGACTGGAGCAGGACTCGCACGAGTCGGCACCCCTTGCCGTGAAACAGGGGCTCGCGAGGGGTTCGCTCCAGTGGCCGACGCCCTTGCACCCGGATGAAGGTGCTGCCCGTGCGCAGGAAGCAGGTTCCTCGCATGTCGATCAGGCCCAACTCCTCACGCTCGCAGAGGTCGATGACGTTGGCGGATGCTGAATCCGTGACGAGCATCGGAAGTCGGAGGACAGGCAGCGAGCGCGGATCCGCGTCCCGGCGTTGAAGCTGCTCGCGCAGGGCGAGCAGCTTGTCGCGTTGGCTCAGCACATCCGCGGGGAGCAACGGGGCGCGATATCCCAACAACACGGGAACGCGGACCTCCGTGAGATGGACCTCCGCGAGGTCGTAGAGGGATTCCCCGCCGGGACCCACCCGAGGCACCACGATTGCCTCCTGGTGCACCAGCTTGACGCCGCGCGGCATCGGCGGCGGATTGCGCCAGAACTCTTCACGGAAATGGGAGGACCCAGCTCTCATTCAATTTTGTCGATATTGGAGTTTAAACTCCAAATAGGGGCTTTAAAGCACCTGTTATAGGCCAATATCGACAAAATTGAAGGAATCGTAAGCGCCCGTGCGGAAGCGGCTCAGGGCCCGCCGCGGACGCCGGCTTCCGGGGGGGCCACGAGTGAGGTGAGCACGTGGTCGCGCCACTGGCCATTGATGAGGAGGAAGTCGCGCGCGTAGCCCTCGGGGATGAAGCCCAGGCGGCGCAGGACGGCGGCGCTGCGCAGGTTCTCCGGCAGGTGGTTGGCCTGGAGCCGGTGCAGGCCCATGGCGCCGAAGGCGAAGTCGCAGAAGGCGCGGAGGGCCTCGGTCATGAGGCCCTTGCCCTCGTGGCGGTGGTCCAGGCCATAGCCCAGGTCCGCGGCCTGGAGCGGCCCCCGGCGGATGTGCGCGAGCGTGGCGTTGCCGATGACGGGCGCGAGCGCGAGGGGCGGGCCCTTGGGCAGGAGGAACACGCGCAGGGACACGTCGTGGCGGAAGTCCTCGCGGTCCTGGGCCAGGCGCGTGCGCCAGTAGGAAGTGGAGAAGAAGGTCGCGGGGCGGTCCGGAGACACCGGGCCCAGGTGGTCCTTGTTGGCCACGTGGTACGCCAGCACCCGCTCCGCCGCGTCAGGCGGCAGCAGCATCAGGTGCAGGCGCTCGGTGGTGAGCAGGACGGGCGACTTGTCGGTCATGGCGGAGCCGGACTTCAAGGGTAACCCGCTCCCACGGGACGTGCGCGCCTGAAGCGCGAGTGAAGAAAAAGGTCCCCACCCGCGGGGGAGTGGGGACCTTCAGGCTCGGGGCCTTGGAGCCGCGGGCGTGCGCCTACTGCCCGTGGTCCATGGGCTGCTGCGGCACCTGCTGCTGGGCGCCGCTGCCCGTGCCCTGCTGGGGCTGCGGGCTCTGGTGGTCGATGCCGGCGCCGTGCGGCTCGGGCTGCGTGCCGCTGCCGCCCGTGCTGTCCGGCTGCGCGTTCTGGCCCTGCTCGTGGTTGCCCTGGGGCTGCTGCTCGGCGCCGCTGCCGCCCACGCCTCCCGAGCGCGACGGCTGCGCTCCGGCCACGTTGCGCTCCACCACGATTTCGACGCGGCGGTTGTTCGCGCGGCCCTCCGCCGTGCCGTTCGACGCCACCGGCCGGTCCTCACCCATGCCGCGGATCTGGATGCGCTCCGCCGGCACGCCCTGGTTCACCAGGAAGTTCCGCACGCTCTCCGCGCGGCGCTCGGACAGCTGCGCGTTGTAGTCCTCCGTGCCGCGCGAGTCCGTGTGGCCCTCGATGAGCAGCGGGCTCTTCGACTCCTTCAGCGCCGTGGCCACCTCCGACAGCCGGTCGCGCGCCGCCGGCAACAGCTCCGTCGCGTTCGTCGCGAAGAGCACGCTGCCCGACAACGTCACCACCGTGCCGCGCGCCTCCTCGCGCACCTTCACGTTCTCATCCTGAAGCCGCGTCAGCGCCTGCGACGCGCGCTGCTCCGCCTGGAGCCGCGCCTGGCGCTCCTGCTCCAGCTCCTGCGTGCGCTGCTGGAGCTGCTGGTTCAGCTCGGCCAGCCGCTGCGCCTCGGCCTGCTGCTGCTGGAGGCGCTGCTGCATCTCCGCCTCCATCTGCTGGCGCTGCTGCGCGTCCGCCGAGCGCATGCGCTCGGCCTCCTGCGCGCGCTGGGCCTCCAGTTGCTGGCGCTGCTGGTCGAACTGCTGGCGCTGCTGCTCGTAGAGCTGGCGCTGCTGTTCGTACCTCGCGCGCTCCTCCTCCTGCTGACGCGCCAGCGTCTGCGCGCGCGACTCCTGCTGCTGTCGCAGGGCGGCCTCCGCCTGGGCCCGCTGCTGCGCGGCCAGGTCCGCCTGGCCGCGCGCCTCGGCGATCTCCGCCTTGCGCAGGGCCACGTACGCCAGCGAGCGCGTCCTCACCGAGCCCTTGCTCTCCGCGTACTCGTTCTCCGCCTCCTGCAGGGCCGCGCGGGCCGCCGCCACGTCCGCGGGGCGCTCGCGGCCCTCGGGGCTCTTCGACACGTCGTCGTAGGCCTGGCGCGCCGCCGTCAATTCACTGGGCGGGGGCCCATGGGCACACCCCACCGCGAGCGCGGAGGCTCCCGCCACCGCCAACCATCCAAGTTTCCAACGCTGCATGACACGCTCCTCACAAGACTAGAGGTGGGGGACTCACTGACCGCTGCGCATGGACTCGACCTGCTCGGAAGCCCGCCGCGCCTCGCTCTTCAGGGGCACCGCCCGGGCCAGCGCCGCCGCCAGGTCCGCGTCCGCCGCCGCCTGGCGGAAGCGCAGCTCCGCGGCCTCCTGCTCGCCCTCTTGAATCAGCCGCTCACCGTCGGCGATCTGCTGGCGGGCGAACTCCAGGTGGCGCGCGGCCTCCGGCACGTTCGGCGCCTGCGAGTTCTCCGCCGAGCGCAGCGCCGCCTCCGCCTGGACGCGCTGCTGATGGGTGGACGTGGGAATCACCTGCTTGCTTGCACAGCCAAGGGCCGCGACGGACAGCAGGGCGGCGGCGAACAGCTTCGGGCGCATGGATCACCTCATGCCGGTGGAAATGCTGGGACGCTCCGGCGCGGCCCAGAGGGAGTCGGTCAGAAAATGGGCGGTGTGCACGCGGACGGCATCGGCGACCCATCCGCGCCACGGACGCTGGCCAAGGGGGTTGACAGGCGTCGTGTAGGGAACGAGGCGCACAGGCGGGAGGCGCCGCGCAGGGCCGGTTCCCGCCTGGGCCGCGCACAGGCTGCTGGCCGCGCGGCGGGAGGGACGCTAGAGGGGGAGCATGCGCCTGCACCTCGTGGACGGCACGTATGAGCTGTACCGGGCCCACTACTCGCCCCGGCCGGGCACCACCGCGCCGGACGGGCGCGACGTGAAGGCCACGGCGGGCGTGATGGATTCGCTGCTCGCCCTCCTGCATGACGAGGAGGAGGCCGTGACGCACCTGGCGGTGGCGTTCGACAACCCCATCCGCTCGTTCCGCAACGCGCTGTTCGCCGGTTACAAAGGTGACGAGGGCGTGCCGCCGGAGCTGCGCGCGCAGTTCGACCTGGTGGAGGAGGCGGTGGCGGCGCTGGGCGTGCGCGTCTGGTCCATGAAGGACCAGGAGGCGGACGACGCGCTGGCCACGGCGGCGGCGCGCTGGGCGGGCGAGGTGGAGCAGGTGCGGCTGCTCACGCCGGACAAGGACCTGGGCCAGTGCGTGCGCGGCCAGCGCGTGGTGCAGGTGGACCGGCGGCAGCAGAAGGTGATGGACGCGGAGGGCGTGAAGGCGAAGCTGGGCGTGGCGCCGGAGAGCGTGCCGGACCTGCTGGCGCTGATGGGTGACGACGCGGACGGCATCCCCGGGCTGCCGGGCTTCGGGGCGAAGGGCGCCTCCGCGGTGCTCCAGGCGTATGGACACCTGGAGGCCATCCCGGACAGCGCGGCGGAGTGGACGGTGAAGGTGCGGGGCGCGGACAAGCTGGCGGCGACGCTGAAGGCATCTCGCGAGGACGCGCGGCTGTACCGCACGCTGGCCACGTTGGTGGAGGACGCGCCGCTGCCGGGCACGGCATCGCTCGCGGACCTGGAGTGGAAGGGCGTGCCGGAAGCGCGCTTCAAGGCGTTCTGTGAAGGATTGGGATTGAAGAGCCTCCAGCGCCGGCCGAAGCGCTGGGCGGCATGAGGAAGCCATGAGCATGGAATTGAAGCCCCCGCCGTCGGACGGCTGGGTCCCCACGCTGGACGACACCCCCTTCACCCGCATGGGCGGCGAGGAGGCCGTGCACGCGCTGGCGGAGGCCTTCTACGACGTGATGGACGCGGAGGAGCCCGCGCTCGCCGCCATCCATGAGCTGGATGAGCAGGGCAAGGTGAACCGGGGCACGCGCCAGCGCTTCGGCATGTTCCTGGTGGGCTGGCTGGGCGGGCCGCAGCACTACAGCGCGACGCACGGACACCCCCGGCTGCGCATGCGCCACGGGCACCTGCCGGTGGACACGGCGATGCGGGACGCGTGGCTGCGCTGCATGCAGAAGGCCATGGATCAGCGCGGCATCAGCGGCGGCCTGCGCGGCTTCCTGAACGACCGCTTCGCCCAGGTGGCGGACTTCCTTCGCAACACGGAAGGATGAGGTTCACCGAGTCCATCCGCATCCCCTGTCCACGCGAGCGCGTCTTCGCGTACACGCAGGACTACGGGCAGCGGCTCGTCTGGGACACGTTCCTGCGCGAGGCGGTGCTGATGGACGGCGCGACGGAGGCCGGGCCCGGCGTGAAGGCCTGGTGCGTGTCGTGGCATGGGCTGGGGATGGAGACCGAGTACGTGTCCTTCCAGCCGCCCGCCGTCACCGCGGTGAAGATGACGCGGGGCCCGCGCCTGTTCGAGAGCTTCGCGGGCTCGTGGCGCTTCGACGAGGACGGCCCCGGCGCCACGCGCGTCACCTTCACGTATGCCTTTGAGCTGCGCCGTCCCTTCGGCGGGCTCACGCCACTCCTGAAGTGGACGCTGACCCGTGAGGTCCGCGGGCGGCTGGAGGACCTGAAGCGGCGGCTGGACGCGGATGTCCCTGGCCCGGCATAGACTGGCGGGATGAGCACGCGGCTACAGTCGGCCCCCGTCACGCCGTCCCTCGATGAGCTGGTGCCCCTGTTCGAGGAGGCGGCGAGGGCCACCGGCTCCTCGCGGGCCCTGAAGGCCGGGTACCTCAACGCCATCATCGCCCGGTGGGTCCAGACGGAGGACCCCGCGACGCTCGCGTCCGCGCTGCACGCGCTGCTGGCGAAGGAGGGCGTGAAGCAACTGGTGGATGAGCAGGGCACGCCCGTCAGCACCGCCGCGACGCAGGCGCTGCTGGCCATGTCCTATCCGCATCCGCTGGAGGTCACTCCGGAGGAGCTGGAGGCGCTGCGCCGGCAGCAGGAGCCCGCCGTGCCGCCCGCGCCCAGGGGATGGATGCTCACGGTGCTGACATTGGCGACGCTGCTCCAGGCCGTCCTCTTCGTCATGGCGGACGACATGCGGCGCATGTTCCACGGGCTCACCGCGGATCAACTGGCGGGAGTCGGGCAGCCCCTGTCGCCTCCGCCGGACTCGGGTTGGGTGAGCGCCCTCCTCGACAAGCTGGAGAGGGACGTGTGGCGGCCCGTGCAGCCCCTGGTCCCCTGGGGGCAGGTCGCCCTCGCCGCGGTCCTCTATTACTTCGCCACGGCCCTCGCGACGACGGCGCGGGAGCGCACCCTGGCGCGGCGTGGCTTCCTGGGGCTGGGCGCCGTGGGCTTCGTGCTGGGCCTCTTCCCGATGCACTACTACCAGCACTGGGGAACGCTGACGGCCGCGCTGGGCGCGCTGCTCGCGGGCCTGATGCTGCGCGTGCCCAGGGCAGCGCCGTCCGTCCCTCCGGCCCCCTGAGTGCTCGCTCGCTTTGCCGTGGCCGGATGGGCGCGGCGGTCCCACCCTCCAGCTTCACCTCGTGGCTGGGGAGGGTGGACCCATGCGGACGAACAAGGACCTCTGGACGGCGGCGGGCTTCGGCGTCCTCGCCGGGATGCGGAGCATGACGGCGCCCGCGTTTCTCACACGGGAGCTGTCGCGCAAGCCGCCGCGTGCGTTGAAGCGGGCCTTGCCGGGCCTCACGTCGAAGAAGGTGTCCCAGCGCCTGGGGCTCCTGGCGCTGGGGGAGCTGGTGGGAGACAAGTCTCCCAAGACGCCAGCGCGCACCGTCTTTCCGGTCCTCACCGGCCGCATCCTGTCCGGGGCCATCACCGGCGCCGCCGTGTCACGAAACCGCAAGGGCGCGAAGCTGGGCTTCGCCCTTGTCGGGGCCGCCGCCGCCATCGCCTCCAGCTACTTCTTCGTTGGCTTCCGCCGCCTGTTGACGCAGAGGCTGCGCGTGCCGAACGTGGCCGCGGGCCTGGTCGAGGACGGCCTCGCGCTGGCCCTGGGCTCCCGCCTCACGAAGGCGCTGCGCTAGGCCCTCGTGCCGAGGCTCACCCCGGCGCGGCCTTGCCGGCGGTGAGCCGCGCCTCCAGCCGCGTCAGCACCGCGTGCTCCGCCCGCGCCCGCTCCGCCAGGGGCGCGAAGAGCAGCCGCGAGCGCAGGCCCATGCCTTCGCTCAATTCGAACTGACGCAGGTCCTCCGGCAGCGTGAGCAGCACCTCGCCCAGCGGCCGCACCCGGTGCAACTGGTACGACCCCGCCGCCTCCAGCGCGCGCACCACGTCCGCCACGGGCTCCGCGCGAGCCAGCGCCTTGCGCGACTGTTCCTCGTACCGCAGGCCCGCCTCCACCCGCTCCTCCAGGTCCGCGAGCACCGCCGCCGACGTGCGCTGCGCCTCCTTCACCAGCCGCAGCGGATCCAACGCCCGCTCCACGCGCCGGCGCACCGCCGGGGACAGCGCCCGCGCCCGCCCCTCCACGCGTGACAGCACCGCGTCGCGGTAGCTCGCCGCGAAGCAGACCGCGAACAATGCTTCCTCCAGCGGCGCCCGCTCGCGCGCGGCCAGCCCTTCCGCCAGCGAGCACAGCCCCTCGCCCGTGAGCACGTACCGGCGTCCCCGGGGCAGCCCCTTCACCGGCGCGCTGGTGCTCGCCTCCGCGTGGCCCGCGCGCACCAGTCGCTCCAGCGTGCGCCGCACCTGTGTCAGGTCGATGTCCTGCGAGGGCCGGGTGACGTCGTGCTCCACCCAGTTGGTGAACAGGAGGAAGAAGAAGCGCACGTCCGACACGCGGAAGCCGCCCGCGCGGGCCCCCGCCCCGTGCGCCGCGAGCAGCGCCGCCTGCACGAAGGTGGCCTGCGTGTCGATGTATCCCAGCCGCGCCGTCAGGGTGCTGTTCCGAGCCATGCCCGGGAGGATGCCAGCCTCCGCCCATCCCGTCCCCTTCCTCCCTGGTGACAGTGTCTGCCCGGGGAGAGGCATTGGCGGGCGCGTCATCCGTAGAAGGGGCGGTCTGGAAGTCACGAAAGGGGTTTCCCATGCTGCCCTGGCTCGTCCTCGTCGCGGGTGTCTGCTTCCTCATCGAACGGCTGTCACTCGGCTGGAAGCTGCCCCGGGTGCGCGGGTGGCACCTGCGCGTGGTGCTCATCAACCTGGCGCAGGTCGGCGTGGTGGTGCTGGGCGGGTACACCTGGGACCGGTGGTTCTCCGCGCACTCGGTCTTCCACCTGTCCCGGTACGTGGGCCCGGGGGTGGGCGGGGTGCTGGCCTATCTCATCGCCACGTTCGTCTTCTACTGGTGGCACCGCGCCCGCCATGAGAGCGACGTGCTCTGGCGGCTGTTCCATCAAATCCACCACAGCCCCCAGCGGCTGGAGGTCATCACCAGCTTCTACAAGCACCCGCTGGAGATGGCGGCCAACAGCCTCATTGGCGGGCTGCTCGTCTACACGGTGCTGGGGTTGAGCCCGGCGGCGGGCGCCGTCTACACGGCCTGCTGCGCGCTGGGCGAGTACTTCTACCACACCAACATCCGCACCCCGCGCTGGGTGGGCTGGTTCTTCCAGCGGCCGGAGATGCACCGCATCCACCACGAGTACGGCAAGCACCGGAACAACTACGGCGACCTTCCCATCTGGGACATGCTCTTCGGCACCTACGACAACCCCGCCACCTGGGACGCCACGTGCGGCTTCGACGACGCGAAGGAGCAGCGGCTGGGAGACATGCTCGCCTTCCGCGACGTGCACCGCTCGTAGGAGGTGGCACACTGGCGCCCCCTTCGCTTCCTCCGTGAGGTTTCGCGCCATGGCCAGCTCGCGTCGGCAATTCCTGACCCACACCGTGATGGGACTCGCGAGCACCGCGGTCTCCGCGGCACCGGACGCGGGCACGTCCGCGCCGCCCGCTGGAGCGCCGCCCACGTTCGGCGCGGGCCCCACGGTGGGACCCGAGGTCAACCCCACCACCTTCGCGGAGGCCGAAAAGCTGATGCAGGTGAAGCTCACGCCCGCCGAGCGCGCCCAGGCCGCCGGCAACTGGCGCGTGTCCATGGCCCCGCTGCACGAGCGCCGCACCGGCCCGCGCAAGCTCGCGCTGGAGCCCGAGCTGTCACCCGCGTCGCAGTGGAACCCCTCGCTGCCGGGGCTCAAGCCCACGGCCCCCGCGAAGGACCGCTTCGTGCGCGGCCGCGACGCGAAGGTGCCGCTGCCCGCGAAGGAGGAGGACATCGCCTTCGCGCCGCTCACGCAGCTGTCGCGCTGGGTGGAGTCGCGCGCCCTCACGTCCGAGCGGCTCACGCAGCTCTACCTCTCCCGGCTGAAGCGCCATGATCCGAAGCTCCAGTGCGTCATCACGCTGACGGAGGAGCTGGCGCTCCAGCAGGCCCGTCAGGCGGACCGCGACATCGCGGCGGGCCGCTACAAGGGGCCATTGCACGGCATCCCCTGGGGAGCGAAGGACCTGGTGGACACCGCGGGCATCCGCACCACCTGGGGCGCCGAGCCCTTCCGCGACCGCGTCCCCACCACCGACGCCGCCACGGTGGCCCGGCTGCACCGCGCGGGCGCCGTGCTGGTGGCGAAGCTCAGCCTGGGCGCGCTCGCGCTCAACGACGTCTGGTTTGGCGGCGAGACGAAGAACCCGTGGCTGCCGGAGGAGGGCTCCTCGGGCAGCAGCGCGGGGCCGGGCGCGGCGACGGCCGCGGGGCTCGTGGGCTTCTCCCTGGGCAGTGAGACGGGCGGCAGCATCATCTCGCCGTCCATGCGCTGCGGCATCACCGGCCTGCGCCCCACCTACGGCCGCGTGCCGCGCACGGGCGCCATGACGCTGTGCTGGTCGCTGGACAAGCTGGGGCCCATGACGCGCGGGGTGGAGGACTCGCTGCTGGTGCTCGCCGCGCTCAACGGCCCGGACGCGGGCGACGTGGCCAGCGTGCCCGCGAAGCTGGACTTCGACGCGAATGCCCCCGTGAAGGGCCTGCGCGTGGGCTACGTGCCCGCGTGGATGAAGGAGAGCCCCGCCACGGACGTGGACCGCCAGGCGCTGGAGCGGCTCAAGAGGCTGGGGATGACGCCGGTGGAGGTCCAGTTCCCCGACTGGCCGTACTCCACCCTCAACGTCCTCCTCTTCGCGGAGGCCGCCGCCGCCTTCGAGGAGCTCACGCTCAGCCACGGCGTGGACGCGTTGAAGATGCAGACGCCCGACGCGTGGCCCAACCTCTTCCGCCAGGCCCGCTTCCTCTCCGCGGTGGACTACGTCCAGGCGGACCGGCTGCGCCGCAAGGTGGCCCAGGAGATGGCGCGCATCATGTCCCAGGTGGACGTGCTGCTCGTGCCGTCGCTGCGGGACGAGGCCCTCACCATCACCAACCACACGGGCCATCCTTCCCTCACGCTGCGCACCGGTTTCGTGGAGGTGTCCAGGGCCCGCAGCGACTGGGCCCCGGACCCCAAGCGCCCCCTGCCCACCTTCGCCACCCCGCGCCGCGTCCCCCACGGCGTGACGCTCATCGGCCAGCTCTTCGACGAGGGCACCCTGGGCCGCGTGGGCATCGCGCTGGAAAGGGCCTCCGGCGTCGCCGGGGAGCGTCCGCCCGGCTTCTAGGGACGGCGGCCCGGGTCGGGTAGGGCACACCCCGTCCCTCCGCCAGGGTGGGGGGAACGGCCCGCTTGCGACCCCGGGGCCGGTGGTCCCCGGGGTGGCACACCGACACCTTCCGCGCCTGTCAGACAAGGGAGGGTGTATGCGATTGTCCAGGCCCGGAGTGACGCTGTGGTGGATGTTGGCGCTGCTGGTGGCGCCGGTGGCGAATGCCTTCACGGATGCGGACGCGGTGCGTGTGTTCACGTACGCCCGCGCGCAGCTCGCGGACACCATCCTCGAGCTGCCCGGCGTGACCCGCTCGCCCAAGGCCTCGCTGTCCAACGGGACGTGGACCACGGTGGCCAACACGGACCGCATCGCGTGGACGCAGGGCTTCTTCCCCGGGAGCATGTGGTTCATGTTCCAGGTCGCCAACGAGCCCTACTGGCGCGACCGCGCGGACCTGTGGACGCGCCCCCTGGAGGTCCAGAAGACCAACACGGAGACGCACGACCTGGGCTTCAAGATGTACACGAGCTACGGCAATGCCTGGCGGCTCACCGGCGACCCCTACTACCGCGACGTGCTGCTCACCTCCGCGGCGTCGCTGGCCACGCGCTACAACAGCACCGTCGGCATCATCGATTGTTGTGATTGGAACCCGAACTGGAACATCCCGCTCGTCACCGACACGATGATGGACATCGAGCTGCTGCTCTGGGGCGCCCAGAACGGCGGCCCCGCCGTGTGGCGCACCATGGCGGTGAACCACGCGCTGCGCACGCTCCAGGACGCAGTGCGCGCCAATGGCAGCTCGTTCCACTACGTGGACTACAACAACGACGGCACCATCCGTTCGCGAGGCACCTTCCAGGGCTACTCCGCCAGCTCCACCTGGGCGCGCGGGCAGGCGTGGCTCATCTACGGCTACACGATGGTCTACCGCTACACGCAGGACGCGCGCTTCCTCACCGCGGCCCGCCGCGTGACGGACTGGTACCTGGCGAACCTGCCCGCGGACCGGGTGCCCAACTGGGACTTCAACGCGCCCAGCCAGTCCAAGGACTCGTCCGCCGCGGCCGTCGTCGCGTCCGCGCTGCTGGAGCTGAGCACCCTGGAGACGGACGCCACCCGGCGCACCACGTACCGCAACGCCGCGCTGGCCATGCTCGACTCGCTGGCGTCGCCCGCGTACTTCGCGCAGGGCACCAACAGCCCGGGCCTGCTGTTGCACGGCGTGGGCAACTACCCGGCGGGCCAGGAGATCAACGTCAGCCTCATCTACGGCGACTACTACTTCCTGGAGGCGCTGCTGCGCTTCAACCCGCGTCCCAACTACCCCTGGTACTCGAAGCTGACGCTCTCACGCGGCCAGCACCTGCTGGGCACGAACAACACGGGCGTGCGCATCGTGGAGTTCGACCTCACTCCGCTCCGGGACAACCTGGGAGGCGGCGTGGTGGGCTGGACGGACAGCTCCACGGAGGTCACGGCCTTCAACCGGCTGAACATGGCGGTGCGCATGAGCGAGGATGGCATCTTCCAGGTGCGCAACGGCGCGGGCTACTCGTGGATCCGCCGGGTGCCGTACGTGCGAGGCCAGACGTACCACTTCCGGATGAACGTGGACCTGCTCGCGCAGCGCTACACCGTCTGGGTGACGCCGCCCGGCGCGGCGGAGTTGCTGCTCGTGGACCGCGCCGCGTTCCGCTCGGACGGACCGCCCATCAACGACCTGGGCCGCGCCGCGGTCATCTCCACCGTGGAGGACAGCGACTTCCGGGTGAACAACCACCGCGTCTACGCACCCACCGCCAGCGTGGCGGCCGCGCTGGACATCCCGGCGCCCATGCCGGAAGCCCTATGGAGGGAGTTGGACGCCCCTGAGCGCATCTCCCGGGGCCCCGTCGTTCCGTCCGAGCGCTGACAGCAGGCCCCTGTCGGGTGGCCCGCCCGGCGTCAGGGAGGGCCACCGCGGGTGCATGTGGGACGCAACGCGGTTACATCCGCCGGGTGACGAACCTGGACCTCTTCCTCCCGGACCCCGCCCCGCGCCCCGCCGCCGTCCCCGCGGGCCCTGGCCCGCTCGACCGGCTGCTGAAGGTGTCGCGCATCTACCTGGAGCCCGCCGTGAAGGAGCACGCGCGCGGGCGGGAGATATTGGCGCGCTACCCGGACGCGGAGCGGGTGGAGGTGGCCTCGCACCAGCACATCCCCGGCCTCTTCGGCAACGAAGGCAACGTGGAGGCGTGGAACCGCATCAAGGGCAGCACCCTGGTGTTGGGTGTGAAGAAGACCCTGTCCTTCATCGCCAACGACCGCAGCTCGGACTTCATCGCGCCGTCCACCGCGAACGGCTGTGTGATGGCGTGCGCGTACTGCTACGTGCCGCGCAACAAGGGCTACGCGAACCCGGTGACGGTGTTCGTGAACATCGACCGCATCCAGGACGCCATCCGCAAGCACGCGCACAAGCGAGGGCCCAAGCTGGAGCCCAACACCGTGGATCCCCACGCATGGGTCTACGACATCGGGTGTAACAGCGACTGCTCGGCGGACGCGGCCATCAGTGACAACGTGAGGGACCTGGTGCGGCTGTTCACCACGCTGCCCAACGCCAAGGCCAGCTTCGCCACCAAGCTGGTCAACCGCGAACTGCTCACCTACGAGCCCCAGGGCCGGACGCGCATCCGCTTCAGCCTGATGCCGCACGCGCCAGCGAAGCTGCTGGACGTACGCACCAGCCCCATCGCGGAGCGCATCGCGGCCATCGACGACTTCGTGGCCGCCGGCTACGAGGTGCACCTCAACTTCTCCCCCGTCATCCTCCACGAAGGCTGGCAGGACGGCTACGTGGAGCTGTTCCAGCAGGTGGACGCCAGCATCAGCGAACGAGCGAAGAAGCAACTCGCCTGCGAGATCATCTTCCTCACGCACAACGCGGGCCTGCACGAGGTGAACCTGGGCTGGCACCCGAAGGCGGAGGAGTTGCTGTGGCGGCCTGAAATCCAGGAGACGAAGGTTTCCCAGGGCGGAGGAGTCAACGTGCGCTACCGCACCGGCTTCAAGGGCCGCCACGTCGCGGAGTTCAAGGCCCTGCTGGCCAGGCACCTGCCGTACTGCCGGGTGCGCTACGCCTTCTGACCCGGTCGCACCAGTTCACGCAAAGGCCGAGTCCATCAAGGTGGGCCCTGCTCTTCGGGAGCAAAGGGCGGAGCGGGCCATGGAGAAGCCAAAGGCGCGCAGCCCGCCGGTCCGGTGGTGGATGGAGGCTCAGGTTGGAGAACCCCTTCCGGAGAGGAAGCGCTCGAACCCAGCCGACCTGAGGCCACACCCGTCACGTCCCCATCGTTGTGAGCCCCGCTGTCAGACGTCAAAGGAAGGGCCTCCTTGAACGCTGCCGTGTCATCGGTGTCCAAGGTGTCTGGCACAAGGCAGTCAAGGCCACGCTCCTCTCCACAGGTGCGTACCTCCAAAGTTCCATCTTGAGAGGAGGCTGGCATGGTGGCTTCGGGCTCCTCAGGAAGTACAGCCTCCCGAGGTGCAGGAGCAAAAGCGTCCAGCACGCCCTCATCGCAAGCCTTCATCAGCGCCGGCAACTGGTGCTGGAGCGTTCGCACATCGCGCTCGCCGAGGGCGTGCATCGCGCACGTGGCCCACTGGCGCAGGGCGTCTCCGCCCATGAAGGACAGCAGCCGGGCCGTGTTGCCTCGCAGGGCCCGTTGCAGTGACTGGATGAGGAGCAGATGCCCGGGACGAGCAGCCGCATGGGCCGCCAGCCGCAGCAATTCGAATTCCAGCTCCGCGCAGCGCTCTCCGGGGTGCCAGCGCGCCGCGTCCGAGAGCGCGTAACAGACGGACTCCAACTGGTCCACCTGCGACGCGGAGGCCTTCGTGCAGCAGTCGGCCAGCAGCTCCGCCAGCACCTGCCGCTTGAGGCTGAAGAAGCCCTCAAAAAGCCGCCGGCCCTCCTCGGTGTGCCGGTGATGCAGCGCCAGGCCCAGGTTCTCCAGCGTCAGCGACTCATCCAGCGCCACCGCGCGCGTCTTGCGACCGGGGTGCTTCACCACCAGGCCTCGCGCCGCCAGTCGCCGGAACGCCTCGCGCACGGTGCCCCGGCAGCAGTTGAACTCACGCGCCAGCTTCTCTTCCGAGGCGAACTGCCCCCTCGGCAGCATCCCCAGCGAAATGTAACGCTCGAGTTGCTCCTCCACGTACGCCACGCGTCCCACCCGCTCCATCACCGTCCTCCTCCTCACCCACGCCACGCGCATCCAACCACAGGGGTCTGACATGGACATGCGCACCCACCGCCCTCGTCGCCGCCCAGGACGGCCCGGTCCCGGGTGCCATGCGGCACAAACCTGTCCGACAGTCGGACAGGTTTGATGGACGTGGGCCGCCGTCCCCTCTGCCTCCTGAGTCGACGTGGCCTGTGGCCCATGGAATGCACCTGCCGACAGTCGGATCCGATTGATGGACTCAGGCACGTAGGTCCGGAGTCCTCGTGCCTCCTGCACTCGCGCAGCCTGAGAACCCATGCGGGACGAACGGGTCCGATTGTTGGATTGGTTTGGTTGACGCGGGATCGCTGTCCTTGGCACCCCTTGGATCGACGCGACGCCTGGTCCGGTTTTGTGGACGCGGGTTCTCTTCCTTTGGCGCGGAGTGCGGGCCCATTCGGCGAGTGGAACCATCGGTTGGGACCGGTTTGGGAGCTCTTGGCGGGCTTGGGGCGTGCGCCGTGGAGCACTTCGGCGCTCTGGGTTTGTTAACGCGCCTCTGGCGGACTACGGAGACGATTGGCTCACGCGGTGCTCCCGCGACGATTCAGGAGGCTTGCCATCACTCCGATGCGTTTCCTGCTGTCTGCTGCGTCTCATGTGGGATTGCCCTCTTCGCGTCGCGGCCTTGCGGTGCTCGCGCGGTGCCTTGTGGCCTGCGGCCTCATGTTGGGCGTGGCTTGTGCTTCCGCTCCGGCCGTGGACGCGCGGGCCATCATCGCCGACGCTCGGAAGATCGTGACCCGGAATGGAGTGGAGGAACTGCTCAGGATTCCGGTGGGCGGGACGGAACAGTGGATCTCCGTCCGGGGACGTGACCGGGACAACCCTCTGCTGCTGATGATCCATGGGGGACCTGCCTCACCGGAGCTTCCGACGAGCTGGGCCTTCCAGGATGGCTGGGAGGACTTCTTCACCGTGGTGCAGTGGGATCAGCGCGGCAGCGGCAAGACGTACAACGCGAATGACCCTGCCCGCATTGCTCCCACTTTGTCGCTCGACCGCATCACCGAGGACGCCGCCGAGGTCGTCCAGTTCCTTCGCAGCCGCTATGGCAAGGAGAAGGTCTTCGTCCTGGGACACTCCTGGGGGAGCCTCGTCGGGCTGTCGCTGGCCCACCGCCATCCGGAGCTGCTGTTCGCCTATGTGGGGATGGGCCAGGTCATCAGCGGCCAGGAGAACGAGCGCGTCAGCTATGCCCTCACGCTCGCCGCGGCGGAGGCGGCCCACCACTCGGAGGCCCTCCAGGAGTTGAGGGCGCTTGCTCCCTATCCGGAAGCGGATGGGTCACTGCCCCTCCAGAAGATTGGCGTCGAGCGCAAGTGGTCCAACGCGTTCGGCGGTCTGGTGCATGGCCGCGACGGCATCTCCCACTACCTCAACCTGGCTGAACTCTCTCCTGACTACACCGCTCGGGACGTGGCGGCGATGGACCTGGGCTCCCAGTTGTCTTTGCCGCTCCTGCTGCCGGACATGGCCCGGTTCGACTTCCTGCAGGTCACGGACTTCGGCTGCCCGATCATCCTCTTCGCGGGGCGGCATGACACGACGACGCCCTCGCAGATCGCCGCTGAGTGGCTCCAGCGGGTGCGCGCGCCGGCCAGACAGCTTGTCTGGTTCGAGCACTCCTCCCACATGATGATGGTGGAGGAGCCCGGACGCGTGCTCCTCCACCTGGTGCAGGACGTGCTGCCGCTGGCGGCGCGCGGCCCGGCCCAGGCTCAGTACTCGTGCTGGATGAGCCAGAACACCGCCGTGCGGTGCGACACGGGGAAGTAGACGATGTAGAGGTTGTGGAAGTCGTGCGCTCCCGCGGCCACCAGCGGGTCATCGTAGAAGTGCGCCACCTGCGGCACTTCCGTGCCGTTGCCCAGCTCCTGGGGCAGCACCTGCGCCAGGTCCGGGAAGGCCCACCCGATGCGGCCCGCGAAGTCCGCGTACGTCAGGTTCGGATAGCGCGTGAACTGCACGCGCTGGTTGGACGACAGCTCCGGCAGCGCGGCGAATGCGCCCTCCACCACCCAGTCCAGCTGCGTGGCCTGCGTATTCGCGATGGAGGGCACGTTGAACGTCCAGAGGAACTCGTCGCAATAGTTCTCGCCCGTCTTGCACCACGTGTGGCCCGTGGCTCGGGCCTCGTTGATGGCGTCGTTGTCCTCCAGCGCCGTGAGGGGCAGCGGGCCCGCGCCGTAGTACTTCTGGTAGAAGTCCTTGCACACCGGCCACATGCGCGACGTGAAGGCCGACTCGCCGTTGGCGCACCAGGGCTTCGCGCCTGAGGGCACCGCGCACTGCGACAGCCAGGCGTTGTGCGCGTCCTGTGCGTCCGTGCACTGGGGCAGCGCCTGCGCCGGCGTCACCTGCTGCGTCTCCACCACGCTCTCGTCACAGACCTCGATGCGCGTGGCCACGTCCAGGTCGCACGCGGTGAACAGGTCCTCCGGCGCGCAGGCTCCGTTGAGACAGCCCAGCGCCAGACGGAACTGCTTGCCCGCGCCCGTGCCGGTGCTCACCACCGCCAGATACTCGCCGCCCTGCGCCAGCGTCAGGCCCGTCACCTTGGACAGCTGGCCGTAGCCCGCGTCGTCGTCCTGCGCGAGCACCGTGGTGCCGTAGCTTCCATTGGCGTTTTTCGGGCCATAGATGAACAGGCCCGTGTCCAGGGACATGCTGCTGCCCAGGTGCGTCACCTCCAGGGCCACCTGCGCCCCCGCCGCCACGGTGAATCTGAAGGACAGATACTGCGGGTTCGTCGTGAACCGCGTCTGCACCGCGTCGTTCAGCCCCACCGGGCCCAGGTACGCCGTGCTGTCCACGATGTTTCCGCTCGCGGGCGCGGGCGGCGGGTAGAGCACCGGCTGCGTGCTCGCACCGACCTCCGCCGGTGCCTCCGGAGAAGCCTCCGGCTCCTGCGACGGACCACACGCCGCCACGAGCAACGACGGCACCAGCCACCACAGCCGATTCCAGGCGTGACGCATGAAACACTTCCTTGTCTTGGGGGAAATGCAGGGTTGAGACAGGAGGCGTGTTTCACACCGGAGGTGGGCGTTCAAGTCACACCCGGTCCACGGGGCCTCCAGGCAGGCCCTGGAACCAGTCAGCGTAGGGGGTGTTGCGCACGAGGCGCCGGTTGAGGTCCGGCGTCCCGTCCGTCCACCACGGCGGGCCCCGTTCGCCCAGGCCCACCTTGGCGCGGTGCACTCGCTGACGGGCCCGGCGTTCCGCGGTCACGTCCCGTGCTCGCTTCGCCCTTCCCACGTCCGCGCGGGCCCGCATCAGCGCGGCCACCAGCAGCTCCCGCTGCCGGGGCCCGAGCGCCGGGTTGGAGCGGCGCCACAGCCGCCCATCCACCACCAGGTAGCGCCCGTCCGGGGTGGTGGGGGGCGGCGGCTTCGTCACGGCGCGGGGACGGGTGGATACAGGAAGCGCAGGATGTCGCCGAAGCGCGCGCTCCACGCGGCCTCGTTGTGCTGGCCTCCCTCCACCACCGTGTACTTGAGGTCGGTGTCCAGCACCCAGCCCTTGGCCACCAGCGCGTCGCGCAGCGCCTTGGCATCCGCCACCGTCTCCGCCTGACTGCCGGAGCCCTCGTTGGTGCCAATGTCCTCCCAGATGCGCAGCGCGGGCTTCGCGGTCAGCGCGTTCACCTCCGAGAGGATCTCCCGGTCCGCCCACCACACCGACGGCGACACCACGCCCAGCCGGCTGAAGACGTCCGGGTGCTTGAGCCCCAGCGACATGGACACCAGCCCGCCCAGCGACGAGCCCGCGAGCCCCGTGAACTGCGCCTCCGGCTTCGTGCGGAACTCCTTGTCGATGCGCGGCTTCAGCTCCTGGATGAGGAACTGGCCGTACACGTCCGCGCGGCCCGCGTCCGGGTACTCCGGCGGGAAGGGCACCGGCGTGTACTCCGCGATGCGGTCGCTGGTGTTGTAGACGCCCACGATGATGAGCGGCTCCACCTGGCCGGACTCCACCAGGGCCTGCGCCGTCTCATCCACCTTCCACTCCCCGGCGAACGCGGTGCTCACGTCCATCAGGTTCTGGCCGTCGTGCATGTAGAGCACCGGGTAGCGGCGCTCGGGGTTCGCCTCGTAGCCGGGCGGCAGCCAGATGATGACGTCGCGCGGCTTGAGGCTGGAGTCCTTGGGCACGACGTTGCGCAGGTAGCGCACGTCGCCGGTGAGCGGCGGGGGCGGCGGGGGCGTGGTGAGGTCCGCCCAGCCCTTCACCACCACGGGCACGCGCTCGAAGCCGCCGCCGGTGGTGAAGGTGTGATTGGCCACCTCCGCGCCCGTGTCGCTCTTCTCCACCGTGTCCCATGAGCCGCGCGTCACCTTGAACTCCAGGCCCGTGCCCGCGGCGAAGGTGACGGCGCCGGCGTAGGCGCTGTCCACGGCCTTGTAGAGCTCCACCTCCGCGCCATTCCAGGTCCCCAGTTCCGGCTGGTTCCCGGACAGCCACACCGCCGCGTTGGGCGGGGTGATGTCCGGCACCTGGACGATGAACACGGTCCTCGCGCCTGTCTCCCCCCCCTCCGCGCCGAAGCGCTCCACCGTGAGGGCGACACTCTCCTCGTTCTCATGGACGGTGACGGTGCGCTCGGCCTCCGGCGCTCCCTGCGCGTCCAGCGCCACCTGGGCCGTGGGCGCGGTCATCCTCACCGCGTAGGTGAAGGCGGTGTCCTTGGGCAGCCGGGCCTTCAGGCTGAACACGCGGCCGCCCTGGTAGACGAGCTCCAGGCCCCGCCCGTCCGTGCCGCCGAACGTGGCGCTGGGACCGGTGAGGAAGAGCTCCGCGTTGGCCGGCGTCTCCGGCGGCACGGTGAGGTCGAACTGCACGTCGGAGAAGTGCTGCTCGGCGGGCTTCGGGCCGTCGGACTTGCAGCCCCAGAGGGCCGTCAGCGCAAGGACGAGCAGCAGGGTGGGCCTCGAGGGCCTCAAGGACATCAACGCCATGGATGGATGGACCTCCAAGGGGCGCGAGGACAGGCCCCCTCGTGAAGGCGCACCCTACCAGCGCGCTCCGACCTCTTTCAGAGGGCCCGGAAAGACCCGGACGTCCGGTGTGGGCAATCCCGGGGGCAGGCACTTGGCAGCTGGTGCACAGTGCCTACCTTGCGCCGCGCACCGGGGAGGGCGGGCCGCATACTGCCACCCCCCCTCAAGCGAAGGAGTCGTACCGCATGAAGAAGCTGACGCTGCTGGCCTTGACGCTGGGCGCCCTGTCCGTGGGCACGGGCTGCCACCGCAACACCCGCGAGGCCGCCAAGGACGACGTGGAGGAGACGGGCGAGAAGGCGAAGGACAAGGCCGAGGACGCCGCCGACGCCACGGGCGACGCCGTGGAGAAGGCCGGCGACAAGGTCGAGGACGCGACCGACAAGTAGTCCGCCGCCCTTCCGCTCGCGCGGAAAGGACACGCCGCAAAGCACCCCGGACGCCGGACGCCCAAACGGGGCCGGCCTCCGGGGTGTTGTCATACCGGGCGTGCCATCACCCGCTCCGCGAGGGACTCAGTACAGGAAGTCCAGGACGCTGAAGAGGAGGCTGAGCCGCTGGGGGTTGCCCTGCGTGGTGCCGTAATCCGAGACGCGTCCGATGCCCACCGGCGGGATGCTGGGGCAGGACAGCTCGCCGCGGATGGCGTGCGCGTAGCCGTTGGTGGTGATGGCGCTCGCGAAGCTGGACGTGGAGGGGACCGTCACGGTGCCGCTCGTGTTGACCGTGTTGTAGCTGCTGGTGGTGGAGAACGTCGTGGACGTCGCGGTCACGTCGAAGGCGTTGTTCGCCGAGATGGACTGGTTGATGAGCGGCAGGCCGCCGTTCACACGCCAGGCGCCGCGCTCCTGCGCGGTGGCCACGCCGCTGATGGTCGTGCGGCCGCTGACGCGCCCCAGGTGGTCGAAGCGGGCCTGGCACGGCGAGGTGCACGGCACCTTGACGGGGAAGGGGAAGCGCACCGGGAACACCCCGCCCGGACGGTGGACGAGGATGCTCCACCAGTAGAAGTACACCCAGCGCGAGCAGTTGAGCCGCAGCGTCAGCTGGCTGCTGCCGGCGACGGTCCGGTTGAGCGTCACCGGGTACGTCGTGAGGGCGTTGGCGCTCAGCGTGTGCTTGGGGCCCGGCCCGTTCCAGCCGTAGAGGCTGCGGCCCGGGTACGAGACGAGGATGGACTGGGTGGTGGTGGGGGTGCGCGCCGTCGTGGACTCCCAGTTGCACGAGCAGGGGCCGGAGATGGGGTACCAGGGGTAGAGCTGGTGCGCGTAGACCATGGCCTCGCCGCGCAGGGCCGGGAAGTTCTTGGAGACCTCCTGCACCAGGTCGTACTCGCCCTCGCCGTACATCCCGTTGAGCTTGATGACGGCGGCGTCCAGTTCGCTGCTCACGTGCACCACGTTCGCATCCGAGGAGACGCCCGCGGACACCCGCAGGCCGCACTCCTTGTCGTCCGCGCAGTCCAGGTTCACGTCATAGGGCTGCGTGGCCAGCTCCTCGCCCTTGTCGTTCTGCAGCACCAGCTTCTGCGCCCAGCCCGTCTCCCAGGGCTTGTCCAGCGCGCCGAAGACCTTCACCTGCGACACCTCGCCCGCCTTCGGCGTCAGCGCCACGCCGGCGTTGGCGCTGTTCTTCCCGTCATAGGAGACGAGCTTCGAGCCCGCGGGCAGGTCCTCCTGCCGGTCCGTCCACAGGATGCGCGCGGTCAGCTCCCCGTCCTCCATCGCCACGTCGAGGATGGTGGCGATGGGCGGGTGCTCCTCCTGCTCCGCGGCCTGGGCCGGCACGGCCAGCAGGCCCCCGAACACGAGGGACGAGACGGTCAACGAACGAAGCCACGACGGAACGAGGCCGGTCAGGCCTCGCGCGGAGTGATGGGGCATGGGGCAATCCCTTACGCGGAATGGGGGTCCGCCCTCCGGCGTGGAGCACCGGAGGGCGGTCTGCCTTCAGAGCAGGTCCCGTGCCAGGGATTGCGCCATGTCTGTCTTTGCTGCGGACTTCAGTGGGAAAGCGTGGTTTTCCGCTATATTCACGAAGTCTTTGCTTGGGCCGGGGATGTATCCCTTCGCGTTACGCGAACCCGGCCGGGTGTAGCGCGGAGGGCTACAGACCGAAGAAGGCGTTGATGCTGTTGGTCAGGCTGGACTGGTTGCCCATGGTGGTGGCGGTGTCCCAGGCGCGGCCGATGGGGTTCAGGCCTCCGCCCGGGCACACCGCGATGCCCTGGACGGCGATGGCGTAGCCACCCTGGGCGCGGCCGCGCGGCTGCCAGGTGAGGGGGTCGCCGTTGTAGGCGTAGAAGGCCTGGCCGGACGTCTGGACGTAGCCGGAGCCGCTGATCGAGTTGCTCACGGTGTTGGACACGTCGAAGCTGTTGTCCGTGGGCGCGAAGACGGTCTGGTTCAGCAGCGGGCTCAGGCTGTTGCCCAGGTGGTACTTGCTCTGCTCCTTGGCCGTGCCGTTGAGGATGGTGGGCTGGGAGGAGGCCGGGGTGCTCTGCGCGGTCGCGCGGCCGGTGATGCGGCCGAAGTGGCTGAAGCGGCCGCTGCACGTCCCCGCGCAGGTGCTGTAGACAGGCTGGGGCATGAGCACGGGCTTCACGACACCGCCCGGCTGCCGGATGCCGATGTGCTCGTGGAGGATGGAGCCCAGCGACTGGCAGCGCAGGTTCAGGGTGACCCGGCTGCTGCCCTGCGTGGACAGGCGCGCGTTCGAGGGGCGGGTCACGCTCAGGGGGCGCGCGTTCAGGTCATGCGCCGCGCCCAGCCCCGTCCCCTGGGTGTTGCTGCGCGCATGGGACGTCTCCCAGGAGCACCGGCAACCCGTGGCGGGGCCGTACCGGACCAGGCCCTGGGCGTAGCTCAGGACCTCGCCATACAGCGCGGGCTCGCGCCGGGCCACCTCGCGCACCAGGTCGAACTCCTTCTCCCCCAGCTCCTTCTCCAGGGTGGCGAGGGTCTGCTGCAGGGCGTCGCTCACGTGCAGGACCTCGCGGCTGGCGGAGATGCCCGGGGCGGCCGTCAGCTGACAGGTCTTCTCGTCCTCGCAGGCCAGGCTGACGTCATAGGGCTGGCTGGCCAGCTCCTGGCCCTTGTTGGCCTCGCGCACCACCAGCCGCTGGGCCCAGCCCGTCTCCCACGGCTCCTGCACCGCGCCGGTCAGCTTCACTTCCGTCTCCTCGCCGGCCTTCGGCGAGAGGCGCTCGCCCGCGGTGGGCTTGTCCGTGCCGTCATAGGACAGGACCTCCACCTCCTCGGGCAGGGCCTTGGCCTCCGCGGACCAGCGGATGCGCGCGGTCAGCTCGCCGTCCTGCATGGACACGTCGACGATGGTGGCGGGGGCCTCATCCGATTCGGCGGCGTGGGCGGGCGCGGCCACCAGCAGGCCGCCCATGGCGAACGAGGAGAGGGTCAGGGCGCGAAGCCAGGAGGGGGCGAGGGGGGAACGACGGGGCATGGTGCAGTCCCTTGGGAAGAAGGTTCCGCCATTGCTGACACGGGCTGTCAGGATTGGCGGGCCGCCCAAGAGCAGGTTGCGTGCCAGCGAGCCTCTCCGTCTGTCGCGAGGAAGGAGGCTGTAGCGCGAAACGCTACGCAGGCGCCGTGCACGGCCTTCCGGAGCGGCTCGCGTGCTAGAAGGGAAGGGTGACTTTCGCTCTCCACGGCCCGGAGCGCGCGGGCGTCGCGCGGCTCGCGTTCGAGCGCTCCGGTCCCCGCACCGTGGTGCGCACCGCGCTGGCGCACAGCCCCTTGCGGCTGCTCACGCCGCGCAACCACGGCCACGCGGCGTGGGCCTATACCTCCTCCTTCGGCGGCGGGCTGGTGGACGGGGACCACCTGCGGCTGGAGGTGGACGTGGCGGACGGCGCCTCCGCGCTGCTGGCCACGCAGGGGGCCAACCGCGTCTACCGCTCCCCCAGCGGCTGCCGCAGCGACCTCCAGGCACGCGTGGGACGGGACGCGCTGCTGGCGTGGGTGCCGGACCCCACCGTCTGCTTCGCCGGCGCGCGCTATTCACAGACCTTGGACGTGACGCTGTCGCCGGGCGCGTCGCTGGTGCTCGCGGACGTGGTGACGGCGGGGCGCAGCGCGCGGGGCGAGCGCTGGGCGTTCCTGCACTACGCCTCGCGCCTGCGCGTCTCGCGGGAGGCCCGCGCGCTGGTGGACGAGCGCTGGGTGCTGGACCCCGCGCACGGCGCGCTGCCGGAGCGGTTGGGCCGCTTCGACGCGCTGGCCTCCGTGCTGCTGGTGGGCCCCGCGCTGGCCCCCGCGCGCCAGCTTCTCGCCGAGCGCGTGGCGGGCCTGCCGGTGAAGCCGCGCGCCCGGGAGGTGGTCTCCGCCAGCCCCCTGGGCGAGGACGGGCTGCTCCTGCGCGTGGCGGCCGTGTCGCTGGAGACGCTGCTTTCCACCACGCGCGACTGGCTGTCGTTCCTGCCGGGCCTCCTGGGGGACGACCCGTGGGCCCGGCGGGTGTGACTCAGTAGCGGGTGATGTCGAACGCGCTGTAGTTCGAGTACAGCCGGTCGATGTGCTCGGCCGTCAGGTTGACCGCGTCCTTGTGGTTGTCCGTCTTCCACTCGGCGGTGTTCGCGTCCAGCAGGCGGTTCGGGCCGTCCGTCTTGTGCAGGCCCAGCACGTGGCCCTCCGCGGCCTCGCCGCCCTTGCGCAGGCCGATGCGGTAGTGGCCGTTCTCCTTCGTGCCGTCGAACAGCTTCTGCGCGAAGGTGCTCCCGTCGATGGGCTCGAAGTCCTGCACCTTCACGCCCGGGTGGCCACCGCCACGGCCCGTGCGGAAGTCGTCCACCAGGTGGCCGATGGCCTCCTGCTTCTGGGCGATGACGTCCTTGTCCTGGTGGAGCTTCGCCATCCCCACCTTGAGCTCCTGGGTGAGCTGACCGCGCTGCGCCGTCAATTCCTGGCGCTGCGCCTCCGTCAGGTGGGGGTTGGTGAGCAGCTCGTTGATCTGCTTGCGCTGCGCGCTCTTGCCCTGGAGCTGCTTCACGTCGTCCTCGAGTTTGGCGGCGTCGGCCAGGACCGTGCCGTTCATCTTCGAGAGGGCGTCGCCCTGCAGGTGCTCGGCGTGCTGCTTGTCGATGAGCTTGCCGAAGTGGTTGTCCGTCAGCTTCCCGAACGCCTGCGAGCCCTTCAGCGGGTCACCCCCGGCCTCCTTGCCGGTGCGGATCCACTCGGAGGTCATCGCGCTGCACACGCCCGCGTCCGTGCCCGCGGGCAGGCCCGGCTTCTTCAGCATCGGGTGGCCGCCCTGGTCCGTGTAGCGCAGCACCTCCGAGCCCGGGACCTCCTGCTTCATCTCCTGGACCACCTGGGCAATCTCCGGGCGCACCGCGGGGCCCTTGCCCTTGCCGGACGTGCGGCCCATGGCCAGGTCGGCGATTTCCGTCTCGGAGAGGTGGGGCGACTGGAGCTGCGGCCCCTGGAGCGAGTGCGCGTCGATGTTCGGGCGCGACGAGGACGAGGAGGACTGGGGATTCTTGGACGGCTTGAACCCGTCCCCCTGCGGCGTCTTGTCCGGCGCGCCCGGCCGCGACACGGCGGACGTGTTCGCGGGCGTCGACACCTTCGCCGGAGGCTTCGAGAAGGTCGGGTTCTGCGCCACCGTGTTCGTCGTCTTCGGCGGGGCGGGAGGGGCCTTGGGCGTCTTGGGGAAGCCGGCCTTGAAGCTCTTCATGGGGGGACTCCAGGAGGGGGAGGACGACACTGGAAGTCCCCCCATCCTGGCCCACGCTGACGCGTCGCGCTAGGGTCTGGCCCGCCGTCGCATCCCGCACCCCGAAGCACCGAGGGAGTCGGACTCCATGCATCTGTCCCCCCGTGACGTGGACAAGCTGCTGCTGCACCAGGCGGGCGTCGTCGCCCAGAAGCGGCTGGCGCGAGGCCTGCGCCTCAACTACCCGGAGGCGGTGGCACTCATCGCCACCCAGTTGCTGGAGTACATCCGTGACGGCCGCAGCGTGGCGGAGCTGATGGACCTGGGGCGCCGCTTCCTGGGGCGCGCGCAGGTGATGGACGGCGTGCCGGAGATGCTGGCGGAGGTGCAGGTGGAGGGCGCCTTCCCGGACGGCACCAAGCTGGTGACGGTGCACCACCCGGTGGTGGCGGAGCACGGGGACCTGTCGCTGGCCCTCTATGGCAGCTTCCTGCCGGTGCCGCCGCTGGAGCGCTTCAGCGTGCCCGCCGCGTCGCCGGAAGGCGCACCCGGACAGGTGCGCGCGCAGGAGGGCGCGGTGGAGCTCAACGCGGGCCGCAAGGCCATCACCCTGCGCGTCACGCACCGGGGCGACCGGCCCGTGCAGGTGGGCAGCCACTACGCGTTCGCGGAAACCAACCGCGCGCTGGTGTTCGACCGGGGCCGCGCCTACGGCCACCGGCTGGACATCCCCGCGGGCACGGCGGTGCGCTTCGAGCCCGGCGAGGTGAAGACCGTGTCGCTGGTCCCCATCGCGGGCGAGCAGGTGGTGCGCGGCGGCAACGCGCTGGGCAGCGGCAAGGTGTCCGACGCGGGCCGTGCGCAATTGCTCGCGGCCGTGCGCGCGCAGGGCTTCGGTCACCAGGCCGAGGCCGATGAGCCCGACTCGCAGGAAGGGGAGGGCCGCTCATGAGCCGCACCATGGACAGACGCCACTACGCGGACATGTTCGGCCCCACCACCGGGGACCGGGTGCGGCTGGGCGACACCGGCCTGTGGCTCCAGGTGGAGCGCGACGCCACCGTGTACGGCGACGAGTGCAAGTTCGGCGGCGGCAAGGTGCTGCGCGAAGGCATGGGCCAGCGCGCGGGCGCGGGTGACGCGGACGCGCTCGACTGCGTCATCACCAACGCGCTCGTGGTGGACTGGACGGGCATCTTCAAGGCGGACGTGGGCATCAAGGCGGGGCGCATCTCCGCCATCGGCAAGGCGGGCAACCCGGACGTCATGGCGGGCGTCACGCCGGGCATGGTGGTGGGCGTCACCACGGAGGTCATCGCCGGGGAGGGGCTCATCCTCACCGCGGGCGGCCTGGACACGCACATCCACTTCATCAGCCCGCAGCAGGCGGATGAAGCCATCGCCAGCGGCATCACCACCTGGGTGGGCGGCGGCACCGGCCCCGCCACCGGCACCAACGCCACCACCTGCACGCCGGGCGCGTGGAACCTGGCGCGCATGCTGGAGGCCACGGACACGCTTCCCCTGAACATCGGCCTCACGGGCAAGGGCAACACGTCCCTGCCGGACGGCCTGTTGGATCAGGTCCGCGCGGGCGCCATCGGCCTGAAGCTGCACGAGGACTGGGGCACCACGCCCGCCGCCATCGACACGTGCCTCACGCTGGCGGACGCGGAGGACGTGCAGGTCACCATCCACACGGACACGCTGAACGAGTCCGGCTACGTGGATGACTCGCTGGCCGCGTTCAAGGGCCGCACCATCCACACGTACCACTCGGAGGGCGCGGGCGGTGGCCACGCGCCGGACATCATCCGCGTGTGCGGCGCGCCCAACGTGCTGCCCAGCTCCACCAACCCCACGCGGCCGTACACGGTGAACACGCTGGACGAGCACCTGGACATGCTCATGGTGTGTCACCACCTGGACCGCGAGATTCCCGAGGACGTGGCCTTCGCGGAGAGCCGCATCCGCGGAGAGACCATCGCCGCGGAGGACATCCTCCACGACCTGGGCGCCATCAGCATGATGGCCTCCGACAGTCAGGCCATGGGCCGCGTGGGCGAGGTCATCACCCGCACGTGGCAGACGGCGCACAAGATGCGCGAGCAGCGCGGGCGGCTCCCCGGCGAGCAGGGCGACAACGACAACCTGCGCATCCGCCGCTACGTGGCGAAGTACACCATCAACCCGGCCATCGCCCACGGGCTGTCCCACGAGGTGGGCTCCGTGGAGCCGGGCAAGCTCGCGGACCTGGTGCTGTGGCGGCCCGCCTTCTTCGGCGCCCGGCCGGAGCTGGTGCTCAAGGGCGGCCTCATCGCGTGGGGGCAGATGGGCGACGCGAACGCGTCCATCCCCACGCCGCAGCCCTACATGATGCGCCCCATGTTCGGCGCGCGAGGCCGGGCGCGGGGCTCCACCAGCATCGCCTTCGTGTCCGGACGCGCGCTCAAGGAAGGCACCGTGCAGGGGCTGGGGCTCACCAAGCGGCTGTCCGCGGTGGTGGGCTGCCGCCGGCTGGGCAAGAAGGACATGCGCCTCAACGACGCGCTGCCCGTCATCACCGTGGACCCGGAGACGTACGCGGTCCGCGCGGACGGGGAGCTCTTGCGCTGCGAGCCCGCCACCTGGCTGCCGCTGGCCCAGCGCTACTCGCTGTTCTGAAAGGGGCGCGCGCCATGGCTTCCGGCTGGAGGGTGTTGCAGCTGGCGGACTCGGGCTTTCCCACCGGGGGCTTCGCGCACTCGGGCGGGCTGGAGGCCGCGGTGCAGGCGGGGGAGGTGCGCGGCGCGGCGGACGTGCGGCGCTTCGTGGAGGCGCTGGTGTGGCAGGCGGGCCTGGGCGGCCTGCCGCTGGTGGGCGCGGCGTGGCGCGAGCCCGGCTCCCTGCCGGCGCTGGATGCGAGGGCGGACGCGTTCCTCACCAACCACGTCGCGAACCGGGCCAGCCGCACGCAGGGACGCGCCTTCCTGGACACGTGCGCGCGCATCTTCCTGGACGCGGTGGGGCCGGTGCGCGAGGCGGCCCGCGCGGCGGGGGTGAAGTTCCACCACGCGCCCGTGTTCGGCGCGGTGCTGCGCGCGCTGGACGTGGAGCAGGAGGACGCGCAGCGCCTCTTCCTGTCCCTCACCCTGCGGGGCGCGCTGTCCGCGGGCGTGCGCATGGGCGTCATCGGCACGCATGAGTCCCACCAGGTGCAGCACGCGGCCACGCCGCTGCTGGATGCCGTCCTGGCGCAATGCAAGACATCGGGCGTGGAGGACCTGGCACAGCCCGCGCCCTTCTGGGACCTGGTGGGCGCCACGCACGACCGGCTGTACTCCCGGCTGTTCCTGTCCTGAAGGCAGACACGAAAGGAAGCGCGACATGCACGACGACGACCACCGCGGCCATGGGCAGGACGGACACGAGCACACGCACGAGGACTGGGACCACCCGGGCCACTTCGACGCGCGCGACAAGCCGCACCGGCGCGACTATTCCCAGCGCGCCTTCACGATTGGCATTGGCGGCCCCGTGGGCAGCGGCAAGACGGCGCTGGTGCTGGCCCTGTGCAAGAAGCTGCGCGAGCAGTACCGCCTGGGCGTGGTGACCAACGACATCTTCACCAAGGAGGACGCGGAGTTCCTGGTGCGCAACCAGGCCCTGTCCCCGGAGCGCATCAAGGCGGTGGAGACGGGAGGCTGCCCCCACGCCGCCATCCGCGAGGACATCAGCCACAACCTGCTCGCCCTGGAACAACTGATGGAGGAGCTGCACCCGGAGCTGCTCATCGTGGAGAGCGGCGGCGACAACCTGGCGGCCCAGTACAGCCGCGAACTCGCCGACTACACCGTCTACGTCATCGACGTGGCCGGCGGGGACAAGGTGCCGCGAAAGGGCGGGCCCGGTATTACGCAGTCGGACCTTTTGATCATCAACAAGACGGACCTCGCACCCCATGTGGGGGCGGACCTGGGCGTGATGGAGCGCGACGCCCGGAAGATGCGCGGCGAGGGGCCCTTCGTCTTCACGCAGGTCACACGGGAGGTGGGCGTGGACGCGGTGGTGGAGCACCTGCTCGGCGCCTGGCGCCGGCGATAGACAGCCACTGGACGAACGGTCTGTTCACACAAAACACCCGCCCGGGCACCCGGGGGCGGGTTGTGTCAGGGTGCCCGCCGTGGAACTCCTGGAGCGGGCACGTGTGGAGTGGGTCGCGGCGGCGGTGGGCCTCGTCGTGGGCATCTCGATGGTGTTCGTGCCCTACGAGTTCGGCTCCGTTCTCTTTCAATACATCTATCCGCACATCCGGCTGCTGGGGAGCCTGTTCCTCGTCGGCGCGGGGTTGATGCTCGTCGCGCTGATGTACCCGGCCTGGCCCGCCGTCGTGGGCTGGGTGGGGCGCGTGTCCGTGCTGGCCGCGTTCGCGGTCTACTGGTGGGCGGTCTGCGTCCTGCCCGTCAGCCTCACGGGCACCGTCGTCTACCTGCTGCTGATGGTCCTGCTCCTCATGGAGCAGCGCACCCTGCGCCGGGGACAGGGCCTGCTGCTGATGTTCCTGGCCTGCGTGGCGCTGTGCTTCGGGCCGCTGATGCTCTGGGCGCCCCAGGAGTTCGTGCGCTTCGCCATGGCGTCGCTGGGGCCCTACGTCCGGTGGATGGGGGTGCTCTTCGGCGGCGGTGGTGTCGCGGCGCTCGTGGTCGGGGATGAGCGTGTATGCCGTGCTGACGCTGTCGTGCGCGCTGCTGGCGGGGGTTCGCGGGTGGCCGGTGCTGGCGGGGGTTCGCTGGCGGCTGTTCCGGGGCATGGCGCTGGCGTCGGTGCTGCCCATCGTGGGCGTGGGCGCGGTGGCGTCGTACCTGGCGCAGAAGGCGCTGGCGGCGGAGCTGCACGGCAAGGCGCAGCAGGCGGTGGCCGCGGAGACGGCGTGGCTGGCCCAGACGGCCGCCATGGCGAGCTCGATGTTGAGGGTGTACAGCCAGGGGCCCGCCTTCGTCGCCCATGTGCGCGAGGGGAACCGCGAGGGCATGCAGGAGCGCCTGGCGATGCTGGAGGGCCAGTCCGGGCTGTTCGACGCGGTCTGGCTGCTGGATGAGACCGGCGACACGCTGATGACCTCCGTGCGGCTCAACTGGGTGAGCGGCAACTTCGCCTACCGGGCCTACTTCCAGGACGCGGTGAAGGGCGGCGCCCAGGTGCTGCTGTCGCGGCCCTTCTTCTCCCGCGCGAACCTGCCCTACGTCGTGTTCACGGTGCCCATGGAGCTGGGGGCGGGCCGGCGTGCCTTCCTCGTGGGCGCGCTGTCGTTGAAGCGGCTGGGGTTGCAGCCCGCGCTGGCCTCGCCCGGCTATCACGTGGAGATCTTCGACCGCCGCGACGGCATCCTCCTGCGCGAGACGGAGCGCGGGAACGTGCTCTCCCGGGCGCCGGTGCTGGACCTGGTCGGGCCGGACGCGCTGACGCGGCCGGCGGGGCTCCTGGAGGTGTTCGACGACAAGGGGCGCCGGATGGTGGTGGCGCACGCGCAGGTGGAGGGCACGCCCTGGACGGTGGTGGTGACGGCGGGGCTGCGCGAGGCGTTCGCCCCGGTGACGCGCATGGGCGCGTGGGTGGTGGCCATCGCGGTGCTCGCGGGCGCCATCGCGCTGCTGCTGTCGCAGTGGGTGGGGCGGGACGTGGCGCAGCGGCTGGAGAGCCTGCGGGACGGCTTCGCCGTGCTGGGCACGCCGTCCGCGGAGCAGCGCGTGCAGGCCCGGGGCGATGACGAGATTGCCCAGCTCACCGTGGGCTTCAACGAGATGGCGGCGCGCATCGACCGGACGCAGAAGGAGCTGCGGGAGGCCATCGCCATCCGGGACCAGTTCCTGTCCATGGCGAGCCACGAGCTGCGCACGCCGCTGACGCCGCTGAAGGCCACGCTGGGGCTGCTCATCCGTCAGCTCGGCTCCGGCCCGGCGGTGAACCCGGAGCGGCAGCGGGACACCATCGCCCGGCTGAACCGGCAGGTGGACCGGCTGACGCGGCTGATTGGCGACATGCTGGACGTGTCGCGGCTGCAGTCCGGGCGCTTCACGTTGACGGTGGCCCCCATGGACGTGGTGTCCGTGGCGCGCGAGGTGGTGGAGCGCATCCAGGTCACGCGGCCGGAGCGCGCGGAGCAGCTGACGCTGGAGCTCCCCACGGAGCCGCTGGTGGGCCGGTGGGACGAGCAGCGGTTGGATCAGCTCTTCACGAACCTGGTGGAGAACGCCCTGCGCTACTCGCCGCCGGGGACGCCCGTGGTGGTGCGGGTGCACGAGGAGGCGGACGCGGTGCGGGTGGAGGTGGAGGACCGGGGCATCGGCATTCCGCAAGAGAGCCAGTCGCAGCTCTTCACGCCCTTCTTCCGCGCGCGCAACGCGACCGAGCACTACGCCGGAGGGCTGGGCCTGGGCCTGGCCATCTGCCGCGAAATCGTGGAGCGCCACGGGGGCCGCATCCAGGCGCGCAGCGAGGGGCCGGGGCAGGGGACGTGCTTCACGGTGTGGCTGCCCCGCGCGGCCATCGCGGAAGCGGCCTGATACGCGACAGGGCGAGCGTGGCGGCCACACCCGGACCGTACGCTCCCGCCCGGGTTGTGTACTCTGCCCCCGTGGGCATCCTCGAGCGCGCACGGATGGAGTGGTTCGCGGCGGCCTTCGGGCTGGTCGTGGGCACCACCATGGTCTTCGTGCCCTACGAGTTCGGGGCCGCCATCTTCCAGCTCATCTATCCGTACGTGCGTCCGCTCGGCAGCCTGTTCCTGGCGGGCTCGGTGACGATGATCGCCTCGCTGCTGTACCCCACCTGGCCCGGCATCGTGGGGTGGCTGGGGCGCGCGCTCTTCCTGGGCGCGGTGGCCTTCTACTGGTGGGCCGCCACCGTGCTGCCCCGGGGCGCCACGGGCCTCGTCCTGTACCCGCTGCTGGCGGGCTTCCTGCTGCTGGAGCGGGCCCCCCGCTTCCAGGGCCGGGGCCTGCTGTCGGCCTTCATCGCCTGCGTGGCGTTGAGCTTCGGCGGGCTGATGATCCTGGCCCCCAGCAGCTTCATCCGCTACTCGCTGACGGCGTTCGGGCCCTTCATCCGGCTGCTGGGCGGGGCCTTCCTGGTGACCGGGGCGCTGCTGGCCCTGGGGCTGTGGCTCCAGCGGCCCAGGGCCTGCCGCATCGGCATGGGCGGCGTGGGCGTCCTGTTCCTGAACATGGCGCTCGCGCTGGGGGCGCGGGGGTCCTGGGCGGGGATGGGGGTGTACGCGGTGCTGACCCTGTCGTGCGCGGTGCTGCTGGTGACGCGCGAGCCGCCCACGCTGTCCGGGGTGCGCTGGCGGCTGTTCCGCGGCATGGCGCTGGCGTCGGTGCTGCCCATCCTGGGCGTGGGCGCGGTGACGTCGTACCTGGCGCAGCGGGCGCTTGAACAGGAGCTGCGCGACAAGGCCCGGCAGGCGGTGACCGCGGAGACGGCGTGGCTGGAGCAGACGGTCACGCTGGCGCGCTCGCTCCTGCGCGCGCAGAGCCGGAACGCGGGCTTCATCGCCTCGGTGCGCACGGGGAACCGCGAGGGCATGCGGGAGACGGTGGAGCTCCTGGAGAGCGAGGTCGGGCTGTTCGACGCGGCGTGGCTGCTGGACTCCGCCGGGGAGACGCTGGTGCCCTCCGTGCGGCTCAACCGCATCGTGGGCAACTTCGCGAAGCGGGACTACTTCCAGGACGCGCTGAAGGCGGGCGACGAGGTGCTCCTGTCGCGCCCCTTCCTCACCCGCGCGGGCCTGCCCTTCGTCGTGTTCACGGTGCCGGTGGACGCGGGGAACGGCACGCGGGTCGTCCTCGTGGGCGGGCTGTCGTTGCGGCGGCTGGGGTTGCAGCCCACGCTCGCCTCGCGCAGCTACCACGTGGAGCTGTTCGACCGGCGCGACGGGACGCTGCTGCGCGAGACGGACCGCGGCGACGTGCTCACCCGCGCGCCCTCGCTGGAGCTCCTGGGAGAGGAGGCGCTCGCGGGAGCGGAGGGGATGAGCGAGGCGCTCGATGCGTCCGGGCGCCGCCTGCTGGTGGCGCACACGCAGGTGGACGGCACGCCGTGGACGGTGGTGGTGACGGCGCGGCTGCGCGAGGCGTTCGCCCCGGTGACGCGCATGGGCGCGTGGGTGGTGGCCATCGCGGTGCTGGCGGGCGCCATCGCGCTGCTGTTGTCGCGGTGGGCGGGGCGGGACGTGGCGCAGCGGCTGGAGAGCCTGCGGGACGGCTTCGCCACGCTGGGCACGCCCGCCCAGGAGCAGCGGGTGCTCGCCGAGGGCGACGACGAGGTCGCGCAGCTGGCGTCCGGCTTCAACGAGATGGCGGCGCGCATCGACCGGACGCAGAAGGAGCTGCGGGAGGCCATCGCCATCCGGGACCAGTTCCTGTCCATGGCGAGCCACGAGCTGCGCACGCCGCTGACGCCGCTGAAGGCGACGCTGGAGCTGCTCATCCGCCAGCTTGGAGGTGGACAGGCGGTGGGTCCGGAGCGGCAGCGGGAGGCGTTTGCCCGGATGAACCGGCAGGTGGACCGGCTGACGCGGCTGATTGGCGACATGCTGGACGTGTCGCGGCTGCAGTCCGGACGCTTCGCGCTGACGGTGGCGCCCATGGACCTGGTGGCGCTGGCGCGCGAGGTGGTGGAGCGCATCCAGTCCACGCGGCCGGAGCGGCAGGGCCTGCTGTCCCTGGACGTTCCGGCCGGATCGCTGGTGGGCCGGTGGGACGAGCAGCGGTTGGACCAGCTCTTCACGAACCTGGTGGAGAACGCCCTGCGCTACTCACCGCCGGGGACGCCGGTGGCCGTGCGGGTGCGCGAGGAGGACGGGCAGGTGCGGCTGGACGTGGAGGACCGGGGCATCGGCATTCCGCGAGAGAGCCTGTCGCAGCTCTTCACGCCCTTCTTCCGCGCGCGCAACGCGACCGAGCACTACGCCGGGGGCCTGGGATTGGGCCTGGCCATCTGCCGCGAAATCGTGGAGCGCCATGGGGGCCGCATCGACGTGAGGAGTGACGGGCCCGGCCAGGGGACGTGCTTCACGGCGTGGCTGCCCCGCGCGGCCGTCGCGGACGCGGCCTGATGCGCTACGTGGAGGTCAAGCCGTGCGCCGCCCTGGCGCCGTACGTCCAGTGCTACTGGGCGCTGGAGCTGTCGGGGGAAGCGCCGGTGGGCGTGCACCGCGTGTTGCCGGACGGGTGTCTGGACATCCTGGTGGACCTGACGGACGGCGTGGGGCTGCGCGTGGTGGGGGCGATGCGGACGGCGGAGGTGGTGCCGCTGTCCGCGCGCGCGGCCTTCGTCGCGGTGCGCTTCCGGCCCGGAGGCGCGCAGCCCTTCCTGCGGCTGCCGCTGCTGGAGCTGACGGACGCGACGGTGGGGCTGGGAGACCTCTGGCCTCGCGAGGCGCGCGAGTGGCGCGAGCGGATGGGGGCGGCCGTGGGGACGCCCGCGCGCTTCGCCCTGCTGGAGCGGCTGTTGCTGGAGCGGCTTCCCGGGCGGGAGGGAGACGCGGGGGTGCGGCACGCGGTGGACCTCATCCTGGGGGCGAGGGGGCAGGTGCCGGTGCGTTCGCTGGAGGAGGTGATGGGGGTGGGGGCTCGGCAGGTAGAGCGGCGGTTCCACGCGGCGGTGGGGTTGTCACCGAAGGTGCTGTGCCGCATCGCGAGGTTGCAGCACGCGGTGGAGCTGTCGCGGGGGCTGCAGGGGGCGGAGTGGGCGTTGGCGGCGGGGTACTACGACCAGGCGCACCAGGTGCGGGAATTCCGGGCGCTGACGGGGCTGACGCCGGGGGCGTACGTGCGCGAGCAGGCGGAGGTCGGATTCGTCCAATCGTTGGAGGGGGCGGGTGCGTAAGGTGGGGGTGTTCCCACTTGAGGAGGCACGCCATGTCCACCGCACCCCAGCAGGCCGAGCAGCACCACCGCATCGACTACATCGAGCTTCCCGTGAAGGACATCGCGGAGGCGAAGCGCTTCTACGGCACCGTGTTCGGCTGGAGGTTCGAGGACTACGGCCCGGACTACACGGCCTTCATGGACGGGCGGTTGAACGGAGGGTTCGACAAGGAGCGCGAGGTGTCGAAGGGGGGCGCGTTGCTGGTGCTCTACTCGAAGGACCTGGACGCGACGCTGGCGAAGGTGCGCGAGGCCGGAGGCCGCATCGTGAAGGACACGTTCTCCTTCCCCGGGGGCAAGCGCTTCCACTTCACCGACCCCACCGGCAACGAGCTGGCCGTCTGGACCGAGCCGTCCTGAGCCGCTGATGGACGGAGAGGCGCGTGGGCTGCCTGCCTGGACGGAGGCTGAACAGGCTGTCGCGGTTCCAACACTCTCCGTCCCGCTGTGACTCACGGTGCGCAGGGTGTCGCCCTGGGGGGCTGATCCGGGTTCGCCTCTGTTCCCGCCGCGCGGTAGAAATAGGGTCTGGCTCCTGCCTGGGAATGTCGCCCGTGATCGTCACCGCCACCGCCACCGTCCTTCACGTCAACGACACGCCCGCGAGCCTCTACCTGGGCTCCTTCTCGCTGCGACAGGCGGGCTACCGCGTCCTGGAGGCGGTCACCGGGGGAGAAGCGCTGCGCATCGCCTTCGATGCGCGCCCGGACGTCGTCGTGCTCGACGTGAAGCTCCCGGACATGAGCGGCTATGACGTGTGCCGGATCCTGAAGGAGGATCCGCGCACCCGCGAGGTCGCCATCATCCACACCTCCGCCACCTTCATCACCGCGGAGAAGAAGGTCGCGGGCCTGCGCGCCGGCGCGGACGTGTACCTCACCCAGCCGTTCGACCCGGAAGAGCTCATCGCCACCGTCAACAGCGTCCTGCGCCTGCGACGCGTGGAGCGCGAGGCCCTGGCGAACGCCGCCCGCCTGGAAGAGGCCGACCGCAAGAAGAACGAGTTCCTCGCCATGCTCGCCCACGAGCTGCGCAACCCCCTGGCCGCCATCTCCGTCGCGGTGCAGATGCTCGGACAGAAGGACTCCCACGGCCTGTCCGAAGCCGACGCGCGCCGCCGCGACATCATCGAGCGGCAGGTGAGCCACCTGCGCCACCTGGTGGACGACCTGCTCGACGTCAGCCGCATCACCCGGGGCAAGTACGCCCTGCGCCGTGGCCCGCTGGACCTGAACACCGTGCTGCAGCACTCGCTCGCCGCCGCGCGGCCGGTGATGGAGGAGCGCGGGCTGGTGCTGCGCGAAGCCCTCTCCTCCGAGCCCTGCTGGGTGGACGGCGACCGGACGCGCCTGGAGCAGGTCTTCACCAACCTGCTCGACAACGCGGCCAAGTACTCCCCCGAGGGCGGCATCGTCACCGTGGGCGCGCACCTGGACGAGGACGCCCGCGTGCGCGTGTCCGTGCAGGACACGGGCATCGGCCTCAGGCGGGAGGACCAGGAGCGCATCTTCGAGCTCTTCGCGCAGCTGGACGCGGGGCTCGCGCGCAGCCGGGGCGGGCTGGGCATTGGCCTGACGCTGGTGCGCAACCTGGTGGAGGAGCACGGCGGCCAGGTGGAGGTCTTCAGTGAGGGCCCGGGCCAGGGCAGCACGTTCAGCGTCACGCTGCCGCTGCTCACGGACGCCGCGCGGCCGGAGGCCACCGTGGAGCGCATCGAGTCCCGCCGGGGCGAGTGGCGCATCCTCCTGGTGGACGACAACCCCGACGCGCGCGAGGGCCTGCGCGAGATGCTCCAGATGTGGGGCCACACCGTCGCGGTCGCCGAGGACGGCCCGCAGGCGCTGGCCATGGCGACGCCCGGCACCTACGACGTCATCATCCTGGACATCGGCCTGCCGGGCCTGGACGGCTACCAGGTGGCGAAGGAGCTGCGAGGCCGCGTGGCCTCGGACGCGCACCTCATCGCGCTGACAGGCTACGGGACGCCTGAGGACCGGGCCCGCAGCGAGAACGCGGGCTTCGACCTGCACCTGGTCAAGCCCGTGGAGCTGGTGGAGATCGGCCGCGTGCTCGCGCAGCTGGGCCCCGTGAAGCGCGGCCAGCACCGCCGGCTCCAGGCCAGGAGCGCGTAGGCTTTCAGCGCCGGGCCAGCGGCACTTCACGGAACACGAGGTCGCTGGGGCCAAGCCGCTGGGCCGCCTGGACGAAGCGCTCCGTGACCATGAGGTACGTGGTCGCGTTCGCGGGAAGGAAGACATCAAGGCCCTTCGGGAGCGAGTCCGCTTCCAGCGCGTGTTCGGGAGAGATCCGCACCTCCCTCCATCCGCAGCTCGGACATGGCGACCCTTCCAGTACATCGCTGGGGTCCAGGCGTCCCGCGATGTGGAACTCCAGCTCATACAGGGCAGGCGCTTCAGGCCCGAGCCCTTCCACCTCCACGCGGGCCGGAATCAGTCCGTTCAAGCCCTCCTGCTGGAGCTGTGAGAGAGCATCCTTTCGCACCAGCAGGTCCCATCCATCCCGCGTCGTGAGAGGACCAAAGATTCCCTCGGCCGAGCCCCGGAGGGGGCCCAACTGCATGCCGGGTTCCGGAGCGATTCCTCGTGGCAATCGCGAAGCAAGTCCGGCGGTCAACGCCATGAACTCCACGTAGGGAACGACTCGGGGCTCACGCAGCAGGCCTTGTTGCGGCAGGTCGGTCACGTCGACCGTGGGAAGCGTCTGTTGCCCGCTCCAGGTCTCTCCACAGGTCGGGCACTCCACCCCGGGCAGGGTCCAGGTGCGCTCCGTCTGGAGGTGTCCCGTCCATCGCCGTGGCAGGTCGGGGCGAACGATGTCGACCTCGTAGAAGCGCATGCGGCTCAGTTCTCAGGCACGGGAAAGGGGCCGAGCTCGACGTCCTGCCAATAGGTCATCGTGAGCCCAAACAGACCGTACTTCTGGATCAACAGCGAGGCATGTTCGAAGTGGGCGGGCTTGCTGGCGGTCCCACGGGTCGTGCGCCGGAACTGACGCCACTCCTCGTTCCAGGGAGCGCCATTCGCATCACGGTGGATGCGCTTGTGCAGCTCGGCGTCGATGGCGATGACGTAGTCATGGACGTTGATGCCCTTGGACTGGAAGTAGGGCTTCAAGGCCTGGGGAAAGATGTGGTGCCGCTCCTTGGGGCGGGACGCCCACTCTTCCATGGCGCGTTGGCGCCGCAATTCGCTGGGAAGCTGCTCGCGCCGGTACCAGCGGAACACCGGGATGGGCAGGGAGTCTCCCGGCAGGCCCTGGGCACTGCCCCAGTGCCGTTGCGCGGTGCCACCTGGAGCGATGAAGACAGGCGCGCCGCTGTAGGTGCGGACGATACGGCCCGGCGGAAGGTCCTCACATCGGTAGAGCCCACAAGTCCCGCCTTCGCAAAGCGGCGCGAAACAAGGCCCTTCGCGTGCGTCCTCACAGTCCTGTGCATCCTCGGGCCACGACTCCTCCACCAGAGATGAATCCGCAGGGAGTGCCGGAGTGGATGCACACCCTGCGAACATCACAGCCAGCAACAGCCACCCGTGGCGCATGGGTTCCCTGCTCCTTGTGTGGGCAGGAGCTTATGTCCAGGGCTGGAGGCCGTCGCGGCGCTTCGCGCGCGAACCCGGAAATGGAGCCCCCCGGTTCGGCGTAGAACGGGCCACATGCTCAGCCTGCGCAACCTGGTGAAGGTGTATCCGGGCCCGGTCACGGCCCTTCGTGGCGTGGACCTGGACGTCCCCAAGGGGATGTTTGGGCTGCTCGGGCCCAACGGCGCGGGCAAGTCCACCCTGATGAAGATCCTCTCCGGCCTGCTGGAGCCCACCTCCGGTGAGGTGACGCTCGACGGCCTGGACCTCGTGCGCCATCCGGAGGCGCTGCGCCCGCACCTGGGCTACCTGCCGCAGGAGTTCGGCTTCTACCCGTACCTCTCCGGCCAGGACATGCTGCGCTACCTGCTGGAGCTCAAGGGCGTCACCGCGCCCCAGGGCCTCAAGGCGCTGTGCGCGCAACTGCTGGAGCGCGTGAACCTCACCTTCGCGGCGAAGCGCAAGGTGAAGGAGTACTCCGGCGGAATGCGGCAGCGGCTGGGCATCGCGCAGGCGCTGGCCGGCGACCCGAAGCTCCTCATCGTGGACGAGCCCACCGCGGGCCTGGACCCCGAGGAGCGCCAGCGCTTCTACCGGCTGCTCGCGGAGATGGCCCACGAGCGCACCGTGCTCCTGTCCACGCACATCGTGGAGGACGTGGCCATGCTCTGCCCGCGCTTCGCCGTCATCCGCCACGGCCGCGTGGTGGCCATCACCAGCCCCACCGAAGCCAAGGCCGCCCTCCACGACACCCTCTTCGAGGGCACCGTCCCCCCGGCCGACATGGCCGCCTTCCAGCAGGCCTGGCGCGTCACCCAGGCCGTGCTCTTCGAGGGCCGTAACCGCGTGCGCATCCACGCCGCCCCCGGCACGCCCGTGCCCCCCGGCTTCGAGCGCACGCCGCCCACGCTGGAGGACGCCTACCTCCTCCTGATGAAGGACGCGCCGGAGCCCACGGCCGCCGCGGCTCCGGTACCGGCCCCGGCGGTGAGCGCGTGAACGCGTCCCGGCTCTGGCGCGTGGCGCGCACCGAGTGGCGTCACCAGACGCGGCGCCCGCTGTTCTGGGTGCTGCTCGTGCTGCTGGTGGCCGTGGTGTGGGGCGTGTCCTCCGGCAACGTCACCATCGACGCGGGCAGCACGGAGGTGGGCGGCAAGAAGGCGTGGGTGACCAGCGCCTTCGCCGTCGCGCAGACGGTGCTGCTGCTCACCTTCATGCTGTTCACCTTCTTCGTGTCGGTGGGCGCGGGCATGTCCGTCATCTCCGACGACGAGGCCCGCGTGCAGCCCATCCTGCACACCACGCCGCTGACGCCCGCCGAGTACGTGTGGGGCAAGTTCGCGGGCGCGCTGGGCGCGTACGTGCTGGCGCTCGCGTGGATGATGGGGCTGCTCGTCTTCTTCCACCACGTCGTACCCGCGGGCGAGGACGCGGAGTTCCGGGGGCCCTTCGCGTGGGGCAACTACGTGAGCGCCGCGCTGTGGTTCGGCCTGCCGCTCATCGTCTTCATGGCGGGCGCGGCCTTCGCCACGGGCGAGCGCACGCGCCGCGCGGTGCCGGTGTACTTCCTGCCGGTGGGCCTGTTCTTCCTCTGCGCCTTCTTCCTCTGGGACTGGTCCCCCGGCTGGTTGGACCCCCGCGTGAACCGGTTCCTCATGGTCCTGGACCCCGGCGGCTTCCGGTGGCTCACGGAGACGTGGATCAAGGTGGACCGGGGCGTGGACTTCTACAACACTCAGCCCGTGGGGCTGGACGCCCTCTTCGTCACCAGCCGCTTCGCGCTCATGGCCCTGGGCCTGGGCGCGGTGGCCTGGAGCGAGCGCCACTTCCGCCGGGCCCTCCGGGGCGAGGTGAAGACGAAGGCCCCGCGCAAGGGTGCGGCGCTGGACGCACCGCCGAAGCAGGTCGCGCTGTCGCACGCGGAGGCGCCGCTGTCCGCGCTGCGCATGGGCGTGCGGCCGCCGGGCTTCTGGTCGGGGCTGTGGACGGTGACGCGCGCGGAAGCGCGGGGCCTGCTGTCGCAGCCGGGGCTCTACCTGTTCCTGCCGCTGCTCATGTTGCAGATGGTGTCCCAGGGCGCCACGGCGGTGGGCCCCTTCGACACGAGCCTGCTGCTGGTGCCCGGGCGCTTCGCGGTGCGCACGATGGGGCAGGCGTCGGTGCTCGTGTGTCTGTTGTTGATGTTCTACGTGGTGGAGTCGCTGGAGCGCGAGCAGGCCTCCAACTTCGCGCCCATCCACGACGCGACGCCGGTGCGCACGCTGTCGGTGCTGCTGGGCAAGGCGCTGGCGAACAGCGGGGTCGCGGTGGCGCTGCTCACGGCCATGGCGCTCGCGGGCACGCTGGTGCAGGTGTCGCAGGGCAGGGTGCCGCTGTCGCTGACGCCGTACGTGCTGGTGTGGGGAGGGCTGCTGTTCCCCACGTTCCTCTTGTGGACGGGCTTCATCCTGGCCGCGCGAGCGGTGGCGGGAGGCCGCTTTGGCACCTACGCGCTGGCCCTGGCCGCGCTGGGCTTCACCGGCTACCTCGCCGTGCGGGGCGACCTCACCTGGGTGACGAACTGGCCGCTGTGGGACGCGGTGCGGTGGACCGACCTGGGCGCCTTCCAGGTGGACCGCGCCGCGCTGGTGCTCAACCGCGTGGCCGCGCTGGGCGGGGCAGTGTTCCTCACCGCGCTGGCGGTGCGCCTGGACCGCCGCCGCGTCCGCGACTCGGTGACGACGCTGGAGGGGCTGAAGCCCGCGGGCCTCGCGCGCGGGCTGTGGCGGCTTTCTCCGTACCTCGCCGTGCCGGCGGTGGCGCTGGTGTGGCTGGGCATCCTCGTGGGGCAGGGGCACCAGGGCGCCGCGGCGAAGAAGCGCGCGAAGGACTACTGGCAGAAGAACCTGGCGACGTGGAAGGACGCGCCGCAGCCCATGCTGGCGGACGTGGACCTGGACGTGGACCTGGAGCCGGAGGCGAGCGCCTTCCGCATGAAGGGCACGTACACGCTGCTGAACCGGCACGCCGTGGCGCTGTCACGCTTCGCCCTGAGCGGCGGTGACGGCTGGACGGACGTGCGCTGGACGCTCGACGGCAAGGACGTGACGCCGGAGGACCGCGCGGGGCTGTATGTCTTCACGCCGTCCCCGCCGCTCGCGCCCGGCGCGAAGGTGACGGTGGGCTTCACCTACTCGGGCCACGTGCCCGCGGGCGTGTCCCGCGCGGGCGGCGCGTTCAAGGAATTCATCCTCCCGTCGGGCGTGGTGCTCACCAGCGAGACGCCCACGTTCGCGCCGGTGGTGGGCTACGAGGAGGAGCGCGGCATCGACCCGAAGGAGAACAAGTACGAGCCGCGCGTGTACGCGGACGACTTCTACGAAGGGCCCACCGAGTCCGCCTGGGGCAGCAACATGCCGTTCCCCTTCCGCATCCGCGTGAGCGGCCCGGAGGCCTACACGCTCAACTCCGTGGGCGTGCGTGAGCGCGACACGGTGAAGGACGGCCGGCGCACCACGGTGTGGCGCAGCGACTACCCGGTGAGCTTCTTCAACGTCATCGCGGGCCGGTGGACGCGCGTGGAGGGCGCGGGCTCGGTGGTGTTCCACGACCCGGCGCACGGCTACAACGTGCCGGAGATGATGCGCGGGCTGGAGGCCGCGCGCCGGTACTACTCGGAATGGTTCCACCCGTTCCCGTGGGCGGAACTGAAGCTGTCGGAGTTCGCCGGCCTGGACAACTACGCGCAGGGCTTCCCCACGGACATCACGTTCTCGGAGTCCATCGGGTTCCTCACGCGCACCACGCCCGAGTCCAACGCCGTGCTGCTCGTCACCGCGCACGAGGCCGCGCACCAGTGGTGGGGCAACCTGCTCATCCCCGGCAAGGGGCCCGGCGGCAACGTGCTGTCGGAGGGGCTGTCGCACTACTCGGCGCTGAAGCTCATCGAGCAGCTTGACGGGCAGGAGGCGCGCAGGCAGACCGCGAAGCGCATGGAGGAGCGCTACGGCAAGGACCGGCGCGTGGACGCGGAGCAGCCGCTGGTGAAGCTGGACGGCTCGCGCGACGGCGACACGGTGGTCCTCTACGAGAAGGGCGGCTGGACGTTCTGGATGCTGGAGGACCTGATGGGCCGCGACGCGATGCACGCGGGGCTCCAGGCCTTCCTGAAGCAATCCATGAACAACGCCGACCATCCGGTGCTGCAGGACTTCCTCGCGGCGCTGCGCCCCTTCGCGCCCTCCCCCGAGGCCTTCGACCGGTTCACCCGGCAGGCCTTCTTCGAGGTCGTGGTGCCCGAGTACCGCGTCACCGGCGCGCGCGTGACGAAGGAGGGCGGCCAGTGGGTGACCACGGCGACGGTGACGAACGTGGGCACGGGCCGCATGCCGGTGGAGGTGGCGGTGACGAAGGCCTCGGAGTCCACCGCGCCCGGCGAGGCCGTCAGCACCCTGACGCGCGTGGAGCCCGAGGCGGGCGGATCCGTGCGGGTGACGCTGCGCTCGGAGTTCGCGCCGGAGCGGCTGGTGGTGGACCCGGACGTGCGCGTGCTCCAGTTGCGCCGCGAGCAGGCCCAGGCCGCGCTCTCGCCGCCGTGACGCGATGACATGACACGCTGACACGCCCGTCCGCGAAGGCCGGAGACACGTTGTCACGGTGTCACGCGCTCCGGGGGGGATGCTCCCTCTGGGGACGGGCTGGCACATCGATTGCGATGGGGTGTCCCCCAGCATGGCGGACCTTGGGGGTCCGGCTTCATGACGGGGGTTCATCACATGGTCTCGACGCAGTGGAAGCTGGGTGTGTCGCTGGTGTTCGTGTCGGCGGTGGCGTTCGCGCAGGAGGGCATCACCACGGGGGCGTTCCCGACGGAGCGGCGCAACGTGGTGACGGTGTCCGTGCCCCTCCAGAACCTGAATCAGCTGTCGTTGGAAGGAGAGCGCGTGCTGGGCGAGCGCTTCTCCGTGGGGCTGGGCGTGTTCGCGGCCTTCAACCAGATGCGCTCGCGGTTCGCGGACCGCCAGCCAGGGGGCGTGGAGGGCTTCGACAGCAGCTACAACCAGTTCGGCCTCACGCCGTCGGTGCGCTTCTACCTGACGGGACGGGCGCCCCAGGGACTGTGGGTGTCACCGCGCCTGGAGGCGGGCCTGGGGCACAGCAACAACGGCACGGTGTACAGCGCCGAGGTGGGCGCGCCGCCGGATGACAACCCCATGGACAGTTGGTTCGTGGGCGGGTCGGCGCTCGTCGGGTACAGCGTGGTGCTGGAGCCCGGCTTCACGCTGCAGGGCGGCGTGGGCTTCGGGGCCCGCCGTGAAGCGCTGGCCTACGACGCCTTGCGCCCGGGCGGGGACGGCATGCTCGAGCTGGCGCAGGTCGAGCAGTCCGTGTGGCAGCTCACCCAGCGCATCGTGCTCAACGTGGGCTGGGCCTTCTGACGTCAGTGCGAGTCGGCCTGCGTGCTCACGGTCCACGGCGTGCGGGTGGTGTCCACCATCAGGAGCTGGAGGTCCCAGCTTCCAGGCGCGGCGCCCGGCGTGTCGGTGGCGACGGCGAAGACGCGCGTGTCCGGCCGGGGCGTCACGGAGAAGCTCGTGCGCGGCGCGCGGTTGGCGTCGTTGGACGGCACCACGCCCAGCGTGACGGTGCCACCGGAAGGCAGCGGCAGGCCGTCCTGCGCGGTGGCGGTGGCGAAGGGCACGTCGAGGAAGGGCGCGTCCGGCAGCACGCGGCGCTCCGAGCCCAGCGGGCCCACGTCCACCGCGGGCGTGTTCGCGGCGGCGTGCACCCAGCGCAGGCGCAGGTTGGCGGGGTCCGGCGCGAAGCGGTCCGCGAGGGGCAGCAGCGTGAACTGCGACGCCGCCGGCCGGGGCGGCGCGAGGTAGCCCGCGGCGACCATCAGGTAGCGCTCGCCAGGAACGAGCGTTGGCGTCGTGGCCGTCACCACGGGGGTGCCCGTGGGGCGCTCCGAGCCAGGCGCGGCGGCGAAGAAGTCCAGCGTGTACGTGCCCGGAGGCACCTGGAGCGGCGAGGACAGCGCGCCGAAGGAGAGACCGCCGGACAGCTCGCGGTCGCTGGCGAAGAGGTCCAGCGCGGGCGCGTCCGGTGACGCGTGCAGCACGTACACCGTCGGATTCTGCCGCAGGATGGCCAGCGTGCCGTCGCGGCCCGCGGTGAGCAGCGAGAAGCCGTCGCCCGCGCGCGCGGGGGCGGACATGAGGCCGGTGGCGACGATGAGCGTGTCCGTGCCGGAGCCGGCCGCGGGCACGGTGAAGGACGTCAGCGCCTTGCCGCCCGTGCGAAGGCCCACCTGGAACGCGGCGCCCGAAGGCAGCACCCACGCCTCCTCACCGGAGTCCTTGAAGCGCGCGAGGGACTCCACCTCCACGGAGCCGTCGTTGCCCAGGTCCACGTCCACCGTGGGCGCGTCCGTGCCGGCGTTGACGACGCGCACGCGCGTCTGGCCGCCGTCCGCGGGCACGGTGTTGTCGCGCAAGAGCAGCGTGCGCAGCGCCGCGTCGGAGTCGGAAGAGGAGAAGGCGCCCGCGGCCACCACCGTCCAGCGCGACCCGGCCTCCATGCCCACCGGCTGGGACACGACGGGCCGCGAGTCCGCCGCCGCGCCCGCGGGCCGAAGCTCCACGGTGACGGCGCCCGCTTCGCGCGTGAGGTAGGGCGTGGTGGCGCCATAGGCCACGGCCCGGGCCACGGGCGTGGGGGTGCCAGCGAGGTAGACGTCCATCGCGGGCGCGCCCGGCGCGGCCTGCACGATGCGCAGCTGCGCCTGGGTGGGCGGCACGAGCACCGGGCCGTCCTGCGTGGGAGGCGTGTTGGAGTCCTCCGCCGAGCCGCCTCCGCACGCGGGCGCGAGCACCCCCAGCGACGTGAGCGCGACGACCAGCAGTGTCTTCCCCCGCATCCAGGCCATGTCGAAGTCCCCTCCTCGGCGGGCCGCGGACGCGGCTCGGCACCGATGTCGACAGGGGTAAGGGTGGGCATCACCTCCACGCGGGCGAACCCCCACGCAAGGGCCACTGTCCACCTCCGACGGTGTGCACCGGTGCACGTCACAACCCCCGGTCATCACGGGCGCGTGGGGCTCCCCGCGGACGGCGGGTGCGATCACCGCCCGAGCCGTCCCGCCTGCCCGGCCGCCGCACCGCATCACCTCCGCTGTTCAACAGACGTCATCGCGCGGGTGGGCGGAACGGCGTGCGTGGATGCCGGGAAGGGCGACGGCGCTGGTAGGGTCCGCGGCACCATGACCCTCGCGTCCCTTCCGCTCATCGTGTCCCTGCTCGCGGCGCAGACGCCCGCGCCCGCGCCGTCGAAGCCGCCCCCCGCGCCCGCCGCCGCGAAGGCGCCGTCCGCCGTCCCCGGCATCGCCCCGCTGCCGGGCCTGCCCAACCTGTGGGCCAGCGGCGTGCCGCCCGTGCCTCCCGCGCTCTCCCAGCGCGTGCAGCAGTACCTGGAGTCCCGCTCCGCGCAGTTGTTGGACGTGACGGGGGACGGCCAGCAGGTGCTCGTCTCCACGCGCTTCGCGGACGTGAACCAGTTGCACGTGGTGGAGATGCCGCTGGGCGCGCGCACGCAGCTCACCTTCACGAAGGAGCCCATCAACCGGGCGCGCTTCCTGCCGGGCAACCCGCGGATCATCTTCTACCTCCAGGACACGGGCGGCGGAGAGTTCTTCCAGGTGCTCAAGCTGGACCGGCGCACGGGCCGCTCGGAGCTGCTGACGGACGGCAAGAGCCGGCATGAAGAGCTGGTGGTGTCACGTGACGGGAAGTGGCTCGCGTACGCGGGCACGGGCCGCAACGGCAAGGACACCGACGTGTACGTGGCGCCCACGGCGGACCCCAAGCAGGCGAAGCGGGTGACGGAAGCGGAAGGCAGCTGGGCGCCGGCGGAGTTCTCCAGCGACGGCACGAAGCTGCTCGTGCGCCAGTTCCGCGCGGCGGACGACTCGGACCTGAGCGTGGTGGACCTGAAGACGAACACGCGCACGCAGCTGACGCCCAAGGAGGGCAAGGGCAGCGTGGACGCCGCCGTCTTCACGCACGACGGGCAGGGCGTGTACGTGTCCACGGACCGCTACAGCGACTTCGCGGAGGTGTACCGGCTGCCGCTCACGGGCGCGCCCCCGGCGGCGCCTCAGTCGCTGACGAAGTCGGTGCGCTGGAACATCGATCGCCTGGAGCTGTCCCCGGACGGGCGCAAGCTGGCGGTGACCGCCAACGAGGAGGGCTATGGCCGGCTGTACCTCCTGGACACGCGCACGCAGGCGCTGACGCCGGTGGAGACACCGCGCGGGGTGATTTCGCAGCTCCGCTTCCCGGCGAAGCGGTCGGACCGGGTGGCGTTCTCCCTGTCGTCCGCGCGCGTGCCGCTGGACGTCTTCACGGTGGACCTGGGCACGAAGAAGACCACGCGCTGGACGCGCTCGGAGGTCGGCGGGTTGGATCCGGAGACGTTCGTGGAGCCGGAGCTGGTGCGCTACCCGTCCACGGACGGTGTGAAGGTGCCCGCGTTCCTCTACCTGCCCAGCAACGCGAAGGGGAAGGTGCCGGTGGTGGTGGTGTTCCACGGCGGGCCGGAAGGCCAGAGCCAGCCGAGCTTCAGCTCGCAGATCCAGATCATGACGAAGGAGCTGGGGCTGGCGGTGCTGTTGCCCAACGTGCGCGGCTCGGAGGGCTACGGCAAGGCGTACCGCGCGATGGATGACGGCGTGAAGCGCGAGGCGAGCCTGGCGGACATCGGGGCCACGCTGGACTTCGTCGCCTCGCGGCCGGAGCTGGACGCGGCGCGCGTGGGCGTCTACGGCGGCTCGTACGGCGGCTACATGACGCTGGCGACGGTGGCGTTCTTCCCGGAGCGCATCAAGGCGGCGGTGGACGTGGTGGGCATCTCGTCCCTGCCGTCGTTCCTGCAGAACACGCAGGCGTACCGGCGCGACCTGCGGCGCGCGGAGTACGGTGACGAGCGCGACCCGGCGGTGCGCAAGGTGCAGGAGCGCATCTCGCCGCTGGGGTCGGTGGACAGGATTCGCGCGGCGCTCTTCGTGCAGCAGGGAGCGAACGACCCGCGCGTGCCGCAGTCGGAGGCGGAGCAGATCGTCCAGGCGGTGCGCAAGAAGGGCTCGGACGTCTGGTACCTGCTGGCCACGGACGAGGGGCACGGGTTCCAGAAGAAGACCAACCGGGACCTGGCCCAGACGACGGCGCTGATGTTCTTCGAGAAGCACCTGCTGGGCCCGGCCGCAGGGCAGGGGAGCGGGGCGGCGGGCGGAAAGTAGCCCCCGCTGCACGGGGGCCGTGCCACGGCCGATATGGCGGTCCTCCGGGGAAGTTACACATTGTGGATGTCAGTGAATGTGAAGGCTGTCTCCGGAGGACCCAAGGTCATGAAGCGCAACAGTCAGTCATTGCGTCGGGGAGTGGGAGTCCTGGCGGTGCTCGCCGGGGTGGGCGGCGCGTTCGCGGGCTCCGCGCAGGACCAGATCGCCCTCAGCGTCGCGCGGACGCAGTTCAACCTGCGGATGACGCCGGACAACGTGACGGGCCCCGAGTTCCAGGTGTCCCGTCTCCCCGGCGAGCTGCGCGGCCGCGTGGCGGACGTCCCGGTGGCGTTGAAGCTGGAGGACGAGACGGTGAAGGGCAACATCGGGTCCTCGGTGGTGAACCTGGACGTGAAGAAGGAAGGCGACACGGTGAAGGCGAAGGGCGGCTTCCAGGGGCGCCCGGTGACGCTGTCGCTGTCGCCGCAGGAGCTGACCATCTACGTGCGCGACTGCACGTACCGGCTGAAGGCGAAGGAGCCGGGCCGCGTCTACGAAGGCCAGCGCAGCTGCGACCGCGCGTTCACGCCGCCCACGGTCATCACACTGCCGGACGCCTTCCTCGCGGCCTCGCCCGCGGAGCAGGCCTCGGTCCTGCTCCTGGCGCTGTAAGCTCGTCGCCTCCCAGGAGGCGGTGATGAACGGCAGGCCCATCCGGTGAACCCGCGCAGGCTCTGCCTCCTCATCGCCTTCACCGCGTTCATCACCGCCGTGGGCACGGCGGTGTGGCTCGCGTGGCCCGGGCCGGACCTCACCTCGCAGGCGGACCTGTCGGATGACCCGGTCCACCTCCCGGACAGCGCCGGGAGCGAACCTCCCGACGTCGTCGTCCTGAGCAACGGCATCCGGCTGACGAACGTCCCCTCCAACTGCCACGCGGACACCCGGGGCTCGCTCGTCTGCGAGGACCGCTGCGACGCGGACGCGGCGTGTCCCGCGGACTCCGTGTGCGCGCACCACCGGGAGTTCGGCTTCCTCGACTGCCAGCCCCTGCACCGCTTCTGCGACGACGCGTCGGACTGCACCGCTTCCGACACCTGCCACCCCGTGGACACCTCCGCGTCCGGCCAGGTCCTCCGCCGCTGCGTGCCGCGCGGGACGCTGCGCGCGGGAGACCGCTGCACGGGCTACGCGCGGGAACTGGAAGGCAACTGCGCGCCAGGGCTCCTCTGCGTCCACGAGTTCTGCGGCCCGCCGTGCAACGTCCACGACGCGAACGCCTGTGCCACCGGCACCGAGTGCGCCCCCAATCCCTACCGCGTCCTCGGCGCCTGCGTCCCCAGTTGCCGCGACCGCGCCTGTCCCCCGGGCGAGCGCTGCGAGACGGACTACCCAGGCGAAGTCCCCATCTGCCGCCCCTTCGTGGGCCCCGCCTGCCTGGACGCCGCGCCCTGCGCCGCCAATCAAGACTGCCTGCGAGGCTTCGCCGAGCCCACCCTCGAAACCGAGGCCTTCGAGTGCCGCACCCGCTGTGACGACAAGGCCCCGTGCGCGAAGGGCCTCACCTGCGACGAGACCAGCGGCTACTGCTTCCAGCCCTGCACCCGCGACACCGACTGCGCCGCCCCCGAGCGCTGCCACGTCCTCCACCGCCGCGAGTCCCAGCGCGGCTGCGGCTTCATCGCCGAAGGACTCCCCGCCTTCCACCGCTAGCCGCGCGGCAGCTCCACGATGAACGTGGAGCCCTCGCCCAGCACGCTCTCCACCTCGATGTGGCCGCCCATCGCCTCGACGATCTGGCGGGCGATCCACAACCCCAGCCCGAAGCCGCCGTAGTTGCGCTCGGATACGGCGCGCTCGAAGCGGTGGAACAGGCGCGGCAGGTGCTCCTTCGCGATGCCGATGCCGCCGTCCTTCACCCGCAGCCGTGCCCGGTCTCCTTCCGCCTCCAGCGACACGTGCACCGGGTTGCCCCGCCCGTACTTCAGCGCGTTGGAGAACAGGTTGGTGAAGACCTGATCCAACCGCAGCCGGTCCCACTGGCCGCGCACCTCCTGCGTCAGCGACAGCTCAAGCGGCGTCCCCGAGCGCGTGTACTCCGGCTCGAAGCGCTCGGCCACCTCGCGCACCAGCGCCCCCAGCTCTATGGGCTGCAGCACCAGCTCCAGCTTCCCCGCGCTCAGGCGCGACACGTCCAAGAGGTCGTTCACCAGCAGCGTCTGCCGCTTCACCTGCCGGTCCACCCGCTCCAGGCCGCGCTTGAGCCGCTCCGGATCCAGCCCCGCCCCGGACCGCGCCAGCCCCGCCAGCAGGCTCTGCACCTGGAGCTGCAGCGCGCTGATGGGCGTCTTCAGCTCATGGCTCGCGATGGACAGGAACTCCTCGCGCAGGCGGATGGCCTGACGCGCGTCCCGGTAGAGGCTCGCGTTGTCCAGCGCCAGCGCCGCCCGCCGCGCCAGCTCCTGCGCCAGCGCCAGGTCCTGCGCGTCATACGCCCGCTTCGACGTGACGAACGTCAGCGCCCCCAGCGTGTGCCCGCGCACCCGCAGCGGCACGCACAGGTACGCGCACGTCCCGCCCGCGCGCGCGCTCGCCGGGTCCGCCTCCGACAGCCCCGAGCGCGTCTCCGGCCTCCCGGACTGGATGACCCGCGCCACCACCGCGAGCCCCGGAGGCGGCACCTCGCCGTCCTCGCCGCCGCCCGCCGTGGCCACGCAGCGCACGCCGCCGGACTCGTCCTCCAGGAACACGCCGCACGCCTCCGCGTACTGCGGCACCGCCAGGTGCGCCACGCGCTCCAGCGTCTCCTCCTCCTCCAGGCTCCCCGCCAGCACGCCGCCGGCCTCCGCCAGGAAGCGCTGCGCCGCCTCGCCGCGCTGGCGCTCGGTGATGTCCACCATCACGATGAGGCACTGCGGCGGACCGCTCGCCGGGTGCACGCGCCCCGTCCACATGGCCACCTGCACCGCGCCGCCGTCGCGCCGCCGCGCCGCCAGGGGCGCGCCGTCCAGCACCGTGCCCCGCGTGGCGCGCTCCAGCCCGTGGCGGAACGCCTCCCAGTGCTCGGGAGGCACCGCCGGCAGCACCTTCCCCATCACCTCCTCCACCGTCCACCCCAGCATCCGCTCCGCGGCCGGATTCCACAGCCGCACCGTGCCGTCCGGATCCAGCAGCATGATGGCCGTGGGGCTCGCCTGGATGATGGCCTCCAGCGTCCCGTGCGCCTCGCGCAGCGCCGCCCGCGCCCGCTGCTCCCGCTCCAGGAGCCGCGCCCGCGCCAGCGCCTGCGCCGCGTGGTGCGCCACCAGTTGGAGGAAGGCCCGCTCGTCGTCGTCGAACCCGTGCGGCAGGCCGAAGGTGAACACCAGCGCCCCCAGCGCCCGGCCGTCCGCCACCAGCGGCAGGCACGCCGACGAGGGCGCCGGCCGCTCCGAGCCGGACAGCGCGTCCTCCGCCATCAGCCACACCGGCCGGGACTCGCGCAGCACCCGCGCCACCGGCGATTCCCCCTCCAGGGGCAGCCGCTTCAGCCGCTCCGCCGCGTCCGGCGAGCAGCCCGCGCAGCGCAGGAGCGTGGCGCTCGTGGACTCCGGCTCCACGCCCCACAGCGCCCCGGCCCTCGCGTCCGCCACCGCCAGCCCCTGCTCCAGCACCACCTCCGCCACGCGCGCCGCCGTGAGCGCCTCCGACAGCTCCGCGGTGACGTGCTGCAGCCGCGCGAGCCGCCCCGCGGCCACCTCCGCCGCCTGACGGGCCTTGCGCTCGGACGCGTACGCCCGGGCCACGTCCAGCGCCAGCGCGGCCCGGTCCGCCAGCTCCTGGAGCAGCAACTGCTCCCCGGACTCGAACGACTCGGACTCCGGCGCCTCCCGCCACACCGTCAGCGTGCCCAGCGCGCGCCCCCGCGCTCGCAGCGGCAGCACCAGCACCGCCTCCACGCTCTGGGCCTCGCCCGTGGCCAGCACCTCCGCCGCCACGCCCTCGTCCGCGCGGATGCGATGGGTGAACAGCGCCTGCAGCCGCACCCGCGCCTCCGGCACCGCCGCCGCGGACGCCACCGTGCGCAGCCACTGCCCATCCTCCGACAACAGCCGCAGCGCGCACGCGGTGCCCAGGAGCGGCACCACCAGCCCGCACAGCCGCTCCATCACCGCGGGGGGCTCCAGCGACGCGTCCGCCAGCAGCCGTGAAGCCTCCGCCAGCAGCGCCAGCCGCTCTTCGATTTCCGGAAGCCGCGCTCCGTACTGCCGCGCCTCCCCCAGCCTGGTTGCGACCATCGTCATGCCACGTCCCCCCGTTGCACCCGCCATGGGAACACGCCCCCGCCCGCCGCGCTCTGCGTCCCAGGTCCCGTCATCCCTGATTTCTGCGGATGCTCGACACCGACCCCCCTGAAGCGTTGGTGACGGGCACCCGCCTCGTTCCGCGGCCGGGCACCCCTGGGGGCAGGGGGCCAGGCGCGCACATGGGAACACCCCAAGCGGTTGGAAACCAAAGGAGCGTCACGGCAGTCGTTGCGGCGGGCCCGGGTTCGGCTAAAGCGGGGGCCGTGAACGCACCCTCGGAATCACCGGCCGCCCCGACGGACGGACCGGACTCTCCCAAACGCGTCGCGATGCTGGCCCTGAGCGCGCTGGGCATCGTCTACGGAGACATCGGCACCAGCCCGCTCTACGCACTGCGCGAATGCTTCACCGGGGTGCACGGCGTCTCCCCGACGCCGGCCAACGTCCTGGGCGTGCTGTCGCTCATCGTGTGGTCGCTCATCATCGTCGTGTCGGTGAAGTACCTCATCTTCGTGATGCGCGCGGACAACCGGGGCGAGGGCGGCATCCTCGCGCTGATGGCGCTGGCGATGCACCGGCCCCGGGGCCAGTCGCACCGCGCCCGGCCGGTGCTCATCACCCTGGGCCTCTTCGGCGCGGCGCTCATCTACGGTGACGGCGTCATCACCCCGGCCATCTCCGTGCTGAGCGCGGTGGAGGGCCTGAGCGTGGCCACCCCCGTCTTCGAGCCGTACGTGATTCCCATCTCGCTCGTCATCCTGCTGCTGCTCTTCATGGTGCAGCGCAAGGGCACGGCGGGCATCGGGTCGGTGTTCGGTCCGCTGATGACCCTGTGGTTCCTGACGCTGGCGGTGCTGGGCGTGAAGGAGCTCCTGCACAACCCCTCCGTGCTCTGGTCGCTGTCGCCCGTGCACGGCGTGCACTTCTTCATCGAGAACGGCTGGCACGGCTTCCTGGTGCTGGGCGCCGTCATCCTGGTGGTGACGGGCGGCGAGGCGCTCTACGCGGACATGGGCCACTTTGGCGCGGGGCCCATCCGGCGCGCCTGGTTCATGCTGGTGCTGCCGTCGCTGGTGCTCAACTACCTGGGCCAGGGCGCGCTGCTGCTGCGCCACGCGGAGGCCGCCCGCAACCCCTTCTTCCTCCTGGCCCCGGACTGGGCGCTGTACCCGCTGGTCGCCCTGTCCACCGCGGCCGCGGTCATCGCGTCCCAGGCCCTCATCTCCGGCTCCTTCTCCACCACCCGCCAGGCGATGCAGCTGGGCTACAGCCCGCGCATGGAGGTGGTGCACACGTCCGCGGAGGAGATGGGGCAGATCTACCTGCCCGGCCTCAACGCGGCGCTGCTGGTGGGCGTCATCGCGCTGGTGCTGGGCTTCGGCTCCTCCAGCCGGCTGGCGGCCGCGTACGGCATCGCGGTGACGACGACCATGGGCATCACCACCATGCTGGCCTACGTCGTGGCCCGGGAGCGCTGGGGCGTCCGCCGCGCCGTGGCCCTGCCCATCGCCAGCGTGTTCATGCTGGTGGACATCGCCTTCTTTGGCGCCAACTCGGCGAAGATCCCCGACGGCGGCTGGTTCCCGCTCCTGCTCGCCGTCTGCATCTTCACGCTGATGACCACCTGGAAGCGCGGCCGGGACATCCTCGCCGGCAAGCTGCGCGCGGCCAGCCTGGGCCTCAAGGACCTCCTGGGCAGCTTCGGGGACCACCCCCCCGTGCGCGTGCCCGGCACCGCCATCTTCATGACGGGCAACCCGGAGGGCACCCCGCCCGCGCTGCTGCACAACCTCAAGCACAACAAGGTCCTGCACGAGCAGGTGGTGCTGCTCACCATCATCCCGGAGGAGATCCCCCACGTCGTGGCCGGCGAGCGCGTGGAGGTGGAGCCCCTGGAGCAGGGCTTCGTGCGCGTCGTCGCCCGCTACGGCTTCATGGAGAACCCCAGCATCCCGGACATCCTCAAGCGCTGCCGGGAGAAGGGCCTCCAGTTCCAGCTCATGGGCACCAGCTTCTTCCTGGGCCGCGAAACCATCATCCCCACCAAGAAGCCCGGCATGGCCCTCTGGCGCGAGGCCCTCTTCACCTGGATGAGCCGCAACGCCCGCAGCGCCACCGCCTACTTCCGGATTCCGCCCAACCGCGTGGTGGAGCTGGGCAGTCAGGTGGAGCTGTAATCCAGACGGTGCCGCACCGGGACTTCACCCCAGGAGTAGAAAAGCTACTCGGGCGGTGCTGCACGCGTTTTACGGGGCTTGAGGTTTATTCCTCCTCGTAAGTGCCTGAAAATACATGGGCAACGTTCCCGGGTGAGGGGTGTTTCGGACCCAGGGGTGTTGGGCAGAGGTTGCTGGTCGGCCCTTTACGCAGGGGCTTGCCTGCTTCAAATTGCACCGCCCCCGCCCATTTTTTCCGGCTGAGACAGAAAAATACGGCAGGGCAGCAACACTTTCGCCGATGAATCGAGAATCTTTTCGCGGGGCAGAGAAAAGTACTGTCCCAGCGCAATAGAACTCGGTTACCCTGCGGCCAGGTGTCCCCCGGCACCCGGCGTCCGAAACGAGGTCACTCCCATGCTCCAGGCCATCGCCCCCGCCCCCGTGTCGTCGTCCCCGGTCTCGCCGGTGAAGTCCGTCATGCCGTGGATGGCCGAGCCCCGGATGCCGCTGTCGGAGGCGGCGCCGTACACGGTGCTGAGCGCGCAGGAGCTGTACCCGCGCATCTGCGTTCGCGATCCGTACTTCGCGCTGAAGGACGTGACGGTGCTGCCGGGTGAGGTGGTGGCGCGCGTGCCGGTGCAGATGGCGCCGGACGCGGAGGCGATGCCGCTGGGCCTGGGCGAGGCGGGCCGGCACCTGGCCATCCTGGGCTCGTGCGGCGCGGCGCTGGTGGCGCCCAAGGACGGGCAGCACTTCTACCTGGCCAGCGCGGCGCGCGGTCAGTGGCTTTCGCCCTCCGCGCAGGAGCGCGCCACGGACATGCTCTGGGCGCTGGCGCAGGCGGAGTACACCGGCAAGCGCACCTGCACGGCGCGCACGCTGCTGTCCTCGTCGGACGGCACGCCGCTGTTCCGGCTGGAGGTGGACTACAACGTGCTGTCCGCCGCCGCCTTCACCCGCCTGTTCGGCGAGGCGCGCCAGGAGATGCGCCGCGAGCCGCGCCCCGCGGACACCGTGCAGCGCACCCCGGAGGAGTGGGCGAAGCTGCGGCAGAACCCGTACAGCAAGCCGCTGGACCTGAAGGACTTCCAGACGGACGGCGACATGCTGCGCTCGTCGCTGGTCGTCACCCCGGAGCTGTGCAAGGGCCACTTCGCCATGCACCCGGTGATGCCGGTGGCCGTCGTGGCGGGCGGGATGACCCGCATGGCCACCACGCTGGGCCGCGACCTGGAGCGCAACGCCGGGGCCCGCTTCGTGGCCAAGGACGTGAAGCTGTCCGCGGACAGCCTGGCCTACGCGGGCCAGACGGTGGTGTTCGGCGCGCGCCGCACCCGCGTGCGCGGCGCGGACCACACCTTCGCCTGCACGGCGTCCGTGGGCGAGCGCGTGGTGGCGCAGCTGGACGTGACCTACACCCGCGTCGACTGAAGCACGGTGGCCTGACGCTCACCTGGAGTCCTGGAGACGCGCGGCCCCGCGTCCCGCTTCAGGTCCACTCGATGTCGTAGTCCACGCGGTCGATGCCCTGCGGCTTCGCGGTGGCCTTGCCCGTCAGCCCCAGCACCTTGAGCGAGCCGGTGAGGATGCCCACGTGGTACGCGGGCGGCATCATGTCCCGGCGCATGCGCAGGGTGCCGGACTTGGGGCCCGTCGTGAGGTACTCGCGGTTGCCGTAGGACACCGCCGCGCTGTACGCCATCTGCGCGCCCGCGAAGAGCTTCTGCGGATCCCCCCGGGAGATGATGCCGAACACGAGCATCCCGGGGCCCGTGGAGTAGCGGGTGATGCTCACCTCGCCGCACGCGTGGAACACCGCGTCCGCGGGGCCGAGCGCGCCCTCCAGCAGGTCCGCCGCGTTGAACAGCAGCGTGAGGAACTCGCGCGCGGGATACGAGCGCAGCTCCGCGTAGTCGTGGTCCAGCTCCCCCTTGCGCAGCGTCTCCATGCCGTTGGCGCCCGCGTGCTGCTGCACCAGGCCGAAGACGGACTTGAAGATGAGTCCGCGGATGGAGTCCCCCGGCTGGAGGCTGGCGATCCGGGCGGCGAGTTCGGCCTTGTCCGACGGCATGACTTCCAACTCCTTGGTTCAGGGACGAACCCGGAGCCAGCTTAACGGCCCCCTTCCCCCTGTCGACAAAGCGCTTAGCGCTCGTCCAGCAGCACCGGCGCGAAGCCGGCCGCGTCGCACGACGCGAGCACGTAGCGCACGCCGGCCCGTTCGCCGGTGAAGCCCGCGGGGATGCCGCTCGAGTGCAGGTGGCCGTACACGCAGACCCTGGGCGCGAACGCTTCGATGGGGTCGCTGAAGGCGGTGGCCCGCTCGTTCGCGTACACGGGCGGGAAGTGCACCGCCACGATGCGGGTCAGCGGCGTGGGGTGCGCCGCCTCCTTCTTGCGCGCGTCCTCCAGGGACGTGGCCAGCCGCCGCGTCTCCCGCTCCACGTAGCCGGAGTCCCCCTGCTCGTCGCCCATCTCCCCGCCGGGCATGGGCGGCGCTTCCGGCGCGGTCCACAGCCGCGTGCCGGCGATGACCCACGGCCCCAGCACCACCGCGTTGTTGTGCAGGAAGCCCTCCAGCGTGCGGAAGGGCTCCAGCAGCTTGCGCAGCTTGGACGCGGAGTCGCCCCACCAGTAGTCGTGGTTGCCGCGCACCAGCACCTTGCGCCCCGGCCGCGCGTCCAGCCACGCCAGGTCCTCCATCACTTCATGGGGACGCGTGGCCCAGGAGATGTCGCCCGCGACGATGACCGCGTCCTCCGGCCGCACCCGCTCATCCCACGCGCGCTGCAGGGGCAGCGGGTGGTCCGTCCAGCCGAAGCGGTGCATGTCCTTCTGCCGGGTGGAGGGCAGGTGCGTGTCGCCAATACCGAAGAGCCGCATGGTGCTGGCGTCATAGCGGATGGCCCGCCCCGTGTCGGCCCTTCCCGCGCGCCCGCTGCCCGGACGGCCTGCCTCCGGGGTCCGCCAAGGGTACAAATAGTGATTAATACAAGAAATGGTGTAACAATCCGTTACGTCACGGATGTCCTGAAACACGGCAGTGCGGCATCCATGCTCCACGTCGGACTCCGCGTGTAAACAGCGGGTCCAGCGATGTAGGCAATTCCGTGATTTCAGGTGTTTGACGCCGCAAGGAGCGCCGCGCGCTTCGTGCGGGTGGAGCATGCATGCACCGGTCGCGGAAGAAAACTGGACGAACGTGATGGGCTGGAGGGGGCTGGCACGCATGGTGCTGAGAAGGCGGCTCCAGCCGTCTCCGTGGGCAGCAAGCGAAGACGGGCCGTGGCGTTCCTCCCCCGACTTTTGGAGTCCCCTCATGTCCATCTTCCGCAATCCCCTCGCGGCGGCCGCCGCCGCCCTGGTGCTGTCCGCGTGCGGCCCCCAGGCGCAGCAGAACCCGGAAGCTCCTCCCGCCGAGACGCCGTCGCAGCCGTCCCCGGACACGGCGGGCAGCGCGCTGCCGCGTGAGCTGGATCCGCTGTTCGCGCAGGCCGCGCAGGAGTTCAACGTCCCGGCGGAGTTGCTCAAGGCGGTCTCCTACGCGGAGACGCGCTGGCAGATGATTCGCGGCGAGGCGGAGTTCCCCGGCCAGAAGCCCGCGTTCGGCCTGATGGCGCTGCGCGGTGAGGACCTGGAGCAGGGCGCGGCGCTGGCGGGCGTGACGGTGGAGGCGGCGAGCACGGACGCGCTGTCCAACCTGCGCGCGGGCGCGGCGCGGCTGTCCCAACTGGCCACGGACGTGAACGTGGAGCGCGGGGACCTGGCCGCGTGGGCGCCGGTGGTGGCGCGGTTGAGCGGCATCACCAACCCGGAGGCGCAGGCGGAGCACGTGCACCGCGGCGTGTACGCGGTCATCAACCAGGGCGCGGTGGCGCTCAACCAGGACGGCTCGGTGTTCGCGTCGCTGGAGCCCGTGAAGGTGGAGGCGAAGTTCGAGCGTCCCCAGGTGCGCGCCATGGCGGCGGGCCCGGACTACGCCGCGGCCGTGTGGCGCCCGTCGCCCAACTACAACGCGCGCCCCTCCGGCAGCACGGGCGACCCGTCGATGATCATCATCCACACCTGTGAGGGCAGCTACTCGTCCTGCTGGAGCTGGCTCACCAACAGCGCCTCGGGCGTGAGCGCGCACTACGTGGTGAACGAGAGCGGCAGCGAGGTCTCCCAGCTGGTGCGCGAGGCCAGCCGCGGGTGGCACATCGGCGCCACCTATGACTGCTCGCTCAACGCCAGCAAGGAGTGCTGGCTCAACGGCGTGTCGGCCAACCACTTCACCATCGGCATCGAGCACGGCGGCTACGCCAGCCAGACGTCCTTCCCGACGGGGCAGATTGACGCGTCCGCGAAGCTGTCGTGCGACATCGCGCGCGACAACGCCATCGTCAAGGACAGCTACCACATCGTGGCGCACGGCCGGTTGCAGCCGGCGACGCGCACGGACCCGGGTCCCAACTGGCCGTGGTCCACGTACATCAGCAAGATCAACAGCTACTGCGGCACCACGACGCCGTCCGGTGAGATCATCGTCGACAGCAACAGCGCCAACAACGACGCGTCCAAGGCGCGCTTCGAGCTGACGGGCACGTGGACGGACGGCTACAGCGCCGGCTACTACGGCAGCGGCTACTACTACGCGGCCACGGAGGCCGTCTCCGCGCCGGCCACGTTCTGGTTCTACCTGCCCACCGCGCAGACGCGCACGGTGGACGCGTGGTGGGTGGCGGGCACGAACCGCTCCACCACGGCGCCGTTCATCGCCTACAACGCGGCGGGCTCCGAGGTGGGCCGCGTGTCCATGAACCAGCAGATCAACGGCGGCAAGTGGGTGCAGCTGGGCACGTACAGCTTCTCCGCGGGCTGGAACAAGGTGCAGCTGAGCCGCTGGACGACCCCGGGCTCCGTGGTCATGGCCGACGCGGTCCGGGTGCGCTGACGTGAGGCACCGGGGCCTTGAACGGCGGATGCGTTCCGGGCCCTCGCGGGCACGGTGGGGGTGGGCCGTGCTCGCCCTGCTGGGCGCCATGGGCTGTCAGGGCCGCTGCGGCGGCGCTGCCGCGGTCCCTGCCGCGCCCGGCGCCCTGTCGGAGGCGGAGCGGCGGGCCCTGCCGGGCACCATCGTCTTCCTCTCCGAACGGGCGGGACAGAAGGACGTCTGGCGGGTGACGCCCGCTGGCGAAGAGACGCAGGTCACCTCCGCGCCGGAGGACGAGTACCCCGGCCCGCCGTCGCCCGACGGCCGCACGCTGCTGGTGATTGCGTCGGGCGAGGCGGACGGGCGCGTCTTCCAGCAGCTGCGCCTCCAGCCGCTCGCGGGAGGGCCCCAGTCCCAGGTCGCGCTGCATCCGCCCCGGCCCCGCGCGCGCAACGCGAGCTGGGCGCCGGACGGCACGTGGCTGGCCGCGGAGTCCGACGCGCAGGGCTTCAGCGACGTGGTGCGCGTGCGGCCCCAGGCGAACGCGGTGGACGCGCAGCTGACGAACGTGAAGGCCGGCTGCTTCGAGCCCGCGGTGTCGCCGGACGGCACGGAGGTCGCGTGCGTGTGCAGCGGGGAGGGGGACCCGGAGGTCTACGTCTTCCGCGCGGACGGCACGGGCGAGCCCCGCCGCATCACCACGTTCTACCTGGAGGACCGGACGCCGCAGTGGAGTCCGGACGGGAAGTGGCTCGCGTTCGTGAGCAACCGCGAGCGCAAGGAGCGCGTGTACCTGGTGCGGCCGGACGGCTCGGACCTGCGGGCGCTGTCCGGCGGGGGCTTCGCGGGCGACGAGCGTGAGGCGGCCTTCAGCCCGGACGGCCGGCGCGTGGCGTACGTGGCCCGGCTTGAGGACGGCAAGAGCCGCATCTGGGTGGCGGACGTGGCGGGCGGCGCGCCGGTGGCGCTGACGGACGGCCAGCACCGCGACGACATGCCGGCGTGGAGCCCGGACGGCAAGGCGCTGGTGTTCGTGTCCGAGCGCGACGGCGACACCGACCTGTACCTCATGCGCCCGGATGGCACGGGCCAGACGCGGCTCACCACGGCGAAGGGCGCGGACTGGCTGCCGCGCTGGTTCACGCCGCGCTAGCTGGCGCGCTGCCGCATCGGCTCGGACTCCTGCGGGGCGGAGGGGGCTTCCAGGGGCACGCTGAAGAAGAAGGTGACGCCGCGGCCCGGCTCGCTCTCCACCCAGATGTGGCCGGAGTGGGCCTCCACGATGAGCCGGCTGATGTAGAGCCCCAGCCCCAGCCCCTTGCCGTCCTGCGAGCGGCCGTCCTCCGTGCGGTAGTACTTGTCGAACAGGCGCGCCGCGTCCCGGGGGGACAGGCCCGTGCCCTGGTTGGTCACCGACACCACGGCGTGGTCGTGCACGGCGGCCAGCCGCACGTCCACCGGCGTCCCCTTGGGGCTGTACTTGAGCGCGTTGGTCAGCAGGTTCGTCACCACGCGCTCCATGCGCGCCGCGTCCATGGACACCGGCGGCAGCGGCGCGGCCAGGTGCAGCCGGAAGCGCTCGCGCGCGTCGGGGGGCACGTCGCGCTCCAGCACCTCCGCCAGGAAGCGGCCCAGGTCGTGCGACTCGCGGCGCAGCGTCACCCGGCCGGACTCCAGCCGCGAGCCCTCCAGCAGCTCTTCAATCATGGTGCTCATCCACTCCACGTTGTGGATGATGGCCTGGGCCATGTGGCCCTCGCGCTCCAGCTTGCGCTCGTGCAGCGCGCGCTGGAGCAGGTGGGCGCGCAGGTTGATGGTGTTCAGCGGGTTGCGCAGGTCGTGGGAGATGAGCCCCACGTACTCCTCGCGCAGCTTCTCCAGGTCGCGGCGCTCGGTGACGTCGCGCAGGATGGCGATGCGCGTGGCGTCGTCCTCGCCCTCCAGCGGGCTCAGCCGCACCTCCAGCGGCACGTGGGTGCCGTCCTGCCGCTGGCCGGACACCAGCCGCCCGGCGGTGGCGCGCTCCAGGCCCTCGCCGGTGGCGGGCGGGCCATGCAGCCCCTCTGGCACCAGCAGCTCCACCTCATGGCCCAGCAGGGCTTCCCGGCGGTAGCCGAAGACGCGCTCGGCCTCCGCGTTGGCGAAGCGCACGCGACCGGTGGCGTCCACCACCACCATGGGGTCCGGCGCGGTGTCCAGGAAGGTGCGGAAGCGCTCCTCGCTGGCCTCCAGCGCGGCGGTGGCCCGCATGCGCTCCCGGTCCAGCACGTCCAGCGCCCGCGCCGCCAGCAGCACCAGCGTGACGCCGCCCGCGGCCACCACCGTGGCGAAGAGGGGCAGCTTCGCGTCGTGGCTGAGCCCGCCCGTCAGGTGCATCAGCACCAGCGTCAGCCCCAGCACCGGCGGCCCCAGCAGCGTCACCGGCACCAGCCGCCGCGCCACGAAGCCGCCCAGCGTGTCCCGGGTGAGCCGCGCCATCAGCCCCAGCTCCGGCCGGGCGCACAGCGTGCCCACGCCCAGGAGCATCAGCACGCAGGTGGTGTGCAGCCCCATGCTGCGCTCCTGGAAGAACGGCGCGGCGGCGGGCGTCACCAGCGGGCCCAGCAGGAAGCCGTTGAGCCCCGTCAGCGCCGCCATCAGCGCCAGCGCCACCAGCCCGTCCGTCCACGACAGCCGCTCCGGGTGGCCCCGGTCCACCAGCGCCAGCGCCGGGCCCAGCAGCATCAGGCACAGCGCCGTCAGGGGCGACGGCGCGACGCCGGACGACGCGACGCCCTCCTCACCCAGCGCGCGCAGGAACAGGGCGTCCAGGCCGCCGTTGCCCCCCGTGATGACGCCGTCCACGAGGCTCGCCGCGCCCAGGAGGGCCGTGGCCAGCGCCAGCGCGGTGCCCAGCCGGCGGCGGGTGGGGCGCAAGGTGGCCGGCAGCCGCAGGGCCAGCGCGGCCCCGCCCAGCAGCAATCCCAACGCGGCGCTGGGACGCATGGCGGGAAGCGCGGCGCCCATGGACTTGAGGACCATGACGTCCAGCGCCCAGCCCACCAGCACCAGCAGCCCCACCATGCAGGCGGCCGCCGCGGAGCTGCGCGCAAGGGCACGGACCAACGCCGTGCTTCGTGGCATGGATCGGCCGCTCATCATCCGCGTCCCCCCGGAACGCCAGCCCTGCATCCTGCCACAACATCTCGTCTCGAGGGGCCCCCCGGCAATGAGACGCCGGGGTTGGACGCCTGTCCGTTCTAGGCAGGGAAGTCCGACCTGTCGAGGGTTTGGTCAGGGCGCGTAACGGCCCGGGTAGACGGTCAGGACGACGCCCAGGTCGGGGCCCACGTCGACGTTGCGCGGCACGTAGGTGGGAGCGCCTTCCACGGACAGCTGGAAGGACGACACTCCGGCGCCGGAGTGCACGAAGAGGAACAGCCCGTGGCCCGCGGTGCCCGTGGTGTTCACGGACGTGAGGTCCTCGGACGGGTAGTAGACGCGGTCCGCCAGCTCCGCGCGGTCCAGCGCCACGCGCACGCCGCTCACGGGTTGTCCGTTGAGGTCCACCACGCGTCCCAGCACGAAGCCCGCGGAGGCCAGGGTGGCCGCCGGGTCACCGGTGTGGCCCTGGAGGCGCGGCGCTCCCACGGCCGCGCCCAGCCCATCCACGAACGCGGTGGGCAGGGCCCAGGCGTGCGCGTCGATGATGTCCGTGCGCGGACGGGTGCCGGTGAAGGCGGTGTCGTAGACGAGCGTGGTGCTGCGCACGAGTCCGTCGTGCGCCAAGCCCACGGCGAGCCCCTGGTGCACGTCGCGCACGGGCACGTCGGTGATGCGGAAGGAGCCGTCCTCGGACACCTCGCCGGAGGCGAAGGTGGCGGCCGAGTCGTTGACGGCCACGCGCAGGGGCTCCTCCACGGTGAGCGCCATGCCGGTGAGTGACGCGGGAGCGGCGGCCACACCCGCGGCCTCCGGGAACACGCGTGCCTCACCGCTCACGAGGATGCGAAGGTTTTCCAGATCCACCGCCTCGGCGTCCTCGGTCCGCACGCCGGGGTCCGGTGTGAAGCCGCCGTCGCCACAGGCCATCGCCAACAGCCCGAGCACGGCACCACCCGCCGCCCGAATGTAGTGTTTCATCGCGCCGCAACATCTTCACGGCCCGGGGCGATCGCAATCCGTCCCCCGGCACCGTCCGTCCCCTTCACGACGCCCCGGTGCGCCGCAAGGCCGGACGCACCGGACACCGGGCGCTCCGGATGTTGAAAACACGTCGGCACCGGGAGCCTGCCTTCCGTGGAGGACGGAAGGCCGCGCCCGGTGCCGCGGGTCACGCCAGGGCGGAGGAAGCGGAGCGCCTACCAGCGCGTCCCGCCCTTGCCGGAGGAGGAGGAACCGGAGCTCTTGCCCGTGTTCCAGCCGCCGCCGCTGCTGCCAGAGCTGCTTCCACTGCTGCCGCCGCTGCTCCGGCCGCTGCTGCCGCCACCACTGCTGCCGCCACCGCTGCTGCCGCCGTTGCTCCAGCCACCGCCGCTGCTGCCGGAGCTGCCGCCGCTGCTGCTGTTGCTCCGGCCGCTGTTGCTGCTGCCGCTGCTGCCGGAGTTGCCCCAGCCGCCGCTGTTGCCACGGCTGCCGCTGTTGTCGTCGTCGCGGCTCTTGCTGGCCGGGGTGTTCCAGCCGCCACCCTTGTTGTCGTCGCGGTCGTTGTCACGGTCACGCGAGCTGTTCGCGGCGGGGGCGGCGTTGCTGCGGCCCCAGCCGCCGGAGCCGCTGGGAGGCCGGGCGCCGGTGCCGTTGCCGCCCGGGGGCGCGTTGCGGCCCTGGTTCACGGGGGCCGGAGCGGGGCGCGAGGGGGAGACGTTGTTGCGGCCGTACCCGGCGGAGGCGCCGTGGGTGTCGCTCCAGCGGTAGCCCCGGCTGCCGCGGTCGTAGGAGTAGCCCGCGCCCCAGGAGCCGCGCGGGTAGTAGTCGTGCTGGTGGCGCCCGTGGAGGTTGCAGTAACCGCCGCTGGCGATGGGGTGGTAGTCCCAGTACCAGACCACCGTCGGGCCCCGGTAGTAGTAGACGTCGTCCGTGTAGACGTAGGACGTCTGGGGCGGCTGGTAGTCGTGGACGTGGGTGTAGTCCTCCGGGCACCAGCCACCGCCGTAGTCGTCGGGGACGGGGTGCGCGCCGGCGAACCGGTACTCCGCCACGGGGGCCACGTAGGTCACGCGACGGACGGGACGATGCGAGTGGGCCTCGACGACACAGCCGGTCCCCATCAGCAGGGCCAGGGGAACGACCAGGGCGAGCAAGCGGTTCATGACGGATCTCCTGGCGCGGAAGTGGACCCTCAAAGCATCCCGCTCCGCAACCTCTGCCCCCACTGACGGCCGGGTCCCGCGTTAATTCATCCGGGATGCCTGCCCGCCGGGAAGGGGAGGGGCCCACCTGATATGACACCCGGGTCGCGGCCTCTGGGGGGCCGCGCCGGGAGGCATGCGGATGTCGGATGTGGACTTCGGACGCGCGATGGGAGCGTCCTGCGCGCTGCACCCGGGGCGGGAGGCCACGGGCACCTGCGCGCGCTGCGGCAACTTCACCTGCGATGCGTGCAGCCTGAACGGCACGTCGCCGCGCTGCCCCACGTGCCGGGAGCGCTCCGGCGCCACCTTCCCGCTGGACCGGGAGACGTGGACCTTCAGCAAGCTGTGGGACGTGTGCTGGGCGGCGTTCCAGCGCGAGTGGGGCATGCTGTCGCTCGCGGTGTTGATCTACCTGGGCGCGGCGTTCGGCGCGCAGTTCCTGATCAACGTGGCCGCGGGCATCGGCGCGGCGATGGACAGCGTCGTCGTGACCGTGGTGCTGGGCCTGGTGGGGTTTGTCGCGCAGCAACTGGTGCAGGGCCTGGTGCAGCTGGGCCTCCTGCGCGTGTGCTTCGACGTGCTGCAGGGCGGCCGCGTGGACCTGGCGCGCCTCTTCAGCCAGATGCACAAGGCGGTGCCCTACACGCTGACGATGCTCCTCGTCTTCGCCATCGTGCTGGTGCCGCTGTTCATCCTGGGCGCCCTGGGCGTCCTCGCGGCTACGGCCACGGGCCTGCTGTCGGGCCTCGACCTGGGCGCGGACCCGAACCCCACCCAGGTCTTCGACGCGCTGGTGCCCCTCATGGGCGTGATGGTGCTGGCGTTCGTGGTGCTGGTGGTGCCGCTCACGTACCTGTTCCTGCCGCTGTACCTGGTCCAGCCGGAGCTCACCTACGACGACGTGCCGCCCTCTCCCGTCGAGGTGCTGCGCCGCAGCTGGGTGGCCGCGCGAGGCGAGCGGCTGTCCATCATGGGCGTGGGGCTCGTGGCGGGAGCCGTCATCGTGGCGGGGTTCTTCGTGTGCTGCGTGGGCATGCTCCCCGGCATGGCGCTGGGCCAGCTGCTCATCGCGGGGCTGTACCTGTCCCTGCGCGCGCCACGCGACGAAGCCGCGGAGTCCTTCCCGGGCTGAGGCCTCACGGGAGGGGAGGCGCGCCTTCGCGAAGCATGCGAAGGCGCGCGGGGGGAAACGGCTTCAGTGCACCAGCCGCTCGGAGGAACCCGAGCGGGGCGCGACGACCTTGCCCAGGCACGCGAGGATGTGCTCGCGGTACTCGGACAGCTCACGCAGGCCGCACAGCATCCACCGGCCGCCAATCACCAGCGTGGGCACGCCGCGCACGCCGCGGCTGCCGGCCAGCCGGTGCTCGTCGTAGATGAGCCGGCGCGTCTCTTCCGAACGGAAGGCCGCGGAGAACTGGTTCATGGACAGGCCCACGCGCGACGCCAGCTCGAACACCACGTCCGAGCGCGACACGTTGACGCCCTGCTCCAGCGCGGCGCGCTGCATGGACCGGGCGAGGAAGGCCCGCGCCTGCGGCCCCTGCAACCGCGCCGCCTCCAGCGCCGCCAGGGCCGGCACGCTGGAGCGCGGTGGATCTCCGCCCAGCCACAGGTCCGTGGAGAGCAGCGAGGCCGTGGGGTCGGTTTCGCGCTGGGCGCGCTTCACCTCTTCCACCAGCCCACGCACTTCGCGCTCCGTGGGCAGCACGTCGTGCAGACGCAGGGGGTAGGGACGCACGCTCCAGCGGACGGCGTCGCCAAACTCCTGGCGAAGCACCTCCAACCGTTGGTCGGCGAGGTAGCACCAGGCGCAAAGCACATCCTGGTAGACGGTGATCTGCAGCGGCTTGTGCAGCGTTTTCATCGGGGGTCGCCAGATTAGAGGCGCATCCCCGTCGCTGCCAACACCCCCGGACAATCCGCGCCCGGATGCATTCCCGTATTCCTGAGGAGCATCCAAGGCACCGTGCGCACCGTGAAGCCCCGCACGCACGCCGTGAAGCAGGCGGGCAGGCACACGGACACTGCTCGCGTGCCTGCTGTCACACCATCCTCAGGACGCGCGGCCCGCCCTCGCCATCAACACGCTGCCCCGGGTCCCCGCGTACACCAACGCGTGCTCCACGATGTGGCCCGCGATGTCCTGACCGGTGGCGCCCTCCAGGCCCTCGAAGCCGGGGCTGGAGTTGATCTCCATGAGACGCGGGCCCTCGCGGCCCTCCAGCATGTCCACGCCCGCGACCTCCAGCCCGATGATGCGCGCCGCCTTCACCGCGGCCTCCACGTAGTCCGGGGGCAGGGTGATGGCGCGGCCCTCGCCGCCGCGGTGGATGTTGGAGCGGAACTCGCCCTTCTTCGCCTTGCGGCGCATGGCGCCCACCACCGTGTCGCCCACCACCAGCGCGCGCACGTCGCGGCCCTCGCTCTCCGCGACGAACTCCTGGAGGACGATCTCCTGGCCCAGGTCCCAGAAGGTGTCGAGGATGGTCTGCACCTCCGGCAGCGTGTGGGCGATCATCACGCCCACGCCCTGGGTGCCCTTGATCAGCTTGATGATGACGGGCAGGCCTCCCACCTCCTGCACCAGCTTGCGCACGTTGCCGCGGTCATGCGCCATCACGGTCCTGGGCATGTCCAGGCCCGCGCGGGCCAGGAACTGGAGCGCGCGCAGCTTGTCGCGGCTGCGCGCGATGGCCGTGGGCGGGTTGAGGACGGGCACGTCCATCATCTCGAAGTGGTTCACCACCGCCAGGCCGTACGCGGTGATGGACGCGCCAATGCGCGGAATCACCACGTCCACGCCCTTCACCTCCGCGCCGCGGTAGGTCATGCGCGGCTTGCCGCGGGCCAGCAAGAGGCAGCAGCGCAGCGTGTCGAAGACGAGCGGGCGGTGGCCCCGGGCCTTGATGGCCTCCACCAGCCGGCGCGTCGAGTACAGCGAGCGCTTGCGGGACAGGATGGCCACGGTCTTCTTCGCGCGGGGCCGCTTGGGTCGCGGCGCGTCACCGCGCTCGGGTGCCTGTGCGCCAGGCGGGACTGGCGCCTTCTTCGGCTTGGCTTTTCGGGGGGGCATGCGGGGCGCGGGACACTAGCACGCACGGGCGGGGAGGCACGGGAGGTGGGAACCCTTTGCTATCCTCGCGTTCACTGATGACCGCACCGAACCCGCATCCCGACGACATCCACACCAATCCAGGAGATGTCGGACTCGAGTTGTCCTCCCAGTCCTCGCTGCTGGGGGAGACGCAGGTGGTGGATCCGCGCGCCACCGTGAAGCTGCACAAGTGCCGGCTCCTGGTGACGCAGGGGCCGGACACCGGGCGCTCCATGGCCAGCGACAAGGAGCGGCTTCGCTGCGGCGCCCACCCGGGCAACGACCTGGTGCTGGTGGAGGACCGCACCGCCAGCCGCCACCACTTCGAGGTCCAGTACACCGAGCGCGGCTACCTCCTGGTGGACCTGAACTCCACCAACGGCACCTTCCTGGACGGCCGGCGCATTGAACGCGCCTACCTGTCCCCGGGCTCGCAGATCCGCGCCGGCTCCTCCGTCATCACCTTTGCCCCCCTGGACGAAGAGGTGGCGGTGGAGCCCGACCGCGAGGGCGAGCTGTGCGGCATGGTGGGCCAGAGCGTGAAGATGCGGCAGGTGTTCGGGCTCATCAAGCGCATCGCGCCCATGGACGTGTCCGTCATCATCCAGGGGGAGACGGGCACGGGGAAGGAGCTGGTCTCCAGCGCCATCCATGAGCTGTCCGGCCGCAAGAAGGGCCCCATGGTGGTGCTGGACTGCGGCGCCATCCCGCCCAACCTCATCGAGAGCGAGCTGTTCGGGCATGAGAAGGGCGCCTTCACCGGCGCGACGTCCAGCCGCCCCGGCGCCTTCGAGCGCGCGCAGGGCGGCACCATCTTCCTGGACGAGCTGGGCGAGCTGCGCCTGGACCTGCAGCCCAAGCTCTTGCGCGTGCTGGAGAACCGCGAGGTGCGCCGGGTGGGCGGCAACGACGTCATTGAAGTGGACTGCCGCGTCATCGCCGCCACCCACCGCGACCTGGTGAAGGAGATCGCCGCGGGCAACTTCCGCGAGGACCTCTACTTCCGACTGTCCGTCATCCACATCCAGTTGCCGCCCCTGCGCCAGCGCCGGGACGACATCCCGCTCATCCTCAAGCGGGCCCTGGCGGAGCCGGAGGTGGTGGACACGCACGGCCGCAAGCGCTTCTCCGCGGAGGCCCTGGGGCTGCTCATGGCCTACGCGTGGCCGGGCAACGTGCGTGAGCTGATGAACGTCCTCTCCCACGTGCTGACGTTCTCCGAGGGCGAGGAGATCCTCCCGTCCCACCTGCCCCCGCGCGTCCGGGGCCAGGCCCGCGAGGGGCCGCTGCCCTTCAACGAGCACCTGGCCTTCAAGGACGCCAAGGAGCAGCTGCTGGAGAACTTCGAGCGCGAGTACGTGACCAGCGTCCTCACCCGCTGCGAGGGCAACCTGTCCCGCGCCGCACGGGAGAGCGGCCTGCACCGCAAGTCCATCGAGCGGCTGGTGAAAAAGTATCAGCTCGACGCCAAGGGGCTGAAACCGCGCTGAAACATCGCCGTGGCATGGTTTTCACGGACGGTGCGGTTTCCCTGGGAAGTTTCCAAGGGAGGCCGACCTCTGCGACAATCCAGGCCCCCCTTCGGACCCCGACGCGGTGTGTCGGCGGTCACTTGACGGATACTGCGAGATTCCCCCGTCCCGCAGGATGCGCCTCTGTATGACCACACGATCCCCCCGTGAAGCAGGCGAGTCCGGCCAGGCCCTGGTGGAGGCCGCGCTGTCGCTGCCGCTGGTCGTGTTCCTGATTCTGGGCGCGCTGCAGCTGTTCCTGATGATGCAGGCGCGGGTGATGACGCACTACGCGGCCTTCCGCGCGACGCGCGCGGGCAGCGTGGCGCACGGGGACTGCGAGCGGATGACCCACGCGGCCATCCTGGCGCTGATCCCGACCTTCCACTCCTTCATGGGGCAGGGGACGGGGTCGCTCAACGGTCCCTTGGGCCGCGGCGCCGGCTCGGATGCGCCCCGGCTGCTGGCGGAGGCGTTCGCGGCGCGGGCGAACAACCGCTACGCGGGCACCGGCACGCCGGGCCCCGGTCTGGACGGCGCCCACAACCGCAGCATCGTGTGGATCCAGCGCGACATCGCCGGCGGCGGCGTGGACAGCCCGGAGGACAGCGACTTCGACCGGCCGGGGCACCTGCGGCGGCTGGAGGTGCAGCTGGTGTTCTGGTACCCGCTGCGCATCCCGTTCGCCAACTGGGTGATGTCGCGCATGTTCCTGGCGCACTTCAGCCTGCGTCCCTACACGGACGCGAACCCGCTCATCGTCGCCGAGCGCGATGCCGCCTGGAACGGCACCGACGTGACGGCGTCACACGTGCTGGACGGCGAGCTGGGCGCGGAGCTGGCGGAGCGCGTGAACAACCGGCAGTACGTCTTCCCCATCATCACCACGTTCACCATGCGGATGATGACGCCCGTGAAGTCGCGTTTCTTCGCCACCATGGCCTGCCCCCGGTGAGAACCATGAAGCGCTCCTCCCTCCAGCGCGGTCAGACCCTGGTGCTGTTCGTCCTCAGCATGCTGCTGCTGTTGCTGATGGTGGCCCTCACGCTGTCGTTCACCATGAAGGTGCGAGAGCGCATCGAGGTGCAGACGGTGGCGGACGCGGCCGCGTACTCCAACGCGGTGGCCACGGCGCGCACGTTCAACACCATCGCCGTGTCCAACCGCGCGGAGATCGCCCACATGGTGGCGAACGCCGGCGCGGCCAGCCTCCTCAACTGGGCCAGCCTCTACCGCGGCGAGTTGAACGCCGCGAAGCTGGGCTACGCGGCGTGGCTGCCCACCTACCAGGCCTTCGCCGCCGCGGGGTGCCCCTGCGCCTGGAATGGCTTCTGCGCCCGCATGTGCCAGTGCGGCCTGCGCGGGGTCGGGGACCTGAGCATGCTGATAGGCAAGCTGCAGGCGGAGGACGCGCGCGTGGAGGCGGTGTTCCAGACCTATGACCCCCTGGTGGGCCTGCAGATGCGCCTGCACCAGTTGGCGGCGGGCGCGCTGTATGCCTCCTCGTATGAGGACTTCAGGAGCCTCAAGGACAAGGTGAACGACCAGGGCTTCGCCAACGACATCCTGGGAGACCTGGCTCCGGGGAGGAACCCGCGCGACGCGGGATGGCTGGCGCCATCCGCGGGCAACATCTCCAAGAAGGAACTGTCGGACAACACGGCATGCCTGGGTGGCGGCGCGGCCTGTGATCCGCTCCCGTTGACGGTGGCCCATGCCGTGGACGCGGCCATGGGCAGCCGCGGCTTCACCTTCGTCACGTCGCGCACCATCGAGCAGTACATCGCGCACGAGGCGAACCTGGCCTTCGTCATCATGCCGCCGGACATCGTCACGCTGCCGTTCGCCGCCGGCACGTCCCACTTCGGCAAGCCCATCCTCCAGTACGGGCTCTTTCCCCCCTATGCGCCCGCCGTCACGGCGGAAGACCAGAGCGAGGTGGCCTTCATCTACAACCACATCGCGCATGGCGGTGGGCCGCCGTGCCCGGTGATGGTGGGAGGCGTCGTGCCAACCCTGGCCCTGTTCGCGGCTTCCGGCGGCATCATGCCCACGCCCACGCATATGTGGCTCGGTGGCACGGACCCCGCGCCCTTCGCGCGGCACATGCTGGCGCCGTGTCTGGGAGGCCCGTCCAGCTGCCCGGGCATCTGGCCGCCGTTCCTGGACTACAACCTGACGGAGCTGTGGCCCAACGGCGAGGGCAACAACTTCGGCCAGCCGAAGAACTTCGCCGTCATCCAGCGCGACCGCAGCAACATGCCCGCGGCGCAGCAGGACCCGTGGAACCTGGCGTTCCGCTTCCGCTTCGAGGCGAACAACCCGAACCCGGACGCGGGCAAGTTCGACAACCGCAGCGCCACCATGGCGGACGGCACGCCGCTGGGCATCCAGACGGCGCTGTCCACGGGCATCGCGTACTACCACCGCGGACGCAGCGCGAGCTTCTCCCACTGGAGCGAACCGCCCAACCTGCTCAACCCGTACTGGCGCGCCACGCTGGTGCCGGTGGACACGGACGACTCGGGTCTGGATGACGCCATCAACGCGCTGGGTGTCAGCTCCCCGGCTTCCGCCGCGACCATCCAGGAGCTGCGGCGCGTGGGCTTCAAGGGGTTCCAGTGATGAACAGCCATCCTCGTCGTCACCGGCAGGCCCGGGGCCAGTCCATCGTGGAGGCGGCCCTCGGCGTCACGCTGTTCATCACCATCCTGGTGTTCGGCATCCACTTCGCGGAGGTGGGCTTCCTGTCGCTGAAGGTGCAGGAGGCCGCGGTGTCCGCGCTGTGGAACGGCACGCACGGTGACATGCACGACATCCCCGTGTCCTACGGCTCGGCGCATGACTCCATGCGGAACGCGGGCGAGGACGCGCAGGCGCGCTACGCGGACTTCAATGGCTTGTCGTCCGTCAACCACGGCGACACCATCACCCAGGTGTTCACGCAGGGCTCGGGCCTGCGCGTGAGCTGCAGCCGCAATGGAGGCCTGGGCTGGAATGGTCCCGTGCTGACCCGGCTCATCTACCGCGACGAGGGCGGCACGTCGTGCACGTCCCAGGCGAGCCTCAGCGCGTGGAACATCCCCAGCCAGTTCCTGGACCAGACGCCGGAGACCGGGCTGTACAACGAGCAGCACCTGGAGGCCGCCAACGCCGCCATCCAGGTGTGTGGCATTGGCCGCGCGGTGGGGGGGACCTGCCGGGGCCGCTTCTCCATGCTCGTGGATGACTGGGGTCTGTCCAACGAGATCGAGTCCTCCACCTGCGTCCTGTTCCAGGACTATGCGCTGCCGTGCACCAACGTTCCGTTCTACACGGCCACGAAGGGCGTCTACGAGCCCACCACGCTGCCCATTCCCACCTTCGCCAGCTTCCTGGCGACGGGAGCGCTCTACATGAATCCGCTGCCGCCCCTGGTGCTGATGCAGCGCGAGAACACCTTCTGGATGAGCGCGGCGGGGGAGGAGACCAACTTCATGCAGTACTGGTTCAAGCCGTCGCCCCTGGGCAACCTGTGGAACACGACGCCCGGCGCGATGATTGGCATCACCACACCCCATTACGGTCTGGGCTATCTGGACCGCACCGGCAATGGCGGCTGTTTCCTGGGAAAGGATTGCTGAAGATGAAGATGCGAAGCCTGCTGTCGGGCGGAGTGCTGGCGTGGGTGCTGGGCGTGTGCCTGATGGCGTCTCCCGCGCGCGCGGACAGCAACTCGTGCAACACCGACTGCGCGACGAAGAACGGGGACACGCTCAACGCCTGCATCACCGCCTGTCCGGCGCCCAGCAGTCCCGGGTCGGCGAAGGACAGCAGCCGCACGTGCGCCGCGCGTTGTGCGCAGAAGTTCCAGACCCAGTTCAACCAGTGCAAGGCCCGCTGCCCCAAGCCGGAAGGGGACACGGGGCCGAAGTCGGGCAAGTCGGTCAAGGCCGCGCGTTCGCACCAGCAGTAGGGAGGAACCGTTGATGACGCGCGGAATCGGGCGCTGGGCCCTGCTGCTGGCACTCGCGGGCGCCTCCCCTGTGTGGGCGCAGCGGGCCAACTTCACCTGGGACATCCCGAAGACCGTCAGCGTGGTGGACGTGCCGGGCCAGGTGGACGCCAACGGCGTGCCGGTGAAGCTGCGCGCGGTGCGCAGCAAGGAGAAGGCGCAGATCATCCTCCAGAGCGTGGTGGACCGCTGGCTCTCCTGGGGCTTCGTGGTGCCGGAGGCGTACAAGCAGCCGCAGCTCCTGCGCGAGCCGATGGTGACCGCCGTCGACACGCGCAACTTCATCTCCTACACGGCCATCCTCCAGGTGAACCCGGACAGCACCACCACGGTGTTCCTGGGTGAGGCGAACCTGGGCGCGGCGAAGGCCCCGCAGCCCGCCGGGCTGCCCGTCTTTCCCGGCAGCTCCAGGGTGCTGACGGCGGAGACGGAGGGCTCGCGCACGGTGAGCTACTCGGTGAAGGGCAAGACGGTCGCCGAGGTGGAGGGCTTCTACCGCGAGGCATTCACCAAGGCGGGGTTCAAGGAGATCCAGCCGCGCGTGTTCAAGTCCGCGACGGAAGAGGTCTCGCTCAACCTGAGCGTCACCAAGGAGGGGCCGGTGGCGGTGCGGCTGGTGCGCCGGGCGACGGCGCCGGACGATGGATTGACCCCGGGCGAGTGACGCCCGCGGGAAGACAGGAACGACATGACGACGCGAATCGCGGTGCGAGGCTGGCTGGGATTGATGGCGATGGGCGCGATGCTGGTGGCGCCCCAGGCGCTCGCGCAGACGTGCGACGAGAAGTGCTCCATCAGCGCCGGTGCCACGGTCCAGGCCTGTGTGAGGAAGTGCCCCGCGAAGGACAAGTCGTGCAACGAGAAGTGCACGAAGGCGTTCCAGGCCGCGAAGGCCAAGTGCTCCAAGAAGTGTCCCAAGGGCAAGGGCAAGTCCACGCCCCAGCCGCACTCGCACGACCACGGCGACGAAGACCACGACGAGTGAGTCCGCGCGTGTGATTGAAGGACCGGCGGGAGGGTGTTACGGGCGCTGGAAGCCATGAGCGACGCCCCCTCCCGCAAGGACCTCGACGCCACCGTCCACCTGCCGCGCACGGAGTTCCCCATGAAGGGGAACCTGGGCCAGCTCGAACCGCGCCTGCTTGCCTGGTGGCGGGAGCAGGACGTGTGGAAGCAGTTGCTCGCGAAGAACGCGGGCCGTGAGCCCTTCGTGCTGGCGGACGGGCCGCCGTACGCCAACGGCCACCTGCATGCCGGGCATGCGCTCAACAAGGTGTTGAAGGACATCGTGGTGAAGTTCCGGAACCTCTCCGGGCGCCCGTGTGACTTCATCCCCGGCTGGGACACCCACGGTCTGCCCATCGAGCAGGCGGTGGAGAAGCGGCTCAAGGAACAGAAGCTCGACAAGCGCACGCTGTCGCGCGACGCGCTCCTGGAGCGCTGCCGCGAGTACGCGCTGGAGTTCGTGGACATCCAGCGCGCGGAGTTCCAGCGGCTGGGCGTCTTCGGGACGTGGGACGCGCCCTACCGGACGCTCGACTTCAGCTACGAGGCGCAGGAGGTGCGCGAGCTGGCCGCGTTCGCGCGCCGGGGCATGCTGTACCGGCGCAAGAAGCCCGTGGCGTGGTGCCTCCAGGACCAGACCGCGCTCGCGGAAGCCGAGGTGGAGTACGCGGAGCACACCTCGCCGTCCGTGTACGTGGCCTTCGACGCGGGGCCGTCGCTGCTGGAGAAGTTGCCGCAGCTCAAGGGACAGCGCGTGTCCTTCGTCATCTGGACCACGACGCCGTGGACGCTGCCGGCCAACCTGGCCATCGCGGTGAACCCCTCGTTCGAATACGTCTTCTACCGGCTGGAGGACCGCGTCCTCTGCGTCGCGAAGGACCTGCTGGCGAAGGTGCTGGCGGAGGTGAAGTCGGACGAGCTCGCCGTGAAGCACGTGCAGCTCCCGACGGGCGAGGTGTCGTCTCCGGCGCTGGTGGATCCGTCACGCATCCTCGCGTACGCGACGGGCGAGGACCTGGAGCACGTGACGTATCAGCACCCGTTCTATGAGCGGCAGGGGCGCGTGGTACTGGGCGAGCACGTCACGCTGGAGGCCGGCACGGGGCTGGTGCACACGGCGCCGGGGCATGGCCAGGAGGACTACGAGGTCGGCCTGAAGTACGGCCTGGACATCTACAACCCGGTGCGCGCGGACGGACGCTACGACGACACGGTGGGCGAGGTGCTCGCGAGCCGGCGCGTGTTCGACGCGAACCCGGTGGTGCTGGACCTGCTGGTGCAGCGGGGCGCGCTGCTCAATGACACGTCAGACACCATCACGCACAGCTATCCGCATTGCTGGCGCTGCCACCAGCCGGTCATCCAGGCAGCGACCTACCAGTGGTTCATCCCCATGGATGCGCCGTTCCATGGCACGCAGACGTTCCGGCAGGTGGTGCTGGAGCAGGTGGACAAGGTCCAGTGGGTGCCGTCGTGGGGACAGTCACGGATCCGCGGCATGCTGGAGGGCCGTCCGGACTGGTGCATCAGCCGGCAGCGCAGCTGGGGCGTGCCCATTCCCATCGCGTACTGCGACGGGTGCGACGACGCGGTGGTGTCCCCGGAGGTGATGGAGCGGGTGGCGGCGGCGGTGGAGAAGGAGGGCGCGGGCGTGTGGTACCGCACGCCGGTGAAGGAGTTCCTCGGGGAGGACTTCAAGTGCCCACGCTGCGGGAAGGAGGAGTTCCACCGCGAGACGGACATCCTGGATGTGTGGTTCGACTCGGCTTGCATGGCGCCCGCGGTGCTGGAGAAGCGGCAGCGCGTGCCGGCGGACCTGTTCCTGGAGGGGAGTGATCAGCACCGGGGCTGGTTCCATTCCTCGCTGCTGGTGTCGGTGGGCACGCGCGACGTGGCGCCCTACAAGGCCTGCCTCACGCATGGCTTCGTGGTGGATGGCCAGGGCGAGAAGATGTCCAAGAGCCGGGGCAACACGGTGGCGCCGGACAAGGTCATCCAGCAGTACGGCGCGGAGGTGCTGCGGCTGTGGGTGGCGGCGAGCGACTACCGCAACGACGTGCGCCTGTCGGACGCCATCCTCAAGGGGCTGTCGGAGGGCTACCGGAAGATCCGCAACACCCTGCGCTACGCGCTGGGCAACCTGCACGACTTCGACCCGGCGAAGGACGCGGTGCCCGGGGACAAGCTGCTGCCCCTGGACCAGTGGGCGCGAGGCCGGCTGGCACAGGTGGCCGCGCGCGTGCGCCAGGCGTACGAGGACTATGAGTTCCACCTCGTCTACGCGACGGTGGTGGACTTCTGCGCCAATGACCTGTCAGCCGTGTACTTCGACATCCTGAAGGACCGGCTCTACACGGCGAAGCAGGACGGGCCCGCGCGGCGCGGTGCGCAGACGGTGCTGCACGAAGTGCTCACGGTGCTGCTGCCGCTCCTTGCGCCGGTGATGAGCTTCACGGCGGAGGAGGCCTGGCAGCACCTGCCGGGTGAGCGCGCGAAGAGCGTGTTCCTGGCGGGCTTCACGGAGGTGAAGGCCGGGATGCCGCCGGAGCTGGAGGCGCGCTACGCGAAATTGTTCGCGGTGCGCAGCGCGGTGCAGGGCGTGCTGGAGGTGGCGCGGCGGGACAAGCGCATCGGAGCGTCGCTGGAGGCCCGCGTGGTGCTGAGCGCCACGGGCCCGATGCGGGAGCTGCTGGAGGCACACCTCACGGAGCTGCCCGGGCTGTTCATCGTGAGCCAGGTGGAGCTGGCGGAGACTCCGTCCGACGCCGCGAAGACGCTGGAGGTTTCACAGGCCTTCGGTGACGGCGCATTCCTGGCCGTCGAGGTGTTGCCGGCTCAAGGCCAGAAGTGCCCGCGCTGCTGGGTGTATTCCGAAGCGGTGGGGCAGGGCGACGAGGTCTGTCTCAAGTGCCGTGAGGCCTTGGGCTGATCAGGGACTGGCTTCCAGTCTGCGCAGCGTGTCCACCAGGTTCTGCATGCGTTCGTGGTGCGTGCCGGGCCAGAAGACGCGCTGGCAGCCGGGGCACTGTTGGAATTGGCGGTGACGCTGGGCCACGCCTTCCGGGATGCGGCCCTGCACTTCGTCGGGTGTCGCGGTGGACAGCGATGCGTTGCACGCGAGGCAGCGGGAGAAGGGCCGCATGCGCGACGTCAGGCCGTACCGCCGCACCACCTCCACCAGTTGGTGCGCGGGGTCGGTGGCTCTGGGGTAATAGCCCTGCACCACCTCCGAACGCTTCAGCAGGCCCAGGTCTCGCGTGAGCAGCACTCGCGACTCCTCGCGGGACAGGCGCGCCAGCAGGGCGTCCGCGGAGTCGTTGCGCCAGAGCGTGTCGAAGCCGAGCATCCGCAGGAAGCCCGACAGCCGCCCCAGGCCCACGTCCAGGACGAAGCGCGGCTGCTCCGGGAGTGGCACTGGAATAGAGGCCGGATGCACGTCCACGTGCGTGCCGGCTTCCGCGCGGTGCCCCAAGCCCACCGGCTGGCCGTCCACAAACACCCCGTCCACTTCCGGATGCGGCGGCCCCAATGACTCGATGAGGTCCTTCACCGAAGGGCTGCCTTGCAGCTCGTGCGTGAACACCCGGTCCCGGCGCTCCGGTGCGACGAAATCGTTCAGTGCGCCGTGGAACCGCACCGTGAGCTGCCGTGCCGACATCCTGGACTCCTCGCGTCCTGCTGCGTCGTGGCTGGGGCCCGTGATGCCTTTCTTCGAATCCGCGCCTTGCCCATCTCTGGGGCGCCAGAACTCTCGGATTCTTGAAAGGCGGAGGATGCAATCCTCACGGGCCGTCAGGGGACAGCCTTCCTGCAAACTTCTATAATCACGCGCCAGTCGGCGCGCCGAAGCCGGTGGAACACCCCCCCTCGACCCCCTCGGAAGCAAGGATCCAGGTCCCTGTATGGCCATGAAGTTCCCCCCGTACCTCCGCCCGCTCGTGGCGCTGGGTTTCCTGGCGCTCGCTTGCGGCGAGGGTGAAGAGCCTGTCGCGCCTGCTGACTCCGGGACCTCGTTTGATGCCGGCACCCGCACCGACGCGGGCACCACCGTGGACTCGGGACAGCCCACGGACGACGCGGGCACCGCCGTGGATGGCGGATCCGGTGTGGATCCGGGCACGGAGGATGCCGGCACCTCGGACGACGCGGGCACGACCGTCGACGCGGGTACGACCGTCGACGCGGGCACGACGACCGATGCCGGTTCGGCGACGGACGCGGGCACGACGACCGACGCGGGCACGATTGACGGCCCGGACTCCGATGGTGGTGTCACGCAGATCCGCCTGATGGCGGCCAATCTCACCAGCGGCAAGAACCAGAGCTACGACCCGGGCCACGGCATCCGGCTGATGCAGGGCGTGGATCCCGACATCGTGATGATCCAGGAGTTCAACTACAAGTCGAACTCCGCTGCGGACATCCGAGCCATGGTCGACACGGCCTTCGGCACGGGCTTCTACTACTACCGCGAGACCGGCGCGCAGATCCCCAACGGCGTCATCAGCCGCTACCCCATCATCGAGTCGGGTGAATGGACGGACACCCAGGTGTCCAACCGCGACTTCGCCTGGGCGCGCATCAACATCCCGGGCCCGCGCGACCTCTGGGTCGTCAGCGTGCACCTGCTCACCAGTGGCTCTGGCGTCCGCAACACGGAGGCCACCAACCTGGTGAAGTTCATCAAGGCCAACATCCCCGAGAGCGACTACCTGGCCATCGGCGGCGACTTCAACACCGACACCCGCTCCGAGCAGTGCCTCACCACCTTCAAGCAGGTGGTCGACACCGCGGGGCCGCACCCGGTGGATAAGTATGGCGAGGACGGCACCAATGCCAGCCGCAGCAAGCCGTATGACCACGTCCTCGTGGACGTGGACCTGCGCAAGTACCAGGTCGCCACCGTCATCGGGACCAGTACCTTCGCCAACGGGCTCGTCCTCGACAGCCGCGTCTACACGCCACTTGCGGACATCTCCCCTGTGCAGTTCGGCGACAGTAACGACCAATACATGCAGCACATGGGCGTCGTGAAGACGTACCTCACGCCCAACTTCTAGCGGGCGCGCAGCTCACGCGGGCCGGTCATCGGGAGTCTCCCGGTGCCCGGCCCGTCGCTTTTCAGAAGCTCCACTTGTGCTTGTTCTTCTCGATGAAGCGCCCCACCGGCGGGATGCGCGCGATGAGCGGCGTCAGCACGAACACCGCCGCCAGCCGGATGGGCTTCACCGCCTGCGACGCGATGTACGCCGCGCCCCACGCGCCCGCCTGCGCCCCCGTGCCTTGCGGCTGGAAGCCGGCCCGGATGGCCGCCCAGAAGCCCACGATGACCAGGCCGAAGATGAGGTAGTTCACCGCGATGGCCAGCGGGCCGTACTCCACCAGCAGCGTCTTGAAGCGCGCCATCAGCGACGGCTTCGCCGCCGGGGTCGTGGTGGTTCCGGGTGGGGCAATGTCGGGAGCGGAGGGCTTCACGTCGGGCTCAACAGGCGCCATGGGCGCACCATGCCCGAAACGGGCGGACTCCGGGAGACAGAGGACAGGCGGGCTGGCGGGCCCCGGCCCGGGTCCGGGTTGTCAGGGCTCCCGGGGGCACGATAGAGGTTCAGGCACCGCATGAAAGCCTCCCTCCGCCTCCTCCTCGTGGTGGTCCTCGCCGTGCTGGCGGCGGATCAGGTGACCAAGTACCTGGCCGTGTCCCGGCTGACGGAAGCGCTGGATGGGCGCAGCGGCCTGTCTCGCGTGTCCGGCTTCCTGAGCGAGCAGAACCTGGACAACGACCCGCCGGTGGAGGGCGTGTTCCGCAAGAACACCCGGCCGTACCGCTTCATCGAGGACTACTGGCACTTCCGCTACGTGGAGAACCCGGGCGCGGCGTGGGGCATGTTCTCCAACCTGCCGGACGCGGCTCGCAAGGCGTTCTTCCACGTGGTGAGCCTGGTGGCGCTGGGCTTCATCCTGGTGCTGTACCGCAAGACGGAGCCGTCGCAGAAGATGGTGCGCGTGGCGCTGGCGCTCATCACCGGCGGCGCGCTGGGCAACTTCGTGGACCGGCTCATCCGGGGCTACGTCATCGACTTCATCGACTGGCACTGGCGCAACCAGCCGGGCATGCGCTGGCCCACGTTCAACGTGGCGGACGCGGCCATCTGCGTGGGCGTGGGGCTGATGCTGCTGGACTCCTTCCGCGTGCGCCGGCCGGAAGCCGAGGCCTCGCCGCTGCCCCAGGGCAGCAGTCCGCAGCCGTGACGCGCGGGGGTGGGCTGGTATAAGCCCTCTCCGTGCCGCGCAAATACGCCATCCTCCTCGCCCTCACGCTGGGCGTCATCGTGCTGGACCAGTGGACGAAGTACCTGGTCGTGCGGGACCTCACCACCCGCTTCGACGGGGCCACCACGCTGTCGGAGCGGCTGGGCGCGTTCTATTCGCCCGCCGAGGAACCCGGCCGCCGGGGCCTGCACTTCCAGCCGAAGACGCACGTGGAGGTGGCGGAGAACTTCTTCCGCCTGCGCTACGCGGAGAACCCGGGCGCCGCGTGGGGCATGTTCAAGAACCTGGCCCCGAACGTGCGCGGCCCGCTCTTCCACCTGGTGAGCATTGGCGCGGTGGTGCTCATCGTCTTCTACTTCCGGAAGCTGTCCGGCACGGACCCCGCGGAGGTGTGGGCGCTGTGGGGCCTGCCGCTGGTGCTGGGCGGCGCGCTGGGCAACTACATCGACCGGGTGGCGCGGGCCTTCGTCATCGATTTCCTGGAGGCCCATTGGTACGACAAGGCCGCCTGGCCGTCGTTCAACGTCGCGGACATGGCCATCTGCATCGGCGTGGGCATGCTCGTGGTGGACGCCTTCGTTCGCAAGGAGAAGCCCCAGGCTTCCGCCCCCGCGAAGGCTTCGTGAAAGCCTAGAGGTCCCCCATGCTCCCCGTCCTGCTGCGCCTGAGCTTCACCAGCCTGTGGATGCAGCTGCTGCTGTACGCCGCCGCGGTGGGCGTCGTGGCCTCCGTCGCCGTCAACGGCTGGAAGGGCACGCTGGGGCCGGTGGATGAGAAGACGGGCAAGGAGGGGCCGGCGCCGCTCCAGGACAAGCTGCTGCGCGCGGCGGGGTTCGCGTTGGTGGGCGGCTTCCTCGCGTACTTCGGGCTGAAGTACGCGCTGCCCGCGGAGGCCTTCCCGGGCGGCAAGGGCGAGGGCATCCCGCTGCACACCTACGGCGTGCTCCTGGCGCTGGGCTTCATCACCGCGGTGTCCGTGGCGGGCCGGCTGGCGCAGGACGAGTGGCGCCGCGTGTCCTTCGTGGAGGGCCGGGGCCAGGTGGACACGGAGGGGCCCCAGAAGCGCGAGCAGGTGATGGACCTGGCGTTCTGGGTGCTGGTGGGCGGGCTCGTGGGCAGCCGCGTGCTGTTCGTGCTGGTGAACTGGCAGGACTACGCGCGCGACTGGACCCAGGCCTTCTCCCTGGGCGGCGGGCTGGTGTTCTACGGCGGCCTCATCGGCGCGGGGCTGGCGGCGTTCCTCTTCGCGCGCAAGCACGACCTGGACTTCCTGCGGCTCGCCGACGTGTGCATCCCCACGGTGTCGCTGGGGCAGTGCCTGGGGCGCCTGGGGTGCTTCTCCGCCGGGTGCTGCTGGGGCGACATGGCGGGCAGCCACTCGCACACGGGCGTGACCTTCCCGGGCTCCGGGCTGGCGCAGGACCTGTTCGGCCGGCTGGGGGGAGCATCCAGCCTGGCGTACGGCTCGCAGGCCGGGGATGACCGCTTCGTGGTGGAGGCCACCGGGCAGGTGCTGCACCAGGCGGCGCCGGGCGCGGTGCGCATCTCCGACTGGGTGGCCCAGCACGGCACCACGCTGCCGGTGTACCCCACGCAGCTCTTCGAGTCCGTGGGGCAGCTGGTGCTCTTCGTGGCGCTCCTGTACGCGCGCCGCTTCCGCCGCTTCCACGGGCACATCTTCGCCCTGTGGCTGATGGCCTACGCCGTCCTGCGCACCACGGTGGAGCTGTTCCGGGGCGACGTGGAGCGCGGCACCCTGCACGGCCTGCTGGAGTCGCTGGGGGCCCAGGGGCTGGCCGGGGCGGTGCCCCTGGAGGCCTGGTACAACGTCTCCACCAGCCAGTTCATCTCCCTGTGCATGTTCACCTTCGGTGCGCTGCTGATGGCCCGCCACCGCCCGGCGGGTGAGGCGGCTGGCCTGGGGCCGACACCGACGGCGGCCTGAGGTTGCGAGCCGCGCCCGGGTTGGGGACACTCCCGGAACATGCCGCCGCCCGACAACGCCCGGCCCGCCGCCAAAGGTGGGGCCCGGCCCGCGCAGGACGCCAGTTCCTCCAGCGAAGCCGCCCTTCACGAATGTGAGGAGCTGGAAGCGGCCATCGCGGAGCTGCGCCACAGCTACGAGCAGTACTTCATGGGCATGGAGCGCCAGGCGCCCGTCCGCGCGCATGAGGACTTGAAGAAGCGGATGTTGAAGCTCAAGGGGGCCTTCATCCGCAGCACGTCGGTGAAGTTCCGCGTGCAGAGCCTCCACAACAAGTTCCTCACCTACGAGCGGCTGTGGACGCGCACGCTCCAGGAGATTGAAGCCGGCACCTACCGCCGCGACCTGGCCAAGGCCCGCCGCCGCGCCGGGACGAAGCAGGCCGGTGCCTCCGGCGAGCGCCAGAAGGGCGTGGTGGAGCTCACCGAGGAAGTCGACGACATGGACTTCGAGGAGGTGGAGGAGCTCACCGGCCGCCGCCCCATCAACGAGCCGAAGCTCGCCTCGGAGTACCTGGCGGAGCAGCAGTCCGCGGGCGGGACGCCCTTCCGGGGCACGCCCACCGTCGCTCCTGTCGCGGCGCAGCCGGCCGGTGCGCCCCGGGGCACGCCCGCGGGGCTGGTGCCTCCGGCGAAGAGCATTCCGGCGGTGGCGCCCGTGGGTGGGCTGCCGTCCATCGCGCCCGTGGGGACCCCGGCGATGGGGACCTCGAAGCTGCCCTCGGTGACGCCGGCGGTGGCTCCGGGCGGGACTCCGGCGGCGGGGCGTCCGGCGGTGCCTCCGGGCATGGCCGCCAAGGCTCCGGCCGCTCCGCAGCAGCCCGCGCGTCCGGCGGCGGCTCCGGTGGCGGCGGCGCCCCGTCCCGCGGCGGCGGGCCCGGGTGGCGGCATGTCCGACGACAAGCTGCGCGCGGTGTACGACGCGTACGTCACCGCGAAGCGCCGCTGCCAGGAGGACACGTCCAAGCTGTCCTACGAGTCGGTGGCCGCCACGCTGCGCAAGCAGGTGCCGGAGCTGCTCAAGCAGCACAACGCGAAGGCCGTCGAGTTCAAGGTCGTCATCAAGGACGGCAAGGCCTCGCTCAAGGCCGTGCCCAAGTAGCGGAAGGCACGGCATGAACCAGGACCTGGAGTCGCTCAAGGCGCGGGTGGCGCGCCTGTCGGTGATGATCTTCGACATCGACGGCACGCTCACCGACGGCCGCATCTTCTGGGTGCCCAACTCCGGCTGGACGCAGATGTACAGCGTGCGCGACGGCATGGGCATCAAGCGCCTCCAGGAGGCGGGCATCGAGGTGGCCGCCATCTCCGGCGGCGACAGCCTCTCCGCGCAGATGCGCATGCAGTCGCTGGGCTTGCGCCACGTGCACTTCGGCAGCCAGGACAAGGTGGCGCACTTCGAGAAGCTGCTCGGCATCCTCAACGTGTCCGCGGAGCACTGCGGCTACATGGGCGATGAAGTCGTGGACCTGCCGCTGCTCAACGCGGTGGGCTTCTCCGCCACGGTGCCGGAGGCTCCGGACGAAGTGCGCGCGCAGGTGCACTACGTGGCCCAGCGCGCCGCCGGCTTCGGCGCCGCGCGCGAGGTGTGCGAGTTCATCCTGAAGCACCGCGCGCGCTTGGCCCCATAAGGGCTTCTTCACGAGCGCGCCCAAACGTTCGCTCCTGGAAACGCCTACCTCCCTGCCCTGCGTTCGGGTTGTCGCTCCCCGGGCCCGTTCCTACCTTGCGCTGCCTGAAGGCCGGTGGACGGCCCGAGACACGCGGGAGGCGACGTGGGGATGCGGCGGATGTGGCTCGGACTGGCAGCGGCCGTGGGGCTCGCCGTGTCCACCGGATGTGGACAGTCCCCCGAGGATTCCGAAGCGCGGCTCGCGGCCCTGGAGGCCGAGGGCAAGCAGATGGACCAGGCCCTGGACGCGGTCGAGGACCGGCTCCTGGGCAGCCAGGGTCGGCTCGCCATGTGGAACGAGCTGGGACGGCGTCACCAGGAGGTCAGCGCCATCCAGTGCAAGGTGGCTGACGCCCACATCGCCGCCATCCTGAAGCACGAGGACAAGCAGAACCAGAAGGCGCGCATCGTCAAGCAGCGCAACTCCATGGCGTCCGTGGACACCGCCGTCCTCACCTCCGGCAAGGCGCCCGCGCAGCAGCGCAGCAACTGAAGAAGCCGCGCGGCCTAGCCGGGGATGCGCGCGGTGCGCTCGCGCATGCGCTTCTCCACCGCGATGACGCCCTTCAGGAAGAAGCCGGGCGCCAGCCGCCGCAGCCGCCAGAACCAGCGCGCGTCCGCCATGGGCAGCACGTGCGGCGCGTCGCGGTCCACCGCCTTGAGCAGCCGCTCGGCGACCCACTCCGGTCCAATCTTCGACTGGTCCACCAGCTTCACGCTCATGCGGCGCGTCTCCGGGTCGGAGTAGGGCGCCGCGGCCGAGGCGATGTTGGTGCGGAAGAACGTGGGGCACGCCACCGTGACGCCCAGCCCCAGCGGGTGCAGCTCCGCGTAGAGCGTCTCCGACAGCGCGACGACGGCCGCCTTGGACGTGTTGTAGGCCGCGAGGTTCGGCGCGTACACGAGCCCCGCCGCGGACGCGATGTTGAGCACGTGTCCGGAGCCCTGCTTCTTCAGGCGCGGCACGAACGCGTGGCAGCCGTGGATGACGCCCCACAGGTTCACGTCCAGCACGCGCTTCCACTCGGACAACGGCAGCGTGCCCACCGCGCCGCCCGTGGCGACGCCCGCGTTGTTCACCACCAGGTCCACGCCGCCGAACGCCTCATCCACCGCGCGCGCCAGGCCCTCCACCGCGTCCGCGTTCGTCACGTCGCACGCGTGCACGCGCGCCTCGCCGCCCAGCGCGGTGACGCGGCGGGCGGTCTCCTCCGCGCTGGCCACGTTCATGTCCGACACCATCACCCGCGCCTGACGTGCCGCCAGGGCTTCACACAGCGCACGGCCAAGTCCACTGCCGGCGCCCGTCACCACCGCGCGAGGACGAGAGGGAAGGCTCATGGTTCCGGGACTCCTGGGAGAGGAAGGGAGGGCGTGACGCAGGCAGGGCTAGCATGACAGGCGGGCAGGCGGGCGCACGGTTCGTGACCCGGAGTCGGAAGTTGGCTAGAACCCGGGCCGTGCAACGCGCCTTGGTGGCAGCAATGGCGGTCGTGGCGGCGGGGCTCCTGGGCTGCAACGACCTGGAGAACTGCGGCTCCACGCCGGTGGACATCACCCGCACCGACGGGGGGCTCTACCGTTGTGTGACGTCCGAGGACTGCCCCCGGACCTCACGCGTCTCCGTGTGCGTGACGGACGTCTCCTCCGAGCGTGAGTGCGTGCGCTGCGAAGAGACGCACTGCGTGCGCCTCATCCCGGAGTCCTGTCAATGAAGCGTGGGGGGGCGCGTTGGGCGTGCGTGCTCGCGGTGGGGGCGCTCGCCGTCACCGGGTGCCGCGACAAGCCGGTGGACCACATGCAGCGCGCGCGCGACGCCATCTTCGAGAAGCGTCCGGACGAAGCGCTGGTGGAGTACCGCAAGGCCTACGACCTGCTGCTGCGCGACGAGTCCCCGGAGGCGCTGGTGATGCGCGCCCGGGCGCTCAAGGGCGCCGCCGACGTGTACTGGCTGGAGCAGCGCAAGGTGAAGGAGGCGGTGAGCGTCTACCGCCAGCTCATCCAGCAGTGCCCGGAGGCGCCGGAGTCGCTGGACGCGCGCATCATCCTGGCGGAGCTGTTGCGGGTGCACTACCGCGACCTGCGCGGCTCCATTGATCAGCTCACCGCCGCGCTGCACCGCAACCCGCCGCAGAGCGCGGAGCTGCAGTACCAGGTGGCCAAGACGTACTTCGAGCTGCAGGACTATCCGCAGTGCGAGCTGGAGGCGAAGAAGCTGCCGGACCGCTTCGCCACCAGCCCCTACGTGGACGACGCGCTCTTCCTCCAGGCGCAGGCGCTGGCCATGGTGGAGGGCAAGCGCCAGGAGGCGCTGCGCACCTACGCGGACCTGCGCACGCGCTTCCCGGACTCGGAGCTGGCGCCGTACGCCCTCTTCGAGATGGGCAAGCTGCGCGCCGACGCGGGCGACAACGAGAAGGCCATCGAGACCTGGGTGGAGTGCCTGAAGACGCACCCCGACCCGTCGCTGGTGCAGGACGCCATCGCCCGGGCCCGCCGCCGTCTGGCCAACCTCACGGTGGAGGGCATTGGCAAGAAGGAGGTGGCGTTCGACCGCAGCAAGCAGGCGCGCACCTCCGTGGAAGCCATGGGCGGCAGCGCCGAGGAAGCCGCCCGCGACCGCGGCGACTGACTTCTCTCTCGTGGAAGGCATTCACATGAACGTGCTGGTGACAGGGGCCACGGCGGGCATCGGGCAGGCCATCGCGCGCCGCTTCGTGAAGGAGGGGGCGCGCGTCATCGCCACCGGACGCCGGAGCGACCGGCTGGAGGCCCTCCACGCCGAGCTGGGCGAGCGGCTCTTGCCCGTGACGCTGGACGTGACGGACAAGGCGGCGGTGAAGGCCGCGTTCGCGTCGCTGCCGGCGGACTTCGCGCAGGTGGACGTGCTGGTGAACAACGCGGGGCTCGCGCTGGGGCTGGAGCCCGCGCAGACGGCGCGGCTGGAGGACTGGGACGTGGTGGTGGACACCAACGTGAAGGGCCTCCTGTACTGCACGCGCGAAGCGCTCACGGGCATGGTGGCGCGCGACCGCGGGCACGTCATCAACATCGGCTCCATCGCGGGCGAGTTCCCGTACCCGGGCGGCAACGTGTACGGCGCGACGAAGGCGTTCGTGCATCAGTTCACGCTCAACCTGCGCGCGGACCTGCACGGCACCTCGGTGCGCGTGACGGACATCCAGCCGGGCCTGCTGGGCGGCACGGAGTTCTCCAGCGTGCGCTTCCGCGGCGACACCGCGAAGGCCGCCGCGCTCTACGACAAGACCCAGCCGCTCACGCCCGACGACGTCGCGGACACCGTGTACTGGGTGGCCACGCGCCCCGCGCACGTGAACATCAACGTCATCTCCATGATGCCGGTGGTGCAGGCCTTCGGGCCGCTGCCGGTGAAGCGCGGCGGCTGAGCGTCACCCCGGCACGGGCAGCGCCGCTTCCAGCAGCGGCGCGGGCACCGACGGGTCGTCCGCGTCCGCCACCAGCAGCACGTGGACGCGCCCTCCCTCCACGCGCGCGTCCACGCCCTCCAGCTTCACGGGCACGTCCACCGCGTCCAGGTACACGGGCGTGCCGTCCGGCGCGAGCACGCCCACCGCCGAGCCCGCCACCGGCCCATCCGCCACGCGGTCCTTCGAGGCCTCCGCCGTGGCGGTGAACACCACGCGCCCGTCCGGCAGCGGCGACGCGTCCGTGAAGGACAGCCGGACGCCGTTGGCCTCGCCCAGCTCCCAGCGGCGCACGGTGCGCACCGCCTCCGGGCCCAGGACGCCCGCGTCCAGGCTGGCCAGCACGCGGTCCAGGTCCAGGTCCACCAGCGCGTCCACGCCGCCCTCGCCGTTGCCCCGGTTGAGCAGCCGCAGCCGCTTGCCCGCCACCGCCGCGCCCTCGACGTTGAGCGCCACCAGCTCGCGCTCCAGCTGCACGTAGAGCGCCGTGCAGTCCACCGTGCGCGGCCCACCCGCGAGCGTGCCGTCCGCGTTCAGGGGCAGCACCGACGCCCGGCGCCGCGCGGGCGTGGACCCCGAGGGCAGGGCCACGAGCGCCCCGTGCGCGAAGGACGCGGACGGGCCCAGCCGGCACAGCGCCTCCAGGTCCGGCTTCGCCGCCTTGCGCTCCGCGTGCCCTTCCGGAAGCTCCCCGGGGAAGAGGCGCACGGTGTGGCCCGGCGCGTCTCCCACCGCGGGGAACACGGCGAGGTGGAGCGCGTCGTCCGCGACGACGTAGAGCCAGTCCCCCGCGCGCACCAGGCCGCTGGCGGCGGAGACGTGCGCGGGGCGGCCCGGGGCTTCGGGCGCCGCGAGGGTGAGCGTGCGGCGGCGGGTGGTGGGAATCATGGGAGCCTTGAGCGTCGCCGACTACAGCAGCGTGCCGCGCAGGAAGAGGCTGGCCGCCGTGAAGTAGATGACGAGTCCGGACACGTCCACCAGCGTGGCCACGAAGGGCGCGGACGCGCTCGCGGGGTCGAAGCCCACGCGCCGGAGGATGAACGGCAGCATGGAGCCGGACAGCGTGCCGAACATCACCACGCCCACCAGCGACACGCCCACCGTCAGGCCGATGACGAACGCATGGTCGCCGTAGCTGTGGAACAACGCCTGCCACGCCATCACGCGCAGGAAGCCCACCAGCCCCAGCACGCCTCCCAGCGCCAGGCCCGTGGTCAGCTCCCGCCGCGCCACGCGCCACCAGTCCTTGAGCCGCATCTCCGACAGCGCCAGCGACCGGATGATGAGCGTGGTGGCCTGGCTGCCGGAGTTGCCGCCGGAGCTGATGATGAGCGGGATGAAGAGGCTCAGCACGACGGCGCGGGCAATCTCGTGCTCGAAGTAGCCCATGGCCGTGGCGGTGAGCATCTCTCCCAGGAAGAGCACCATCAGCCAGCCGGCGCGCTTCTTGAGCATGGCCATGAAGCCCACGTCGAAGTAGGGCGCGTCCAGGGCCTCCATACCGCCGACCTTCTGGATGTCCTCCGTGGCCTCTTCCTGGACCACGTCCACGATGTCGTCCACCGTGACGATGCCCTTCATGCGCCGCTGCTCGTCCACCACGGGCATGGCCATGAAGCTGTGCTCGGAGAAGGTACGGCTGACCGCCTCCTGGTCCGTGTTCTCCGCCACGGTGATGACGTCGCGAATCATCACGTCCGCCACGCGCTTGTCCGGCGCGGCCTGGAAGAGCTGGCGCAGGGACAGCACGCCCTGGAGGCGCTGCTCGGCGTCCAGCACGTAGGCGTAGTAGACGGTCTCCACCTTCTCGCGCGCCTGCTTGCGCAGGTACCCGATGGCCTCGTCGATGCTCATGTCCGGGCGCACGCGGGCGAAGCGCGGGTTCATCAGGCCACCCGCGTCGTCCTCCGAGTACGCCAGGAGGACGTTCACCTCGCGGCGGCTGGCGTCGTCCAACTGGGACAGGATGGCGTCCACCTGCTCCGGCTCCACGGCCTGGACCAGGTCGGCCAGGTCGTCCGGGGGGAGCAGCCGGACCCAGGTGCGGCGCTCGGCGGGGGGGAGGCTGAGGATGAGCTCGCCCTGTTCGCGCGCGGTGAGGCCCAGGAAGAAGTCGTCCGCCACCGCCGGGGGCAGCAGCCGGAACCCCTCCAGGCGCTCGTCCGCGGAGAGCACCGCCCAGGCCTCGTGGAGCTCGTCGGGGGACAGCGCGTTCTGGCTCTGGGGACTCTCCACCATGACGACGGCCTCGGAAGAAGAGGGGGAGGGTGCGCGCCTCGCTGCGACGCGCGCGGGCCTCTCTACACCCCTGCCGGGGGCGCGGCGAGCGGAAGGCGCGAAACATCGCAAGGAATTCGCGTTCGCCTGCCTGCCCACGCTGGCCGTGTCCGGGGGTGCACGGATGGGGGCAGGCATCCCCGGAGCCTGGGAGCCCGGGGGCCGGGGGCGGGTCAGGCCTTCTGCTGGATGAGCTCCACCTTGTAGCCGTCCGGGTCCTCCACGAAGGCGATGACGGTGGTGCCGTGCTTCATGGGGCCGGGCTCGCGGACGACCTTGCCGCCGGCCTGGCGGATGGCGTTGGCGGTGGCGTGGATGTCGCTGACGCCCAGGGCGATGTGGCCGTAGGCGGAGCCCAGCTCGTACTTCGCCGTGTCCCAGTTGTGGGTGAGCTCCAGCGCGGGGTGGGTGTCCTCGGGGCCGTAGCCGACGAAGGCGAGCGTGAACCGGCCGTCCGGGTAATCCTGGCGGCGCAGCAGCTTCATGCCGAGCACGCGGGTGTAGAAGTCGAGCGACTTCTCCAGGTCGCCGACCCGGAGCATGGTGTGGAGGATGCGCATGCGGTGGCTATAACCGCGGCGCCACGAGCTCCGCCAGCAGCAGCTTCACCGCGCCGCTGGCGTGCCGGGCGGATTGATCCGCATCGACACCCGGGGCCGCCACGAAGCGGGCGTACTTCCGCGCGCCCGCCGCGTCGAGGTCGGCGAATTCCTGCGCCAGGGCGACGAGGGCCTGCTGGAACAAGGGATCCGCATGAATGGGGCTCTCCCGGATGACCGGAGCGAGTCCCGCCTGTCCTCCGGGCCAGGACTCGACCAGCCAGACGATGTCGTAGGCATCCTTGTTCTTGGGCCGGTTCCGCAGGGCATCCACCTTGGCCGCGAGATAGGCGGCGGGACCGGCGACCCTCAGCCGTTGATGCGTGCGGCCGCCGCCTCCCGGAAGCTCGACGACGACCTCCTTCTCGATGAAGTCCCGGTCGATGAGGGTCCCGGTGGACAGGACCAGCGCGGAGAGCCTTCCTCCCACGACGCCTCCAGGCCGGTACAGCCGGCCTGCCTCGCGTCCGGGCGCCAGGGGGCAGAAGAACTCGACCGTGAGGGGATGGGTGACGCCCCCCGTCCAGCGCCAGCTCGAATGGGGAAGCGGGCAGAAGCCCGCGGACTTCAGGGTGCGCTCCAGCCGCTCGTAGTGGCCCACCTCGCCTTCCACGAGCGCGACCCGCAGACAGAGGTCGAGGTCCTGCGTGCCGATGTGGGGCTCGAGGCCGGGCCCTGGCTCTGGCACGAGCAGGGAGGGAACGAGTCCCCCGATGACGACGACATGGGCGCCCGCGAAGCCGAAGGCACGGACGACATGCACGGCCTCCGCGAGCAGGGCGGACCGGACCGAAGGGTCGTACTCGCCCAGGTGTCCGCCTTCAGTAACCAAGGACCTCCTCGCGGAACCGCCGCGCGAGGTCCTCGCCCCGGCGCTCCGACTGGACATCCAGGTAGATGCGCACGTGTGGCGCGAGCAGGACGCCATCCCGGGACGTGGACGCCCAGCTGCCGACCTTGCCCGTGTCGTGGATCAACATGAGGTTCGCTCCTCGCTCCGTCACTTCCGCATCCAGGTGCTTCGCCGCCTGCGCCAGGGGCACCTCGGGTGAGATGCGAAGGCGCGACATGGGAACGCTGGTGGGCCCGACGCCGAACATGCTGACCGCGGCGGCTCCCGTGAATGCATGGGCGATGCCTGCCTTGCCGAGCCGCGTGCTGGTCTGCAGCCACAGCTCCTCGGGACGCCGCGCGTAGAGGGCCACGTGCAGGGAGCGCTCCCAGCGCGTGGCGCGGGCCTGTCGCTCGAGCCAGTCGAGCAGTCCGGTCCGGTCCCGGACGGTGCGCCGCTTCGCGGGACCCCGGCCCTCCGCGCGGACCAGCTCCAACTGTTCGAGCCAGGTCAGGAGCTTGTGGGCCTGCCCCAGGGACACCGCGGCCTGCTCCGCGAACCGGGAGACGGAGAAAGGCTGCTCCTCCTGGAGGAGCACCTGCACGGCTCGGACGCCGTGGACACCAAGGATCGCGGAGCCCGCGGTCTTCTCCGGAGCGACGGTGCGGTCCTCCTCGAAGTGGAGCAGCACTCCCCGGGCGCGCAGGTGGAGATGTCCGCGCGAGTCCAGATAGCCCACCCCTTGCGCTTCCAGCGCTTCGCGAACGTCCTTCTTGAGCCAGGGGCCAACGACGAAGGGGAGGTCCCGGGACTGTCGCGTTGTCGCGGGACGGTGCGCCCCGAGCAGCAGCGGCAGCTGGTCCACACGGAGGCCGGAGGCGGCTTCCAGCAGGGTGAACGTCGCCACTTCGCGGCCCTCCAGCTCCAGGAAGGGGCGGGACGCGCCGCGGGCCTGGAGCCAGGACCGCGCTGGCAGCCAGCGAATCAGCCTGGGCGGAAGATGGAGGATGGCAGGCATCTTTCACTCGGGGTGGCCCGTGGAAACCCAGGAAGGCCAACGGGTTGGAATCCGTATCTTCATCCTCAACGAAGATTCATTCACGAGTGAAAATGGATTTCAGATGAAAATACACCCGGCGTACCCCATGCCTGGCCGTGCCCCAAGGGCCTGGACGTCATGTGGGGGGCGCTAGCGGCCAGGCGGACGAAGAGCGGCGGCGAGGCACGGCGGACCGCGTGTTATGGAACCCGCCATGAAACACGCTCAAAGCCAGGCCCTCTTCGCCCGTGCGCAGGCGCGCATCCCGGGTGGCGTGAACTCTCCGGTGCGTGCCTTCCGTGGCGTGGGAGGCGACCCCGTCTTCTTCAAGGAAGGCTCCGGCGCGTGGCTCACCGACGTGGACGGCAACCGCTACGTGGACCTCGTCGGCAGCTGGGGCCCGCTCATCCTGGGCCACGCGTACCCGCCCATCGTGGAGGCCATCCTGGAGGCCGCGCGGCGCGGCACCACCTTCGGCGCCCCTGTCGCCGCGGAAGTTGAATTCGCGGAGCTGCTCTGCGCCACGGTGCCCTCCGTGGAGAAGGTGCGCCTCGTGTCCTCCGGCACGGAGGCCACGGTGGCCGCCATCCGCGTGGCCCGCGGCTTCACCGGCCGCGACTCCATCCTCAAGTTCGAGGGCTGCTTCCACGGCGCGGGTGACCCGTTCCTCGTGAAGGCGGGCAGCGGCGTGGAGACGCTGGGCCTGCCGGACTCGCCGGGCGTGCCGGCCGCGCTGGCGTCGCTCACGCTCACCGCGCCCTTCAACGACCTGGAGGCCGTGGAGCGCATCTTCAGCGAGAAGGGCAAGGACATCGCCTGCGCCATCATCGAGCCCGTGGTGGGCAACATGGGCGTGCTGGTGCCGCGCCCCGGCTACCTCGAGGGGTTGCAGAAGCTCTGCCAGAAGCACGGCGTGCTCTTCGTGCTGGATGAGGTGATGACGGGCTTCCGGCTCGCGCGCGGTGGCGCGCAGGAGCTGTACGGGCTCAAGCCGGACCTGACCACGATGGCCAAGGTGGTGGGCGGCGGCATGCCGCTGGGCGCGTACGGCGGCCGACGCGACATCATGGCGAAGGTGGCGCCGGAGGGGCCGGTGTACCAGTCCGGCACGCTGTCCGGGAACCCGGTGGCGGTGGCGGCGGGCATGGCGTGCGTGAAGGCGCTGGCGGCGCCGGGCACGTACTCGCGGCTGGAGCACCTGGGCCTGCTCTTGGAGGAGGGCTTCCGCGCGGAGGCGAAGGCGGCGGGCGTGCCGGTGACGGTGAACCGCGTGGGCAGCATGCTCACGGTGTTCTTCACGGCGGAGCCGGTGTTCGACTACGCGTCCGCGAAGAAGGCGGACACGGCGAAGTTCGGGCGCTTCTTCCACGCGATGTTGCAAGAAGGGGTGTACCTGCCGCCCAGCCAGTTCGAGGCGGCGTTCGTGTCGCTGGCCATCGGCGAGCCGGAGGTGGCGCACGTGCTCGCCGCGGCCCGCAAGGCGTTCCGCGCGCTTGGCGACGCCCGTTGAACCGGAGGCCCTGACCGGGCCCGTGCGCTTTGGCCCCTACACCCTCGTGCGCCGCATTGGCGCCGGGGGGATGGGGGAGGTCTTCCTCGCGCGCGAGGAGGGCGTGCGGCGCGCGGTCGTCGTGAAGAAGGTGCTGCCCGGGCTGAAGGACACCGGGCAGTTCGTGGGGCGCTTCCGCGACGAGGCGCGCGTGGTGGTGCGGCTGGCGCACCCGAACATCGCGCGCGTGTACGCGATGGGCGAGGTGGACGGGCAGCTGTTCCTCGCGATGGAGTACGTGCTGGGCAAGACGCTCAGCCGGCTCGCGTACCGGCTGCGGCAGCGTCAGCGGATGATGCCCCTGGGGCCGCTGCTGCAACTGGGCATCCGGTTGTGCGAGGGCCTGGCGTACGCGCACGACGCGACGGATGAAGAGGGGCACCCGCTGCACCTGGTGCACCGCGACCTGTCCCCCGCGAACGTGTGCGTGAGCTACGCGGGCGAGGTGAAGATCATCGACTTCGGCGCGGCGCAGTCCACGCTGAAGGAGCAGCAGACGGCGCCGCGCGTGGTGATTGGCAACCTCACGTACATGGCGCCGGAGCAGGCCCGCAAGCGCACGGTGGACCGGCGCGCGGACCTGTACGCGGTGGGCGTGGTGCTGTGGGAGTTGTTCGCGTGGAAGCCGCTGTCGCAGCGGGGGGACCCGTTGGAGCGCTGGCGGCGCGCGGCCTATCCGCAGTGGGAGCCGGCGGGGCGCTACCGGCCGGACCTGCCGCGCACGGTGGACGCGTTCCTCGCGCGGGCGCTCGCGTCCGAGCCGAACGACCGCTTTCCGACGGCGACGGCGATGGCGGAGGCGCTGGGCGCGCTGAAGGAGAAGCTGGCGCCCAACGTGACGGATCAGGACCTGGTGCGCCTGATGTCGGCGGCCTTCCCGCGCGAGAAGGTGATTGAGCAGCAGGTGCTGGACGACCTGTTGCGCGAGCAGCCCGAGCGCGCGAGCACGCGGCAGGAGTTCCCGTCGGTGCTCGCGCCGTCGGGAGCGCAGGACGTGGCGGAGGCGCTCCGCGCGCAGGAGGACATCGCGACGGAGGCGCTGGACGCGGCGAAGCTGCGGCAGGCGGAGCGAGCCGGGGCTGGCCAGGAGACCGAAGCGCTCGAAGCCGTGAAGCCGCCGCCGGAGTACGCCAGCGTGGGTGAGCGGACCGAGGCGCTGGACGCGGCGAAGGTCGAACAGGCGCTGCGCGCCGCCGCTGCCCAGCGGGCCGCTGAGGACTCCGGGCTGCCACGCAAGGCGCCTCCGGCGCGGCTGCACAACCTGGAGATCACCATGGATGCCTGGCTCCCAGGCATCGGCGCCGCGGAGCCCACCGCACCGGGACTCCCGCCCCTGGCTCCGGGGCCGGGCTCGGGCAGCGGAGAGGCCACCGCGCCCGGACAGGCGCCCCCGTCCTCGTGGACTCCTGGTCCGGGCGAGGACGAACCCACCCCCCGGGAGCCTCCCGCCCTCCAAGGCTCCCCGGCCGGTCCGGGCTCCGAGGACTCCACCGACCCGGGGGCGGAGACCCGTGAGGGGCCGGATTCGCTTCCGGGCAGGCAGGCTCCGGTCGAACATCCGTCCCAGCCGGATTGGAATCTTCGCCCGGACGCGGAAGACTCCATTCCTCATCTTCGAGCGTTTCACCGTGACGGGCCCCCCCCGGCCCCGGAGGACTCACCCATGCAGAACCGCCCCTCGCGCCCGGGCTGGACTCCCGGCGCAGGCAGTGAGGACTCCACGACCAACGAGCGGCCCACGCGCAAGAGCGCGACGGGCCTGCCCGCCACCGGCAACTCCGGCTGGACCCCGGGCTCCGGAGAGGACGACGCCACCGAGGGCGCCGGCCCCATGGCCATGCGCCCCGACACCGACGACGCGGACGACGAGAGCACCGACGTCGAAAAGCCCGGCCGCGCCAAGGCAAACCCCGCACCGCGCGCCGCCCCGCAGTCGCGTCCCCCCGAGGCCTTCCCGGACGCCACCCGCCCCATGTCCCAGGACGAGCTGCCCGTCCCCTGGAAGCCCCAGGGCGCGGGCGAGGCCACCGAGGCCCTGGAGGCCGCGAAGATCTTCGGCGCCCTCTCCCAGACGACCGGCAGCATGCCGGCCTACCTCGAGGAGAAGGCGGCCCCGTACGTCCCGCCCAAGGAGGTCCCGCGCCGCAAGGCCCCCGTCGTCGACGAGCGCCCCCACGAGACCCGCCCCATGCAGGTGCGGACCAAGACGCGTGAAACGCTCGTGGGCTACGACATGGACATCTCCGCCGCCCTCAAGGAAGCGGAGCTGAAGCGCCGCGAGGCCGAGCTCGCCGAGCAGAAGCGCAACAAGAACAAGAAGAAGCCCGCGAAGCCCACGGGCGGCAACCCGCTCGCGGGCCTGTGGCCCATCCCGCCCCAGTACCGCTTCTGGGCCATGCTCGTGGTCGTCGCCCTGGCGTGCGCCCTGGGCTTCGGCGTGATGTGGCTCTTCCTCAGCGCCGACAGCGGCGCCTGACCCCCGGGGCTTTCAGTCCAGCGCCGGCAGCCGGTACTGGAGGCCCAGCGACACCGTGGCGGTGTTCAGCCAGTTGCTCGTGAAGCCGTCGCTGAACTCCTCCTCGTTGTCGTCGGACGTGCCGCGCGCGCCGCCGCCCAGGTAGCGCAGGTTGAGGAACACGTCGACGGTGTCCGTGATGCGCACGCCGCCGCGCAGGCTCGCGTCCAGCAGCGCTCCCTCCGTGGCCGAGTCGTCATCGCCGTTGATGATGGCCGTCGGCGCGTAGCTGCCATCCGCCTCCAGGCCCACCCACCAGTTCTGGCTCAAGGGCCACCGCACGCGCACCTTGAGCAGCGGCACCGGCCCCACGTCCCGGTTGGCCCGCCGCAACGTCCCGTCCGCGGACGTGAAGACAAACGTCGCGTTGCGAAGCTGGAGGGACGCGCCCACCGACAGCTCCCGCTCGGGGTCGTCCAGCAGGTCGTAGAGGTAGCTGGCCCGGTAGAACGGGAACGCGTAGCGCACGTCCAGCGGCGTGTTCTGCGGGAACGTCAGCCCATCAATCGTGACGTCCCGCCGCAGCACCACCTGCGTCTGGATGTCCAGGGGCTGCACCAGGAACACCAGCGTGTGCCGCCCGCGCAGGGACAGCTCCGCGCTCAGGCGCACGAACGTGTAGAGGTTGTCCTGCCCGCCGTCCTCGGGGAAGCGGAAGAGGGTCCCGTCGCTGCCCTCCCGGATGCTGTGCGAGAGCACGTCCAGGAAGCCCAGCTCCGCCACCGCGCGCAGCTCCACGCGCGGCTCCTCCGCGCGAGCCGGGCCCGCCATCCCGAGCAGCCCCGCCACCACGCCAGCCGTCATCTGGAACCGGTTCATCGTCCCTCTCCGGAAAGTGCGTCCTTGAGGCCGGGAGAAGACACGAGCCGGGAGCACGGAGGGAGTCCGCGCGAGGGAACTGTTCAATCCCTGCTCACGCGTCTGTCATGCGCCCGTCAGGGGCACGGGCGGCGCCACGGGCGGCTCCAGCGGGAGGAAGAGCCGGAAGATGGTGCCCTTGCCCGTCTCCGGCGTGTCCAGCGACACCTGGCCCAGGTGCGAATCCATGATGCGCTTCACCAGCGCGAGCCCCAGCCCGGTGCCCTGCGCCTTGGTGGTGAAGAAGGGCTCGAAGACGCGCGCGCGCAGCTCCGCGGGGATGCCCGGTCCCGTGTCGCAGATCTCCACCTGGACGCCGGCCCGGTCCATCCACGCCTTGCGCGCCACCACGCGCAGCGTGCCGCCCTGGGGCATGGCCTGCACGGCGTTGAGCGCGATGTTGAGGAAGCACTGGCGGATGAGCCGCTCGTCCACCGTCACCGGCGGCACGTCCTCCTCCATCATCCACTCCACCCGCACCGGGTGCGGCAGGGTGGCGCCCACGTCGGAGAGCGCGCTGCCCACCGCCTCCTCCAGGAGCTGCGACACGGACACCGGATACGGGTGCGGCGACGGAGGCCGCGCGAAGGTGAGCAGGTCCGCGACCATGCGGTCCAGCCGGTCCGCCTCCTCGCCCACGATGTCCAGCAGCGCCGTCGCCGCGCTCTCCGGACCGACGATGCGGCGGATGGTGGCCACGGAGTTGAAGATGGCGCCCAGGGGGTTTCGCACCTCGTGGGCCACCACCGCGGACAGCTCGCCCAGCGCGGCCAGCCGCTCGCGGTTCACCAGTTGCTCCTGCGTGCGCGCCAGCTTCGCGTAGCTCTGCTTCAGGTCCTCCACCAGCCGCGCGCCCTCCAGCGCCAGCGACAACTGGTTGGCGATGGCGTCCGCGCGCTCCAGTTCCGCGGGCGTGAAGCGGCGCTGCCGGCGCGTCTCCACCATCACCGCCACGCCCACCATCTGGTCGTGCACGGCGAGCGGCAGCACCATGTACGACATGCCCTCCGCGGCCTGGCGCAGCTCGTCGTTGAGCCGCACCTCCGTGCTCGCGTCCTCCACCCGCAGCGGCTGGCGCGAGCGGAACACCTGGCCCGCCAGCGAGCTCGACGACAGGTCCAGCGGCACCTCGCGCCCCAGCAGCTCCGGGTGGCTGCCCGTCGCGGCGCGGATGGCCAGACGCTGGCCTTCCGCGTCCGGCAGCAGCACGTACGCGTCCGGCACGTCCACGATGCGCGCCAGGCTGGTGACGCCCGTGGCCAAGAGCCGGTCCAGCTCCAGCGTGGCGGCCAGCGCCTTGCCCACCTCGTGCATCAGCGCCAGGTCCTCCGCGCGGCCGCGCACCTCGTCCAGCAGCCGGTGGGACTCGATGGCCGCCGCGAAGTGCGTGCCCATGGCCTGGAGCGTCTCCACCTCCAGCGCGGTGAGCCGCCGGCGCGCGTGGAACAGCACGCTCAACGTGCCCACGCCCCGCGAGCGCACCCGCAGCGGCACCGACACCAGCGTCTGGAACGCCAGGGCCCGGAGCGCGTCGCGCGTGGGCGCGGGACACGCCTCCGCGTCCAGCACCTGCACCGCGTCCGGCATCCCGCCCGGACGGGGCAGCGAGCCCAGCCGCGCGCGGCGCACGCGCGCCACCGCGTCCTCGGACAGGCCTCGCGAGTAGACCAATTCCAGCGGCTCGCCCGGCTCGTGCCGCGTGTCCGCGGGCAGCAGCAGGCACACCGCGTCGCAGCCCAGCAGGCCGGAGATCTCCTCCGTGCCGGAGCCGAAGAAGGCGCGCGGGTGTGGCGCCGCCGCGGCCTGCGCCGCCAGCCGTCCCAGCGCGGTGAGCGCGGTGGCGCGCACGCTCAGCCGCTGGATGGTGCGCGCCGCGTCCAGCGCGGAGGACACCTGCTGTCCGAACAGCCGCACCGCGGCCACGTCCTCCTCGCTCAGCCACTCCGAGGCCAGCACCAGCATGGCCATGGGCGCGTTCTCCACGTCGATGCGCACGCCCACCGCCCGGTGCGTCTCCGCGCGGCGGAACACCGCCAGCACCGCGTCCATGCGCGCCTCGGACACGAAGCGGGACGCCTCCACGCCCAGGTCCTCCACCCACGCGTCGCCGTCGCGCCAGGTGCGCACCAGCGCGGGCGCCCAGCCGCCGGGGGCCTCCGCGCGCACGCGGCCTCCCAGCGCCGGCGCGTGCGGCACCAGCCGGGGGGACAGCCCCGCCACGGACAGCTCCACGCCCACGCCCCGGGGCGTCAGCCACGCGAAGCCCAGCTCCAGCGCCTCCAGCCCGCGGAACACCTCCTCGCGCACCGCGTCCTCGGAGTGCAGCGCGCGCACCGCGCTGCCCAGCTCCGCCAGCCGCCGCAGCACCATGCGGCGCCGCACGCGCGAGGTCACGTCGCGCACCTGCACCACCCAATCCCGGGCGTGCGGATGCACCGTCAGCTCCACGCGCACCCCGCTGCCCGCGACGTGCAGCCATGCCTCGTAGGTGCCCGCCACCGGAGACGTGCCCAGCCGCCGCGCCAGCCGGTCCGCCGGGTCCTCCAGGGGGCCCGGCTCCCACAGCAGCGACGTCACCGGCTGGCCCACCAGCAGCTCGCGCGCGACGCCCGTCAGGCGCGACATCGCGGCGTTGGCGTGCACGAGCAGACCGTCCCGAAGCACGAACACGCCCAGGGGCATGTCGTCGAAGAGGCGGTACACCGCCCCCGGCTCCTCGGAAACCGTCCCCACCCGACGGTTCATGCGCTCTGTGCTCCTCACCGCTCCACCTTCGCACCCCTCGCGCCCGCGGTGAAGCCACCCCCGCCGGTCAATCGCCCACCAGCGCACAACACTGGCCCCCCTCTGGCCCGGCGCGTCGTCGCGAGACCCGGCACGTCCGCAAACCCTCTCATGGTCCCCCAACCCAAATCCTTGCATGTGTTGACAGTGTTGGTGAGAGCCTTTAGAAACATGGAAATGTAACAACGCAAGGAAAGGGGATGTCTTGAACCTGCCCCACGCGACTTCCGGCGTCATCGTCCAGCAGCAGGACGGGGCCTTCTTCCTCCTGGACACCGAAGGGGGAGAGGTCTTCCGGGTGAACGAGACCGCCGCGCGCATCTTCGAGCTGTGCCAGGGCGGCACGTCCCTGGAGGGGGCGGTGGCGTCACTGGCGCAGCGGCTGAACGCCACGGGTCAGGAGGAGGCCATCCGCGCGGACGTCCAGCGCACCGTGGCGCAGTTCCAGGAACTGGGGCTGTGCCAGCCCTCGCGTCCCGTCTGATTTCCGCCGTCCGCTGAGCTGTCTTTTGCCCCGCGTGAGGGGACTGGCCGGGTCATGTCCTGGTCATTGGGAATCCCGTGTGCCCGGGTCGCCCCGGGTGCGCGTGATGCCAGACGTGAGACGTCTTTTCACGGCTGGAACGAAGCACGGTGTGTCGACAGGCAATGTCAGACCCCCTGTCCACACTCCGCCATGTTTCACCGCAGTGGCTGTGAATGCAGCAATCCATCCCAGGAGAAACACACCATGTACATCCAGTCCGAGATCGTCCGCGTTTCCGCCGCCACCGACAAGTGCACCTGCTCCATGGGCATGGGCGTCCTCACGACGACCACGAGCGCCGAGTAGTCACGGCCGCCGTTTCCCAGGCCTCAACACCCATCTCAGGAGAACCACCATGTACATCCAGTCCGAGATCGTCCGCGTTTCCGCCGCCACCGACAAGTGCACCTGCTCCATGGGCATGGGCACCGTGATCGTCAACGCGGAGTAACGCGTTTCATGGCCGGGAGGAGGGCCTCGGTCCTCCTCCCGGCTGTGTCTTTCCTCGAGCGCGCCGACACGCCCCGCCCATGCTGCCCGCATCCACGCAGTTGCTGCTCTTCACCCAGGCGGACGTCGGCGGACACGCGCTCTTTCGCGTCGTGCCCGTGGAGGTGTCCGTGCGCCCCGGCCAGGGACGGCTGTGGACGGACGTGTCACGGGGCAATGCCTTCACCCCCGCGTGGCAGGACCATGCGCGCCACCTGGCGGCGGTGGGCCGCGAGCGCTACGCGCTGCCGTGGGATGAGACGGACCTGCACGTCTCTCCGCGCGGCCGCAACGTGACGCTGGATGGCCGGAGCGCGTCGCTGCCGCTGTTCGTCGCGTGGGTGGCGCTGCTCTCGGGCGTGCCGCTGCCGTCGCCCTTCCTGGGCACGGGCGTGGCGCTGGAGGCGCATGGGGAAAAGCTCGCGCCCGCGCCGCGCGAGTTCCTCCAGGGAAAGCTGGGCGTGGCGCAGGCCTATGTGACGCAGGTGTTTCCGCGAGCGGGGCGGGTGGCGGTGTTCGTGCCGGAGGGCAGCGGGTTCGACCCGGCGCCCCTGACGGCGCTGGACGTGCGGCCGGTGCCCACGCTCACGCGGGCGGTGGACGCGGTGCTGGGGCTGAAGCGTCACGCGGATGAGGCCGGCGCCGGAGGGGTGGGGGGATGATCCGCCAGGGCGCCGGTGCCATCCGGGAGATGTACGGGCTGACGCGGGGGCTGGGAAATCTCAGGGTGATGCTGGGCTCGGGGCTCCTGGGCATGGCGGCCTCCGGCCTGCTCAACCCGGTGATGCCGCTGTACCTGCGCTCGCGCGGGCTGGGCTTCCAGGAGATTGGCGCGCTCTACACGGTGGGGGCGCTGCTGCCCATCTTCGTGCAGCCGGTGCTGGGGGCGCTGTCGGACCGCCATGGGCGCAAGCCCTTCGTGGTGGGGCTGTCGCTCGTCACGTCGCTGATGGTGCCGGCGGTGGCGCTGGTGGATGACCCGCAGCCGCTCGCCGCCGTGATGATCCTGAAGATGCTGCTGTCGCGCAGCGCGGCGCCGGTGTCCAACGCGATGGTGGCGGACTTCGCGCCCGCGAAGCAGCGCGCCACCCTCTTCGCGCTGCTGGACGCGACGTCGAACCTGGTGTTCGTCGCGGCGCTGTTCGCGTCCTCCGCCGTCATCCGCGCGCTGTCGGTGGCGGGCACCTTCTTCCTGGCGGGCGGCCTGTTCCTCGCGGGCAGTCTGCTCCTCCTGGGGCTGGATGAACCGGCGCGGCCGCCGCGCGCGGAAGCGGGACGGGCGAGCGCGGGCGCGGGGTGGGGGCTGGCGTTCCGGGGGCTGCTGTCGCCGTTCACCTACGTGAAGGACCGGCCAGGCGCGGCGGCGCTGTTCCTCTGGCAGTTCTTCTTCACCTTCGCGCTGGCGCTGTTCCCCACGTACCTGCCGCTGTACGCGGTGGAGCTGGGCGCGCCCCGCGAAGCGGTGGGCCCGCTGGTGGCGGCGTCGTGGCTCACGTACGCGTTCGCGCAGCCCTTCGGTGGGCGGCTGTCGGACCGGATGTCCCGGCGCGTGGGGCTGATCGCGCCGGGCCTGGCGGGCATGGCGGTGATGGCCGCGGTGCTGGGGGCCTGCGGGTGGCTGCCGGACGGCGCCGCGCTGCTGACGCTGGTGGCGGCCTGGGTGCTGCTGGCGGTGCCGGATGGCCTGCACCGCTCCTCCGCGTCCGCGCTGGTGGTGGAGCAGTCCCCCGGCCCTTCCGAGCGCGGCCGGTTCATGGGCGCGCTGGGCTCCTGTTCCGCGGTGGCGTCCGTGCTCGCGCCCGTCACGTATGGCTTCGTCGCGCAGGCCGCCGGCATCGGCTGCGCGTTCCTTCTTTCGTCGGTGTCCCTCGTGCTGGCGCTCGGCTGTGTGTCGCGCGTGCGCGAGGCGTCCGCCCACGCCCCGTCTGAACCGGCCCCCGTGGCCGCCCTCACCCCCACCTCGGAGCCCGGATGAGCCCCCTTCGCCACGTCTGTCGCTGGGGCACCGCGCTGTTGGCCGCGCTGGTGCCCACGCTGGGACACGCTGATTCAACGTACAAGGTCACCGCGACGCGCACGCAGGAAACCATCACCATCGACGGCAAGGGGGATGAGCCCGCGTGGCAGGCGGCCCCGGAGATCTCCGGCTGGTACCTCACGCGCGTCAACTACGGCAAGCCCGCGCCGGACGACACGAAGGTCCGCATCCTCTACGACGAGGACAACCTCTACTTCCTCTTCCACTGCCTGGACACGAAGCCGGAGCGCATCACCGGCTACACGGTGCAGAACGAGGGGTTCCTCCACCAGGAGGACAACATCACCATCATCCTGGACACGTTCCTGGACCACCGGAACGCGTACTACTTCTGGACCAACCCGCTGGGCGTGCGCACCGACGGGCGCATCGTGGATGACGGCGAGGCGTTCTCCACCAACTGGCGCGGTGAGTGGGAGACGAAGTCCACCATTGTGAAGGACGGATGGATTTCGGAGGTGCGCATCCCCTTCGCCAACTTCCAGTTCGAGACGAAGGACGACATCTCCTTCGGCATGCTCCTGGACCGCGAGCAGTCCCGCAACCAGGAGTGGAGCAACTGGACGCCCGACGGCGTCAACAGCGCGAAGGTGAGCCGCTACCCGCACCTGGAGGGGTTGAAGGGCATCAAGCCGCGCTCCATCTTCAGCATCACCCCGTACGTGGCCACCACGGTGGCGCTGAAGACGACGGACGACCGGGGCACCTTCCGTCCCAACGTGGGCGCGGACGCGCGCATCGACCCGACGCCCTGGCTGTCGGTGAAGCTCACCGCCAACCCGGACTTCAGCGACGCGGAAGCGGACCAGAGCTTCCTCCTGCTGGACACGGATCAGCCGCTGCTGCCGGAGCGCCGCTCGTTCTTCACGGAGAGCGAGCACCTCTTCATCGCGCCCATCAGCATCTTCAGCTCCCGCCGCATCGCGCTGCGGCCGCATGACCGGGTGTGGGGCGGCCTGCAGCTCACCGGCAAGGTGAGCGGCCTCAGCTTCTCCATGCTGGACGTGCAGCACCGCGACCTCTCCGGCCGCGACGCGCAGGGGCGCGAGGCCTTCGAGAACGTCAACTCCGGCGTGCTGCGGTTGCAGCAGGACATCGGCAAGCGGTCGATGATTGCCCTGGTGGCCATCAACCGCAGCGGGCGGGGCGGGCTGTACGGGGACTCGGACTTCCAGACGGTGGGCGTGGACGGCAACTTCCACCTCTTCGAGGAGTTCTTCATCCAGGCGCAGGCGCTGAAGAGCTGGAGCCCGCTGGGCAACGAGGACTCGGACGCGTACCACGTGGGCCTGCACCGCTTCGACACGCTGTCGGAGGTCTGGCTGCAGTTCGAGGACATCGGGAAGAACTACGCGAACCCGTTGGGCTGGACGCCGGTGGTGGACAAGCAGGGCTACAACTCGCGCGTGTTCCTCAACCCGTTCCCCAAGTGGCGCTTCCTGCCGCGGCTGGACGTGACGTGGGACTCGCTGTGGCGCCGCAACCACGAGCACGAGCGCACGCGCTGGCGCAACCGCCTCAACGTGCAGCCCTACCTGCACCACGACTTCGCGCTCTACCTGGAGGGCATCTACGACGACAACCTGGGCTTCCGCGACCGGCTGGGCACGTTCGGCTTCACCCTGTTCCCGCACGACTGGCAGAGCTACACGCTGACCGCCGTCGCCGGCCGCTTCCTGGGCGGGGAGATCCGCGGCTTCAACGGCTCGGCGAACATCAAGATTGGCCCGCACATCGTCGCGCGCTTGAGCGGCTTCTACACGCGCAACTTCAACGTGCCCACGAACAGCGACCTCTACGGCACGTCCGGAGACGGCTACAGCTTCTCCGGCTACGCGCAGCTTCGCTACCACTTCAGCCCGGACCTCTACGCGCGCGTGACGCTGCAGAAGGGCGGCGTGTACGAGCTGGCGGACTACAACGCCGTGAAGGGCACGTTCCTGGACGCGATGGTGGGGTGGCACTACCGCCAGTGGAGCGACATCTTCCTCGTCTACACGGATCAGCCCTTCGGCGGCTCCCAGGAGCGGCGGATCCTCTCGAAAATCTCCTTCAACTACTGACCTGCCCGAGGGCTTCTCGCATGACCGCCGCCGATCCGCAGAGCCTCAAGCGCCGCTACGACGAGGTGTCCCCGAAGTACGACCAGGGCGCGCCCAACGCCATGGCCATCAAGCTGTTCTGGCTGACCTACGAGCACCTCACCTGGAAGCCCGTGGAGGCGCTGCTGCCGGAGGACGGCACGGCCTGGCGCGTGCTGGACGCGGGCGGCGGCGGCGGCAAGTTCGGCACGCGCTTCGCGGAGAGAGGGCACCACGTCACCGTGCTGGACATCTCTCCGGGCATGCTGGACGGCGCGAAGGCGCAGTTCGCCGCGAAGGGGCTCCTGGACCGCGCGGCCTTCGTGGAGGGGAACGTCGCGGCGCTGGAGCTGCCGGACGCGGCCTTCGACCTGGTCTTCTGTGAAGGCGACCCGGTGTCGTACTGCCTGGACGCGTACCCGCGCGCGGTGAAGGAGCTGGTGCGCGTGGCGAAGCCGGGCGCGCCGGTGGTGCTGGGCGTGGACAACCGCTACGAGGCGTTCTCCGGCTACCTGAAGCAGGGCAAGCCGCAGGAGGCCTTCCGCACGCTCCACGACGGCCGCACGACGTGCCCCTACGGCCTGCCGGTGCACGCCTTCACCGTGCGCGAGCTGGAGCGCGCGGTGGCGGACGCGGGCGCGGAGTTGATCGAGATTTTCGGCAAGCCGGTGATGTTCTTCGACATGCTCCACGCGATGACGGCCGCGCACGGCGGCACCGCGGAGAAGCCGTGGGACGCGTGGTCCGCGCGCGAGGAGATACTGGCGCTGCAGGAGAAGCTGGCGCACGAGGGCTTCGCCGTCCTGGGGCAGCACCTCCAGGTGATGGCGCGGCGGAAGGCCTGACGCCATGGGCCTTCCCTTCCTGGGCGTGGGGCTCAGCTACCGCTGGGACCTCAATCCGCACCTGGCGCGAGGCAACCCCGGCGTGGACTGGCTGGAGGTGACGCCCGAGCACTTCCTGCCGCTCACGCCGGACTCGGAGCGGCGGCTGGAGCTGCTCGCGAAGCGCTATCCGCTGGTGGGCCACAGCCTGGAGCTGTCGGTGGGCTCGGACGGCGTGGACGCGCCCGGCTACCGCGAGGGCCTGAAGCGCATCCGCCACGTCACGAAGAGCGTCTGGCACGGGGACCACCTGTGCTTCACGCGCGTGGGGAACGTGCCCCTGCGCGCGCTGACGCCGGTGCCGCTGACGGAGGAGGCGGTGGCCACGTGCGTGCGCAACCTGAAGGCGGCGCGGGCGGACCTGGACGTGCCCTTCGTGGTGGAGAACATCGCGTATCTCTTCCACACGCCGCTCAACACGCTGGACGAAGCGCAGTTCCTGCGCCGCGTGGTGGAGGGCGCGGACTGCGGCCTGCTGCTGGACCTGCACAACCTGTATTGCAACGCGGTCAACCACGGGTTCGACCCGTATGCCTTCCTGGACCGTCTGCCTTTGGAGCGCGTGGTGCAGGTGCACCTGGCGGGCGGTGTCACGATGGAGGGATTGAGATTGGACAGCCACTCCGCGCCGTCGCCGGAGGAGGTGTGGCGCCTGCTGGAATACGTGGCGCCACGCAGCCCGGTGCGCGGGGTGAACTTCGAGATGGACAGCGGCTTTCCTCCCTTCGCGCGGCTGGTGGAGGAGCTGGCCCGTGCGCGCGCCATCCTCCAGCGCTGCGGTGCGAGCGCGGCATGAGCTACCCACGAACGTTGGAGGTCCTGGCGCGGCTGCACGTGGATCCGCGCTTTCGTGAAGCGTGGCGCCACGATGCCCGCGCGGCCCTGGCCCCGCTGGACCTGACGCCGTTGGAAGCGCAGGCCCTTCAACGGGTGGAGCCCGTGGTGGTGGAGCGCGCCGGCCGGATGATGGACTTCCACCGCACCGAGCGCGTGCGCGAACAGCTCCCCTGGGTGGACGAAGCGAAGCGGCCGGAGCTGGCCCCGCTGCGAGCGCGCTTCCTCCAGGACGTGCCGCCGGAGGTGCTCAACCGCGAGGAGGCCATCGCGTACTGCCACTTCCTGGAGGCAGGGGAGCACGCGCAGCGGCTGCCCGCGTACGTGCCGCAGTTGGCGCGGTGTGAACGGCTGCGCCTGTCGCTGGCGTGGGGCCTGGTCCCCCTGCCGGCGTCAGGCCCGCGCGTGGAGTCCTTCGATTATCCGGTGCTCACGCTGCTCGCCGCGCTGGACGCGCCGGGCTGGCCCCCGGTGGCGCCGAAGCCCACGCGCGTGGAGTACCTCAAGGTGCCGAACCTGCCCGCCGTGATGCTGCGCGAGCTGCCGTCACCTTGAGGGCTCCAGGACGCCTGTTCAGTGGGGGTGCTCCGCCCGCCGGTGGTGCGTCTTCTCATAGGTGCCCATGAGCTGCGTCTCCCCGACGATGTGGCCCTCCATCGCCTGGAGCAGCTGCGTGCGGGTGGGCTGCTTCAGGTCCGGCAGCACCGTGTCCAGGGCGTACAGCTTGAAGAAGTACCGGTGGTTGCCGATGGGGGGCATGGGACCGCCGTAGTCCTGCCGGCCGAAGTCGTTGCGCCCCAGCTTCACCCCCTCCGGCAGCACGTCCAGGGTGGCCCCGTCCGGCAGGCTCTGGGCGTTCACGGGGAGGTTGTAGAGGACCCAGTGGCAGAAGGTGCGCTGGGGGTTCGCCGGGTCCGGCGCGTCCGGGTCCTCCACGATGAGGGCCAGGCTCTTGGCCCCGGCGGGCAGGTTCTCCCAGTGCAGGGGCGGCGCCCGGTCTTCCCCCTCGCCGGTGTAGGCGATGGGGATGGGCGTTCCGTCCTTGAACTTCGGCGAGGTGAGTTCGAGCGGCTTCGGCATGCGTGGACTCCTTGGGCATGAGTGGCCAACGTGCCCCCTGCCAAGCTGGCGATGCCGTCCGCCCGGTGCTGAGAGGCAGCGGGCGCGACGCCCGGCCGCCCGTCACCCCCGTTCGTGCCTCCCCCGTCGCTGATCCACCGGGCGCCCCCCGGGCCGCCTGCTACAGGACCCCATCCCTTAGAGGAGAAACACCCCCCATGGACCCCTCGAGGTGGTAGCTGCGCTTGCGGGTGCCGCAACCGCTGCTGGCACCCTGGAGCCCCGCGTCCCCGTACCGGTTGCACGCGCCGCGCATTCGGTGCTAAGCGGCGCCCGCGCGTGTATGGGCGGGGTCGGGGTTGGTGAAGGAAACCCAAGACTTTCCCGGGGTTTGGTGAGGCGTCCGCATGGCAGACCAGGAGCCTCGCAAGCAGGAGGACGCGCCGGGCAGTGAGCTGGGCGAGACGGCCCGGCAGATGCGGGCGGCGGAGCCGTACATCTCCGCGGTCTGGAAGCTGGTGGGCGGGGCGGTGGTGGGGGTCCTGGGAGGGTACTTCCTGGACAAGTGGCTGGGGACTGCGCCCTGGCTGCTCCTGGGGCTGAGCCTGGTGGGGATTGGCGTGGGGTTCTACGGCTTCCTCCACGCGATGAGCCAGCTGGGGAAGCGCAAGTGACGGGGAAGGGTGGGCAGCCGAAGCGGGATGCGTTCTGGACGCACGCGGGGCTGGCGGCGGCGGTGATGGGCGTGGGGGCGGTGGTGGCGGCGGCGCTGCCCAAGGAGACGGACGACCGGGTCTCAGCGCTGCTCGGAGTGGGGATCGCGGCGGTGACGGGCGTGCTGGCGCTGGTGCTGAAGCGGCGCGCGGCGATGCAGGCGGATTTGAAGGCGGCGTTGAAGGTGGTCGGTGTGGTCTTCGCCCTCAGGGGCGTGGGCGTCGGGCTGGGGTTGGCGTGGGTGGTGTCCCGGGGTTTGAGCGCGATCGCGTTCGTGGGCGGCTTCTTCGGCGTCTACTTCGCGCTGCAGTGGATTGAAGTCAGCTACGTGATGGCCACGTCGAAAGACGCGGCGGGCGGAGACGAGTGATGCGCAAGGCAATGGTGCTGTTCGCCTGTCTGTTCGCGGGCACCGTGTGGGCCTCCAGTCAGGCCGGCGAGCACGGCGTGGCGAACGAGGACAAGGACGCCGAGGGCGAGGACGTCGCCGGCTACATCCTCCATCACGTGTCCGACTCGAACGAGTACGAGTTCGAGGTCCCCCTCAGCCACAACCACATCCCCATCCACCTGCCGCAGATCCTCATCCCGTTCCACGAGGGTGCCTGCACGCCGGTGGCGGATCCGCACGGCGGCCACGGTGAGGTGTACCCGGGCCTGGGCCAGGGCTGCCTGGACCTCTCCATCACCAAGCACACGGTGATGATGTGGCTGGCGGCGCTGCTGCTCATCGGCGCGCTCATGATCTGGAGCAACCGCGACAAGACGAAGCTCGTGCCGCGCGGCGCCGGTGCGAACCTCTTCGAGATGCTGGTCCTCTTCGTTCGCGACGAGCTGGCCATCAAGAACATCGGCAAGGAGGAGGGTCCCCGCTACGTGCCCTACCTGCTGACCGCGTTCTTCTTCATCCTCTTCATGAACCTGCTGGGCCTGTTCCCCTGGATGGCGACCGCCACGGGCAACATCGCCATCACGTGCGGCCTGGCGCTGTGCACCTTCTTCGTCACGCAGGCGGCGGGCATCCGCGCGGCGGGCATCGGTGGCTACCTCAAGCACCTGACGGGCGGCGTGGCCCCCTGGCTGTGGCCCATCATGATTCCGGTGGAGTTCCTGGGCCTGTTCACCAAGCCCTTCGCGCTCACCATCCGCCTCTTCGCCAACATGCTGGCGGGCCACATCGTCATCTTCTTCCTGCTGGGCCTCATCTTCATGCTCCGCAACCCCGCGGTGGCCCTGGTGAGCGTGCCGTTCGCCTTCGGCATCTACCTGCTGGAGCTGTTCGTGGCCTTCGTGCAGGCGTACGTGTTCACCATGCTGTCGGCGCTGTTCATCGGGATGAGCGTGGCCATGGGCCACCACCACGATGACCACCACGAGGGTGGCGCCAGCCACGACCACGGCAAGGCCCACCACCTGGGCTGAGACAAGTTGACGGGGCGCCCGCCGGAAACGACGGCGCGCCCCGGTTGAAGACCCGGCGGTTCGAAAGGCCGCCGGAGGTTGTCCAAAAGGGCCCCCACGACCCCCCCACAAGCGGGTCCCGCCTCACGAAAGAAGACGTGCTCCCATGACCAACCTCGCTCTTGCCTTCCTCGCCGCCGGTATCGGCGCTGGCCTCTCCATCATCGGCGCCGCCCTCGGCATCGGTAAGCTGGCCGCCGCCGCCATGGACGCCACGGGCCGTCAGCCGGCCGCTGGTGGCGACATCCGCACCACGATGATCATCGCCGCGGCCCTCATCGAAGGCGCCACGCTGTTCGCGCTGGTCGTCTGCATCCTGCTCGCCATCAAGGCTTAAGGCCGGCAGGTCGCAACGGGAGCCGGCGTCCTCTTCGGGAAGAAGGGGCGCCGGCGTTCCGGCTTCACCGCCTCACGCTGTCCCTGTCTCACCTGAAGTCTCCCGCATCCTCCCTCTGTCTTTCCGTTTCACCGGGACCCGCCATGTTCCTGCCCTCTGTCCTCGCCGCCAGCAGCTTCGTGGAGGTCCGTCCGGGCCTCATCTTCTGGACCATCGTCACCTTCGTCATCGTCCTGCTGGTGCTGCGGGCGAAGGCCTGGGGGCCCATCCTGTCGCTCGTGGAAGAGCGCGAGAAGCAGATCTCCAACGCCATCGAGAGCGCCAAGCGTGAGCGCGCCGAGGCGGAGAAGCTGCTGGCCGACCAGAAGACGGCCATCGCCGAGGCCCGCCGCGAGGCCGCGGAGACCACCCGCCGCGTGCAGGCGGACATGGAGAAGTTCCGCGACGAGCTGATGGCCAAGAGCCGCAAGGAGGCGGAGGAGCTGAAGCTGTCCGCCCGCCGCGAGATCGAAGACCAGAAGGCCAAGGCCATCGCGGAGGTCCGCTCCATGGCCGTGGACCTGGCCATGGAAGTGGCCGGCAAGCTCATCAACGAGCGCATGGACGACACGAAGCACCGCGCCCTCGCCGAGCAGTTCGTGCAGGGCCTGCCCGGCGCCACGAGCGCCTCGGCGACCCGCCGCTCGGCCTAACGGCCGGGAGTCTTCCGCCGCGCCCGCCTGTTCCAGGAATCCATCATGGCTCTCTCCATCGGCATCGTCGGTCTGCCCAACGTGGGCAAGTCCACCCTGTTCAACGCCCTGTCCGCCGCGGGCGCGCAGGCCGCGAACTATCCGTTCTGCACCATCGAGCCGAACGTGGGCGTGGTGCCGGTGCCGGACGACCGCCTGGACCAGCTGTCGGCGCTCGTCAAGCCGCTGAAGAAGATCCCCACGTCGCTGGAGTTCGTGGACATCGCCGGCCTGGTGCGCGGCGCGTCCAAGGGCGAGGGCCTGGGCAACCAGTTCCTGGGGAACATCCGGCAGGTGAACGCGGTGCTCCACGTGCTGCGCTGCTTCGAGGACGACAACGTCACCCACGTCGAGGGAGGCGTGAATCCGGTGCGGGACCGGGACGTGGTCGACACGGAGCTGTGCCTCAAGGACCTGGAGACCGTGGAGAAGCGCCGCGAGCGCTCGCTGAAGAACACCAAGGTGGGCGGCAAGGCGGGCGAAGAGGCCAAGGCCGAGGTCGCGCTCCTGGAGCGCATCAAGGCCAGGCTGGATGAAGGCATCACGGTGCGCGCGCAGAAGCTCACCGACGAAGAGAAGGCGGCCATCCAGGACCTCTTCCTGCTGACGGACAAGCCCGTGCTGTACGTGGCGAACATCAGCGAGAAGCAGATTGGCAAGGAGGACGCCGACCCGCGCGTGCAGCAGGTGCGCGAGATGGCCGCCAAGGAGGGCGCGGGCGTGGTGGTGCTGGCGGCGGCGCTGGAGTCTGAAATCCAGCAGCTCCCCGAGTCCGACCGTCCGGGCTTCCTGGCGGACTCCGGCCTGACGGAGCCGGGCCTGCACAAGGTGGTTCGCGAGGGCTACAAGCTGCTGGGCCTGTGGACGTACTTCACGGTGGGCGAGCAGGAGTGCCGCGCGTGGACCATCCACAAGGGCTTCAAGGCGCCGCAGGCGGCGGGCGTCATCCACTCCGACTTCGAGCGCGGCTTCATCAAGGCGGAAGTCTTCTCGTGGACGGACCTGGTGAAGCTGGGCAGCGAGTCCGCGGTGAAGGAGAAGGGCCTGCTGCGCGTGGAAGGCAAGGAGTACGTCGTGCAGGACGGTGACTGCATGCACTTCCGCTTCAACGTCTGACCCGCTTCTAGCTGGGGCCGCTCATCCACGTGTAGCCCCAGAGGCCCACGGCGAGCACGGCCACCACGGTGGAGAGGATGGCATGGCGCTTCGTGCTGCCCGCCGGGTCCGGGTGGCTCAGGGCGTACTTCCACGTGCCGCCCACGCGCAGGGCCAGGAAGAGGGCCAGGAGCACGGGGCCCACGACCTGCCAGCCTTCCGGGCGCTTGAGGATGACGATCCACGAGGCGACGAAGGCCACGTTGCCGAGCAACATCAGGGCGGGGTAGGGCAGGGCCGGGCGCGGGGTGTTCACGGGCCGCCAGTGTGTGCACGGGGCGCCAGGGTGCCAAACGGAAACCCTCACGGCGTGCACGGCATGTAACAGCCGGTGTTATCGGGGCGGAGGCTCCACGTAGCGGGCGCGCGGACGGAGCAGGTGGCCCTGCTCGCGCTGCTCCAAGACGTGGGCCACCCAGCCCGCGGTGCGGCCCAGGCTGAACAGCACGATGGCGGCGCCGGAGGGCAGGCCCAGCGCGTCCGCGAGCATCACCAGGCCCCAGTCCAGCGACGGGGGCGGATGGCCGGCGTCGCGCATGGTGTCCATGACGGCGCGGGCCACGCGGACCTTCGGGGACTCGGGCTTCACGCTCAAGGCTGCGTCGATGAGCGGCGGCACGCGCGGGTCGCCCTTGGCGTAGAGGCGGTGGCCGAAGCCCGTCACGGCCTCGCCCCGGCGCAGGCGGCCGTGGATGACCTGCGCGGCGCGCTCGGGCCGGCCGACCTCCGCGATGAGGGCCTCCACGCGGTCGCAGGCGCCGCCGTGGCGGTGGCCGGAGATGGCCGCGAGCGCGGCGCTCATGCACGCGTACAGGTCCGCGCCGGAGGAGGCCGTCACGCGGGCCGCGAAGGTGGAGGTGTTCAGTTCGTGGTCCGCGCAGAGCACGAGCGCCAGGTTGATCAGCGACTCCGTCCGCTTCGGCTTCGCGTCCCAGGCCGTGGCGAGCGAAGCGGCCATCGTGGGTTCCTTCAGCGCCCGTGACACGCGGCCGGGCGCCTGGGCCACGCAGACCCACGCGCCCAGGTAACGGATGAGCCTGCGCGCGCGGGCCATGTCCTGCTCCGGAGGCGCGGAGAAGCGGCCCGCGTCGCCCGCAGCGAGCAGGGGCACCAGCGCCGCGAGCGCGGACAGGGGCGGGGTGTCTCGCGGCAGCATGGCGGCCAGCGAAGCGGGGGAGAGTGGCGCGCCCTTGAGGGGTGTTTCCGACGCGGGCCAGGGCGTGGGCTCCAGCGGCAGTTTGCCGGTCCACAGCAGCTCCGCCACGTCCTCGAAGCGGTGGCCTCGCGTGGCCAGCTCCACCGCGTCGCGGCCCCGGTATTCGAGTCCAGCTTCGCTGATGCGAGACACCGACGAGTCGATGACGGGCTCACCCCAGCGCAGCGCTCCGGACGCCACCGCCGCGTGGCCCGCGCGGGCGTCGTGGCGCGTCTTCAACCGCTCCACGTCCGAGCGCAGGTAGCGGTTCTCCTTCGTGCCCTTCTCCGGCACGCACCGCACGAGCCCCCGGCTCACGTACGTGTACAGCGTCGACCGCTTCACGCCCAGGAGGGTGGCTGCCTCATCCGCGCGCAGCAGCTCCTCCTCAACTGGATGGTCGAATCGAGATTGAGAACGACCCCCTGCACGACGCACCATGTTTCACGTGCCTCCCTGGAGCGGAGTCTCGACTCGACTGGACCTTCCTGTCGAGTTGAACCACCCATGGGCGAGGTCACATCCCGCGAAGGAGAGCGACCATGAACGTGGACTTCGGACGGACGTCGTCGGACTACGCGAAGCACCGGGCTGGCTTCCCGGACGCCTTCTACACACGGCTGGAACAGGACGGCGTGCTCACGCCCGGCCTGCGCATTCTCGACCTGGGCACCGGCACGGGCACCGTCGCGCGCAGCCTGGCCCGGCGCGGCGGCCACGTCACCGCCCTGGACGTGTCCGCGCCGCAGCTGGAGGCCGCCGCGCGGCTCGCTCGCGACGAGGGCCTTGGCATCGACTTCCGCGAGGCGCCCGCGGAGAACACCGGCCTGCCGTCCGGGTCCTTCGACCGCGTGTTCGCGGGCCAGTGCTGGCACTGGTTCGACCGCGCCGCCGCCGCGCGCGAGGTCTTCCGCCTGCTCAAGCCCGGCGGGAAGCTGATCCTCTGCCACTTCGACTGGACGGCCCTGCCCGGCAACCTGCTGGAGGCCACCGAGGCGCTGGTGGAGGAGTTCAGCCCCCGCGTCAAACTGGACGTGGAGCGCTTCAGCCAGGGCCTGGGCATCTACCCGCAGTGGTTCCGCGACGTGGGCGTGGCCGGCTTCCAGCACCTGACGTCCTTCACCTTCGACACGCTCACGCCCTACACCCACGAGGCGTGGCGCGGACGGATGCGCGCGAATGCCCGCGTCGGCGCCATGCTCCCGCCCGACGAGGTCGCCCGCTTCGACGCCGCGCTGGGCGCGATCCTCGCCGCGCGCTTCCCCCAGGAGCCGATGGCCGTTCCCCACCGCGTGTTCGCGCTCGTCGCGGAGCGCCCGTGAAGTTGCCGGGAGGCCTGATAGGGTGCGCGGCCCATGGTCTCCCTGCTGGATGCGCTCGACCGCGAGCGGCTGCTCAAGGACTCCGCCGCCGCTTCCGGTCTGCTGCCGAAGGGTGAGCCTCCCTACGTGTCACTGCTGCGGCTGTGCGAGGCGGGCCTGCTCGTGGGCGGGCTCACCGTGGGGTACGGCGTCCGGCCGGATGAGCTGGTGGGGCCGCTCACCGCGGCCATGGGCGGCGCGGCCCGGCGGCTCAAGGTCGTGGACGTGCGCGAGCGTCCCGCGCTGGAGCTGCACGTCGCGGCGGGCGACGTCACGGAGCGCTGGGAGGTGGAGGACGTGCCCGCGCTCGTGCACAACCTCAACGACCTGTACCGCGACGCGGCCGACGTGCGCGCGGTGGCGGTGCTGGGTGAATGGGAAGACTCGCTCCAGCTCTTGTGCGTCGAGCGCCGCGCATTGGGCCGGCTCCTGCGGCAGCCCTTCTTCGCGCCCGTCAACGCGCGGGGGCTCCAGGACCTGGTCGCGTCGCGCTGAAGCGGCCTTTGCCTCCCTCGACCCCGGACGCCCGGTGGGGCACCATGGGGGCATGCGCATCACGCTGGCCCTCATCGTTGGATTGCTCCTGGCGCAGGTCGCTCGCGCGGAGCCGGATTCGTTTGGCCTGGGCACCGGCCGTGACGGCACGCTGACCGTCGTCCCGGGGAATCCGCTCCCCCTGTCCGTGGCGTCCCCGCTGGGGAAGAACGCCGTGGCGGGGGACCAGGAGCTGGTGGTGTCCAGCGCCATCGTCTCCTCGGGCGACCTGGTGATGATCCACGAGAGCAGCGGCCTGTCGCCCGCGCCCGACGTGGGCAATTCGAAGGGCGTGTCGCTGACGGGGTCCATCGCGCTGGGGCGCTGGGAGCTGGCGCGGGTGGAGGCGGTGACGACCAGCGCGCCCCCCACGCTCGTGCTGACCGCGCCGCTGCGGTACGCCTACACCGCGAGCCGGGCGCAGGTGGTGCGCGTGGCCGAGTACGCCGACCTCATCGTCCAGCCGGGCGCGCGGCTCACCGCGTCGCCGTGGACCGGCAAGGCGGGCGGCATCCTCGCGATGCTGGTGACGGGCAAGGTGATCAACGAAGGCCGCATCGACGCGGACGGCATGGGCGCCCAGGGCGGCTCCTTCCAGGTGGGCGCCGACCTGATGGGCTGCACCGGACTGGAGCTGGAGCGTGCGAAGGGCGGGTCCTCGCGCGGCGAGGGCGTGGCGGGAGTTTCCTCGAGGACGGGCATCTCCAGCGGGCGCGGCAACCTGGCCAACGGTGGCGGCGGTGGCAACTGCTCCGCTTCGGGCGGTGGCGGTGGCGGTCACGGCGGCGTCGGAGGCCAGGGCGGGCGCACGGCGACGGCGGATGGGCAGCGCGACGAGGGAGGCCTGGGCGGCGCGGCGCTGAACTACTCCGTGTTCGAGCGCTTCGCGTTCGGCGGTGGCGGCGGCGCGGGCCATGGCTACGACACGTCCGGCTCCGGCGGCGCGGCGGGGGGGGGCGTGGTGTTCATCCGCGCCTCCGCGTTCGACGGCAAGGGCGTCTACAGCGCCTCCGGCGCGGCGGCGGTGGCCTCTTCGGGCAATGACGGCGCGGGCGGCGGTGGCGCGGGCGGCGCGGTGATGCTGCGCGCGGCGGACATCCTGAACTGCGGTGCGGTCGAGGCACGGGGTGGCGCGGGCGGCGACGTGAGGATGGACAAGGAGCCCCTCGGGCCGGGCGGGGGCGGTGCTGGCGGCCGGGTGTTGCTCCAGGCCAGGGGCGTCTCGTGCCTCGCCAACGTGAGCGCGGGCAGCGCGGGCGTGTCCGCCTATCCGGGCGCGGGTTCCTACGGCGCGACGCCGGTCTCCACCGCGTCGGACGCGGGCACTCCGGACGGCGGCCCGTTGCCTGACGGAGGCACGTCCTCGGGCGGCACGTCCGCCGGGACGGTGCAGCAGGTGGATGGGGCGTTCCAGGTCCCGGTCACGCCGGTCATCACGGCGCCCGCGTCGGGTGAGACGTCCACCAGCACGCGCCCGCGCTTCGAGGGCACCGCGGGCACGAACGGTCCCATCGTCCACATCGTCGTGGACGGGCGGGAGATTGGCGCGGTGGTGCCGGGGTCGGACGGCCGCTTCACCTACGACCCCACCACGCCGCTGGCCGCGGGGGCGCACCAGGTCGTCGCCTGGGCGGAGTCGCTGGGCGTGGCGAGCAGCGCGTCCACGCCGGTGCGCTTCACCACGCCCGCGGTGGTGCTCGCGGACGGCGGTGTCGTGCAGATGGCGGTGCTGGTGGTGCCGGGCAACGGGGACACGGTGGGGCCCACGCCGCTGTTCGCCGGCACCGCGCCCAATGGCGTGAACGTGGGCGTGGTCATCGACGACGGGCCGGACATCATCGTGCCGTTGGACCTGCTGGGGCGCTTCCGCTACCAGGTGCCGGAGTCGGATCCGCTGAGCGTGGGCCCGCACAAGGTGACGGTGCACTCGCACAACGAGGCGGGGGATGACGGGCCGTACTCCGACGTCGTGGGCTTCGAGGTGGCGGTGCCCGGAGCGGACGGCGGAACGAATGGCGACGCGGGCACGGTGGATCCGGCGGTGCCCATGGTGCTGGTGCCCGAGCAGGGCGCGACCGTGGATCCGACGTTCATGTTCGTGGGCGTGGCGCTGCCGGGCACGACCGTGCGGCTGGAGGTGGACGGCACGGCGCTCGCGCTCGCCACGGCGGATGACGAAGGCGTCTTCCGCCACGTGCTGACGGCGGACACGGCGCTCGAGATGGGCGCGCACAAGGTCGTCGCGCAGGTGGTGACGGAGGAAGGCGAGGCGGGGCCGATGTCTCCGGAGGTGGGCTTCCAGGTGCGAGGCCCCACCGACCTGGACGTGGGCTGCGGCTGTGGCACGGCGCCCGCGGGGATGATCAGCCTCTGGGCGCTGGTGGGCCTGGGCGCCCTGGCGCGCCGCCGCCGCGCGCGGAGCTGAAGCACTTAGGCTTCGTCCAGGGCTTCCAGTTGGATTTGAGCGATGTCGCGGTAGAGCGGCACCACTTCGTCCTCCACGATGTCGCGGAGGACCTGCCGCGCGCCGTCCATGTCGCCCGCCTCCTGGCGCTTCGTCACTTCGCTGAGTGCGCGTGACAAGCGGTTGGACCCGTCACGAATACGCCGTGCGATCTCGGTGAGCAGCGTCGCGGCGCCAGCCTCGCTTTGGATCGCCTGCTGGACATCCGCGACTGGAATGCCGACCTGGGGCCCCGTGCGCTGGAGGATGGCGCGCGACTCGGCCGTGAGCGTGAAGGGCTCACCGGCCGAGACCCGGCGTGAAAGGTCCCGAACGTCGTCCCAGTTCAAATCCTGTCCGGTCATGAGGTTCCTAGTTGCGGCGAGGACGGCAGAGGTCGAACGGCCACTGCTTCTGGCCCTCGCAGTTTCGCAGGCAGGCGTAGCAGTCGCCCACCCAGCGTGGCTTCTTCGAGTCCCTGCACTGCACGTAGCGGTCAATGCAGTGCTGTCGCCATCCCTCGTCAGGATCATCCACGTCCTTGAGCGTGGCGCCGACCGCTGCTGCTCCGATGGCCGCGGTCCCCGCGAGGGCAGCGGCTTCGGCATCCGTGAGCCCACACGCGGCGGGATTGCCCGGGTGGGCTTCCACACAACATGTCTCACTGTCGATGCACGTCGCGGTCGCACAGCCCAGGGACCCTCCCGTCCACAGCAACCACGCGAGCCAAAGAGCTTTGGAGGGGATTTCCATGGGTGTCGTGGAATCCTAATCCAGAGGGCCCGGCAGGCGTCCCACGGGGTCGGCGGGCGCGGCGGGGGAGGGGCCGTTATCTTCCCGCGCTCGAAGGCGTCCCGGCTCCCGGGACGACAGGGTGGCGCGCGTGACGACGGACGTGTCCTCGGAAGAAGCTCCCTCGCGGCGGTCCCGGCGCTCGGCCCGGGCTCCGGGGTGGCGGTGGGTGCTGTCGCTGCTCCTGGGGCTGGGCCTGCCCACCCTGCTGCACGTCTACATCGGCCTTCGCCTCTTCACCGCGCCCGGCTGGCCTGCTCCCTGGGCCGCCCTGGGCTGGGGCCTGCTGGGCCTCTGCTACCTCGTCCTGCTGGCGGGCTTTCGCGCCGCGCGCCGTGAGGCCGCCGGCTTCTCCCGCGTCATCCAGTGGGGCGCTTACGTCTGGCTGGGCGCCTTCGGCGTGTTCCTCACCGCCGTGCTCGCCTCCGACGTCGTCGGCGCCGCGCTGTCGCTCTCCGGCACCGTCACCGACATGCACGCGCTCGCCCGGGGCCGCGCGGCCGTCGTGCTGGGCACCGTCGTGCCCGCCGTGGCCTTCGCCTTCGTCACCGCGCGCGGCAGGGCCCGCGTGGAGCGCACCACCGTGGCCCTGAAGGACCTGGGCCCGGGCCTGGACGGCCTGCGCGTCGTGCAACTGTCCGACGTCCACGTGGGCCCCACCCTGGACGGCGTGTGGCTCCAGCGCGTGGTGGATCAGGTCAACGCCCTGAAGCCGGACATCGTCGCCATCACCGGCGACCTGGTGGACGGCTCCGTGGACCAGCTGCGCGACCAGATGACCCCGCTCGCGTCCCTCCAGGCCCCGCTCGGCGTCTACTACGTCACCGGAAACCACGAGTTCTACCATGGCGCCCGCGCCTGGATGGCCGAGGTGGCCCGGCTGGGCATCACCGTCCTCACCAACGAGCACCGCGTCGTGGAGCGCGGCGGCGCCCGGCTCGTCGTCGCCGGCGTCACCGACCACGACGCGGGCCACATCGATCCGCCGCTCAAGAGCCGCCCCGACCTGGCGCTCGCCGGCGCCCCGCCGGACGTGCCCCGCCTGCTGCTGGCCCACCAGCCCCGCACCGCCCTGTCCCTGGAGGGCCTGCGCGTGGACCTCCAGCTCTCCGGCCACACCCACGGCGGGCAGATCTTCCCCTTCATGTTCTTCGTGAAGCTCCAGCAGCCCGTCGTGCAGGGCCTGGCCACCGTCGCCGGCACCCGCGTCTACACCCACCGCGGCACCGGCTACTGGGGCCCCCCCTTGCGCCTGGGCCCCGCCCCGGAGATCGCGGCCCTCACCCTGGTAGGAGCTCCCCGTTCTGACGGTGATTCAAGCCAAGCTTGATATTTCCGTTCTTGCTGCTTATTGTTCGGGACGTGGCTACCGCACCGTCTTCCCTCCTTGTCCCGGAATTCGCCTTCAGCCGTCCCACGGCCCCCGCGGTCCCGGGTGCGCGTCGCGGGGCGGTGGTCCCGATCGCGGCGCCCCGGACGGGGCGGGCGGCGCCGGTGCTGCTGGTGGTCTCCGAGTCCCCCGAGGTCCGGCTGGCGGTGGCGCGGGAGGTGGGGCTGGGGTGCCGGATGGTGACGGCGCTGGGCGCGACGTCGGCGGACCGGCGGCTGGACCTGGGCGTGGCGGTGGACGGGCTGGTGCTGGACCTGGACGCGGATCGCCGCGTCGTGAGCGACTTCCTCTGCCGGCTGGTGGACCGGGGCTTCCATGGCCCGCGCATCCTCCTGTCCTCCGGTTTCCGTCCCGACGCGAGCGCCACCGTCCCGACAGGCTGCCACACCCACTTCGCACTCGGCCGGCCCTGGCGCTCCGGTGAGTTGCGTTCGCTCCTGGAGAGGGTCCTTGGGGTCTCCCACCTCGCTCAATCCGCAAGCCGTCCGTGACTCCCGCCGTGACGCTCCCCGCCTCGCTCCGTTGACGGCGCGGGTGGCGGACGCGGGCCACGGGCTGTTCACCGGCATCGCCGGGGCGTCCGCGGGCGCCGCGCGCAGCGCGTACCTGGCGCTGGCGCTCTTCGCCAGCGGGATGGCCCGCTGCGCGACGGGGCGCTCGCGCGACGGGCTGCCCCAGCTCAAGCGCTGCCTGTTCCGCGTGGCGCAGGTGCCGGTGGACCTGGTGCTGATGCTGGGCGGGCGCGTGCTGTCCGCCGTGCAGGTGGTGACGGGCCTGGAGCCCGTGGGCCGCCGGCTGACGGACGCGGAGGTGGAGCGGCTGCGCCCCATCTTCGGCGACAGCCTGGACTACGGCTGCGTGCGCGTGAAGGAAGGCGCCCTGGGCCTTTTGGGCCTGCCGGGCCGCGCGTTCGCGCATGGCGACGTCCTCTTCATCCCCCCCGGCTACGGCGCGGTGGGCTTCCGGCTGCTGGTGCACGAGCTCACGCACGTGTGGCAGCACCAGCACGGCGGCACGGGCTACCTGAGCGGCGCGCTGGCGGCGCAGTACCTGGGGGACGGCTACGACTGGCGCAAGGCCGTGGGCCACCGGCGCTGGGCGGAGCTCAACGCGGAGCAGCAGGCGCAGTTCATCGAGGACGCCGCCGACGCGCAGCTCATCCCCCACGTGGGCCGCCCCACGCCCCAGCAGCGGCTGCGCGGCTGGAGCGACGCCGCCCTGTGCCTGCTGGACGAGGCCCTGGACTGCCTCTACGCCGGACGGGGCGCCCCGTGAGGCCGTCCGTCCCCGTTCCATGACGGCGCGCACCGCCCGGCCCGGCGGGACGCCCGAGGGCCGCTGCCTCCAGGCCCTCACCTGGCGGCGCCTGGAGTCCCCCGGCACGGAGCACTTCGAGCTGTGGGAGTCCGCGCAAGGGCCCCTCTTCACCGGCACCGTGGTGCTGGTGGCCGAGGGGCTGCCGCTGCTCGTGCGCTACACCGTGGCGTGCGACCCGGACTGGCACACGCGCGAGGCGCGGCTGGCGCTGCACCAGGGCGGCACGCGCCGCACGCTGGTGCTCCAGGTGGACGACCACCAGCGCTGGTGGCGCGACGGGCGCGAGCTGCCGGAGCTGCGCGGGTGCGTGGACGTGGACCTGAGCGTCACCCCCTCCACCAACACCCTGCCCATCCGCCGGCTGGCGCTGGAGATGGGCCAGGCCCGCGACGTGACGGCCGCGTGGGTGCGGCTGCCGGACCTGTCCCTGGAGCGGCTGGAGCAGCGCTACACCCGGCTGTCCTCCACCCGCTACCGCTACGAGAGCGCGGGCGGCGCCTTCGTGGCCGAGGTGGACACCGACGCACTGGGGCTCGTCACGCACTACCCGGACGGCTGGGAACGCGTGGCCACGTCCGACGGTTGAGCCCGGGCGCAACCCTCGCGCCCCAACCCGGACAATCCTTCACGCCTCCCGGGATTGCGTGTCGTTTCATGTGGGCTTATGGAGCCGTGAACGACGCCCTTCCCGTGGACGGGGGAATGCAGGACTACCTGTCATATAGGGATGGGCCCGGGTGACGTGGCGGGTTATAACGACCTCTGAACCGTTCCGGCGGTGGAGGGGCCGCGAACCCTACGTCCACCCCACCGGACGTCACGTGCAAGGTTGATGTGGTGAAAACCCACCCCCGAGGTCCTCTCGCTTCCGGCCGCGTCCGGAAGAAGCCCCGTGTGGCGCCCGCGTCGGCGGCGGCGCTGTCGCGGCGGCAGTTGGAGCGCAAGCTGGCGGTCAGCGTGGGGGCGGCGGCCCGGGCCGCGCGGCTGCGGGCTGGCCTCACGCAGGCGGACGTGGCGGACCGCGTCGGCATCGCGTCGGAGGTCTACGGCCGGCTGGAGCGCGGCAAGATGATGCCCAGCGTGCCCACGCTGTTCCGCCTGTGCCTGGCGCTGCAGCTGTCCGCGGACGCGTCGCTGGGGCTGGCGGTGGCGGCGGCGGCGGGCGCGGGGCTGTGGGAGGAGGACTCCACGGACAAGGACGACCTGCCGGAGATGCGCCGCCTGCTGCGCGCCGTGCGCCGGCTGCCGCGCCCCCAGCTCAAGCTGATGAGCCTGGTGGCCAGCGCCATCCTGCCCACGCGCCGCTAGCGCGCGGACGCGGGAGGCCGGGCCGTGGCCGCGCCGGGTTCCGTCACCCGCCACACCCAGCCGGACGGGGTGGGGTCGCGGTGCGCGGTGTTCACGTCCACCGCGTACACGTCCACGGTGTGCTCGCCCACGGGCAGGTCCTTCAGGCGCCACGGGGACTCGCAGGGGATGTAGAGGCTGCCGTCCAGCGAGCACCAGAACACGGGCTTCAGCGTGGTGGCGGTGAAGACGAAGGTGGCCTCCCGGGAGGGCGTGGCCCCCGGAGGCCCCTCGTCGATGAAGGTGTCCGGCCCGTCGTTGCCCGCGCGCGCCAGCGACGGCGGGAACAGGAGCGGCATCAACATCAGGCCCAGCAGCAGTGACGCGAGCAGTCCGTGGGGAAGGTAGCGCAGGGACGGCGGGGGAATCATAAGCAGGCTCGCGGGACTCCGGATGCCGCGCGAACCCTGTCTCGGAGCAGGTCGAAGGAGCGCAATCTGGCAGGGCTGGGGCGTTCCATGGCGTCCGGGAAATGGGAAAGGGCGACTTCCTGGAAGGTGGGGATGGATCCGAAATGGGGCGCCCCGTCCCCAGGACGGTGCAGGGCATCCACGGCGCGACGTGACGCGCGGAGCCAATGTCCTCCAGCGGAAAGGGCGCCCCCCCGGCACGGCCCGCGCCGGGCGGTGATGGCACGCGTCACGGGGCAGCGCTTGTCAGGGCGGACATCCCCTGGCCTCATGGGTCCTGGCCGGGACCCGCCTTGCACGAACGCCATCGCCCATGACCTTCGCGAAGAGGAGCACGCCCTGGCACACCGCCGCGCTGGCGCTCGCCCTGTGCCTGCTGTGGCCGCTGCTCCCCGCCCGCGCCCAGGCGCCTTCTCCCGCCCCTGAAGACGACCCCGGCAGCGTCCGCCTGGGCGACACGCTGGACGCGGGCCTGCCCGTCACGGAGGAGAACCTCACCACCGGCTCCGCCCCCCGGGGCATGGACGCGCCGTGGACGGAAAGCCTGGACGGCCAGGACGGCGGCACCGGCACGGTCGCGAAGGAGGCGGACCTCCAGCGCACGGACGCGGGCTGGGCGGTGGAGTCCGGCGCGCCGGCCGCGGACGGCGGGCCCGCGCTGGCCGCCTTCGTTCCGCCCGCGCTGGTGCAGGACTCGCCCGCGCCGTACCCGCCCCTGCTGGTGGGCGAGGGCGTGACGGGCACGGTGAAGTTGGAGCTGCTGGTGGACGAGGCGGGCGAGGTGGACACCGCCACGCTGGTGGAGGGCGTGCACCCGCTGCTCAACGAGGCCGCGCTGCACGCGGCGCCGTCCCTGCGCTTCTCTCCCGCGATGATGGAGGGCCAGCCCGTCGCGGTGCGCCTGTTCTTCGAGTACCGCTTCGAGGCGCCCGTCCCCGTGGCCTCCGGCGCGGACGGCGGCACCCTGGCGCCTCAAGGGCCCATCACCCTCAAGGGGCTGGTGCGGCAGAAGGGCAACCGCCGGCCGCTCATCGGCGCGACGCTGGTGTCGGACGCGGCGCCGGACTCGCCGGTGCAGACGGACGAGAACGGCCGCTTCGAGGCGAGATTCCCCACGGGTGGCCAGGCGGTGCGCGTGTTCGCCCCGGGCCACAAGCCGGGCCTGTTCCGCGAGGCGCTGAAGGCCACCGAGTCGCTGGAGGTCGTCTACGGCCTGGAGCCGCTCGTGGTGAACCCCTACGAGACGGTGGTGAGAGGCGACCGCGAGCGCACGGAGGTCAGCCGCGTCACGCTGCACGACGCGGAGCTGCGCGAGGTGCCCGGCACCATGGGCGACCCGTTCCGCGTGGTGATGCTGCTGCCGGGCGTGGGCAGCATGCTGTCCGGCGTGGCGTACCCGGTGGTGCGCGGCAGCCAGCCCGCGTCCACCGGCTACTTCCTGGACGGCATCCGCATCCCCATCCTCTTCCACCTGTTCCTGGGGCCCGCGGTCATCCACCCGGACTTCCTGGACGCCATCGACTTCTATCCGGGCTCGCCGCCGCCGCAGTACGGCCGGCTGATGGGCGGCGCCATCGACGGGCGCCTCACCCGGCCTCGCGACGACCGCGTGCACGGCAGCGCCTACGCGGACTTCATCAACGCGGGCTTCTTCCTGGAGACGCCCTTCAAGTCCACCGGCACCAACGTCAGCCTCGCGGGCCGCTATTCCTATACGCCGTGGATCATCGCGCTGGCCGCCAATCAGTTGCAGGATCCGCCGCCGCCCGGCCGCACCAACCCGAAGGTGGTGCTGGACTTCTGGGATTATCAGGCGCGCGTGGAGCAGGACGTGGGGCAGGGCAAGCTGCGGCTGTTTGCCTTTGGCTCGTCGGACACCTTCGGCTCGCAGGCTCAGGACGACCAGGGTGACACCGCGCTCCAGTCCATCGCGTTCCACCGCGTGGACCTGCGCGGCCGCCATCCGCTGGGCAAGGGCGAGCTCGAGGTGGGCGGCACCTGGGGCACGGATGATTTCGCCGTCGTGTCGCGCGGGCCGGACAACGGGAACGAAATCAACATCGACCAGAGCACCTTCTCCGGGCGCGTGGGCTACAGCGTGCCATTGGACGAGCGGCTGCTGTTGCGCGCGGGCGCGGACGTGGACCACAAGCGCGCCATCGTGGACGTGCTCACCATCGAGAACGGCCAGGAGGTGGAGGAGGACACGGTGCGCGTGCCCGTGGCGCTGGCCACCTTCACCGGCGCGTACGCGGAAGGGGTGTGGACGCCCAATGACAGATGGACGGTGGTGCCCGGCCTGCGCCTGGACAGCTACCACCTGTCCGGCGGGTTCGACCACAAGGTCATCGAGCCGCGCCTCACCGTGCGCCACAAGCTCACCGACACCGTGACGCTCAAGGGCGGCGCGGGCATCTTCCACCAGCCGCCCACCACCCTCATCAGCCTGCCCGTGGTGGACGTGGGCAGTCTGTTGTTGGGGCTCCAGGAGGGCGTGCAGCTCTCCACCGGCGTGGAGTGGAAGGCCTTCGACAAGTGGGAGGTGGGGCTGGACGTCTACGTGAACCCCATGCTGCGCACCATCGAGCTCACGCCCTTCTCCGACGAGGGCCTGACGGATGACCTGGACGGCGGCGGCGACCCGGACGAGCCGCCGCCACCGCCTGGCGGGGACGTGGGCCCCAACGGCTTCCGCCGCGTGCGCGCGCGGCAGGTGGACATCGATGAACCGCCCGTCAGCCGGGACGACTGGGACCTGCCGGACTTCAGCAGCCATGGCCTGGCGTATGGGCTGGAGCTGCTCATCCGCTACCCGCTGGGCAACAACTGGTTCGGCTGGCTTTCGTACAGCCTCCAGCGCAGCACGCGGCGCACCACGTTCTATCGATATGACTCGTCAGGTCAGGCCATCTCCGAGGACTCCGCGGACCTGCCCTTCGCGTTCGACCAGACACACATCCTGAACCTGGTGGTCAGCCACAAGTTCTCCAACAACATCACCCTGGGGGGCGTGCTCCACTTCAACACCGGACGTCCGGAGTACGGCACCCTGGGAAGCCAGACGCACCGCGAGGGCACCGACAGCGACGGCCGCCCCACGTGGGTGCAGGTCGACAGGGACGCGGTGGACCGGCTGCCGCCCTTCTTCCGCTTCGACCTGCGCGTCTCCAAGGCCTGGGCCTACGACACCTTCAGCCTGGAGGCCTACCTGGACATGCTCAACGTCACCCTCAACACGGAGACGCTGGGCTTTGACTACCTGGGCGGCGGCTACAGCCGGCAGCCCCTGACCAAGAGCGCGGTGGGACTGCCCATCGCCCTGCCGATCATCGGCGTCAAGGGCAGGTACTGACCTGTCCCACAGGGTAGGGCGAGTGCTCGGGGGTGAGCACTTTTCCGCGCCTTCTGCCCTGCGGGGCTGCTCCACCCGTGGGCAGATGTGTCAGTATTCCATGAGACGCGGGTTTTTCCAGCCTGCCCGACACCGACGTGGCGGGTGGGGGACAGACCCGGAGCGTCGGGGGGAGCACGATGATGGGTTTGTCCTGGGGGCCGGGCATGGCTCCGGCATGGGAACTGCCCGCGGATAGCGAGACACCCTGCGTCCTCCTCGAGCCGCTGCACGGGGAGACAGGGGAGGCGCTCGACTTCCGGTGGACGTCCATGAACGTCCCCGCGGAGGGCTGGGTGCGCTCGCTGGAGCTGGGCCGGCACGTGTCCCTGTGGACGCGGGAGGGCGTCGCGCTGTTCGACGTGGCGGCGTTCGTGCGCGTGCTGATGCGGGGTGTGCCGCACGTGGGGCTGGTGCCGGGGGACCCGGCGGGGCGGCGGTATGTCGTCGTGCGCCATGGAGAGGGCCTGGCGCTGTGGCTGTTGCCGCGCGACGAGGGGCAGGCGGCGGACGCGCACCAGGCGGAGCGGGAGCGGGCGGCGCGGCAGGAGGTGGAGGCGGCGCTGGCGAGGGCGGAGCAGACGGTGAGCGCGCTGCGCGAGGCGGAGGAGCGCTACCGGCTGGCGACGCGCGCCACGCATGACGTGCTGTGGGACTGGCACTTCGCCACGGACCGCGTGCGCTGGGACCCGGGCACGGGGGACGCGTTCGGCCACGCCACGGCGGTGCTGGAGCACAAGCTGGGCTGGTGGGGCGAGCGCGTGCACGACGAGGACCGCGAGCGCGTGGTGGACCGGCTGGTGGAGTTCGTCGCGTCCACGGGCGACGTGTGGAGCGAGGAGTACCGCTTCCAGCGCGCGGACGGCAGCTGGGCGCACGTGCTGGACCGCGGCGTGCTGGCGCGCGACGACGAGGGGCGCCCGGTGCGGATGATCGGCTCCATGATGGACGTCACCGAGCGCACCCGTCAGCTGGAGACGATGGTGGAGGAGGCGCGCTTCCGCGAGCGCTTCATCGGCATCCTGGGACACGACCTGCGCAACCCCCTCAACGCCATCGTGCTGTCCGCGCGGGCGCAGAAGCGCCGGGGGCCGCTGGAGTGCACGCCCGAGCAGCACCGGCAGCACGCGCAACGGATTGAAGCCTCCGCGACGCGCATGGGGAACATGATCGCGGACCTGCTGGACTTGACGCGCGCCCGGCTGGCCGGCGGCATCCCGCTGCGCAAGGGCCCCACGGACCTGGGGGCGGTGTGCCAGCAGGTGGTGGACGAACTGTCGGCGGCGTACCCGGACCGCGCGGTGGCGGTGGACGTGGACGGCAAGGCGGAAGGGGAGTGGGACGCGGAGCGGCTGGCGCAGGTGCTCTCCAACCTGGTGGGCAACGCGCTGGAGCACGGCAGCCCGGACGCGCCGGTGTTCCTGCGCTGCTGGGCCAAGGGCGAGCACCAGGTGCTGGAGGTGCAGAACCCCGGCGCGCCCATCCCGGAGGACCTGCGCGAGCGGCTGTTCGATCCGTTCCGCCAGGGCGAGGGCGAGCGCGTCCAGGGCCGGCGCAACGGCGGGCTGGGGCTGGGGCTGTTCATCGTGAAGGAGATCGTCCAGGCGCACGGAGGAACGGTGGAGGTGACGTCTTCGGAGAAGGAGGGCACGACGTTCACGGTGCGGCTGCCCCGGCCTCCGCGCCCGAAGGCCAAGGCGCGGGCAGGCAAGGGCCGCACTCGGACGGCCTGATCTTTTGGAAGGGGTGAGCGTTCGCCGCCATGCGGTGAATGGAAGAGCGTCCGCCGCCGCACGCCGCGCGTGTTGTGCGAAGGACCGAAGGGGATGGGCCGGGAGGGCAGGGGCGCTGCTCGCTTCGTTGGAGTGCGTTTACCGGTTGATCAGGCCGTGCGGCTCGCGCGGTCACCCACGCGGAGGCAGTCCCCATGCACCTCAATCCCCCTCGCAATGTTTCATTCCGTTCCTCCCCCTGGACGGCGCTCTGGCTGGCCGCGGCGCTCGTGGGCTGCGGCACTCCACCGGTGGACGAAGCCCCGGAGGTGACGGCCCAATCCTCGGAGGCGCTCGTCTCCGCCAACGGCCTGTCGACCAATGGCTTGTCGACGAACGGCCTGTCGACCAACGGGTTGTCGACCAACGGCCTGTCGACCAATGGCTTGTCGACGAACGGGCTGTCCACGAACGGGTTCAAGACCTGGTTCCACCAGGATCCCGAGTCGGCGGACATGGTGATGCGCTATGTGGTGCAGTGCTCGCTGGCGGCGGGGATGACGCTGGCGTACCAGTCCCCCACCACCGGGAAGAGCTACACGTGGAAGGGGAGTCTGGGATTGGCACCGGGGTGGGCGGGGGGCCAGCCGGCGACGGTGGCGGAGCAGCAGGTGGTGAGCGCGTGTCTGGCGGCGCACGCGAACAAGTACGGCGTGCACGTGAACATCTCCGTGCTGGGGCGCGACGCGCTGGGCGGCGCGATGCCGTATTCGACGGACGAGCTGAACACCTACAACGAGAAGGAGGCCTGCTTCTTCGGCAACCTCTTCACGGGCGAGGGCACGTTCGCGGCGAACGACGGCGCGTACCTGGACTACGACGAGAGCACGGTGCGCACCTGTGGCCTGTCGTCCTGGAGTGAGACGACGGCGTGCACGCCGATGAAGCACGTGGGCGCGTGCCGGTATTACTGCACGCTGGACGCCACGCGGACGTACTACACGCGCTGCACGTACAACGGCGTGAACTACCGGCCCATCACCACGCGCATGCTGCCCCAGGACATCTACCGCTGCGGCGACGGCGTGTGTCAGCTGACGGAGAAGTGCGGCGGCAGCAACACGCCCGACAGCTGCGCGGCGGACTGCGGCGCCTGCCCGTAGTCAGCGGGAGGGATGTCTCACGTGGGGCGGGGCCGCGCGGCGTGGAGCCGGAAGCGCGTGACGAGGTCCCCCCACCAGCGCCCGATGGTCGCGACGGTGCCCGGGCCATCCAGGCCGTGGCGCACGGGGTGGTCCATGCGGATGGCGTCCCAGCCCCGGTGCTCGAGCACGACGCGGGTGCCGCCGAAGGTGGGCTCGAAGCGGACGTCGACCTCGGTGATTTCTCCGGGGGCGAAGTTGCTGGCGCGCCATTGGAAGACGAGCCGCGCGCCGGGCTCCCAGACGAGCACGCGGCCAATCTCGAAGACGTGGTCCTCGAAGGACTCCAGCAGGCGGCCGCCGGGGCCGAGCGGGTCGAAGCGCAGGACGCCGCTGGGGTGCTGGAGGCCGCGGTAGCGCGGGCTCTTGCCCCACCAGAGGTCGGTTTCCTCGGTGAAGACCTCGAAGGCGTCCAGCGGGGACACGGCGACGAAGGTGGTGACGCGGGCGCGGTCGGCCGTCATGACTTGCGGCCTCCGGAGGGCTTCGTGCCGCGCGTGCGTTCCGCGTGGGCCTTGAAGGCGCCCAGTTGATCCGCCCAGAAGGACTCCACCTCGTCCAGCCAGCCGCGCAGGGCGGCGAAGGGCTCCGGGCGCAGGGAGTAGACGCGCACGCGGGCGTCGTCCGCGTCGATGCGCTCCTCCACGAGCCCCGTCTGGCGCAGCACGCGCAGGTGGCGGGACATGGCGGGAGGGCTCATGTCGAACGCGGCGGCCAGCTCTCCGGCGGGGTGGGGCCGCTGGCGCAGCCGGTCCACGACGCCCCGGCGCGTGGGGTCGGCGAGTGCGGCCAGGGTGCGGTCGAGCGCGGACGGGGTGGCCATGGCGGGCGACTCTACGCCGGGGTGAAGACGCGCTGGGTGAACCACCAGCGGTGGCCTTCGGGGTCCATGGCGCCATAGGTGCGGTTGGTGCCCCAGTCGTCGCCGTAGTTCTTCGTCTCCGGCTCCATGATGATGACGGCGCCGGCCGCGCGCGCCTGGGCGCAGTGGGCGTCCACGTCGTCCACGTAGACCGTGAGCGTCTGCGTATTGGCGCCCCCGTGCAGCCGGGGGCTGCGGTGGTGGTCATGGCGTCCGGAGGAGTTCACCATGATGACGCCGTCGCCGTAGGCCAGCTCCGAGTGCACGATGGTGTTGTCCGCGCCCTCCACCTTGAGGCGCGTCTGGAAGCCGAAGGCGCGCTCCAGCCAGTCGATGGCGGCGGGGGCGTCCTCGTAGAAGAGGCTGGAGGAGATGCGCGGCCAGTCCGAGGGAATGGGCTTCATGGCGGTGGCTCCGGGGAAGGAAGACTCGTTAACGTCAGGGTGAATGATTAACCCCGGCGTTAACGGTCGTCAATCCTCTGGATCCGCCCGCTAGAACACGCCGGGGACGGGCACGTCGCGGCCGGGAGTCCTGGGGGCCTGGCGGGGGTCGGTGGGCGGTGCCTCCACGGGGCCGAGGAGGGCGGGCATGGAGGGCGTGAGCTGGCCCACGTACAGGAGGCCCTGGAGGCCGTCCGTGGCTGAGGCGTCCCGCAGCTGGATGTACGGGCTCAAGCCGGCGCGGGCCGCCACGTTGGGTGCGGGCGTCGCTCCCACGAGGCCGCAGACCAGCTTGCTCTCCCGGTTCAGGTCGCAGCCCCAGCGGATGCCCTGCGCGTAGCTCATCTCCAGCACGACGAGGGAGCGGTCGTCCTTCATCAGGTGCGCCATGGGCGTGAAGGACGGGTCCCACTGCGTGCCCTTCCGCAGCTGCGTATGCGTGTTGCCCGCGAGCACCACCTGGACCTCGTCCGGCTTCGCGGCGCGGCGCTTCGTCCAGACCCGGGCCTGGACGGCGTCGCGCTCGCTGCCGCTGAGCACGTCCGTGTCGTAGGCCACCACCGTCACGCGAAGACCCGCGGCGCGCAGGGCGCGGGCGCGGTCGATGAGGTCCAGCACCGCGCGGCTGCTGCGGCCGTCCTGGTACGTGCGATTCCAGAAGCGGCCCTCCAGCAACGCGTCCTGATCCGCCGGGGCGCCAGGGCTGGCCAGGTACCTGTCCACGCGAGCCTGCTCCGTCTCCGGAAGCGACAGACCCAGCACCACCGCGAGCCCCGTCTGGGCCGCCTGACACACGATGTGGCCCACGACCTTCGGCACTTCGTTGGTGCCCAGTTGCTCGCCGATGAGGAGCGTGAGGCCCGGGTGCAGGAGCTCCGGCAGGCCGCGCACGGACGTGGTGCAGGGGCCTTCCGCGGGGAGCTCATCCTTCCAGCGCTCCAGGTAGAACTCCGGCGCGCGCACGGCGGTGGGGCGCTTCTCTTCGGCCACGTTGCCGGCGAGGACTTCCACGGAGGGGGCGGACTCCAGCCGCAGCGTGAGTGCCTGCTCCAGGTCCAGGTCGCGGGTGCCGTGCTGGGCACCGCGGAGCATGGACAGACGCTTGGTCTGTGCGTCGTCCTGGTCGAAGTCCACCTCCTTCACGAAGGGATTGGACACCTGCTCGTAGCGCTCCAGGTAGACCTTCCACCACAGCTTCTTCCACTCGGCGTCATTGCCGGTGGTCTGCTGGGTCATCCGGAAGATGCGCACGACGGACTGGCGCGGGGCTACCTGGATGCCCGTCACCAGGTAGCGCGTATAGGTGGTGTTGCGAGTGCCGGCCCGGTCAGGCTCGGACCAGGTGGTGACGAGCTGGTTCGGATCCTCTGTCTCCTCGAACGTGTGGCCGCGCTCTTCCAGCAGTTGCCGCGTGGCCGTGAGTGCTTCCGTCAGGGGCTTCTGGAAGACATGCTCGTATTTGGGTAGTTCCGCTTCCGGTCCTCGCTTCGAGTGAGCGCAGCCAACAGCCATCACGGTCAACGCGACGACGAGCCAACGACAATGCATTTCAGCCCCCTGAGAGAAATGCGAAGCGCCTCACATGAGAGCCCATCCAGGGCCGGGTTCAATACCCCCGGGCCCTGTTCGACGCCAGCAGCTGGCTCACAGGCCCGTGGGGTAGATGACGACGCGGTCCGTGCCGCTCGTCGCGAAGAGCAGCCTGCCGTCGCGGGAGGTGCGCATCCGGCCGTTTCCGAAGGCGCCGTTTCCGGTCCAGTCGAAGAGCCCCGTGGCCAGCTCGATGTCGCGCAGCTTCGTCAGCGTCGTGGCGCTGTACACATCGATAGACGGCGCCCGGCGGTTGAACGAGTACCACGCCAGATAGAGCTCATCCGCGATGGGGCTGTAGACGGCGCCAATGGGCAACGTATCGGCGTACTTGCCCAGTGTGGTGTGCGGCTTGAGGGCACCGTCGTAGATGAAGAGTCCTCCGTAGGTCGGGACCGCGTACTGGGACGCCTGCCGGCTGACGGCGATCTCATAGACGAACCAGCCCGTACCCGAGCCAGCGAACGTCTGCGCATCCACGTTGAAGCGTCCCCAGGATCCGCTGGAGATATTCGACTCCGCATAGGCAACCGTGGAGCCGTCGGCGGACGCGGTCAGCATGGTGCTCTGACGCACGCTCTTGATGGATTTGGCGGTGCCGTCCGTCAGGTTGACCTTGCGCAAGGGGACCCAGCCGGAGCCCTTGAACGTGGACGAGACGAGTGCCTCGGTGTCGGACGTGTAGACCGCCGTGAACGTCCCCCCTTCGTAGAAGTCCAGGCTGAATTCGATCTTCTTCGACTCGCCGGTCGTGAGGTCGATCTGATGAATCCAGTTCTTGGTTTCGTTGGAGTCCACATCCGCGACGAGGAGCCCATTTCCGTCGGGGGACAGGTCGATGCCGAAGAAGGAGCCACCCGTGAGCAGCGGCGACTCGAATTGCCGCGTCACCAGGTTGTACACGCGCACCTGACCACTGCCATTGGCCCCGCTGGTGGTGATGTACAGGAGATTGCGCCGGGCATCGTGGACCATGTCCTTGCGTCCGGCCACCTGGAGGGAAAGGGACGCGGGAGCGTCACAGCCATCGTAGTCGCCCCACTGGCCCGTCTTGCACTCGCGGGACTGCCTGCCGAGAACACCGCAATGACGGGTCTCCACCGCCTCATCGGTGCAGACGTCCGCATCCATGCACGCCGACGAGGTCCATGCGCCGGAGTCGCAGGTGCGAATCTGGGTGCCGCGGCCATTCAGCCCGCACACGAGCGAGTCCGAGGCTCCGTCCACGCAGACATCCGGGTCCGTGCAGGGACCGGGCGCGCTCCACTTGCCCGCCTCACAGCTCCGGCTCTGGGTGCCGCGGCCATTCAGCCCGCAGGTGAGTGCCTCGGTGGCGCTGTCCACGCAGACATCCGGGTCCTCACAGGTCGTGGGCGTGCTCCACTTGCCCGCCTCGCAGATCCGGCTCTGGGTGCCGCGACCGTTCAGCCCGCAGGTGAGTGCTTCGGTGGCGCTGTCCACGCAGACATCCGGGTCCGCGCAGGCACCGGGCGCGCTCCACTTGCCCGCCTCGCAGGTCCGGCTCTGGGTTCCGCGACCGTTCAGCCCACAGGAGAGCGATTCCGACGCGCCATCCTTGCATTCGCCAGTGGGGTCCGAGCCGCAGGCTGCGAGCTGAACGCCGAGCAGGACGAGAAAGGCAATGTTTGCCCAACCCGAGAGGCGTCCCTTCGCGCGGACAGCAACAGGATATGAGAAAGGCTGGGTAAAGTGATTGAAAGCCATTGGCTGTTTCCCCCTCTAGACACTGCGTCCGGGTTCCGATTGAACTCCGCGAGCCTGACCTCGGGCGCAGTGCACAGCCATCTAGAACCCCGAGGAGGGTCATCGCAAGAGTAATGGATACTCCGGACGATGATTGGAGGGCAGTCTGACAATCACCATCCTCCTCCGCATGTGCCGGTTGTACCGAAGATCAATTGAGGGCGGACTCATATGCTGTGCACCTGCGGTGTCCGTGACACCCCAGGCCACCGCCAGCATTTCGAAAGCCCCCGACCCTGCGCCTCCGGTAATCCCTCGCGTCCGTCCTGGCAGTCCTGCTCCTCGCCGTCCTGAGCGACAACCGGGTCGATGCGGAAGACATGGATGCGTCCATGTTCGCAGCGGCTGCCTACGCGGGCGGGCCTTCCTGGGACGCATCGTCCGCCCCTGCACGTCGGCTTCAGTTCTGGGAGTGGTGGCTATCGGATTCTGTACCCCATGCATATTGTTCCGTGGCGAGCTGACTGGCTAAGGCCACTACTTCCAGGAACTTGATGCTGGGATGACCGCCGAGTGGGTCTTGTCTGGGGCGGGTACGGGGAGCCCCGACATGGTTGGCAAGCCGGTGTCTCCGATGGAGCGGACGCTTGACCATGCCCTTGATTCTAATTCTTTCATTGCGGATGTCGGTGAAAAGTACCGGATCAATCTCAGAGGATCCGGGCAGAAAATCGAGGTTGTTTTTGGCTCTGCGCTTCCTCGAGAAAGTTGGGAACTACCCGCGCCAATGGGGGGAGGGTTATCCGCGTTGGCCCCGGCGCGCTTGCCGACGAGGCCACTATTGTAAATGCTATCGCGCATGAATTAAGTCATGGGCGCGACTGTCTGCGTGGCGGTATTCATAAGCCTCATGGGAATATGTCGTCTGTTGGTGATGGAGCCGCCTATGGAGCCGGGAATACCCTTGAGGCATTCATTCGAGGTGAAAGATGAGCACCGGTCATGGTCAGGCTTGGCGGGGTGTGCCGGAAGAGTGCCTGCGGGAGTGGTATGCTGTCTTCGCAGACTCAAGAGAGGGCTTGAACTTGTCCTCACCATGCCCGGTCTGTGGAGCACGAACACTTCATCGGTATTATCAGCATGGAACGAAGGTTGAGGTCGTGGCTGATGGAGAGTTGTACGTGTCGCGCGGATCGAGTTGGGAGTGGTGCAGTGCCTGCCGTTCCTACGAACATGCAACAGCACTTGTTCCGGCGTGGTGGTCAGGTGAGCTGGGTGTAGATCTGTCAAAGCTCACGGCTGAGCCCGAAGCGTTGGAGGCAGCGCTTCGTCAGGCGTGAGGCTGTGTTTGCTGGGAATTGTGAGGCTGCGATAGCGATTGCGTGGGCTGGTGGTAGGGGGTGGTGATGGGGAGTTCGTTGGCTGTTCGTGTGAGTGGAAAGGTGGGTCTTGGGGATGTTATTGCTGGTGCATCGAGAGCTATTGCCGAATTGATTGATGCGCCACCTCCGGAGGTGGTGGTGCTCGATGGCTTCGGAAATCAAGACGAGTACGCAAGCTTGCGCGAGCTTGGTTGCGGTATGGCTGTCTGGCGGTTTGCCACGATTGCTCCGCAAGGCTTGGTGTTTTGTACGGTGGTCGAAGAGCCTGATGGAGAGCTAGAAGCGATGCTCGAAGTGGGCGGCGAGCTTGAGCCGATGGGGTACGTCTTGGCCGCGGCGTTAGCGATTTCGCTGGCGAGAGTTTCTGGGGCTGGAATTGTTGATGAGACCAAAGCTTGGTCTGGTGTTTATGAGAACACCGTTCAAGGGTTTTTACATCAGGTCGGGATGCGAGGAGATGGGTGGGGGTGCCAAGAAGCAGCCGGTCGATTCGTGGAGCGTCTTCGCCATCTTCCCTGAGCCCATTTCAGAGATCGAGAAGGCTTTGAAGCCCGAGGTCGTCCAGGCGCTGCGAGAGACCGGCTTTCCCAACGTGGATGGGTGGATTTCGGAACTCCAGCAACGGAAGTGACGGCTTCGCGTCAGCGGGACGGCGGGTACTTCTGGAGCTTCCGCTGGAGCGACCTTCGGTGGATGCCCAGCTTGCGCGCGGCTTCGGAGATGTTTCCGGCGCTGTCCGCGAGCACGCGGTGGATGTGTTCCCACTCCGCTCTCGCGAGTGACGGTGCCTGGAGCGTTTCTGGCGCCGCTACGTTGGGTGCCTCTTCCGCCCTGGCGAATGCCGCCAGGATGTCATCCGCGTCTGCTGGCTTCGGCAGGTAGTTCACTGCTCCCAGCCGGATCGCATCCACCGTCGTGCTGATGCTTCCGTAGCCCGTCAGCACGATGACCCGTGTGGAGGCGTCCACCGCCACCAGGTCGCGCACCAGTTCCAGGCCGCTCTGCCCCGGCATTCGCAGGTCCACCACCGCGTACTCCGGTGATTCGCGCCTTGCCGCTGCCATGGCTTCGTCGTGGTTGCCGGCTGTCGTGACGTCCCAGCCTCGCTCACGGAAGGCTCGGGCCAGTCGCTCTCTCAGCGTGGTGTCGTCGTCCACCAGCAGCAGGCTGGGGCGGTGATCCACTGGCGCCGTGCTCATGCCGCTGCCTCCCTTGCGTCCGTGCCCGGCAGGCTCAGCCTTGCCGTCGTGCCTTCTCCTGCCTTTGAACGCAGCTCCAGCGACCCGCCCAATTGCTCCGCCAGCGAACGCGCCAGGAACAACCCCAGGCCCATGCCCTCTCCCGGTGCCTTCGTGGTGAAGAATGGCTCTCCTGCTCGGGCCAGCACCGCGTCTGGCATGCCCTGGCCTTCGTCGCGGACCTCCAGCCTGGCTCCCGTGCCTTCGGACACCACTCTCAGCTCCACACTTCGGCCTACTGGCGTGGCTTGAAGCGCGTTCTTCACCAGGCCTCGCAGCACCCTGGCCAAGGCTCTTGGTGGACCGTGGACTTCTTGCTGCTTCAGCGCTTCTGGCACCTCCACCCGTACGCGCTCACGGCCGGACAGCTCCGACAGCGTCTCCTCCACCAGCCTCTCCAGGGGGATGGGCTGGAAGGGTTCTCCCGTCGTCTGGCCCGCGTCCGCGGACATCTGCACCAGCACGTCCCTGCAGCGGTCCACCTGCTGGCGGATCAGCCTCAAGTCCTCTCTCGCGGAGTCGGAGGTCTGGGAGGCCGCCAGGGCTCGCTCCAGCTCCTTCGCCACCACCGCGATGGTGGACAGCGGCGTGGACAGTTCGTGCGCCGCTCCCGCCGCCAGCGTCGCCAGTGAGGCCACCTTCTCCTGCCTCGCGTGCCTTGCCCTGGCCTGCTCCAATTCCTGCTCACGCCTTGCCAGCGCCCTTGTCACTCGCTGGATGAAATACACGATGAAGCCCGCCGCCACCGCGAATGCCACCCACATGCCGCTCAGGTGCAGCCGCATCAGCTCCGCGTGGTCTGGCCTTTCCAGGCCCGGCAGCGTCACGTCCTGCAACAGGAACAGCGAACCGAACGCCACCAGCGTGAAGCCCAACATCGCCCACGTGCGGCGCGGCGGCAGCAGCACCGTGCCCAGCGCCACGTTCACCAGGTACAGCGTCGTGAAGGGATTGTGCGTCCCTCCACTCAACGCCAGCAGCCCCGTCAGCACCAGCGTGTCCCAGAGCATCAGCCCGAAGATGGCTGCCTCCGCCACCGGCCTTGCCCTCGCGAGCCCTGCTCGCACCGCCGCGTTCGTCACCGCCTCCACGCCCAGTAGCGCCACCAGCGCGGGCACCGGCAACGCCAGCTTGAGGCCCCACGCGGCCACCGCCACCAGCACCGCCTGACCCACCAGCACGCCCCAGCGCAGCCTCAGCAGCCACACCAGGTTGATGCGGGCCCGGAGCGACGGTTCGGACGGGGGCGGCGGCGGCGAAGGCGTCATGGCGTGGCGGAGGACATCGCCACGGAGCGGGCCACCGTGTCCAGCGCGGACGCCGCCGCGTCCCTGGACTCCAGGTCCACCGTCGCCAGCCACGCGTCCCAGGCGAGCGCGAAGGTGCGCTCGGCTGTCGGCTCGTCCTCGGACAGCGTCAGCCCGTCCAGCACCACGTCCACCGTGGCGATGTTGGAGGACACCAGCTTGAACGGTTGCGGCTCACCGCCTCCGGCCGGCACCCGCGTGCCCTCCAGCCACAGCGTGCGCTCCAGCATGTCCACGTCCCCGCCCGGCAGTCCTTCCGCGTCCGCGTCCGCGGGCTCGAAGGTGAGCCTCGCCCGGCAGTAGCGCCCCGGCGGCGGACGCAGCGTTCCCAGCGGCAGCACGTTCCCGTCCGGCCGCTCCAGTCCGCTCACGTGCGGCGTGCCCAGCTTCAACGGCGACCCCACCGAGTGCGCGTGCGCCGTGCCAATGGGCGACAGCGCCTTGAGCAGCCGCCACCCCAGGGCCTCCTCGCACGGCTTCAACTCCACGCTGCCCAGCGCCACGTAGCCGCGCGTCAGCGTGAGTGTCTGTCCATCCGCTCGCGTGAAGGAGCGCTCGCCGCCCGCCGCCTGCACTCCGTGCGCGGCCCGGTGCTCCAGGCCCAGCGTCACGCGCATGCCGTCCACGCGCTCGCCGCACGCGCTCAGCATGCACAGCAATCCCAGACTTGAGGCGCGGATCATCACAGGTCGTACGCCAGCGAGAGCACCGCGATGGGCGTGGACGACACCCGGCGCAGCTGGTTGACGAACGGGATGCGCACCCCGGCCTGCACCACCACGTCCATGCCCGGGCTGAAGAGGACGTCCGGTGACGCGTACGCGATGAAGCCTCCTCCGGATTCCTCCGGCGCGCCGTTCGTGTCCGGCGCCCGCTCCGCACGGCTGTCCACGCCCAGGCGCACCGCCCACGTGGGCGATGGCTGGTATTGCGCCGCCACCTGCGTGCGCAGCGACGCTCCCAGCCGGTAGTCGTCGCGGCCTCGCGAGGGCAGGAAGCCCAGGGCGCTCGCGAGGAACGACCACTTGCCCCGGAAGCCCTGCCACGCCAGCCCCGCCATCGGATCCACGGAGCCGCTGCCCGGCTGCGCGTCGATGCCCAGCGTCGTGCCGTCCCTCGCGTGCAGCCGGGGGCCGGTGGGCAGCTTCACCCCGCCCACCACGCTCACCAGGTGGTCCGGCGAGAACTCCTTGTCCTTCCACACGAACGCCTTCGCGCTCACGTCGACGTCGCCCAGCCCCCAGCCGCGCTCCATCCCCAGGCTCACGTCCCGGACCTCGCGGGCCTGCAGCGGCAGGTTCACCGCCAGCACCAGCCATGGCCGGGGCGCGTACGCCACCGCCACGTCCATGCGCAGCTCTCGCAGCCGCTGCGCGTCCACCCCCGTCAGCCCCTCCGTGTGGCCCCACGCGCGCAGCATCGTGGACAGCCGCAGGCGCCCTTCGAAGGGCTGCTCGCCGCCCATGGACGTGAGGGTGGGGTCCCCGCACGCGCAGCTCGCGCACGCCCACGCGGTGGACGCGGGCAGCAGGAGGAGCGCGGCGCTCAGGAGGGCCAGGGTGGGGGTTCTCAAGGCGTGCGCACCCTAGCGTCCCCCCATCCCGGCACCCTGTGGCGAGTTGTCGCAGGCCGCCGGTGCGTCACCCCGGGAACGGTCCGACTGTCGGACAGGTTGGGGAGCAGGCGGGGGAACGGGGGCCGGCTGTCCGCCCGCCCTTCCGTGCCTATCTGGAGAATGACAGCGACCCGTCCGCGTTGAGGGGGGACACGCCGGAGGCATGGAGGTCATTCATGGGGCTGCTCGCACCGCTGGGACGGCTGTTGTTCTCGGTCATCTTCATCACCAGCGGGCTCAATCACTTCATCCAGCTCCAGGCCCTCACGGCCTACGCCCAGGCGTCGGGTGTGCCCGACCCGCGGACGGCGGTGCTGGTGTCCGGCGGGGTGCTGGTGGTGGGCGGCCTGTGCGTCCTCTTGGGCGCCTTCGCCCGGCTGGGCGCGGCCATGCTCGCGGTGTTCCTGGTGGCGTCCGCCTTCATGGTCCACCACTTCTGGAAGATGGATGACCCGGTGCAGGCGCAGAACAACCTCATCCACTTCATGAAGAACCTCTCCATGGCGGGGGGCGCGCTGCTCATCGTCTACTTCGGGCCCGGCCCCTTCAGCCTGTCGCGCAAGAAGCGCGAGGCAGGCCTGGGCGGCATGAAGCTGGGCGCGCCCCTGCGCTGAAGGCGGGCGCGCCGTCCTGCTTTCCGCGGATCAGGTCGCCCCGACGTGGGCGGCCTGGGCGGTGCGCAGCGTGAAGAAGGCGACCTCCGGCGTGCTGCCCCGGCGCAGGTACGGCCCGCCGAAGCCGAAGCCCAGCCCCTGGTTCACGTACAGGTGGTTGCCGTTCACGCGGTAGTGGCCGCGGATGTACGGCTGGCCCGCGCGGCGGAAGAGGGCCTCCGTGAGGCCCCGGACGATGAACTGCCCGCCGTGCGTGTGCCCGGAGAACTGCACCAGCCCCGCGTGCGCGGGCAGCTGCTCCGCGGTGGGCGGCGTGTGGGCCAGCACCAGCCGCGTGCCGGACGTGGGCGCGCCCCGGAAGGTGGCCTCCACGTCCGCCATGCCGGTGAGCCCGTCGTCGATGCCCAGCACCGTCACCGGCGCGCCCTTCACGTGCACCACGCGGTGCTCGTTCTGGAGCACCGTGTAGCCCAGGTCCTCGAAGCCCGCGCGCAGGTAGGGCGCGTCCACCCAGTGGTCGTGGTTGCCCAGCACCACGAAGACGGGACCGTTGAGCCCCTGGAGCAGCTGGCGCACGCGCGGCAGCGGCTTGGGGCTGTGCGTGACGTAGTCGCCCGTGAGGAACACCAGGTCCGGCGCCGCCTCGTTCACCGCGGCCACCGCGCGGCGGATGCGCACGTCGCTGGTGGCCTGGCCCACGTGCACGTCCGACAGCTGCGCGATGCGCAGGCCGTCATGCTCCGGGTGGATGCCGTCCAACTGGAGCAGGTGCTCGGTGAGCACGAAGTGGTCCCGCCAACGCAGGCGCCGGTCCGGCCGGAAGGGGTCGGGGCCTCGCGCCTGGAGCTCGTTGCGGCCGTGCGGCTCCACCGGTTCCGCTTCGGCGAGGGAGGAGGCGGCACCAGCGGCGTGACGGCGGGCGAGTCTCAGGCGCATGCGTTCGGATTCCTCCGGCGGGGCAGGGGCGATTGTAGAGAACGGTCCGGAGGGCCGTGAAGCCCGGGGGCCCGGCCCGCCTGCCCCCTTGCACGAAGGCAAGAGGGCGGAAGCAGAACCGGGCCTCGTTCCAGAACATTTCCGCGCCCTTCCAGGGCCCCTCGACCCCCCGGAACGCCGGGTGCGACATGCGCACCGCCCCGGCGTCAGGGTGGGACTTCTCAGTAGCCGCGCAGGACGGTCAGGCCCTCGGAGGTGAGGACCAGCAGCATGCCGGACGATACGGAGCCGTCGTACACGAGCTGGAGGACCTTGTTGCCGCGCACGTTCGCCACCTTCTCCAGCGTCTTGGCGGGCGTCATCCGGTAGAGGCCGCCCGCGTTGGTGCCGATGAAGAGCGAGCCGTCATTCGTGGAGGCCAGGGCGTTGATGTCGTTGAGCGCCGGCACGTCCGCGCCCACGCGGGTGCCCTTCTGGAACGGGTTGCCGGAGGAGAGGATGGTCATCTCCCACAGGCCCAGGGACTTGCTGCCCAGGTAGTACCTGCCGTCCGTCGTCTGCTGGAAGCCTCGCCACTCGTCGAAGGCCTCCTGCGAGTTGACCTCCGGGAGGTAGGAGGACTTCACCTTCTGCTGGTTGATGGTGGGCGTGGTGGTGTCGTCCCAGTTCTCCATCTTCGTGTCGGGCGTGACGGTGCCGAAGTTCCAGTCGTTGGCCATGAGCACGTCACCGTCCGGCGCGATGCCCAGGCCGTAGGTGTAGCCGGCCTGCTGCGAGCCCTGCGAGTTGGGCTTGTTCGGATCCTTCTTGAACCAGACCGGGTGCCGGTGGGCGTTGAAGGTCAGGCCCCGGAGGCGCACGACGCCGTGGTTGGTGCCGAAGAAGACGTCGCCCTTGTTCGGGCCGCGCAGCACGGACGTGCAGCTGAGCATGGCGCGGTCTTCGTCGAAGTGGTGGTCGTTGCTGTTGCGGATGCCCAGGCTGACGCCGTCCACCACGGTCGGGCCCGTCTGGATGAAGGGCTTGCCGTTGTCGTCGATGTTGGCGCGGCGGGACTGGTTGATGTGGCCTTCGAAGAGGACCTGGCCGCTCGGGTCCAGCTTCACCGCGTCCACGTCACCCTGCTTGTAGAGCTGGAGCCGGCGCGGGCTGAAGGGGAAGCAGGTCGTCTCGTTCACCGGGACCTCGCACGGCTTCGCGGTGACGATGAAGTTCGGGTGGATGTCCGACCACTCCGGATCCTCACCCAGGCCCGGCGCGTTGTAGCCCACGTAGGCGCGGCCCGCTTCGCCGCCGCAGATGACGGTGGAGGATTGTCCCTCGGCGGCCTGGCCCACCGGGCCCGGCACCCAGACCAGCTTCTTCGTGCTCGCGTTCACCACGCCGATGCGATCGCCGTCCAGCACCCAGATGTTCTTGCCCAGGTCGATGCCCACCGACTGCACCCGGCCGATGCCGTAGCGGTCCGAGTAGTTCGTCAGCGGATCCGCCGGCCAGGGGTCCACCACGCCCGCGTCGGTGCCGCCGCCCGTGCCTGCATCCGTGCCGGTGCCGGCATCCGTGCCGCCGCCCGTGCCCGCATCGGTGCCGCCACCGGTGCCCGCATCCGTGCCCGTGCCGGCGTCCGTGCCGCCGCCCGTGCCGGCATCCGTGCCGCCACCCGTCCCGGCATCGGTGTTACCACCCGTGCCCGCATCCACCCCTGGCCTCGGGTCGAGGGTGCTCGGGTCATCCACGGGAGGGGGGGGACCGTCCTCCCCACCGCATCCCCACGCCGACAGCACCATCGCCCCAACACACACGCCCAGCCCCAGCAGTCGTCGATTCACGTGTTCTCCCTACGCGTACGCGCCACCTAAGCAAGCCGCGTACCCGCCCTGCGGAGCAGGCTTTCCGTGCAGCGCCGCCTGGGAGTGGGCAATCCCTTTCACATCCAGGGCAGCAGCCGACCCTGAAGGGGCAGTAAAAAAACCGGGCCCGCCTCCCTGGTGGGAAGCGGGCCCGGTGAAGGACCGCGCGGATCCGCGGGTGACTACTTCTTGGGCGAGGTGGCCTTCAGCTCCAGCGCGATGGAGTCATCCCCCTCCAGTTGGAACTTCGCGCGCACGCTGGCGCCCTCCGGCAGCTCGCTGGCCTTCACGGTCTTGCCGTCCAGGGTCACCTTCGTCTGCTCACGCACGTCCAGCTTCACCTCCGGCAGCGTGCCGGTGCGCGCGAGCGTGATGTCGTCGTCGTCCTTGGCCTTCACGGTGCCGTTGAGGCTGAAGGCGTCCTTGTCCTTCCAGACGCCGGTCTTGTTCGCGGCCTCCGCCTTGTCCTTGGACGTGTCCTTGCCCACGACCTTCTTGGCGGCGTCACCGATGGCGGGGCCCACCTCCTGGGCCTCCACGCCCGTGGACGGGCCGTTCATCTGCCGGCTGCTGGGCGCGCTCGGCGCCGGGTTCTGCGGCGTGCCGGTGGTGTCCTGCGCGAAGGCAGCCGTTCCCAGGCACATCACTGCCGCGACGATGATCTTCTTCATGGTCCCGCTCCCTTTCGTGTGGGTGTGTCGTGTCTGCTCTCAAGGGTGGGGCGGCCGTGTTCCGCCGCCAACCGGCCCATCGAGTCCATGGCCTGCACGCCGCCCCTCCGCAGGAGGAGCAGGCAGGCGTTCACACGGGCAGGCAGAGCTGCTTCACGGTGGACAGCAGCGCGGACAGGTCCAGCGGCTTGCGCAGGTAGGCGGCCACGCCCATCCCGTCCACCGTCTCACGCACGTCCAGGTCCGCGCTGGCCACCACCACCGGGATGTCCGAGCACGCGCGCTCGTGGCGCAGCGCCTCCCTGAACGCGACGCCGTCCATGCGCGGCATCATCAGGTCCAGGAGGATGAGCTGCGGCCGGGGCTCCGAGGAGCGCAGCCGCTCCAGTGCCTCCAGCCCGTCCGCCGCCAACTGCACGGCGTAGCCCTCCAGCTCCAGCGCGTCCTGGAGCGCATCCCGGATGTCCATGTCGTCGTCGACGACCAGCAACGTGTGATGGGCTTCCATCCCATTCCCCCTGCGAACCCTTGGAGGCCCCCGAACCGCTCCCCGAGCCGGAGCGGCGGGGCTTCCGCCTTCGCACGGAACCAATCTGTACCTGGGGACAGGAGAGCGGAAGCTCCAATGTAGGCGCATGCCTACCAGTGAGCACATCCACGGCAGGCGCCCGGCTGGCGGGCCGGTGGGGGGGTTACTCGCAGCGGTCGCAGAGGCCGCGCAGCTGCACCTCGACGGCGCGCTGGGACACGGCGCGGGGGACGCCCCGGGCGGTGGTGAGGCGCACGGACTCCTCGGGCAGGCAGGCCACGGAGCCGCAGTCGGTGCAGGTGAAGTGGGGGTGGTTGTTGGCGTGCTCGGTGGCGCCGGCGCGCTTGAGCTCGAAGCGCCAGACGTGGTCACCCAGGTCGGCGCGCACGACGAGGCCCGCTTCGGTGAGGTCGGTGAGGTTGCGGTAGATGGTGACGCGGTCGTAGCCCTCGCCGCCCAGCTCCTCCACCAGGTCCGCGTGGCTCATGGGCGCGGTGGCGGTCTCCAGCTTGCGCAGCACGGCCACGCGGGGGGCGGTGCTGCGCAGCCCCGCGGCGCGAATCCGGTCCTGGAACCCGGTCAGCTTCTCCTGCGCCGTGACTTTCTTGGCACCCATGCGCGGTCGAATAACACACCGCCGCGCTTGCGTCCCCCACGCACGTGCAACCGGAGTGCACCTGGAGCTGGCTGGACGCCTTCCAACTTCCAACACTTCCGCACGGTTGCCTTGACTCAGCAGGCCCCGTCACCAGACTGCGCCCTTTGCACACCCTGGGGTGGGCCGTTGGGGTCCCGCCGTCCAGAACGACCCGTCGGCCCGCGCCCGCTTTCCGCTGCTCCCCGCCCCCTTGATGAAGCCCACCCTGCTGCTCGTCGAAGCCCCGGGTCCGCGCCGGGAGCTCCTGGCCCTCGCCTTCCAGGGCCAGGGTTGGCGGGTGCTGCTGGCGGCGGGGGTGGAGCCGCTGGTGCGGGCCCTGCGCGAGTCCCCGCCGGTGCACCTGGTGCTGGCGTCCGCGGGGCTGATGAGCTCGGCGGCGGGGCTGCTGGACGTGCTGCGCCAGGCGCTGAAGGCGGCGGAGGCCGCCCTGTGGGTGGAGGCGCCGCCGGCCGAGCAGGAGGGCCTGCGGCGGCTGGGCGTGCCGGTGACGGGCTTCCTCGCGCCGTCCCTGTCGCTGGGCGCGCGGGTGGAGGCGGTGCGGCAGGCCCTGCCGCCCCAGGCGCGGGAGGCGGACGACGGCCGCACCCTGCTGCGGGTGCTGGTGGCGGAGGACGACCCCGTCTACCGCAAGCTGCTGCGGCTGGCGCTGGCCCCCTTCCGCTTCGAGTTGATGGAGGCGGAGGACGGCATGGCCGCGCTGGAGCTGGCGCGGCGGCGGCCGCCGGACGTGGTGGTGGCGGACGTGCTGATGCCCCGGCTGGACGGCTTCCGGCTGTGCCTGGCGCTGCGCCAGGACCCGAAGCTCGCGCGCGTGCCGGTCATCCTCACGCACGCCACCGCGCCGGACGAGCTGGACCTGCGCATGGCGGCCAACGTGGGGGCCAACGGCTTCGTGCGGCGCGCGCAGGGCGACGACGAGCTGGTGGCCATGCTGCTGCGCGAGTCGCGCGAGCAGGGGCCGCTGCCCGCGCCCGTGCCCGGCGAGCTGTCCACGGAGACGCACCTGTACGCGATGGTGCGGCAGCTGGAGCGGCGGGTGGGGCTGCTGGAGCAGGCCGAGCGCACCGCGCGCGAGAGCGAGGAGCGCTACCGGCTGGTGGTGTCCGGCTCCTACGACGGCGTGTGGGACTGGGACGTGCGCAACCAGCGCATGTACTGGAGCCCGCGCCTCCTGGAGATGCTGGGGATGAAGCCGGAGGACTTCCCCGGCACCCCGGAGGCGTTCCTCGCGCGGGTGCACCCGGAGGACCGGGACGAGGTGGCGTCCGCGCTGGCGCGGCACCTGGAGCAGGGCACGCCCTACGACGTGTCCTTCCGGCTGCGGCACGAGGCCGGGGGCTACCGCTCGTGCGTGAGCCGGGGCCGGGCCATCCGCGACGCGCAGGGCAGGCCCGTGCGCATGGCGGGCATCATCGGCGACGTGACGGAGCAGCTGCGGCTGTACCGCGAGGCGCGCGAGGCGGTGCGCGTGCGGGACGAGTTCCTGGCGGTGGCCGCGCACGAATTGCGCACGCCCCTGGCCGCGCTGCGGCTGCGCGTGCAGGGCACGGCGGCGGCGCTCAAGCACGAGCGCCAGGTGGAGCCGGAGCGGCTGGAGCGCGCGCTGGTGGCGGCGGACCGGCAGGTGCAGCGGCTGGCGGACCTGGTGGAGGGGCTGCTGGACGTGTCGCAGATGCAGGGCCACGCGCCCCGGCTGAACCTGGAGGACGTGGACCTGGGGCAGGTGGTGCGGGACGTGGTGGTGCGCTCGGAGGAGATGGCGGCGCGCGCCGGGTGCCTGCTGGTGGTGCGCGACGTCGCGTCCGTGGTGGGCCACTGGGACGCGCTCCGGCTGGGGCAGGTGGTGACGCACCTGCTGGCGAACGCGGTGAAGTTCGGCCCGGGCAAGCCGGTGGAGCTGGAGGTCCAGGCGGACGGGGACTCGGTTTCGCTGGTGGTGCGCGACCACGGCATCGGCATCGCGCCGGACCGGGTGGACGGCCTCTTCCGCCGCTTCGAGCGCGCCGTGCCCGCGCGCAACTACGGCGGCCTGGGGCTGGGGCTCTACCGCCTGCACCGCATCGTGGAGGCCCACGGCGGCGAGGTCGCGGTCACGAGCAGCCCGGGCCAGGGCGCCACCTTCCGCGTGCGGCTGCCCCGCTCCGGGCCTCCGGCCAGCCCCGCCTGAGGGGCGGACATCCGGACGTCCGCCCCCTCTGTCGGCAGGGCCACACATGGCGGAGGGATGCTGCTGCTCCCACGGACGGGAGGACGCAACTTCCCTCGCATGGGAAAACGACCCACCGTGTTGGTGCTCAACGGGAGCGAGGACCTCATCGAGGCGCTGGAAGAGGTGCTGGACGGCGCCGGCTTCCAGACCCGGGGCGTGCGCGTGCAGGACGTGATGCGCGGGCCCCTGGACTTCGCCACGCTGGTGCGTGAGACGGCGCCGGCGGTCATCGTCTACGACATCAGCGTGCCGTTCGACCTGAGCTGGCACGCGTTCCAGAAGCTGGCCGCGAACCCGGCGGCCTCCGGCATCCCCTTCGTCCTCACCACCACCAACCGGGAGGGCGCGGAGGAGTACACGGGGCCGGATGTCATCGAGTTGCTGTTGAAACCCTATGACATCGACCAGTTCACCCAGGCCGTGTCGCAGGCGGCGCAGCGGGGGGCTGTCGCGGCAGACGCACGGTGAAGGTGGTCCCGGCTTCCGCGGTGCTCGTGACGCCCACGTGGCCGCCGTGGGCCCGCACCACCTGCCGGACGATGAAGAGGCCCAGGCCGATGCTGCGGTCCGTGCGCTCCGCGCGGTGGGCGTCGCCGCGCTCCAGGGGCTCGAAGAGGCGCGGCAGCAGGTCCGGGGGGATGGGGGCGCCGGTGTTGTGCACCCGCAGCACCACGCTGTCGCCGTCATCCCGGGTGTCCACGTGGATGGGGGCGGCCTTGTCGCCGTAGGCCAGCGCGTTGCCCAGCAGGTTGCCCACCACCTGGGCCAGGCGGTCCACGTCCCATGTCCCCGAGCCGTCTCCGGCCTGGGTGTGGACGATGGCGCGGCCGGGGGCCTGGGTCTGGGCCTCCTCGATGGAGGTCTCCACCAGGGCGTGGAGGTCCGCGTCCCGGGGATGCAGCACGAGGCCGCCGTGGCGCACCTGGGTGAAGTCCAGCAGGTCGCGGATCATCCGCACGGCCCGCTCGGTGGACGCACGGATGCGGTTGACGCGCTTGCGCTGGGACTCCTCCAGGTTTTCGCGCTCCAGCAGCAGCGACGCGGACAGCAGCACGGAGGACAGCGGGGTGCGCAGGTCGTGGCTCACGATGCCGATGAGCTGCCGCTCGAAGTCCCCGCGCTGGCGGGTCTCCGCCTCCAGCCGCTTGCGCGCGGTCACGTCCCGCAGGGCGCCCACCACCTGGAGGACCTCGCCCCTGGTGTCGCGGACGATGAAGGCGTGCTCCTCCACGTCCCGCCAGGCGCCCCGCGCGTCGTGGAAGCGGTAGCCGCACCGCCACAGGTCGCCCCTGCCCGCGAGTGCGTCCACGAAGCCCTGCCGGACGGACGCCAGGTCGTCCGGGTGGACGCGCTCGCGCCACCAGTCCTTGCGCGCCACCCGCGGGGCATCCAGCGCGCCCAGCAGCTCGGAGTCCCCGCTGCTCCACTCCAGGGTGTCCGTCTGGGGGTCCCACTCCCAGATGGCGTCCTGGGTGGCGCGCGCGGCCAGCCGGAAGCGCTGGTCGCTGCGCGACGCGCGCAGCTCCGCGGCGCGGACCTCCGCGAGCATGCGCTCCGCCAGGGCGCGCCGGGCCTGTTCGTCGGACAGCGTCTGCCGGGTCGTGTCGAGCGCGGCCGTCGTCTGGCGCTGCCGCCAGCCCCACTGGGCCAGCCCCAGCACGCGGGCCTCCAGCTCCGAAGGCCGGAACGGCTTGAACACGTAGTCGTTGGCGCCCGCGCTCAGGCCCTCGATGACGTCCTCGGGGCGCTGGTGGGAGGTGAGCAGCAGCACGGGGAGCAGCGCCGTGGCGGCGTTGCTCCGCACGAAGACGCACACCTCCAGGCCGGTGAGGCCCGGGGTCTCCCGGTCCAGCACCAGCACGTCCGGGGTCTTCTCGAAGCCCAGGGCCTCCACCAGCACGGCCCCGTCGGAGAACAGGGTGACCTGGCACGTCGCGCTGAGCGCGGCATGCGCGGCCCGGGCCTCCGTCGGAGAGTCTTCCAGCAGCCACACCACGGGGGCACGGGTGGAGGGCATCGTGGGGAGGCCAGGTGGCATCAAGGGGATGGGCGGTTTCCTAACCGGGCGGTCCTCCTCCCGTCCAGCCACGGGGGTCACTTTCCATGCCCCGGCAGGTGGCCAGGCATGCAAACGGGGTCCTCCCGGCGAATGACAGTCAGGCGGGTGTTCAGTTCCGTGCGAGCCGCACCGTGAACGTCGTGCCCGCCTCCGGCGTGGACGTCACGTCGATGGTGCCGCCGTGCGCCTGCACGATGGTCCGCACGATGTAGAGCCCCAGCCCCACGCTGCGCGTCGCGGGGTCCATGCCCGGCTCGCCGCGCTGCATCGGCTGGAAGATGCGGGGCAGCAGGTCCGGCGCGATGGGCGCTCCCGCGTTGTGCACCTCCAGCAGGACGCCGCCGGGCTCCTCCCGCAGGCGCACCGAGACAGGCGTGTCCTCCGGTGAGTACTTCAGCGCGTTGCCCAGCAGGTTCGTGAGCACCTGCGTGACGCGGTCCGGATCCCAGCAGCCGCGGATGGCCGTCGCGGGCAGGGACGTCTGGAGGACGCGCTCGGGGACGGTGATCTGCACCTCCTCCACGCCCTGCCGCACCAGCGCGTTCAGCTCCAGGTCCTGGCAGTGCACGGGCAGGCCGCCGCCCAGGCGCGCCTGGGTGAAGTCCAAGAGGTCGCGGATCATCCGCACCGCGCGCTCCGCGGCGGCCTGGATGCGCAGCACGGCCTTCATCGCGCGCTCGTTGAGGTCGTCGCGCCGCAAGAGCGACGTCGTGCCCAGGAGGATGGCGCTCAGCGGGTTGCGCAGGTCGTGGGACACGATGCCCACCAGGTACTGCTCGAACTCCGCGCGCTGGCGCGCGGCCTCCTCCGCCAGCTTGCGCTCCGTCACGTCCAGCCCCGTGCCCACGAAGCGCACGGGACGGCCGTCCGGCCCGAAGTGGAAGTGGCCCCGGCCGGAAATCCACCGCACGGGCTGGCCACCCTGGGGCGGCCGCACGCGGAACTCGCTCGCGTACTCGCCGGAGCCTCCCGGCCGGGAGGCCTCCGCCATCGCCTGCTCCACCTGGTGCCGGTCCTCCTCGTGGACGAACCGCATGGCCTCCTCGAGCGTCAGCTCGCCCTCGGCGGGCAGGCCCAGCATGGCGCGGAAGCGCGCGTCCCAGGTGGCGCGGCCCGTGGCCGGTTCGATGTCCCAGCTGCCCATGTCCACCGCGTCCAGGGCCAGCCGCAAGCGCTCCTCGCTGACCTGGAGCGTGGCGGCCAGTCCCTCCGCGCGCTGGCGGGCCCGCACGACCTCCGTGACCTCGCTGGCGACGGCGAGGATGCCCTCCATGCCGACCTCGGCCGTGCTCAGCGGCTGGTAGATGAGATTGAAGTACGCGTCCTCCATCACGCCGCCCGGGGCCCGGGCCAGCCGCACGTGCAGCTCGTAACCCACGTAGGGCCTGCCGGTGGCGCGCACGCCGTCCAGCAGCTCCCGGATGCCCTGGCCCTCCACCTCCGGCAGCGCTTCCAGCACGGGGCGGCCCAGGACCTGCTCGGCGGGGCGGCCCCAGAGCTGGCAGATGCGGTCGTTGGCCAGCGCCACGACGTGCGCGGGGCCGCGGAGGATGGCGAGCGCGACGGGCGCCTGGCGCAGGAGCGCGTGCAGCTGGCTCAGCTTCGTGTCCGCCTGGAGGCGCGCCAGCTGGGCCTCGTGAAGCAGCTGCTCGTGGCCGTTCTCCGCCTGCCACCGGGAGGTGATGTCCTGCATGGCGCCCACCATGCGCACGCCCCGCCCTTGCGCGTCGCGCAGGATGACGCCCGAGTCGAGCACCCGCACCACGTCACCCTGGCGGTCGAAGAACCGGTACTCGTCCTGCCAGCGCGCCTGCGTGCCCCCGATGGCCGCGTGGATGCCGCGCTCCACCCGCTCCCGGTCCTCCGGGTGGATGCGGGACACCCACCAGTCCGCGGTGGTGCCCGTCTCCTCCGGCGCGAAGCCGAGCATCCGGCGCGTCTCCCCGCTCCAGGCCACCTCCCCGGTGAGCAGGTTCCAATCCCAGACGGTGTCCGCGGCGGCCTGGCTGGCCAGCCGGTAGCGCGTCTCCGACGCCTCCAGCCGCGCGTTGGCTTCGCGCAGCTGGCCCATGAGCAGGGCGCGGTCGAGGATGCCGGAGAGGTACTCCACCAGCGTCTCCAGGAAGCGCTTGGTCTGCGGCGGCACCGGCCGGGCCTCCGCGAACCCCACGCACAGCACGCCCATCAGCTCGCCGTGGGGCCACAGCCGCAGGCCCAGCAGCGTGCTCCACCCGGGGGCGTGCAGCCCCTCGCGCAGGCTGTCCTCCAGGCCCCGCGCCTGCGCGAGCACCAGCGGCTCCTCCGAGCGGGCCACCCGGCCCAGGAAGGACGGCCCCTGCGAGTCCACCGACCGTCCGGCGGGCGGCTCCAGGGGCCCGGTGTGCGCGACGGGCGTCATCCTCCGGCCGTCCGCGTCCACGAGGAACAGCTCCGCGCCGGTGGCCTCCAGCGCCCGGACCACCCGCTCCACCAGCGGCTTGAGCGGGCCCTGCGGATCCGCGCGCGGCTCCAGCCACCGGGGCGCCAGCGCGTCCATCTGGCGCAGGAAGCGCTTCTCCCGCTGGCGGTCCTCGAAGGAGTAGCCGGAGAAGAGGACCACCACGTGGTCCATGGCCTCCTCCAGTTGCTGGAAGAGGCACTGGAGCCCGGCGGCGCCGGGCCTGCGCTCCGGCTGCACGTCCTGCCACAGCTGGGGGATGAGCCGTCCCAGCAGCGTGTACTCGTCCGTCGCGTCCTCCTGCGTGGCGCCCACGCGCAGGCGCAGGTTGATGTGCGCCTCCTCCAGCCGCGCTCGCGTCTCCAGCCGCTCCGGCGTGGCGCCATGCCGGCAGATGCCCGCCACCGCGTGGAGGTACTCCGGCAGCGTGGAGATGACCTCCGACGCCTTCAGGCCCTGCGTGCTCTCCAGCCTGCGCGCGGCTTCCGCGAAGCGCCGCACCAGGACGTCCAGGTTCGCTTCGATGAAGTCCGCGACGAGTTTCATGGGCCCCGTAGGAAAGGGGGTAGGGGCTCGGGCCCCCAGGTGCAATGGCACCCCCTTGTTTCTTCCGGCATTCCCGACAAGCGGCCTGACGGAGGCACGCCCTGCGTGAAATCACCCGCGCGCGATGAAGAGCAGGGGAGCACGTCATTCTTGGCGCTCGCGGCGCGACCTGCGTAGGCTGGCCTCGTGCGCAGCGAGCCTTCGCGTTCCATCATCCTCATCGTCGATGACGAACCGGACTTGCGCGAGGTCGTGGCGGAGCTGCTGGAGATGGAGGACTACACGGTGCTCCAGGCCGCCAACGGTCAGGCCGCGCTGGAGGTCCTGGCCTCCCAGCCCCAGCCCTGCCTGGTGCTGCTGGACCTGATGATGCCGGTGATGGACGGCCACGAGTTCCTGCACCGGCTGCGGCAGGACGAGCGCCACCGCGAGCTGCCGGTGCTGATGCTCACCGCCCACTTCTCCGCGAAGGCCCCGCCGGGCACGGTGGGCCTGTTGCGCAAGCCCGTGGACATCGCGGAGCTGCTGACCATGGTGGCCCGGCACTGCCGCGCCGCCTGACGGGCGCGGCGCCCTACGCCCGCACGGAGTGCACGGCGATGGCGTCCAGCAGCGCCTCCAGCTTCACCGGCTTGCCCAGCCGTCCGGCCACGCCCTGCGGCAGGGGCAGCGTGGGGTGCGCCGTCAGCACCAGCACCCGCGTCAGCGCGAGCGCGCCCGTGCTGCGCAGGTGCTCGATGAACGCGTGGCCGTCCATCACCGGCATCACCAGGTCCAGCAGGATGAGGCCCGGCATCCGCTCCTGGTTCGCCAGCACGTTCAGCGCGTCCTGGCCGTTCACCGCGGTGAGGGCGCGGTAGCCCTCCGACTCCAGAATCTCTCGCAGCGCCTCGCGGACGTCTTCGTTGTTCTCGACAAGGAGCAGCGTGGGGCGGTGTTGCGCAGTGGACACATGCGCACCGTAGGGCACGCGCCCCGGCGATTCCAGGGCCCCAGGGCCATTCGATGGCCGGCCAGCACGCGAGGGGGCAGGCGGACGTCCGTTACGACTCATGTGACGTCGCGCGGCAGCGTCAGGGTGAAGACCGTCTCCTTGGTGTCCGACGTCACGCTCAGCGAGCCGCGGTGCCCGCGGGCGATCTGGTCGGAGATGAAGAGGCCCAGTCCCAGGCCGGACGGCACGTGGGCGCCCGTGCGCGCGCGCTGGAAGGGATGGAAGAGCTGCTCCAGCTCCTCCGGGGCGATGGGCTCTCCGGGGTTGCTCACCCGAACGACGGCCTGATCCGCCTCGCCCGCGAGCACCAGCTCCACCGTGGACTCCGCGGGGCTGTACTGGAGGGCGTTGCCCACCAGGTTGCTCAGCACCTGCGCCAGGCGGTCCGCGTCCCAGTGGCCCGTGAGGGGCCCGGTGGACGTCACCTTCACGGTGCGGTTCGGGTGCGCCAGCTCCAGCTCCTCCACCACCTGGCGCGCCACCAGGCCCAGGTCCGTGGCGCCCGGCGTCAGCGGGATGCCGCTGCCCAGCCGGCTGCGGGTGAAGTCCAGCAGCTCGGTGATCATCCGCGTCATCCGGTCCGTGCTGTTGATGATGCGGCTGGCGGTGCGCTCCAGCGGCGGGGGCAGCTGCTCGCTGGCGACGAGGAAGCTGGCGCCCATGCGGATGGAGTTGAGCGGGTTGCGCAGGTCGTGGCCCACGATGCCCAGGAAGCGCTCGCGGAACTCCGCGGACGCGCGCAGCTCGGCTTCCGCCTGCTTGTGCCGGGTGACGTCCACCAGCACGCTGCCCACGCCCACCACCTCACCCCGGGCGGTGCGCACCGGGTGGTAGCTGGCCATCACGTACACCGCGCCGCCGGGCGTGTCCGGGTGCTCCAGCGTGAAGCCCAGCTCCTCGGCGGCCTCCCCCGTCTCCATGACGCGGCGGAGCAGGGGCTCCAGCTGCGCGGCGTACCGGGGCAGCACCTGCGCCAGCGTCCTGCCTGGATAGGCGTCCACGCTCAGCCCGTCCAGCGTCGCCATGCGCTGGTTGGCGCGCACGAAGCGCAGGTCCCGGTCCAGCAGCGACAGCCCCACGGGCGACGAGGTGAGCAGCGCGTCCAGCTGCGCGAACACCTCCGCCTTCTCCTGGCTCGTGCGCCGCGCGTCGTCCACCAGCCGCTTGGTGCGTGCGAGCGCGTCCACGCGCGCGCGCACCTCCTCCGTGCGGAAGGGCTTGGCCACGTAGTCGTTGGCGCCCGCGCGCAGCCCCTGCACCAGGTCCTCCGGCCGGCCGTGCGCGGTGAGCATCAGCACCGGCAGCGCCTGCGTCTCGCGCTGGGCGCGCAGGAACTGGCAGACCTCCGGACCGGACATCCCGGGCATCTCCCAGTCCAGCACCACCACGTCCGGCGCACGCCCGGAGTGCAGCCACTCGAGCATCGCGGCGCCGTCCGGGAAGGTCTCCACCTGGAAGCCCGTTCCCAGCGCCGTCTTGATGAGGCGTGCCTCGCTGGCGCTGTCGTCCACCACCCAGACACAAGGTACGGGCTCCGGAGCGGACTGCGCGGGCCCGGGAGGGCGGGGGAAGGAGGCGTCAGGGGGAGGGGGCGGGTGCATGGATGGAATTCGGTTCCCGGAGTAGAAATGCAGGAGCGCAGGGTGCCGGATGTGAAGGCGCTCGTGGCGGTCCTCCAGCGTCCATGGCAGATCGTCCAAGGCCGGCGTGGACAAGCCAACGTTCACCGCGCGCCGGGTGACTCATTTCTTTCAGCGGGTCGGAATCGATCTAGCTTGGCCGGTCGTTTCCAGAGGACGCCATGCCCGAGGTACTCGTCGTCGATGACAGCAAGGTGATGCGCGACATGGTGGTCGCCTGCCTGCGGCCCTATCCGGACAGCCGCTTCACGCAGGCCTCCAGCGGCCTGGAGGCCATCGAGCAGCTGTCGCTCAAGCCGTATGACCTGCTCGTGCTGGACCTGAACATGCCGGACATCGGAGGCATCGAGGTGGTGGAGTTCGTGCGCGGCCAGGACCACCTGCGCGAGCTGCCCATCATCATCGTCACCACCCGGGGCGACGAGGCCTCGCGCGAGCGCGCCCTCCAGGCCGGCGCCAACCGCTTCATGACCAAGCCCTTCACGCCGGACTCCATCCAGGGGGCCGCGCGGGCGCTCCTGGAGAAGACGCCAGCCGAGGCGTCGCGCGGGTGAGTGGATCCGGGGAGTTCGCGGAGTTCCTCCCCGCATACCTGGCGGAGGTCGATGAGCTGCTCGCCTCCGCGCAGAAGGACCTGCTCGCGGTGGAGGAGGCCGTCCGCAAGGGGCTGGCCCAGCCCCGCGCCGTGCGGGAGCTGTTCCGGGCACTGCACACGCTCAAGGGCCTGTCCGCCATGGTGGACGTGGAGCCCGTCGTCTCCCTGGCGCACTGGATGGAGGCGTCGCTGCGGCTGGCGGATCAGGCGGGCGGCCGGCTGCCCGAGTCCAGCGTGGAGCCGATGGTGGAGGGCTTGCGCGCCATCGAGCTGCGCGTGCGGCAGCTGAGCGCGGGCAAGACCGCGTCCCCCGCGCCCGCGAACCTGCTGGAGCGGCTGGAGGCGCTGGGGCCCCAGGTGCTGGACGCGGCCCCCAAGCGGGCCCGGCCCGTGAAGCTGGACGCGGAGGCCGCGTTCGCCTCGCGGCTGGCCCCGTCCGAGCGCGAGCAACTGGAGGGCGGCCTCGCGGGCGGTCAGCGCGCGCTGCGGCTGGACTTCGTGCCGTCGTCGGAGCGCGCCGCGAAGGGCCTCAACATCAACACCGTGCGCGAGCGCGTGGCGAAGCTCGCGGACATCGTGAAGGTGCTGCCCCTGTCCGGCGCCGCCGCCGGGGGCGCGTCGCTCGCGTTCGCGCTGCTGCTGCTGACGCGCGCGGAGGACGCCGTGCTGCTGGACGCCGTGGGCGGCCCGCCCGCCACGGTGCGCTCGCTGGAGGCGGCCGTGCCCGCCGGTGCCACCGGAGTTCCTGGCGAAGTTCCGGGCGAGGCTCCGGGCGCGGTCGTGGGCGGTGTCCTGCCTCCGGGCGCGGGCCTGCCGGGCGCCGCGGTGCTCGAGGAGGAGCTGGACGAGCCCGAGGTGCGCCGGGGCGGGGGCCTGTTGCGCGTGGAGGTGTCGCGGCTGGACGAGGCCATGGAGTGGCTGGCCGCGTTGGTGGTCAACCGCTCGCGGCTGACGCGCGCGGTGGCGGCGCTCACCCAGGCCGGGGCGCCCACGCGCGAGCTCAACGCCATCCTCCAGGAGAACGGCCGGCAGCTGCGCGACCTGCGCTCGGCCATCCTGCGGCTGCGCATGGTGCGGGTGGGCGACGTGCTGGAGCGGCTGCCCCTGCTGGTGCGTGGGCTGCGCCGCGCCACGGGCAAGGCGGTGCGGCTGGAGCTGGACGTGGGCGACGCGGAGCTGGACAAGGCCGTGGCGGACCGGCTCTTGCCCGCGCTGGTGCACCTGGTGCGCAACGCCGTGGACCACGCGCTGGAGCTGCCCGAGGAGCGCCAGGCCGCGGGCAAGCCCCCGGAGGGGCTGGTGCGCCTGTCCTGCCACGCGCGCGCCAGCGGCCAGCTGGAGCTCACGCTGCGCGACGATGGAAAGGGCGTGGACGCGAAGGCGGTGGCGAAGGCGGCCAACGCCCCCGTGCCGGACTCCGCGGACGCGCTGCTGGACCTGCTGTGCCGGCCCGGCCTGTCCACGCGCCAGGAGGCCACGCGCACCAGCGGCCGCGGCATGGGCATGGACATCGTGCGGCGCATCGTCGTGGAGCAGTTGGGCGGCGAGCTGGGCATGGAGACGCGCAAGGGCGTGGGCACCACGTTCACGCTGAGCGTCCCGCTCACCGTGACGCTGATGGACGCCATCGTCTTCGAGTGCTCGGGCCGCCGGTACGCCGTGGCGGTGGGCACCGTGGAGGAGCTCATCGACGTGGTGGGCGTGGTGCGCCCCGCGGGCGCGGAAGGCGTGGGGCTGGTGGAGCGCCGGGGCACGGCGGTGCCGCTGGTGTCGCTGGCGCGGTTGCTGGACACCGCTGCTTCCGGGGACGCGGGCGCGGGCACCAAGGCGCTCGTCGTGCGGCAGCGCGGGGAGCCCGTGGCCTTCGCCGTGGACCGGCTGCTGGGGCAGCAGGAGATTGTCTTGCGGCCGCTGGAGGATCCGCTGGTGCGCGTGCCGGGCGTGGCGGGCGCCACGGACCTGGGTGACGGACAGCCCACGCTGGTGCTGGACCTGGGCGCGCTGGGCGCGGCCCGTGCGCTGCGCCGCAAGCGCGCGGCGCGGGCCGGGGAGTGGGTGTCATGAACGTGCTGCACGTGCTGTTCAAGGTGGACGGGACGGAATACGCGATGCCCGCGGCGGACGTGGTGCAGATGGAGTCCTTCACCGGCGCGACGCCGGTGCCGGGGGCGCCCGCGCACGTCGCGGGGCTGGTGCAGGTGCGCGGCCGGGTCATCCCGGTGGTGGACGCGCGAGTGCGCTTCGGGCTGCCGGCGGGGACGCCGTCGCTGGATTCGCGCGTGGTGGTGGGGCAGCTGGGCGAGCGCACCGTGGGGCTGCTCGTGGACAGCGCCCGCGAGGTGTTGAAGCTGGACCCGCGCACCATCCAGCCGCCCCCGCCCATGGTGGTGGAGGGCGCGAAGGGATTCGTGAAGGCCGTGGCGCAGGTGGGCCCGCGGCTGGTGATGCTCATCGATTTCCCCCGCGTGGTGGGGGAGGAGACGGCGGATGTCGACGGACAACGGTAACAGCGTGCGGCTGGCGGATGCGCGCGCGCTGGCGGAGCGCACCACGCTCCAGGTGGAGGAGGGCGCGGGCCTGGTGAAGTCCACCGAGCAGCTCGCGTCGAGGCTGGCCTCCGCGGGCAACGAGCAGGCCGCGGCGGGCGAGCAGGTGCGCATCGCCATCGAGTCCGTGGCCGCCCAGGTGGAGGAGACGAGCGCCGCGGTGCAGTCGCTGGTGCGCAACCAGGGCGCGGTGAGCGCCTCCGCGCGCAACGTGCAGCAGGAGGTGGAGGCCACCGCGGGCACCATGCAGGAGATCACCGCGTCCGTGGCCGGCGTGCGCAAGGACGCGGGCACGCTCGCCACCAGCGCGGACGTGACGGCCACCACGCTGGAGGAGGTGGCGCGCTCGGTGAAGGGCGTGAGCGCCAACGCGGAGGACCTGGCCGCCTCCAGCGAGGAGCTGCTGGCGAGCATGCAGGAGATGACCGCCACGGTGGAGGACCTGGTGTCGCGCAACCAGACGAGCGCCGCCACCACGGAGGAGGTCGCCGCCACCATCGAGGAGATGTCCAAGGGCATCACCCGGCTGGCCGCCGACGCGCAGGGCGTGGGCGAGCGCATGGGCCAGGTGTCCGGCGCCGTCGTGTCCCTGGGCAAGACGCTCCAGGACGTGGCGCGCGACGCGCACACCATGTCCTCCAGCGTGGAGGAGACGGCCGCCGCCACCGAGCAGGTGGCGCGCAGCACGCGCGGCGTGGCGGACCACGCGCGCGCCCTGGAGGCCAGCGCCCTCACCACCGCGTCCACCGTGCAGGAGGTGGCCGCCAGCGTGGAGGAGGTGGCCGCCACCTCGGAGAAGAACGCCGCCGTGGTGGACGCCAACGCGGCCACCATTGAGCAGCTGTCGCGCTCCGCGCAGGCGGTGGCCCGCGCGGCGGAGAGCATCAACACCCTGGCGTCCACCAGCGCCACGTCGTCCGCGCAGCTGGAGTCGTCCACCCGGCGCGCGGCGCAGCTGACGGAGGAGGCGCGGCTGGCCGCGGAGCGCGTGGGCACCAGCGCGCGCGAGGGCGGCGCCACCGTGGCGCGCTCCATCGCGGGCTTTGGCCGCATCCGCCAGTCCATCGTGGAGTCGTCCGGGGTGATGAAGGAGATGGGCCGGCGCGCCGAGGAGATTGGCGACATCGTGCAGACCATCAACCTCATCGCGGACCGCACCAACCTCCTGTCGCTCAACGCGAGCATCGAGGCGGCGCGCGCGGGCGAGCACGGCCGCGGCTTCGCGGTGGTGGCGGAGGAGATCCGCGCGCTGGCGGACCGCGCGGCGGCGGCCAGCAGCGACGTGGCCAAGATCGTCCGGGGCCTCCAGACGACGGCGCGCGAGGCGGCCGTGGCCAACGGCGAGGGCGTGCGCGCGGCGGACGAGGGCGCGGCGCTGGCGGGCGACGCGGAGCGCGCGCTGGGCACCATCCTCAAGGGCGTGGACGAGCTGGGCCAGAACGTGCGCGAGGCGTCGCGCGCGTCGGCGGAGCAGGTGCAGGCGGTGCAGGCGCTGGTGCAGGCCACCGCGAAGGTGAGCGAGCAGGGCCGGCTCATCGCCGCGTCCTCCGTGGAGCAGGCGCAGGCCGCGCAGGCCCTCTCCCAGGGCGGCACGGAGATGCGGCGCATGGCGCGCCAGACGACCCAGGCCACGCAGGACCAGGCCAAGGCGCTGCGCGACGCGGTGCGCTCCAACACCCAGCTGACGGAGGTGGCGGAGAAGGTGTCGCGCGCGATGCAGGAGCAGGCGCAGGCCGCCACGGACCTGGCCCGCAGCACGACGCAGATGCGCCAGTTGGTGCAGGGCGTGAGCAACGCCGTGACGGCGCAGGGCCAGCAGGTGGGAGTGCTGGGCGCGACGGCGCAGGAGGTGGCGACCTCCACGCAGCGCACGCTCACCGGCGTCGCGGAGCAGGCCAAGGCCGCGCAGGAGGTGACGCGCGCCATGGAGGCCACCCGCAAGGAGGTGGCCCAGTCCACGCGCGCCATGGCGGAGCAGGCGCGCGCCCTCAAGCAGGGCGAGCTGGCCAGCCGCCAGGTGGCGAACCTGGCCAAGGAGGTGACGCGCGCCACGGAGGAGCAGGCCCAGGCGCTCACGTCGCTGGTGCGCGGCGCGGAGGAGGTGCGCCGCGTGGCGAAGTCCACCGCGCGCGCGCTGGATGAGCAGTCGGAGGCGCTGGGCATGCTCACCGCGTCCACCGCGAAGCAGGCCTCGGGCGCGGCGGTGGTGGCCAAGGCAGTGCAGGAGCAGGCCACCGTCACCGAACAGCTGGGGCGCTCCGTGGAGGAGATGCGCATGCGGGCGAGGGAGATCGCCGTCACCACCGCCGAGCAGGCGCGCTCCACGGCCGTCACCGCGACCGAGGTGCGGGAGGTGGCGGGCCGGCTGGGGCAGCTGTCGCGCCTGCACGGAGAGCAGGTGGAGGGGCTGGCCCACCTGAGCGGGCTGCTGGGTTCCCAGGAGCCAGGGACGCCCCGCAACCCCAGGGAGCAGGCCACGTGACCGGTTCGACCGTGAGACACCACCCGCTGTCGCTCTCCGCGGACGACCGCGCCCGGGTGGAAGAGGTGGAGCAGCTGTCGCGCCGCGGCCCGGAGAGCCTGCCGGTGCTGGTGGACGGGCTGGACGCGCCGTCGTGGGCGGTGCGCCGCGCGGTGGTGTCCGCGCTGGCGCGCCTGGGCACCCCCGCGGTGCAGCCCCTGTGCGACCTCTTGCGCCACCGCCGGGACAACGAGGCGCGCATCGCCGCGGCGGTGGACGCGCTGGTGGCCGCCACCGGTGACGTGGAGGGCCCGGTGGAGTCGCTGGGCGAGGACCCCAACCCGGCCATCGTCTGTGACGCCGCCCAGGTGCTGGGCCGGCGGCGCAGCCGGCGGTCCGTGCCGCTGCTATCGCGGCTCATCGTCCACCCGGACGACAACGTGGCGGTGGCCGCCATCGAGGCGCTGGGCCGCGTGGGCGGCGGCGCGGCGGTGGACGCGCTCCTGTCCTCGCTGGGCAGCGGGAACTTCTTCCGCATCTTCCCCGCCATCGACGTGCTGGGCCGCTCGGGCGACCCCACCGTCGTGCCGGCGCTGATGGCGCTCTTGTCGGACCCCTTCTACGTCCTGGAGGCCGCGCGCGCGCTGGGCCGCACCGGCCAGGAGGCCGCGGTGCCCGCGCTGGTGGGGCTGCTCCAGCGCGGCAACGACGCGGTGGTGCGCGTGGCGGCGGTGGCGCTGGTCGAAATCCACGACGCGCAGGTGCAGCGCTTCGGCGGCGCGCGCACGGTGCCGTCGGTGCTGCGCTCCACGTCGTCGGAGCCGCACCCCACCGGACGCCGGCTGGCCCAGGTCATCGCGGGCGCGGACGTGGGGGAGAAGACCGCGCTGGCGCGCCTGTTGGGCTGGGTGGGCGGCGCGGACGCGGCCTCGGGGCTGCTGAAGCTGCTGGACTCGCAGGACCTGGGCGTGTCGCGCGCGGCCGCGGCGGCCCTGGGTGAATTGGGCGCGGAGGCGGACACGCAGATCCTCCAGGCGCTGCGCGAGGGTGACAGCTCGCGGCGCAGGGTGCTCTTGCCCCTGGTGGGCAAGCGCTCCGCGGCGGTGCCGGACGTGCTGTTGTGCCTGGAGGACCGGGACGCGACGGTGCGCGCGCTGGCGGCGGAGACGCTGTCGCGCATTGGCGACACGTCCGCGGTGCCGGCCCTGTTCGTGCGGCTGGCGGACGAGGACCCGCGCGTGTCGCAGGCGGTGGTGGGCGCCATCCAGTCCCTGGGCAGCGACGCGACGGAGACCCTGGCGCTGGAGGCGGCCCGGTCCCCGGACGCGCGCCAGCGGCGGGCGGCGCTGCGCATCGTGGCGTACTTCGGCTACCCGCGCGGCCTGGACGCGCTGCTCGCCGCCATGCGGGACCCGGACGAGCGGCTGCGCGACGCGGCCATCTACGGCCTGCCCTTCATCGACGACCCGCGCGCGGTGGACGCGCTGCTGGCCGCCGCGTCCCATGAGTCCGAGCGCACGCGCGCCACCGCCATGCGCGCGCTGGGCCAGACGGACAAGCAGGCGCGCATCACCTCCACGCTGCTGGGCGGCCTGAACGACCGCGACCCGTGGGTGCGCTACTACGCGTGCCAGTCGCTGGGGAAGCTCAACGAGGAGGCCGCCGCGGACGCCATCGTCGCGCTGGCCAACGACGACGCGGGCCAGGTGCGCGTGGCGGTGGTGGACGCGCTGGCGCACCTGCACACGGAGAGCGCCATGGCGGCGCTGCGCCGGGCGGCGTCCTCCGCGGACGCGGACGTGCGCCGCGCGGCGCTGCTGGGGCTGGGCGTGGCCCGGCGGCCGGACGCGCTGCCGGTGCTGCTGGAGGCGGTGCACTCGGAGGACCCGGCCACACGGCTCGTCGCCCTGTCGGCGGTCGCCGAGTACGACGCGCCGGAGACGCTGCCCGCGCTGTTGCGCGCCGCGGGGGACCGGGACGACAGCGTGCGCAGCGCGGCGGTGGGCTTCCTGGCCACGCGCACGGGCCCGCACGCCACGCAGTCGCTGGTGTCGCTGCTGGGTGACGTGATGCTGCGCGAGCAGGTGGTGGGCGCGCTGGCGCTGCCGGTGGAGGGACGGCTGGCGGGGCTGCTGGCCGCGCTGGAGGCGGCGGACGACGCGACGGCGCCCCTGCTGGTGGCGGCGCTGGCGCGCATGCGCCGGGCGGACGCGAGGGCGGCGTTGATGCAGGCGCTGGTCGGCGCCAGTCCCGCGGGCCGGCGCGCGGCGGCGCCCGCGGTGGCGGCGCTGGGCACGGTGGAGGCGCGCGAGGCGCTGGACCGGGCGGCCCACCGGGACGAAGACCCCGAAGTGCGCCGTGCCTGCCTCCTGGCCCTGGGCCGCTAGAGAACCCACGGCCCATGTCCACGCTGCCGTTGTCCCCGCAGGTCCTGGCCATCCTCGCCATGCTCATCGAGCAGCGCTCGGGCCTGCATTACGGGCTCGAGGACCGGGAGCTGCTGGCGGAGAAGCTGTCCACCCGCGCGCTGGATGCCGGGTTCGACTCGTTGCTCGACTACTACTACTTCCTCCGCTACGACCCGAAGGGGCCGGAGGCGCTGGACTCGCTGGTGGAGGCGCTGCTCGTCCACGAGACGTACTTCTTCCGCGAGCCCCAGGCGCTGGAGGTGCTGGTGGACGAACTGCTGGTGCCGGAGGTCAAGGCCGGCCGCAAGCCCCGCGTCTGGTGCGCGGCGTGCGCCACCGGCGAGGAGCCCCTCACGCTGGCCATGCTGCTGGACGCGCGGGGCGTGCTGGGGAACGTGTCCATCCTGGCCACGGACCTGAGCGCCCGGGCGCTGGAGCGCGCGCAGGCGGGGGAGTACAACCTGCGGTGCATGCGCGCGCTGCCCCCCGGCGTGCAGGGGCGCTGGCTGGACGTGGTGGACGGACGTCCGCGCGTGCGTCCAGACCTGATGGCCCGGGTGGAGTGGCGGCAGCTCAACCTGGTGGACACCGTGCACTTCCCGGAGCCGGAGAGCTGCGACGCCATCCTCTGCCGCAACGTGCTCATCTACTTCCAGGACGACACCGCACGCAGCGTGGTGGACAGCCTCACCCGCGTGCTGCGGCCCGGCGGGCACCTGGTGGTGGGCACCTCCGAATCGCTGATGCGTTTCGGCACGGCGCTGCACTGCGAGGAGCGCCGCGGCGCGTTCTTCTATAGTAAAGCGGGGCCATGACCCTGCGCGTGCTGGTGGTGGATGACTCGGCATTCGCGCGCAAGGTGCTGCGCAAGGTGTTGTCGGACGCGCCGGGCCTGGAGGTGGTGGGCACCGCGCGCGACGGGCTGGACGCGCTGGAGCGCGTGGCGGAGCTCAAGCCGGACGTCATCACGCTGGACCTGGTGATGCCGTCGCTGGACGGGCCGGGCTTCCTGCGCGCGCTGGCGGGCATGCCGGGCGCGCCGCGCGTGGTGGTGGTGAGCAGCGCGGGCACGGACAGCGAGCTGGCGGTGGCCGCGCTCCAGGCGGGCGCGGTGGACCTGGTGCACAAGCCCACGGCGCTGGCCACCGACCGGCTCTACGAACTGGGCGCGGAGCTGGTGGAGAAGGTGCGCATCGCTGGCGGCGCGGTGCCGCACTACGCGACCGAGCAGGAGGCCGGCGCGAGCGCCCCGTCCGCGCGGCCGCTGCCCTCCTCGTCACAGAAGCTGCTGGCGGTGGGCACGTCCACGGGCGGGCCGCAGGCGCTGACGCGGCTGCTGTCGGCGCTGCCCCGGGACTTCCCGGCGCCGGTGGTGCTCGCGCTGCACATCCCCGCCGGTTACACGGAGGCCGTGGCGAAGCGGCTGGACTCGCAGAGCGCGCTGGAGGTGGTGGAGGCGAGCGACGGAATGGAGCTGGTGCCGGGCCGCGCGGTGCTGGCGCGCGCGGGGCACCACCTGAAAGTGGCGCGGCACGGGGCGCTGAACCTGGCGCGCCTGGACCGCCACCCGCTGGGCACCCCGCACCACCCCTCCGTGGACGTGCTCTTCCAGAGCGTGGCGGAGGTCTGGGGGAGGGATGCCCTGGGGCTGGTGCTCACCGGCATGGGCGAGGACGGCCTCCAGGGCGCGCGGGCCCTGCGCTCCGCGGGCGGCGTGGTGCTCACGGAGGCGGAGTCCTCGTGCGTGGTGTACGGCATGCCGCGCGCGGTGGCGGAGGCCGGCCTGTCCAACGGCAGCGCGCCCCTGGACGACCTGGTCCCGCTCATCTCGCGCTTCGTGTGACGGGCGCCCGCGCCCCCTGCTTTCAGGGGCGGTGCGCGGACGGCGGCGGAGGCGGCGCGGGCGGCGGGCCCTTCTTGGGCGGCGCGCGGCGCGGCAGCGTGACGGTGAAGGTGGTGCCGTCGCCCTCGGTGGAGGTGACGTCGATGGTGCCGCCGTGCGCGTGGACGATTTCCCGCACGATGTAGAGCCCCAGGCCGTAGCTCATCTTCAGCGTGCGCGTCTGCTGCGGGCCCTGGCGGAAGGGCTCGAAGAGGTGGGGCAGGGTGGCCTCCGGGATGGGGCGGCCCTGGTTGTGGATCGTCATCACCACCTTGTTGCGCAGGCCGCGCGTGGCCAGGGACACGGGCGCGTCCGCCGGGCTGTACTTGAGCGCGTTCTCCACCAGGTTGGACACCACCTGCGCCAGCCGGTCCGGGTCCCAGTGCCCCTGCGTGTTGCCCTTGTGCTCCACGACGATGTCCCGCTGCGGGAAGGCCACGCGGAACTCGTGCGCCACCTTGGACAGCAGCTCCTGCGCGTCCGACCCGCGCGGCTCAATCACCACGCCGCCCACCAGCCGCGCGCGGGTGAAGTCCAGCAACAGGCGCGTCAGCCGCTCGATGCGCACCGCCGCGGTGGCGATGCGCCGGCTGGTGCGCGCCGTCTCCTCCGCGGGGCCCCCGGCCGCCAGCACGCGCGACCAGTTCATGATGGCGCCCAGCGGGCTGCGGATGTCATGGCTGATGATGCCCATGAGGTGTTCCTGGAACTCGGCGTGCCGGCGCACCTCTTCTTCGGCCCACTTGCGCTGGGTGATGTCGCGGCTGATGCCGAACAGGCCGAACACGTGGCCTTCCGGGTCGCGCAGCGGGCCCTTGGTGGACAGCCACACGCGCAGCTCCCCGGTGGGGTCCTTCTGCGCGTCCTCGTAGGTGAGGGGGTGGCCCGCCTTGAGCACGTCCCGGTCGTGCTTCATGTTGGCCCGGGCCTCGTCCGGCGGGAACAGCTCCTCGTCCGAGTGCCCGCGCACCTCCGGGACGGTGCGGCCCAGGGCGCGCGCGCCCGCGGAGTTGATGACCTGGTAACGGCCCTCCATGTCCTTGATGTAGATGGCGTCGGTGGTGCCCTCCATCACGGACTGGAAGAGCTGGCCCACGCGCTGCAACTCGCTGCGGGACTGGAACTCGCGGGTGATGTCGCGGCAGTGCACCAGCAGGCCGCCGTCCACGGCGCGGGTGGACACCTCGAAGCAGAGGTCGCCCTCGTGCCAGCGGTGCTCGTAGCACGCGGAGGCGGGCTGCGACGTGGCGGGCGCGTCCAGGCGCAGGTGCGAGCCCAGGCCCAGCACGTCCACCGCCTTCTTGCGCGCGTCATCCCCCAACTGGATGCGCGGCCCCAGCAGCTCGCGCATGCGCGGGCTCAGGTAGCGGATGCGCCAGCCCGCATCCACGCCGAGGAAGGCCTCCGGCAGCCCGTCCAGCAGCGCGAGCAGACCCAGGCCGGGCGCCTCCGTCGAGGACGGGGCGGGGGGACGGGAGCGCGGTCGGGCGGGAGCGTGGGCCATCGGCGGGTCGTCGGGGTAGGGGAGCGGGGTCCCTTCAGGTGGGAAACACGGCGGTGCTTCGCGAGCGTGCCCGGCTTCTGCGCCGGGACACGGAACCAGGACGGCGGAGGCCGTCCTGACCGCCTGTTACGCGATTCATGGACTCGTGGATTTCCGAGGGTAAGGAGAAACCTCCACCAGGAAACGGGACTGTGACGTTCCTGTCGCCCGCGGCGCGTGCGAGGTCCGCCACGCGACAGAAGACCCGGGTCTGGACGGGAACGGAGTGCATCCTCCTGGAACCATACCCCGCGCGAGGCAAAGCGGGGGCCCGCCCCGAGGGATGACAGGCCTTGCGCGCGGCCCGCCACCTTCCCGGCCCCCAGGCGTGCGCCCGTGGTGGAGGGTTGTGGCCGGAGCGGATGGGAGCGGGTCAGGGGGGCCCCTGATTTTCCCAGGTCAGGGTTTTTTTGCCTCCTTGGCTTCGGAGTCGCCGCGCTCCAGCTTGCGGTAGAGCGTCTTGCGGTCCACGCCCAGGATGCGCGCGGCGAGCGTGCGGCTGCCGCCCACGGCCTCCAGCACGCGGTGGATGTAGCGGCGCTCCAGCTCCTCCAGCGTCACCAGCTCCGACGGGTCCGTGTTCTCCGGCACCACGCGCGGCGTGCTGTAGTTGCGGATGCGCTCCGGCAGGTCGTCCACCGTGAGCTGTTCAAAAGACGTGAGCGCCACCGCGCGCTCGATGCAGTTCTGCAGCTCGCGCACGTTGCCCGGCCACCCGTAGGCCAAGAGGCGCTGCGCTGCCGCGGGGGACAGCCCCACCACCTTCTTGCCCGTGCGGGACGCGAACTGCTCCACGAAGCGCTGCGACAGGAGCAGCACGTCGTTGCCGCGCGCGCGCAGCGGGGGCAGCTCCAGGCCAATGACGTTGAGCCGGTAGTAGAGGTCCTCGCGGAATCGGTTCTCCTCCACCGCCAGCTCCAGGTCGCGGTTCGTCGCCGCGACGATGCGCGCGTCGAACGGCGTCTCCGTGTCCCCGCCCACCGGGCGCACCATGCGCTCCTGCAACGCGCGCAGCAGCTTCGGCTGGAGCGTCATGGGCAGCTCGCCCACCTCGTCCAGGAACAGCGTGCCGCCGTTCGCCTTCACGAAGAGGCCCGTGCGCGAGGCCTTCGCGTCGGTGAAGGCGCCCTTCGCGTGGCCGAACAGCTCGCTCTCCAGCAGTTGCTCCGGCATGGCCGCGCAGTTGATGGCCACGAAAGGCCCCTCCTTGCGCCGGCCCCGGGCGTGGAGGGCTCTCGCGGCCACCTCCTTGCCGGTGCCGCTCTCTCCGGTGATCAGCACGGTGGCGTCCACGTCCGCCACCCGGTCGATGAGCGCGTACGCCTGCTTGAGCGCGGGGCTCTCGCCCACGAGCGCGCCGTCGTCCTGGCGCTGGTCCAGGGCCTCGCGCAGCCGTCGCACCTCGGCGCGCAGGGCGCGGTGCTGCACGGCGCGCTCCAGCACCAGCACCAGCGCGTCCAGGTCGATGGGCTTGGTGATGAAGTCGTAGGCGCCCGCGCGGATGGCGGCCACCGCCGTCTCCAGGCTGCCGAAGGCCGTCACCACCACCACGGGGATGTCCGGCCGGTTGAGCACGATGCGCTCGCACAGCGCCAGGCCGTCCATGCCGGGCATGCGCAGGTCGGTGAGCACCGTGTCGAAGTCCTCGGCGGACAGCTTCTGGAGGGCCTCGTCCGCGGCGGCCACGGCCACCGGGTGGAAGCCCCGGCGCTGGAGGCCCTTCTCCACCATGGCGCGCATCTCGCGCTCGTCTTCGACAATCAGGATGCGGCCTGGCATGCGTGCGTCCCCGGCGGCAGGTAGATGGAGAAACAACTCCCACGGCCCGGCTCGCTTTTCACGTCAATCCAGCCGCCGTGGTCGCGCACCATCCCATAGGAGACGGACAATCCCAGCCCTGTTCCCTCGCCCACGTCCTTGGTGGTGAAGAACGGCTCGAAGACATGGGGCAGCACGTCCGCCGGGATGCCCGAGCCCTCGTCCTCCACGTCCAGCCGCACCCAGTCCTGCTCCGCCCCGCCCACGTCCGCGGGGGGCGCGGCGCGCACCACCTGCGAGCGCACCCGCAGCGTGCCGGGCCGGCTCATCGCGTGCAGGCCGTTCATCACCAGGTTCGTGAGCACCTGCTGGAACTGCCCCGCGTCCACCTCCACGGTGAACCCGGAGGGGACCTCCTGCGACAGCGCCACGCCCTTCTTGGTGGCCATGGGCTTGAGCAGGGAGAAGGTGCGCTCCGCCAGCAGCGACAGGTCCTCCGGCGCGCGGGACGGCGTGCGCCGGCGCGCGAAGTCCAGGAGCTGCCGGATGATGCCGGTCATGTGCTGCGCCTGCTGGAAGATGATGCGGGCGCACTCGTTCACCTCGTCGCCCTCCGCCTCGCCGGAGGACACCATCTTCGCGCGGCCCATGACGACGTTGAGCGGCGTGCCCAGTTCATGCGCCACGCCGGACGCGAGCTTGCCCACGGTGGTGAGCCGGTCCGCGTGGCGCAGGTGCTCCACCGTGGCCAGCCGCGCCGCCGTCTCCGACGCCAGCCGCGCCCGCGTCTCCTCCAACTGCTCGCCCATCCGGTTCATGGCCACCGCCAGCGTCGTCAGTTCGTCGCCGTGCTCGCGCCGCAGGGGCACGCGCGCGGTGAGGTCGCCCTCGCCAATCCGCCCCGCCAGATGCACCAGCTGCTCCACCGGCCGGCCCACCAGCCGGCGGCCCATGGCCATGGCGGCCAGGAGGAAGAACACGGAGAGCGCCGCCGTGGCGATGAACGTGCCCACCACGGTGGTGCGCACGTGCTGCTCCTGCTCGGACATGGACTCGGTGATTTCAATGGCGCCCATGCGCCGGCCCAAAAACACTGGCGTGTACGAGCGCAGCACGCCCGGGCTGGTGGACGCGTCCATCATCCAGCCGTCGTTGCCCGCGCGCAGGCTGAGCAGCAGGGCCGGAGGCAGCGCCGGCGCGAAGCCGGAGCCCGGCCCGCCGTCCAGCCACACCCAGCGCAGCCGCACCTGCTCCTGGAAGCGGTTGGCCTGGTTGAGGAGCGTGAGCGCTTCGGCCTCGCCCGCAAGCTGCCACGCCTTGCCAATGGAGCCGGCCAGCGTGTGGCCGAGCAGGCGGTGGTCGTGCTGCGTGTCGATTTCCGACCGGGCGAGCTCCCGGTTGACCTGGAACGCCTGCAGGCCGGCCATCACCGCGACGGCGAGCAGCACCAGGGCCAGGGTGAACTTGCGAGCGAGCTTCACGAAGAGGCAACCCCCGGTTCGTGCATGAGGGGGAAGGAACACACGGACCGGGGAGGTACGCTACGGGTACCGCGGGTGCTGCGTCACGACAGCGTGTGACTAGTTGCTGCTCGAGGCGCCTTCCGCCGGGGCGGCGGGGGCCTTCTGGCTGGCGCCCTGCTTCGCCTTCTTCGTCTTGGCGGCGGCCTTCGCCTGGGCGGCGGGCGCGCTCTTGGCGGGCTTGGCCTCGGCGGCGAAGGCGCCGGAGGCGAGGGACAGGGACAGACCGAGGACCAGGGCGGAAGTGCGCTTCATGGAGAGACTCCGTGTCATGCCCGCGAGGTGTGGATTGGGGTGTGGGGTGCGGGGCTGACCGGAGCCAGAGCATCGGTCATGCCAACGCGTGCCCAGGGGGACGCGCTGACAACGCGGGGCAGGATGTCCATGCATGTCTGGGGCACATTGCCCCGACGGGGGCAGGATGCCCCGGCCACGCACGCGGCACGACGGATCCACGTCCTCACAGGGCAGGTGGCATGCGCCGTGCTCCTCCGCATCTGAATGACGAACGCGCCTCCCCAAGAAGAAGCAACGCCGGCCGCGCGCATCCTGGTGGCCGAGGACGACGACGCGATGCGCGCGATGCTCGTGCGCACGCTGCGGCGCGCGGGCTACACGGTGGTGGAGGTGGAGGACGGCTTCGAACTGGGTGACTACGTGGCGATGATGCAGGGCCACGGCGGCACGCTCGTCCCGCCGGACCTCATCGTCAGCGACGTGCGCATGCCGGGGCGCACCGGCCTGGAGGCACTTGGGCGCTTGCGTGATGAGGGCATCACCTGCCCGGTGCTGCTGCTCAGCGCCTTCGCGGACGAGGAGACGCACGCGGAGGCCCTGCGGCTGGGCGCCCGGCGGCTTTTGGACAAGCCGGTGGACCTGGACGTGCTGAAGGCCGCGGTGCGCGACGCGGTCGCGCACGATTGATCAGGCCCCAGAGGCTCAGGCAGGAGTCCCCGCGTCGGCGGGCGGCGCTTCCGGCACGGACTGGCCGTTGAGCTCCGCGCGCAGCCGGTCGCGGTCCAGCTCGTTCTCCCAGCGGGACACGACGATGCTGGCGACGCCGTTGCCAATGAAGTTGGTGAGCGCTCGCGCCTCGCTCATGAACCGGTCGATGCCCAGGATGAGCGCCAGCCCCGCCACCGGCACGGACGGCACCACCGCCAGCGTGGCGGCCAGGGTGATGAAGCCCGCGCCCGTGACGCCGGAGGCGCCCTTGGACGTGAGCATCGCCACGCCCAGCAGCGTCGCCGTCTGGGTGAAGGTGAGGTCCACGTTGAGCGCCTGGGCCACGAACAGCGCGGCCATGGTCAGGTAGATGTTGGTGCCGTCCAGGTTGAAGGAGTAGCCGCTGGGCACCACCAGCCCCACGACGGACTTGGAGCAGCCCAGCCGCTCCAGCTTCTGCATCAGCGGCACCAGCGCGGACTCCGACGACGACGTGCCCAGCACCAGGAACAGCTCCGCGCGGATGTAGCGCAGGAACTTCAGGATGGAGAAGCCCGTCACCCGCGCCACGAGCCCCAGCACGACGACGACGAACAGCACGCACGCCAGATAGAAGCAGCCCATCAGGCGCAGCAGCGGGCCCAGGCTGGTGATGCCGTAGGCGCCCAGCGTGAAGGCCATGGACGCGCCCGCGCCAATGGGCGCCAGCTTCATCACCGTGCCAATCATGTGGAAGAAGGCCTTGGAGAGCGCCTCGAAGAGGACGACCACGGGCTTCGCCACGGGGCCAATGGCCGTCAGCGAGAAGCCGAACAGCAGCGCCAGCAGCAGCACCTGGAGCAGGTCGCCCTCGCCGGTGAAGGCGTCCACGAAGGTGCGCGGGATGATGTGCAGGAGGAAGCCCGCGGTGGACTGGTCATGCGCCTGCTGCGCGAAGCGGGCCACGGCGCTCGCGTCCAGCGTGCGCGGGTCCACGTTGAAGCCGGATCCGGGCTTGAGCACCGTCACCACCACCGCGCCGATGACGAGCGCGAACGTGGAGATGACCTCGAAGTAGAGCAGGGCCTTGCCGCCCACCCGGCCCACCTTCTTCATGTCCGCCACGTTGGCCACGCCCAGCACCACGGTCAGGAAGATGACCGGGGAGATGAGCATCTTCACCAGCGCGATGAACGCGTCCCCCAGCGGCTTCAGCTTCACCGCGGTGGCGGGCGCGAAGTGGCCCAGGAGGCCCCCCGCGAAGATGGCCGCCAGCACGTACAGGTAGAGACGGGAGGAGGTGGGCTTCGCGTCGGCGCTCATGGTCATTGTCCCCCGCTAGGCCGACTTCTGATCGGCCTCGTCCTTCTCGAACAACTGCTCCAGCTCGCGGCGCGCGCGGACGATGACCTCCATCATCTTCTTCTCGTCCTTGAAGACCTTGGCGCTCTCCAGCATCAGGGTCTCGTCGTGCTCGCGGAAGCGCTCCACGGAGCGGCGGGCCTCCGCGAAGGTGAGGCCCATCTCCTGGAGCACGTCGCCGGCCATGACGAGGCTCGCGTCGAACGTCTCACGTACCAGGTGGGTGATGCCCAGGTCCAACAGCCGGTACGCGTGCTCGCGGTTGCGGGCCCGCGCGTAGATGGTCAGGTGCGGGAAGTGCTCCTTCACCATCTGCGCGGTGCGCAGGGACGCGGCCATGTCGTCGATGGCCAGCACGAACACCTTCGCCTTCTCCGCGCGGGCGGCGCGCAGGAGGTCCAGCCGGGACGCGTCGCCGTAGAACACCTGGTTGCCGAAGCGCTGGATGAAGTCGATGTGCTCCGCGCTCGCGTCGATGGCGGTGAACCCGATGCGGCGCGCGCGCAGCAGGCGGGCCACCACCTGCCCCACGCGCCCCATGCCCGCGATGATGACCGGGTGGTCCTCTTCCGGGGCCACGTTGTACTCGCGCTGCGGGCCCTTCTGCTGGAAGCGCGGCGCCACCCAGCGCTCGTGGATGGCGGACAGGAACGGCGTCACCACCATGGACAGGCCCACCACCAGCACCAGCAGGTCCGCCTGCGGGCGCTCCATCACGTGGAAGGACACCGCCAGGGAGAAGAGGACGAAGGCGAACTCACCGCCCTGCGAAATCACCACCGCCAGGCTCACCGCGGAGCCCGGCTTCTTCAGCCCCACGCGCCCCAGCCCGTACAGCACCAGCGCCTTGAGGAACGTCAGGCCCAGCACCAGCGCCAGCACGCGCAGGGGCTCGCGCATGAGCAGCGCCAGGTTCAGGGACATGCCCACGGCGATGAAGAACAGGCCCAGCAACAGGCCCTTGAAGGGCTCGATGTCCGCTTCCAGTTCGTGGCGGTACTCGGACTCCGACAGGAGCACGCCCGCGAGGAACGCACCCAGCGCCATGGACAGGCCCACCGCGCTGACCAGCGACGCGGTGCCCACGACGACGAGCAGCGCCGTCGCGGTGAACAGCTCCTGGCTGTGCACGCCCGCCACCGCGCGGAACACCGGCCGCAGCAGGTAGCGCCCCGCGACCACCACCACCAGCACCGCGCCCACGGCCTTCACCGCCGTCAGCCACCCGGCCTCCGTGGACGGCGTGTCGGACGTGCCCAGCAGCGGCAGCGCGGCCAGCAGCGGGATGACGGCCAGGTCCTGGAACAGGAGGATGCCGAAGGCGAGCTGCCCGTGCTCGGCGGTGAGCTGGTTCTTCTCCCCCAGCAATTGGAGCGCGAACGCGGTGGAGGACAGCGACAGGCCGAAGCCCGCGATGATGGCCGCGCCCCAGGACAGGCCCAGCCCCTTGCCCACGACCGCGAGCAGCAGGCCCGTCAGCACCACCTGCGCGCCGCCCATGCCGAACACGGAGCGGCGCAGGTTCCACAGGCGCGACGGCTGGAGCTCCAGGCCAATCACGAACAGCAGCAACACCACGCCCAGCTCCGCGATGTGGAGGATGTTCTCCACGTCGGAGATGAGGCCCGCGCCATACGGCCCGATGGCCGCTCCCGCCGCCAGGTAGCCCAGCACGGAGCCCAGCCCCAGCTTCTTGAAGAGGGGCACGGCGACAACCGTGGCGGCCAGGAACACCAGCGCCTGATGCAGAAAGGACATAAGGCGCCTGCATGGCACGCTGAAGGCCACCTCGGCAACAGGCGTGGGGTACGGCTCAGGCCTGCTGGGTGGGCATGAGGGTGAGTTGCTGGAAGTTGATGTGCCGGGGCAGGGCGGTGGCGAAGGCGATGATGCCCGCGACCTCCTCCGGAGACATCCACGTCAGGGACTTCCGGGCGCCCTCCAGCCAGGCCCGCGCGCCCGGGTCGGTGTTGCCGTCGTGCAGCGCCGTATCCACCAGCCCCGGCTCCAGGGCCATGACGCGGACGAAGCGAGGGCCCAGCTCCGCGCGCAGGTGGCGGGACAGGTGGGTCACGGCGGCCTTGGTGGCGCCGTAGACGTTGAAGTTCGGGTACACCGCCTGCGCGGCCACGGACGACACGTTGATGAGGTCCGCGGGCCCGCCCGCCTTCGCCGCCGCCAGCAGCGGCTCCACGAAGGTCTCCACGACGCGCACGCTGGCCTTCAGGTTCAGGTCGATCATCCGCTCCCACTCCTCCGTGGGGTGCGCCTCCAGGGGCGTGGGCCGCATGGAGCCGGCGTTGTTGAGGACCAGGTCCACGACACCCAGCTCGCCGGCAATGACCTTCGCTGCCTCCTTCACGGACCGGGCGTCCATCACGTCGGTGCCCAGGGCGAGCGCCCGGCCACCCCCTTGCGTGATGGTGGAGGCGAGCGCGTCCAGCCGCTCCTTGCTGCGTGCGAGCAGGGCGACGCTCGCGCCGTCCCGCGCGAGCCGCAGCGCGGTGGCGGCGCCAATGCCGCTGGACGCGCCGGTGATGACGGCGACGCGGCCGGACAGGGGAAGAAGAGTAGGGGATGCCATGGGACGACTCCTGCTCGCGCTTGGGGAAGGGCTGCTCTCCGCGAGACAGGACAAGGGATAGGGGACGGGCGCCTGCGGGAGTAGGTCTGGAATCCGGATGGACTCCTGAGGAAAGCTCAGGAATGGCTCTCACCCCGCTCAATGCGTTGCACCAGTTCCTCGCCGTCGCCCGGCACCGCAGCTTCGCGGCGGCCGCGGCGGAGCTGGGCGTGTCCGCCTCCGCGCTGAGCCACACGGTGCGCCAGTTGGAGGAGCGGCTGGGGGTGCCGCTGTTGTCGCGCACGACGCGCAGCGTGGCGGTGACGGCGGCGGGACGTCGTCTGGTGGATCAGGCCGGGCCGGGTGTGGCGCAGGCATTGGGGGCGCTCAAGGACGCGTCTTCACGACCCGGGACGCTGACGGGCGCGCTGCGGCTGACGCTGCCGGCCACCGCGCTGCCCTTCGTGCTCACGCCTCTGCTGGCCTCGTTCCGGGAGCGACATCCCCAGGTGGAGCTGGACCTGGTGGTGGAGAGCCGCAAGGCGGACATCGTCGCGGAGGGCTTCGACGCGGGCATCCGGCTGGAGGAGTACCTGGAGCGGGACATGGTGGCGGTGCGCATCGCGCCCGCGTTCCGCTTCATCGTGGTGGGCGCGCCGGAGTACCTGGAGCGCCACGGCACGCCGGTGAAGCCGAAGGACCTGCTCCAGCACGACTGCTTCACCTACCGCTCGTCCAACACCGGCGCGCTGCTGCCGTGGGATCTGGAGAAGGGCTCGCGCACGTGGCGGCTGCCGGTGCGCGGCACGGTCACCACCAACGACGAGCGCGTCTGGCTGGGGCTGGCGGAGGCCGGGCTGGGCCTGGCGTACGTGCTGGAGTCGCAGGTGGAGGCGCAGCTCAAGGCGGGCACGCTGCGCCGCGTGCTGGAGGAGTACGCCGCGTCCGTGCCGGGCCTCTTCCTCTACTTCCCCAGCCGCGCGCAGGTGTCCCCCGCGCTGCGCGCCTTCCTGGAGCACGCGCGCCAGGTGCGCACCCCTCCCTCCAGGAGGAAGGGGCGCTGAAGCAATCAGTGCTCGTAGGTGTCGCGCGGGCGGGACATGCCGCTGGCGGCCTGCGGGACCGCGACGGGCATGCCGATGTGCGCCACGGGCAGCGTGAAGGTGAAGACGCTGCCGGTGCCCAGGATGCTCTCCGCGCGGATGGAGCCGCCGTGCGCCTCCACCAGGCCCTTGGCGATGGCCAGCCCCAGGCCGGTGCCGCGGGCGGCCGCGTCGCGCGCCTGCCAGTACCGGTCGAAGATGTGCGGCAACGCGTCCGGCGTGATGCCGTTGCCCGTGTCGCGCACGTCGAAGGACACCTCGCCGCCGCGCATCACCGCCTTGACCGACAGCGTGCCGCCCGGCGGGGTGAACTTCACCGCGTTGCCCAAGAGGTTGCCCATCACCTGGAGCACGCGGCTGCGGTCGCACTTCACGCGCAGGCCCTCCGTGGGCAGGTCCGCCTCCAGGTGCAGCCCCTTGGCCTCCGCCAGCGGCCGGATGGCCTCCAGCGCCTCGGTGGCCAGCGCCACGGCGGTGTGCTCGCCCAATTCCAGCGGCAGGTGGCCCGCCTCCAGGCGGCCCCAGTCCAAGAGGTCGGAGATGAGCCGCGACATGCGCTCCGCCGCGTCGTTGATGCGCGTGGCCTGCTTCGCCACCGCCTCGCCGCCCGGCTTGCCCGCGGTGCCGCGCAACAGCAGCGCCGCGCCCAGTTGCACCACGCCCAGCGGGTTCTTCAGGTCGTGCGACACCACCGCGAGCAGGTCCTCGCGCGCGCGAGCGGCCCGGCGGGACTCACCCACCAGCCGCGCGTTGTCGATGGCCAGGCTGGCGCGCAGGCACAGGTCCTCCGCCAGCGCCAGGTCGTCCGGGCCGTAGCGGCGCCCGGAGCCGGAGCTCACGAACGTCACCGCGCCCAGCGTGTGGCCGCGCGCGCGCAGCGGGATGATCATGTACGAGCGCGCCTGCAGCGCCTGCAGCATCGCCGGGTGCGCGGGCTCCGCCGCCGCCGCGCGAAGCAGCGACTCCGTCACCGCCGGCACCAGCTCCGGCTCGCCCGTGCGCAGCACGCGCAACAGGCCCACGGGCGCGTCCTCGCGGAGCTCCGTGCGCATGGGCAGGCCCCGGGCGCGCTCCTGCTGCGTCGGGTCCAGGCACGCCACCGCCGCGCGGCCCACCCACGGGCCCTGCTCCAGCGCGTCCACCAGGCACCAGTCCGCCAGGTCCGGCACCGCCAGGTGCGCGAGCAGCGTGTACATGCCCTGCGGATCCGGCGGATGCGTGAACAGCGTCGTCATCGCCTGGTAAAGGAAGGACCGGCGGCGCTCGGCGGTCTCCACCTCCGCGCGCGCGGCCTGCTCCAGCTCCAGGGCGCGCGAGTAGATGGCCTCCGCTTCCGTCAGCGCCCACGCCGTCACCAGCACGGCCGGGGACACGTCCGCCTCCGTGCCCAGCGGCGTGAGCACCAGCGCGTGCCGGCGGATGCCCTGCGCGCCCGGCCAGGGTGCCTCCACGGTGGTGGACTCCCGCAGCGTCACCACTCGGACGCGCGCGGACTCCAGCGCCGTCAGCGCTTCCTGCGGAAGCCCCAGCTCGCTCCAGTGCCGTCCCGCCAGCTCTCCCGCCGCGCGGCCGAGCGCCCGGGCGCCCGCGGCGCTGCACGAGACCAGCCGGCCCGTGCCATCCAGGAGGTAGGCAGGGTCGGGGATGGCGGCGAAGACCGCTTCGTATGCCGGGCCAGTCGTGGGAGCGCTCATCGGGAAGAAGGGGCGAGGGGTGCCCCTTGAATTGGACCCGATATTGACACTCCGTGCCAGGGCCGCCATTCCGGCCACGAATCCCCGGGAGTGACTTTCACACAAGCAACACTTCAGGGAAGGCGTACCCCGGGTTGCAGGAGCGCCAGCAGTCTGCGGGCGATCTGACCCAGGGGGAGGACCTCGTGCGCCAGGTTGGCGCCCACCACCACGGCCGGCATGCCGTAGACGACGGACGTCGCCTCGTCCTGGGCGATCACCCGCCCGCCTGCCTGGTGCAGGTCCCGGATGCCGTCCAGGCCGTCCTGGCCCATGCCGGTGAGCACCACGGCCAGGGCCGTCTGCCCGTAGGCCCGGGCCACGGCGCGGAACAGCCAGTTGGCGGACGGGCGGAAGCCCTGGATGGGCGCGGCGCCGGACACCTGCGCGCGGTGGTCCATGGTGACGCCCAGGTGCTTGTCGTCCGGGGCCAGGTACACGGTGCCGGGGGCGAGCGGCTCGCCGTCCTCGGCCACCTTCACCTGGAGTTTCGTGGCGGTGCCCAGCCACGTGGCCAGGCCGTTGCCGAAGCCCAGCGCGATGTGCTGCACCAGCAGGATGGGGGGCGGCGGCGTGGGCTGCCCGCCCAGCTCGGACAGGATGCGGTAGAGCGCGGCGGGGCCGCCGGTGGACGCGGCCATGGCCAGCACGGCCGGCGCACGGGGGCTGGGGACGGGCGTCGCCTCCAGCGGGGGCACGGGCGTGGTGGAGCGGTCCGGCCAGCGGCGCACCACCTTCACCTGGGCCATGGCCTTGAGCGTGTCGCGCAGGCGGCGGCTGTCCGCCTCGAAGTCCGGCGACTCCGGGCCCACCGGCTTCTGGAGCACCGCGAGCGCCCCGGCCCTCAGCGCGGCCATGGACGTCTGGATGTCGCGCTCCACCAGCGTGGACACCACCACCACGGGCGTGGGCGTCTCCGTCATGATGCGGCGGGTGGCGTCCAGGCCGTCCATGCGCGGCATCTGGATGTCCATGGTCACCAGCGCGGGCCGCAGCCGCTGGCACAGCTCCACCGCCTCCAGGCCGTCCCGGGCCTCGCCCACCACGGTGAGCGCCGGGTCGGTGCGCAGGATTTCCACCAGCAGCCGCCGGGCGGTGGGCGAGTCCTCGGCCACCAGGATGCGCAACGGTTCGGTCTTCATAGCAGTCGCCTCAGCGTCTCCAGCAGGCTCGTCGGGTCAAACGCGCTCTTCACGATGTAGGCGCTCGCGCCGGCTTGCAGGCCGCGCGCCTTGTCCTCGGGCTTCTCGCGCGACGTGACGAGCACCACCGGCACCCGTCCGAAGCGCGGCGACGCGCGCACGGCCTCCGTCACCTGGAAGCCGTCCATGCGCGGCATCTCCACGTCCAGCACCATGGCGTCCGCGCCGCCCGCCTGCAGCCGCTCCCACGCCTCCGCGCCGTCCGCGCACGCGGTGACGTCGTAGCCGGCGCCCTCCAGGATGCTCTGCTCCAGCATGCGCGTCGTGGGCGAGTCGTCCGCCAGCACCACGCGACGGCGCGCCACCTGTTCCTTGGGCGTGGGGAAGAAGTGCGCGGAGGGGCGTCCGCCCGCGGCCCGCACCAGCGACGCGGGGTTGAGCAGGAGCGCCATGCGCCCATCCGGCAGCACCGCCGCGGCGGCCACGTGCCGCGCCCGCTTCACGCGGCTGCCCAGCGAGCGCACCAGCACCTCCTGCTCCGCGATGACCTCGTCCACCACCAGCGCCGCCTGCGCGGTGCCCGCCGACAGCACCACCGCGGAAGGCCGTGGCTTGGGAGGCCCCGCGGGCAGGCCCAGCACGTCCGCGAGCGACGCCAGCGGCACCAGCGCGTCCGGCGTCACCCAGGACATGCGCCCCTCCACCTCGCGCACGGCGTCGGGCGACAGGCGCAACAGCCGGTCCACGCCCTCGCTGGCGAGCGCCAGCACCTGCCCGCCCACGCTCACCAGCAGCACGCGCAGGGTGCTCAGCGTGAGGGGCACGTCCAGCGTGAAGCGCGTGCCCTGGCCCGCCTTGAAGGCCACCTCCACGCTGCCGCGCAGCGCCTCCACCTGGGCGCGCACCACGTCCAGCCCCACGCCCCGGCCGGACACCGCCGTCACCTTCGCCGCGGTGGACAGGCCCGGCAGGAAGACGAGCCGCGCCGCGTCCGCGTCGTCCTCGGGCGCTTCCATGCCCCGGGCCCGGGCGCGCTCGCGCAGGGCCTCCAGGTCCAGGCCGCGCCCGTCGTCCTCCACCGCGACCTCCACCCGGCTGCCGCGAAGCCGCGCGGACAGCACCACGCGGCCCTCCTCCGGCTTGCCGTGGCGCACGCGCTCCTCCGGCGCCTCCAGGCCGTGCGCCACCGCGTTGCGCACCAGGTGCAGCAGCGGCTCGCGCAGGGATTGGAGCAGGGAGCGGTCCAGGTCCAGCCCGCCGCCGTGCACCTCCATGCGCACGCGCCGCCCCAGGCCGTGCGCCACGTCGCGCGCGGCGCGCTCCAGGCCGGTGCAGCCCTCCTCGAAGGGCAGCATGCGCGAGCGGCGCACCTCGTCATCCAGGCCGGTGGAGGACTGGAACAGCGCGCGGCGGTCCTGCGCCAGCACGCGCGCCACCCGCGCCAGCTCCAGCTCCACGCGGCGCAGCGTCGTCTCGGACGTGGAGCCGCGCACCTGCTCGCGCAGCCCGGCCACGTCGTCGCGCAGCGCCTCCAGCGACTCGGCGTGGCCTTCCAGTCGAAGCATCGCCACGCGCAGCTCGCCGCTGCGGCCCAGCAGCGCGTCCAGCTTCTGCCCGGACACGCGCACCGGCAGCGCTTCGCCGCTGACCTGCGGGGAGGCGGGCAGCTCCGGCTCGGCCTCCACGGCGGGGGACGGCGGGGGCTTCGGGGGGGCGGCCGGCGCTGGCGTCTGGGGAGCCTGGGGTGGAGCACCGTGCGCGGCCTGCTCCAGCTGGGGCAGCAGCGCCTCCAGCGGCGAGCCGGCCAGCTCCTGGCGCGACGCCAGCCTGCGACCCGCGTCGTCCAGCGCGTCCACCGTGGCGAAGCACAGCTCGAAGAGGTCCGGCGTCGGCGTCCGTCCGTGGATGAGCGGCTCCAGCACCTCCTCCATGCGGTGGCAGGCGTTCTCCACCATGGCGGCGCTGGCCGCGCGCGACGCGCCCTTCACGCTGTGCAGCGTGCGCAGCAGGCCGGGGATGAGCTCCTTCGCGCGCGCCGGGGCCTGCTCCAGCGCGAGCAGGTCCCGGTTGAGGGACACGACGTGCCCCTCCAGCTCCTCCAGGAACGAGTCCAGCAGTGCCTGCGCCAGCCTGTCGCGATCCATGGGTTAGCGCCCGAACTCCCCGAGCAGCCCCTTCAACTTCTGGCCCATGGCGTTGATGTCCTGCATCGCGCGCTCCGTCTGCCGCGACGAGATGAGGCCCTGCTGCGTGGCCTGGTTCACGTCGTGCATCGCCTGGCGGATCTGCCCGATGCCGGTGGCCTGCTGGTTGGCGGACGCGGCGATTTGAGCGGCCGTGAGCGACGCCTGCGTGAGCAGGTCCGCGAGCTGCTGGATGGTGGCGCCCGCTTCCGTGACGACGCGGGTGGCGGAGGACACGCTCTTGGTGCCCTCCTCCGTGGTCATCACCGCGCCGTGGGTGGCCTTCTGGATCTGGCCAAGAATCTGACGCACCTGCGCGGTGGCCTTCTTGGACTGATCCGCCAGGGCCTTCACCTCGGAGGCGACGACGGCGAAGCCGCGGCCGTGCTCACCCGCGCGGCTCGCCTCGATGGAGGCGTTGAGCGCGAGCATGTGCGTCTGCTCGGAGATGTCGTTGACGGTGGTGATGATGTCGCCAATGGCCTGGGCCTGCTCGGCCAGCGCGAGGATGCGCGACGCGATGGACTCCACCTGGTCGCGCACGGCGCCCATGGCGGACACGGCCTCCTCCACGGCGCGGCGGCCGGAGCGGCCCACCTCCTCGGAGTGCCGGGCGGACTCGCTCACCGCGCGGGCGCGGCCGGCGGCCTCTTCCGACGTCTTGGTGATCTCCTCGATGGTGCTCACCGTCTCCGTGACGGCGGTGCCCTGCTCCTGGGCGCCGGCCACCTGCTCGGTGGTGCTCGCGAGGATTTCCGACGACGCGCCGGCCAGCTGGTTGACGAACTCCGCCACGGTCTTGAGCGTGTGCTCGCGCTGCTCGGCCTGCTTCGCCAGCTGCACCTCCGCCTGCTGGCGGCGCTCGGCCATGCCGTTGAAGGCGGCGGCCAGGTCGGCCATCTCGTCCTTGCCGCGCACGTCGATGCGGTGGGCCAGCTCGCCCTTGCCCAGCTGCTCCGCGCCGTAGGTGAGCTTGCGCAGGGGGTCGGTGATGCCGCGGGTGATGACGAAGCTGCCCACGCCCACGATGGCCAGGCCCAGGAGGGTGCCCAGGGCCAGCACCCAGACGCTGCGCTGGGCGGCCTGGGTGGCGGCGTCGGAGTAGAGCCTCCAGCGGTCCTCCTCCGTCTCGCGCATGTCGGCGATGAGCTCCCGGATGGTCTCCATCTCCCGCTGGCCGCGGTTGGTCTTCACCACGGCGGCGGCCGCCTCGAAGCCCTGCTCGCGGCGCATGCGCACGGTGTCCGCCAGCTCGTCCAGCTTGCTGACCACCAGCGGATCCAGCTTCGCGAAGCGCGAGCGCTGGTCGGGGTACTTCGCCATCGCGGGGCGCAGGGCGTCCAGGTCCGTGCGCAGCTCGTTGAGGGCGGTCTGGTACGGGCGCAGATAGGATTCGTCGCCGGTGAGGATGAAGCCGCGCTGGCCCGTCTCCGCGTCCACGATGAGGGCGCGCGCCTCGCGCAGCATCTTGTAGTTGTTGTGGGCCTCCAGCAGGCCCTCGGTGGTGGTGGTGAGCTGCTGGGCGCCCTGGAAGGCCACTGCCGCGATGATCAGCAGGACCAGCAGGGACAGCCCGAAGCCCAGCGCGATGCGATTCCCGATGCTCATGCGACTCCTTCTTCGGACAGCTCGAACACGAGACGCTCGTCGGCGAGGAGGGCCTCTCCCTCCAGGACGAGCGTGCCGTCGGGGCTCACGCCGGACACCAGCGCGCCCGCTTCCTCTTCCAGGGAGGGGGGCGCGGGCAGCAGCTCCGTGCCCGTCAGCACCGTCACCTCCGTGACCTCATCCGTGCGCAGCCCCAGCTCCGCGCGGGCCGTGCCCACCACCAGCACGGGGCCGGTGTCCTGCGACGCGGGCCGGCCGAACAGCGGCGCCAGCTCCACCACGGGCAGCACCTCGCCGCGCAGGAGCGTCAGCCCACGCAACAGCGGCGGCGAGCCCGGCAGCGGGGTGAGCTCCGGCGAGCGCAGGACCTCCAGGATGAAGCGCGACTCCAGCGCGTAGCTCTGGCCCGCGGCCTGGAAGCGCACCATCTCCCGCTGGCTGCCGGGCAGCACGGGGATGACCGGCGGCAGGGCCAGGGCGCGGGCGCGGGCCTCGAGCGCGTCGCGGGCGGCCTCGTCGGTGAAGGCTTCGCGCGCCTCGGTGGCGCGCTCCAGCTCCTCCAGCCGGGCCCGGGCTTTGTCCCAGTCGATGATTCCTTCGCGCTTCGGCATCAGCTTGCGTCTCCGCCTTCAGTCCGCTCCAGGCGCCGCCACTCCGCGCGGGCCACGTCCGCCAGTGCTCCGGCCCGCTCACCCTCCGCCATGGGCACCAGCGCCTCTGGCGGCAGCTTCCGGCACAGCCCCTCCGCCTCGCGGTAGGCCCGGGCGGCGGCGGCGGTCTGGTCCTGCCGGCGCAGCACGTGGCCCAGGAGCAGGTGGCCCACCGCGAGCCCCGGCTCCAGGTAGAGCGCCTGCCGGGCGGACTTCTCCGCGTCGGCCAGCCGCGACTGACCCAGCAGCAGCAGGGCCTCCAGATACCGCAGACCGGCGACCAGTGGGTGACGAACAGCGGCCTCCCCGCAGGCGAACACCGCCGCGCGCGGCTCCAGGTTGGCCAGTGCACGGACCGCGGCCAGGGCCTCCTCCGGGTCGGCCGATTGGGCCCCCGCCCGCCGTGCCCCCTCGCGCCAGTCGCCCCGCGCCAGCGCCTGGCGCACGGTGTCCAGCGTCTCCACGCTGAGCGTGAAGCGGGGCCGCGCCCCAGCGCTGGAAGCCGGAGCCCCGGCACCCGGGGGTGTCGTGCTCGATGCGGGCGGGGGCGTCCTGAACGTCGAAGGCGTCCCCGGCGCGGGCTCGCTGAAGCCCACCGTCGGAGGCGGCCAGGCCACCGGTGGGGGCCGCGGCTCCGGCGTCGCGGGGAACGAACCGGATCCGGTGCGTCCGCTGGCGGAAGGGAAGGGCGAGCCGTCCGCGCGCAGCGGCGCCAGGGGCTGGAGCGGAACGAAGTGCCCCGCGTTCGCGCCGGCCAGGGGCTTGCGGTACAGCACGCCCCACTCGGTGAGCACCGGCTCGAACGGCGCGTAGTCCCCGAGCGGCGGATCCGACGGCCCCGTGAACAGGTACCCGCCGTCATCCAGCGACGCGTGGAGCCTGCGCGCCACGCCCTCGATGGTGGCGCGGTTGAAGTAGATGAGGACGTTGCGGCAGAAGATGACGTCCAGCTGCCAGATGCCGTTGTCCGCGGACGGCCACGTCTCCAGCGCCAGGTTGAGGTAGCCCAGCTGCACGTGGCGCTTCACGTCCTGCGACAGCCAGTAGAAGCGGCCCTCCTGCTTGAGGTGGGGGCGCATGCGGTCCGCGGAGGGGCCGCGCAGGGACCAATCCGTATAGCGGGCCTGCTGGGCGCGGCTGAGCGCCGTGCGCGACACGTCCGTCGCGCGCACCGCCATGTGCTCTTCCCAGCCCTCGGCCATCAGCAGCGCGGCGATGGAGTAGGGCTCCTCGCCGGAGGAGCACGCCGCGCTCCACGCGCGCAGCAGGTGCTCCGGACCGTGGCGCTCGCGCAGCTCCGGCAGCACCACGCGGCGCAGGTGGTCGAAGTGCTCGTGCGTGCGGAAGAAGTACGTCTCCCCGATGGTGAGCTCGGTGAGCAGGTCGTCGAAGAGCGCGTTGTCCAGCGCCACGTCATGCAGGTAGCGCGTGACGTCGTCCTGGTTCGCGCGGGTCATGGCGCGCTGGATGCCCTCCAGCGCGGCGGCCAGACAACTGGGCGCGGCCAGCCCGGCGCGCTCCTCCACCAGGGCGAGCACCTCCTTGAAGCCCGGGGGCAGGACGCCGCCAATCAAGCGGGCTCCGGAAGGGCTCCGAGCGCGGTGTCCAGTTGCAGGGCTTCCGCCTCGGAGAGGAACGAGCGCAGGTCGTGCACCAGCACCAGCCCGTCCGCCAGCTTCGCGGCCCCGGCCACGTACCCCACGCCCGGCAGCTCCCGGGGAGACGCGTCCCATTCCCCGGGGGCGACGGTGTGCAGCCCCTCCGCCCGGTCCACGCGCAGCGCCACGTGCCGGCCCCCGGCGGAGGCGACGATGAAGTGGTCCATGGGGGACATGGCGCGCGCGGGGTGGCGGAAGCGGCGGCGCAGGTCGAGCACGGGCAGCAGCTCTCCGCGCAGGTTGAGCAGCCCCTCCACCACGTCCGGGGCCCGGGGCAGGGGCGTGAGGCGCGCGGCGCGCACCAGCTCGCGCACGTCCTCCACGGGCAGCCCATAGCGCTGCCGCTCCAGGGTGAACAACAGGACTTCCTGTGGGCGGGCCTCCGAGGGGGGATTCATGGATGCGCGTCGCAGGCTACAGGAGGCCAGGCACCCTGGGGATTCAGGATGTTGGCCCGTCTTCCAGCGAACGCTCCTGGAGCCAACGTCCGGCGGAGCGCCTGGAGTCCCGGGAGGAAACGCTTTTTCGCCCGGGCCGTCCTCACGGGACAGTCGCCAGCAGGCATGGGGCCGGGCATCGTGAGGCACATGGTTCAGCACGTCATCGTCGTGGGCGCGGGCCCTGGGGGCCTGACGGCCGCCATCAACCTCGCGGGGCAGGGCTTCCAGGTCACCGTGGTGGAGAAGGACGCGGTGCCCGGCGGCCGGATGAAGGGGCTGACGCTGGGCCAGGACGGCGAGTACGCGGTGGACACGGGCCCGTCCATCCTCCAGCTCCCCGGCATCCTGAAGCAGATCTTCTCGCGCTCGGGGAAGCGGCTGGAGGACTACGTCACGCTGGTGCCGGTGGATCCGAACACGCGCGTGCACTTCTGGGACGGCACGCACCTGGACACGCGGCGCGACCTGGAGCGCATGGGCCAGGACCTGGAGACGTTCGGCGCGGGCAAGGGCCGCGCGCTGCGGGAGTGGATGGAGGACGGGCGCCAGAAGTACGCGCTCGCGTATGAGAAGTTCATCTGCACCAACGCGGGCAGCCTGGACTACTACGCGCCCTGGCGCCTGGCGCCCACGCTGCGCTTCAAGCCGTGGCAGACGCTCTACAAGCAGTTGGACTCGTTCTTCCACGACGACCGGATGACGTACGCGCTGGCGTACCCGTCGAAGTACCTGGGGCTGCACCCGACGACGTGCTCGTCGGTGTTCAGCGTGATTCCGTTCATCGAGCTGTGCTTCGGCGTGTGGCACGTGCAGGGCGGCTTCCGGGAGCTGGCGCGCGGGATGATGCGGTGCGCGCAGGACCTGGGCGCGACCTTCCGCATGGGCACGGCGGTGGAGCGGGTGCTCACGGAGGCCGGGCGCGCGGTGGGCGTGAAGCTCGCGAGCGGAGAGGTGTTGAAGGCGGACGCGGTGGTGGTGAACGCGGACCTGGCCTACGCGGCGCAGAAGCTGCTGGCGCCGGAGGTGCGCGAGGGCAGCCGGCTGACGGACGCGGCGCTGGAGCGGGCGAAGTATTCGTGCAGCACGTTCATGGCGTACTACGGCCTGGACACGACGTACGCGGACCTGCCGCACCACCTCATCTACCTGTCGGAGAGCGCCCGGCGCACGGACAAGGACGCGCTGGAGGACCGCACGGTGGACGTGGACGACCCGCCCTTCTACGTGTGCAACCCGGGCGTGACGGACGGCTCGGGGGCGCCGAAGGGGCATTCCACGCTCTACGTGCTGGTGCCCACGCCCAACACGGCGCGTCCGGTGGACTGGGCGAAGACGGAGGCCACGCTGCGCGAGCGCATCCCGAAGATGCTGGAGAAGGTGGGCATCAAGGGCGTGCGCGAGCACGTGAAGGCGGAGCGCTACTTCACGGCGGAGACGTGGCGGGACGACTTCAACGTGTTCCGGGGCGCGGTGTTCAACCTGTCCCACACGTGGCTGCAATTGGGCCCGCTGCGCCCGCGCGTGAAGAACGCGCAGGTGGAGGGGCTCTACTTCGTGGGTGGCGGCACGCACCCGGGCAGCGGCCTGTTGACCATCATGGAGAGCGCGAACATCGCGGCGGACTACCTCACGCGCGAAGCAGGGAAGGGGCCGCTGAAGGGCTGGCCGTACGTGCCGCCGATGGAAGACGCCGGCGAGGAGCCGCTCCGGATGGCCCGGAGCGGCTGAAGGGGTCCGGGTCGGTCTTCACGCCATGTCAGACCTCCCCGGTAGGTTCGGCGCCGTCGTCGAACCGGGGGAGCATCATGGCGCTGGATTGGAAGGCCTTGTTGTGTGAGACGCGGATCCGTGAGGCAGAGGGTGGGCGGGGCTCTTCTCCGCTCGAGGATGATGGCCGGTCCCAGTTCGACCGGGACTATGACCGGACCGTCTTCTCCACGCCTTTTCGTCGTCTCAAGGACAAGACGCAGGTCTTTCCACTGGAGCCGAACGACGCGGTCCGCACGCGCCTGACGCACTCCGTGGAGGTGTCGACACTGGCCCGGGGGCTCGCGCGGGGAGCGGCCAGATGGATGCTGCGGGAGGGGCATCTGGAGTCCAGCCAGCAGGCCATGGACATCGAAGCCATCGCGACGACATGCGGACTGCTTCACGACCTGGGAAACCCACCCTTCGGTCACGCGGGCGAGGAGGCCATCAGCAGCTGGTTCAAGAAGAAGTTCGGTGAGAAGGGGGAAGGGCTTTACGGTGGGGTGCAGATGGCGTCGGGGCGTGAGGGCCAGCTCCGGAACGATTTCTTGCTGTTCGAGGGAAACGCCCAGACGCTACGCATCGTGTCGCGCCTTCAACTGCTCGCGGACTCCTACGGGCTGAACCTGACGGTGGGCACGCTGTCGGCCGCGATGAAGTACACGGCCGCTTCGGATGAGGCGTCCGACCAGGGGCCCGCCGACAAGAAGAAGCCCGGCTATTTCGCCTCGGAACAGGGCAAGGTCGAGTTGATCCGCTCCCTCACGGGAACCGGCCCGGCGCGCAACCCCATCGCCTACCTCGTCGAAGCCTGTGACGACATGGTCTACGCGACCGTGGACATCGAGGATGGGGTCAAGAAGGGCCTCGTGAGCTGGGAGGAGGTCGAAGCCTTCCTGAAGGAACACGACAGGTCGGGCATGGCGGAGACCGTCCTCAAGAACGTTCATCGCTACATCAACGAGGCGGACACGCCCCTGGAGGGGCGGGCGCGGGATGAGGCGCTCGCTCAGCACTTCCGGACGCTGGTCATCAGTGACGCCAAGCGCGAGATCCTCAAGGCCTTTCAGGCGCATTACGAACGACTCATGCAGGGCGAGGTGTTGGCGCAGGGCGACCTCATCGGCTCCAGCGCGGCGGCACGCCTCATCAAGGTGTGCAAGCGGTTTGGCGGCGAGCGCGTCTATAACGCGCCGGAGACGCTCCGGCTGGAAACCCTGGGCCGCCGCGTCATCCACGGACTGATGGACATCTTCTGGGAAGGGGCTCGCGAGTGCCCTCCGCCCACGGACCCGGACCCCGATGCCCGGAAGAAGTTCAACAAGCGTCCCGAAGGCAAGGTCTACAACCTGCTGTCGAGGAACTACCGGACCGCGTTCGAGTCGGCTTGCGGCAGTTCCTCGCTGCCTCCGCAGTACCATCGCTACCAATTGGTGACCGACTACGTCTGTGGAATGACAGACACCTTCGCTTGCAGCCTCCATGAGCAGCTCACCCACGGATAGCGCCATCCTCCACGACCCATTGAGGGTCCTGCGCAAGCGTCTGAGCGACTTCGTCACCCGTACGCCCTTGCCCTGGCACGGCGCGATGCGGACGCTCCTGGACGTCTTCCGGCAACATGAATGGCAGGTCTTCGTCTTCGGAGGCACGCTGCGGGACCTGCTGGCCGTGTCGGCGACGGCGGCTCCCCGGGACGTCGACCTGGTCGTGGCGGGAGCGACGGGGGATGCGCTCCGGGAGGCTTTCTCCCGGGAGTTGATCCGGATCAACCGGTTCGGAGGGTTGCGGCTCCAGGTCCAGAAGCTCCCGGTGGACATCTGGACCCTGGAGTCGACCTGGGCCTTCCAGCAGAAACTGGTGCCCGGCGGGGACTTCGCGCATCTGCCCCAGACGACCTTCCTCAATGTGGAAGCCGTGGCCGCGGAGCTGGATACCCGGAAGGGTCGTGCGCGACGGGTCTACGGAGAAACCTTCTTCCGTGCGGTGCGCGAGCAGGTGCTCGAAATCAACCTGGAGGAGAACCCCTACGCGGGCCTCTGTGTGGTCCGGTCCCTGCTCACGGCACGGAAGCTCCAGTACGCGCTGGGACCCCGGCTCGGGCGTTACATCGCCCATCATGGGGCCCGCATTGACGCTGCGGAGCTCGAAGCCGTTCAGCTCTCTCACTACGGGTGCGTTCGGCTGGACCGGAACCAGTTGATGCAGCTCATCCGCGTCGTGAGTGGGAAGGCGGGGGCCACGCGCCCGAGGCCCATCGAACTTCCCCGGGCGCGTCAGCTTGAATGGACGCCGCCGCGTCCCCAGCAGTTCGACTGGTACTCCCGGGGGTGGAGGTCCATCTCCCGGGAGGACGCCGTCTGGAAAAGCACCGGCTGACCCTTCTGCAGGAACGGTGCGGGCGCGCGTCAGACGGCGCCGGGGCGGCAGCTCACCTCCACGAGGATGCCGCCCGGGGCCCGGCAGTAGACGAGGGTGCCCCGGTTGTTGCGGATGACGTCGGACACCTCCAGGCCGTCCGCCTTCACGCGCTCATGGAAGGCGAGCACGGGGGCCTCGGAGTCCTGGAGGAAGCCGACGTGGAAGTCCTCGGGGAAGACGTCGGAGTCCTGCTTGCGGCGCTGGAGGACGAGCACGAAGCCCTCCGCCCCGCCGAGGATGGCGATGGCGGGCGAGTCATGGTTCTTCGCGTGCGACGTGAAGCCGCAGTAGCGCGTGAAGAAGCGGGCGGTGGCCTGGACGTCGGGGACCTGCAGATCAAGGTGATTCAGCTTCATGGTGGACCTCGCGAAGGCACACGAATGCCTTCGAAGGGCCGTGGGTCCTGAATCCCGAGGGAGACGGACAAGTGCTTCCACCATGGAAGTGACCGGGGCTCACCGAACCGGTCCGCCGTTTTTCGACCGGGGTGGAGCCTAAGGCAATGGCAGACGGAATGCCAGACTAGGACACGTACCGTTCCGCCAGCTCCGACACCTGCCCCGTCGCCTGGGCCACCGCCGTCGCCGCCTCCTGCGTGGTGCCCAGTTGCCGCAGCGTCGCGGCCATCAGCTCGTCCATCTCACTGACCGCGCGGAAGAGCTGATCCACGCCGCCGTGCTGCTGCGCCACTGCCTCGGCGATCTGCCGCACCGCCGCCGCGGACTCGTGCGTGAGCTTGATGAGCTCTCGCAGCCGCTCGCCGCTCTTGCGCAGCGGCACCAGCGCGGCCTCCACGCCCGCGGAGCTCTTGTCCGCGGTGATGACCGCCTCGCCCGTCGCGGCCTCCATGCCCTCCAGCAGCCCGCGCACCTGGCCCGTCGCCTTGATGGACTGGTCCGCCAGCTCGCGCATCTGCCGCGCCACCACCGCGAAGCCCCGGCCCTGCTCGCCCGCGCGGCTCGCCTCGATGGCCGCGTTGATGGCCAGCATGTGTGACTGATCCGCCAGCGACTTCACCACCTCCGACACCCGGCCCACCTCGCGGGCGCGCGTGCCCAGGTCCACCACCTGCTGGTTCAGCCCGTGCGTCAGCCCCCGGATGTCCGCGAGCCCCTGCTCCGTGCCCGCCAGCGACTCCTCGCCCAGCCGGCCCATCGCCGCGGAGCGCTCCGCCACCTGCAGCACGCTGCCCGCTCGGGTCGCCGCCAGCTTCGACATCTGCTGGATCTCCTGCGCCGTCGTGCGCGCCTGGTGGATGGCCGCCGCCTGCCGCGACAGCGTGCGGTTCTGCTGGTCGCTCGCCTCCGTCAGCCGCGTGCCCGCCTTCGCCAGGTGCCCCGCCGACGAGCTCAGCGCCCGGGGCAGCTCCTGCAACTGCTCATAGAGCAGCCACGTGCGCGCGGACAGGTCGCCCAGCTCATCCGTGGACACCCACTGCGGCGGCGCCGCGCGGCCCTCCACCAGCGCGTCCAGCGACGCCCCAATCGCCTTCGCGCCCTGCGCCAGCCGGCGCGCCGCCCACGCCGCCGTGAAGATGGCGCCCAGCGCCGCGAACCCGCCCAGGAACGCCACCGGCAGTGTCAAATCCCTCTGCAACGGCTGGATGCGCGAGCGCACCCGCGCCGCGCCCCGGTACTCGCCGGACAGCTCCAGGTCGTCCGCCAGCGACGACAGGTTCTTCTCCAGCCGCAGTTGCAACGTCGCGATGCTGGTGATGCAGGTGATCAGCAGCGCGGAGACGACGATGGCCGGCAGGAACCAGCTCTGCCGCGGCAGGAACAGGCCTTCGCCCGGGGGCCGCTCGTGCGGCGCGCGGCGGAACGCCTCCAGCGTCACCCCCGCCAGCGCCCGCTCGTAGAGCATGTACATGATGGGCGCGCTGAAGAGGCCCGCGCTCATCGCCACCGCCACGCCCACCAGGATGACGCGCGGCGGACGGTCCAGCGCCAGGCCAATGGCGCCGTTGAAGAAGATGCCGCCCAGGAACCAGCCCGACTGCGCCTCCACGAACGTGAGCACGCCCGGCAGCCGCAACAGCCGCCCCAGCCGCTCCGCCGGACTCGTGTCCTCCCGCAGCGCGTGCCGCAAGAGCGCGCCCACCGCGCCAATGGGCACCACCAGCGCCAGCCCGCCAATCACGATGGGCGTGACGACCCCCAGCACGAACCCCACGCTGCTCGCGTCCACATCCAGGAGCTGGATGTCCACGTAGATGGCCGGCGCCACCGCCACCGTGACGACCAGCGTGCGCAGCAACAGCAGCTTGAAGAGCAGCGCCTGGGTCGTGAGGGGGGAAGGCTGATTCATCGCAGACGGATCCGGGAGGGTCACTCAAGACTGAGGGGGAAGCGGGGACGCGTCAATGCAACGTCCTCGACTTGTGAAGAAGACTCCCGGGTCTTCGTGAATAACAGGGACGCAGCAGGTAGGGCGGCCAGGGCGCGTGTCGTTTCCGCGTGCGCCGCGCGCTGTCCATTACCGGACACTCGGGTCCGTGCCGGACGTGTCACGGCCCTCGCAGGGCGGCCGTGCGGACGAGCCACCGCGACATGCCGCCCGTATTGGACGTGCGCACGTTGTCCTCCACAACGATTCACACACCGACGTCAGGAGGACGCCATGGGCGAGTGGACTGACAAGGCCAAGGGCAAGGTGAAGGAAACCGTGGGCGTTGCGACCGGCGACCGTTCGCTGGAAGCCGAGGGCAAGGCGGACACGGCCAAGGGCAAGGTCAAGGGCGTGGTCGAGGACGTGAAGCACGCCATCAAGGACGCCGTCGACGGCGACAAGGCCCCGCGCCGCGACGCGGATCCGTACGAGCGCTAGCGACGTCTCATCGCCGTGAAACCATTCGGGCCGCGGAAGCCAGTGCGCTTCCCGCGGCCCGAGCTGTCTTCAGGGATGCGTGCCTACTGCCGCATCTTCTCGCAGGGACACGCCACCTCGAGGAACGTGGTGGATTTCCCGCTGAGCATCACCCAGAGACAGCGCAACACACAGGCTGTTCCGAACTCCCGGTAGATGAGTCCCAGGTTGGCAACCACCTCACGTCCGGTGATGACCCCGCGCATGTCCCGCTCCCTTGCTTCCTGCCGTCCGACCCGCCGCCCATGACCCCGTGAGGGGCCGGGCACAGGTCTCTGCAAAGGGCTGGCCGAGCCTCGGAAAGCATCCCCCTCCGCCAGGGTGCTTCAGTGAACGTCCCAAGCGCTTGAATCCACGGCCCTGAACGTCCGCCTGCCCTGGAGTCCTTGAACGAAGCGGTGCGGCGCCCTGAAAACGTTACAGCGAGGGGCTTCGACCGGAGGAAGGGCGGCCCGTCCGCACGCCCTGGCCCGCTGTCCTGCCGGGCCGCACCGCTCGCGTGCACCGCCGCCCTGCGGCGGACGTGGCGTCCCCGTGAAGACGGGTGGCACGAACACCGGCCGCGCTGAATGTATGTCCATGAGGGCCCGCGAGAGGCGGAAAGCCCCCGATGCCGTGCGTCGGATGTTTCAGCCCGGATGCGTGAGCCGCCCTGTCGCCACGCCCCGGAGGCCCGCGCGGAGAGTCCTGGCGGTGAGGCAGCGGAAGGAAGGGTGTCGACATGCGACCGAACGTGTCTCCTACAAGGGGTCTGCCCCTGCTCTCCGACGGTCTTCCCCGCGCGCAGCAGCGGGGGCTGCGGCGGGTGGCGGTGGGGTTGGACTTCTCCCTGCAATCGGAGTTCGCGCTGGCCCGCGCGCTGCGGCTGCCACTGGCGCACGGGGCGGCCTTCAGCGTGCTGCACGTCAGCCCGCCGCTGGACGGCCACCAGGGCCCGGACGGGACGGTGGCCTGCGAGCGGTGTCTGCGCCGGTCGGTGACGTCCGCGGTGAAGCGGCTGCGGCAGCGGCCGGACGTGGACGTGCGCGAGGAGCTGCGCGTGGGGGACGCGCCGCACGTGGCGGCGGAGCTGGCCAGGGACCAGGGCGTGGAGGTGCTGGTGGTGGGCCGCCCCCACCCGGCCTATCCCGTGAAGCCGCTGCCGGAGAGCTCCCTGGTGATGCGGCTGGTGCGGGAGGTGGACGCGTCCGTGCTGGTGGTGATGCCGCACCCGGGCCGCGTCTACCACCGGCCCCTCGTCGCGGTGAACTTCTCACGCGAGTCCCGCCGCGCGCTGGAGCTGACCCTGCGCCTGTGCCCGGCCTCGACGCCCATCGAGGTGCTGCACGTGGTGGACCTGCGCGAGGAGGAGGCCGCCCTGCGCCATCAGGACGGCCACCTGACGCAGGAGCTGCGGCTGCGGCAGGAGCGCGAGGACGCGGCGCGCAAGGCGCTCGGGCGCTTCCTGGCGCCGTACCGCGAGACGGGCCGCGTGATGGAGAGCCGCCTGCGCTTCGGCGACCCGGCCGAGTGCATCCTCGCGGAGGCCCTGGAGCGCGAATCGGACCTGCTGACCCTGGGCATGTCCTCCGCGAATCCGCCGTCCGCGCTGACCGAAGGCGTGCTGCGGCGCTCGCCCTGCGACGTGCTCATCTCCCGGCACGCCGCCCCGCCCGCCACCCTGCCGGACGGTGGAGGCGCCCCCGCTTCCTGAAAGCGGGGAAGTCCAGCGCGGCGGCCGTCGCGGCGTTATGAGGGGCGGCACCTTGCCACCTCCCACGCCGTCGACACCGCCTTCGCTTCGCGCCCGCCTGAAGAACGCGGGCGTCCTCTTCAAGCAACTGCCGGGCACCTTCCGCCTCTTCTGGCGGGCGAGCCCCCGGGGCGCGGTGGTGCTGGGCGTGCTCACCCTGGTGGCGGCGGTGCTGCCGGCGGGCATCGCGTGGGTGGGCAAGCTCATCGTGGACACGGTGGTGGCCGCGGCGAAGGGCGACGCGGCGGCGCACTCGCGCGTGCTGGGGCTCGTCGCCACGGAGTTCGCGCTGATGATCGCCTCCGCGGTGGTGGACCGCGGGCTCACGCTCACGAAGGACCTGTTGCGCGCGCACCTGGGCAACCTGCTCAACGAGCGCATCCTCCAGAAGGCGCTGGAGCTGGAGCTGCAGCACTTCGAGGACTCGGATACCTACGACAAGATGCAGAACGCGCGGCGCGAGGCGAACGCGCGGCCGCTGTCGCTGGTGATGCAGGCGTTCAGCATCGTGCGCAACGTCATCACCCTGTCCACCTACGCGGTGCTGCTCGTGGCGCTGTCGCCGTGGAGCGTGGCGGTGCTGCTGCTCGCGTCCATCCCCGCGTTCATCGCGGAGGCGCGCCTGGCGGCGGAGGGCTTCCGGCTGTACTCGTGGCGGGCGCCGGAGGGCCGCAAGCTCAACTACCTGGAGTGGATCCTCACGCGCGACAGCACCGTGAAGGAGGTGAAGCTCTTCGGGTTGGGGCCGCTGGTGCTGGGCCGCTACCGCACGCTGTTCCAGAAGTTCTTCGCGGAGGACCGCGCCCTCGCGCGCAAGCGCATGGTGTGGGGCCTGGGGCTGGGCCTGCTGTCGCTGGCGGCCTTCTACGGCTGCTACCTCTTCGTCGCGAGCAAGGCCGCGTCCGGCGGCATCTCCGTGGGCGACATGGTGCTGTACCTGGCCGTGTTCCGGCAGGGGCAGGCCGCTTTCCAGGGCATCCTCACCAGCGTGGGCTCCATGTACGAGGACGCGCTCTTCATGAGCAACCTCTTCGCCTACCTGGACATCCCCACGGTGGCGAGCACGCCCAAGGCCCTGCCCACCGTCAGCCCACCGCGCGGGCGCACCAACGCCATCGAGTTGCGCGACGTGTCCTTCCGCTACGCGGGCAAGGACGCGTGGGCGCTGCGCAACGTGTCGCTCACGCTCAAGCCCGGCCAGAAGCTGGCGCTGGTGGGGGAGAACGGCGCGGGCAAGAGCACGCTGGTGAAGCTGCTGCTGCGCATGTACGAGCCCACGGAAGGGCAGATTTTCTACGGCGGCGTGGACACGGCGCGGATGGACGCGGACGACCTGCGCAGCCGCTTCGGGGCGGTGTTCCAGGACTTCGTGCGCTACCAGTTCAGCGTGGCGGAGAACATCGGCCTGGGCCACGTGCCCGCGCTGGAGGACCGGCCCGCCATCGAGCGCGCGGCGGAGCAGGGCGGAGCCAACTCCGTCATCGCGGCGCTGCCGTCCCAGTACGACACGATGCTGGGCGGCTGGTTCGAGAAGGGCCAGGAGCTGTCCAGCGGCCAGTGGCAGAAGCTGGCCGTGTCACGCGCCTTCATGCGCGACGACGCGGAGGTGCTCATCCTGGACGAGCCCACGGCCAGCATCGACGCGGAGGCGGAGCACGCCCTCTTCGAGCGCTTCCAGGCCTTGGCCGCGGACCGCATCGCCATCGTGATCTCGCACCGCTTCTCCACGGTGCGCATGGCGGATCAGATCGCCGTGCTCCACAACGGGACGGTGCAGGAGCTGGGCAGCCACGACGAGCTGATGGCGCTCGACGGGCGGTACGCGCACCTGTTCCGGCTGCAGGCGCGCGGCTACCGGGACTGAGTGGGCGGCTCAGGCCTGCGCCTTGGCGCCGCCGGGCAGGTGGTCCCGGATGACGCCCAGGAAGTACGGCTTGCCGTAGTACTGGCTCATCTTCCCCAGCAGCTTCCCGTTGCGGAACAAGAGGAAGGTGGGGATGCCGAACAGGCCGAAGCGCGTGGCCAGGGCCTCGTGCTCGTAGGCGTTGACCTTGACGACGCGCATGGGGGCGCCGTCCAGCTCCTTGAGGAGCTCCGGCTCGGCGGCCGCGTAGATGTCGCAGTTCGGGCAGCCGGGGCCCCAGAAGTCCACGACCACCAGCTCGTCGCGGGGTTCCATGACGAGCGCGTCGAAGGTCTCGGGGGTCGCCTCGAGGCTTACGGGATGGGCCATGGCGTCTTCCTAACGCCCCGGGGAGCGGGCTTCCATCCGGGTTGCCAGCCCCAGGGGCAGGCGGGCAGGGGGGATGGAGGGGGCGGGCGTGTCAGGTTGTCCAGGTATGTCTACAGGCGTCGGGTGGACGAAACCCGACATGCACACTGCGCACGGGGGCTCAGGCGCCGTAAGGTGCGAGCCCTGGTGGCTGTCGATGTCGTGGAGGGGTCATGCACGAGTGGTTGGAGGCACTGCGCAAGTCGGCGAAGGCGACCTCGGAGGGTGTGCAGGCGGAGGAGGTCCGCCGCGCGGAGACGGAGTGCGGCGTCCCGTTCCCCGAGGACCTGGCGGACCTGTATCAGGCGCTCAACGGCGGTGAGTTCCAGGGCGAGGTGCGGCTGTACCCGCTGCGTGGCGACGAGGGTGCGCCCAGCGTCCTGGAGAAGAGCCGGCTGATGGTGGTGGGCCTGCCCGCCGCGGGCGTGTGGCGCTTCGGGTTGAAGGGGGCGCACCGGCACCTGTTCGTCGCGCGCAAGTCCGCGATGGAGGAGCAGGGGGACGGGGGTGGGCCGCTGCCCGGCTGGGTGGAGGCGATGGACGGGGACGACTGGGTCTTCGGCACCTGGGACGGTGAGAAGAAGGAGATGCGGCTGTACCGCACGCTCAAGGACATGCTCGAGGTGCTGATTCCGCCGGTGGAAGAGGTGGAGAGCTTCGGGGAGCGGACCTTCGCGCGAGCGATGAACGCCGTGCTCCAGGGCGCGCTGTCCGGAGCCGCGGCGGAATCGGCGGCCGAGGACGAGGAAGCGCCCTCGGGCCGTGGCCGCGACTACACGAGCGACCTGGCCGCCCTGGCCCGTGAAGCGGCCGAGGCCGACGACGAGTCCGAGGTGTCCAGCGAGGAGGAGCTGGAGGCGGAGGTGGCCGAGGACGCCGGCGAGGAACTCGAAGCCGCCGAGCAGGGCGAGCTGTTCGAGGAGCCCGGGTCGAAGCGCCCCGCCGCGAAGAAGGCCCCGTCCAAGCCCGCGAGGAAGGGGGCTGTGGGCAAGGCCGCCGCGAAGAAGGGCGCTGCCGTAAAGGGAGCCACGGCGAAGAAGTCCGCCGCGAAGAAGGGGTCCCCCGCGAAGAAGTCTGCCGCGAAGGGTGCCGCCGCGAAGAAGGGCGCCGTTGCGAAGAAGGGCGCCGCGAAGGGCGCAGCCCAGAAGCGCGGCACTGCCTCAAAGGGCGCCGCCGCGAAGAAGGGCGCGACCGCGAAGAAGGGGGCCATCAAGAAGGGCGCCGCCGCGAAGAAGGGCGCTGCCCAGAAGCGTGGCGCGACCGCGAAGAAGGCCACGGGCAAGGCCGCCGCGAAGAAGTCCTCGCGTCGGTCCTGAGCCGTACGGTGGCCGGTCGGAACCCCTCGGGGTTCCCACCTGAAAACAAAGGGCGCGTCCCTCGCACGGGGACGCGCCCTGCCTTCATCCGCACCCGGCCCCGGCTACCCCTCGGGCAGCAGGTCCGGCGACTGGGCGCGCGGGCCCGGGTCATCGGGCTGCGCGGTCAACTCGCGCTCCTCTTCCTCGTCATCGGCCCGGCCGAAGCGCTGGATCTGATCCGGCAGGATGTCCCGCGCATCCGCCTCCTCCTCCAGAGGAGGCGTCGCCGCCAGGTCCTGGTCCGTGATGTTGATCTCGTCCTCTCCGGTGTCCGGGTTCCGGTGGCGCAGCGAGGTGGACTCGCCCACATCCTCGTCTCCGAGCTTGTTGAACCGCATGGGGTCTCCTCGACAGGGACGGTTGAGAAAAGCTCTCCGTGTCCCCACGAAAATGGGCCCCCAGAACGGGAGCGGCAATCCACTCCGCCCGCCTGCCTGCCGGGCCCACCCCCCGTCAGCGGGGAGCCGTCGCCGGCTGGGCGTCAGGGCTGCCGGGCTCCACCTCCAGCAGCACCATCGCCAGCGCGAGCACCCGGGAGAGCGTCTCACGCACCGTGTAGCGCCAGGGGGTCGCCCGTCCCTCGTCCGCCGCCACGCCCCACGCGTCGATGCCCACCGAGTTCGCGATGAACAGCGCCCGCGACAGGTGGAAGCGCTGCGTGACCAGCACCGCCCGGTCCGCCCCGAACACCGAGTGGGCCCTGAGGCAGCTGTCGTAGGTGGACAGCCCCGCCTCGTCCCCCACCACCGCGTCCTCCGGCACCCCGCGCTCCAGCAGGTAGTTGCGCATGGCCCGCGTCTCGTTGTGGAAGGGCGCGGAGTTGTCCCCGCTCACCAAGAGCGACCGCACCTTGCCCTGCCGCCAGAGCGCGATGGCCGCGTCCAGCCGCTGCGCCAGCACCGGCGACGGCACCGCCCCCGGCGCCAGCCCCGCCCCGAACACCAGCGCCACCGGGGCCTCCGGCGCCACCGCCAGCGGCACGATGCGGCTCTGGTAGCGCAGGCGCACGAAGTGGGACAGCCCCAGCAGCACGGCCACGGCCAGCCCGAGCAGCCCCAGGCCCCTGCGTACCCACACCCTGGTCGTGCCGCCAGCCTTCATGGACCCCGCGAAACAGTCGGAAGGGGCCATTCTCTTCCGGCGCCCCCAGGGGGCAAAGCACCATGGGCGGCCCCGGACCCGGAACTGTTCACGCCCGCCCGGCCCCCGGACGGCGGGGGCGGGGGGCCGTGGGCGGGCCCGCTCCGGGCACCGCGCCGTTGACCCGCTCCCGGCCCGCCTATATAGGGGGCCCGCCGTCCCTCATGGCCAGCCCGGGCTGTCTCGGGGCGCGCGCCGCACGTCGTCCCAGAGGAGTTTCCGGTCCATGGCGTCCCTTCGCGACATCCGCAAGCGCATCCGCTCGGTGAAGAACACGCGGCAGATCACCAAGGCCATGAAGATGGTCTCCGCCGCGAAGCTCCGGAAGGCGCAGGACGCCATCCTCGCCGCCCGCCCGTACGCGCAGACGCTGGAGCAGATCATCTCCGAGCTGGCCGTGCGCTCCGCCGACCAGGAGCTGGCGCACCCGCTGCTCGCCACCCGCCCCATCCGCCGCGTGGAGCTGCTGCTCCTCACGTCCGACCGCGGCCTCGCCGGCGGCTTCAACTCCAACGTCATCCGCCGCGCCAACCGCTACCTGTACGAGAACAGCAACCTCCAGGTGCGCGTCTCCACGGTGGGCCGCAAGGGCAACGACTTCTTCCGCAACCGCGGCCAGTCCATCCGCAAGGACTTCGCCGGCCTGTACGCGACGCTCAACTACCGCTCCGCCGCCAACGTCGCGGAAGAGCTGGCCGCCGCCTTCCTCAACGACGAGGTCGACGCGGTCTACGTCGTCTACAACGAGTTCGTCTCCGCCATCACCCAGAACGTCGTCGTGTCGCAGCTCCTGCCGCTGCAGCCCGCCGCCGTGAAGGCCGCCACGACTGCCACGCCCGAGACCGTCACGGCCGCCCCCGCTCTGGTGGACTTCAAGTACGAGCCGTCCCGCCAGGCCGTGCTGGACCGGCTGGTGCCCCAGGCGGTCAACATCAAGCTGTACCGGGCGCTCCTGGAGAGCGTGGCGAGCGAGCAGGGCGCGCGCATGAGCGCCATGGAGAACGCCACCAACAACGCCACGGACATGATCTCCAGCTACACCCTGCTCTACAACCGCACCCGCCAGGCGGTCATCACCAAGGAGCTCATGGAGATCGTCTCCGGCGCCGAGGCCCTCAAGTAGTCCGCCTCCCGTCCGGCAGCATCCCGGTTCCAGACGCAGGGCCCGTTGCTTCGCGCTCCCACGAGCGGCACGAAGCACGGGCCCTTCGTCGTTCCAGGCCCCCTCACCGGGCAGGCGGGGAAGAGGGAAACCGCAAGGGACTGGCGTCAGGGACACCACTCCGCTAAGCGGGACTTACGTGCGCGGACCCGGGAGGCTTGACCCTGCCGGGCACCCCCCGGTAAAGGGGGCCCGCCCACACCCCTCTTTCGGGGTCGATTTCCTGACGGGCGGCGGCGCCCCGGCCGCTCGCCATACGAGACAAGGCAGAGGAGTCCCATGAGCGCTCAAGTCCCGACGACTGGCAAGATCACGCAGGTTCTCGGCCCCGTGGTCGACGTGGAGTTCCCGCCCGGCGGGCTCCCTGAGGTGTACGCCGCCCTCAAGGTGACCAACCCCAACCTGGGCGCGGAGAAGGACAACCTCACCATCGAGGTGGCTCAGCACCTGGGTGAGAACACCGTGCGCTGCATCGCCATGGACTCCACGGAGGGCCTGGGCCGCGGCATGCCGGTGAGCAACACGGGCGCCCCCATCCAGGTGCCGGTGGGCAAGGCCACCCTGGGCCGCATCATGAACGTCACCGGCGAGCCGGTGGACGAGATGGGCCCCGTGAACGCCACCGAGTACTGGCCCATCCACCGTCCGCCCCCGCCGTTCACGGAGCAGGACGTGCGCGTGCAGATGTTCGAGACCGGCATCAAGGTCATCGACCTGCTCGCCCCCTACACCCGTGGCGGCAAGATCGGCCTGTTCGGCGGCGCCGGCGTGGGCAAGACGGTGCTCCTGCAGGAGCTCATCCGCAACGTGGCCGTGGAGCGCGGCGGCTTCTCCGTGTTCGCCGGCGTGGGTGAGCGCACCCGCGAGGGCAACGACCTGTACCACGAGATGCAGGACACCAAGGTCATCCAGACCGACAACCTGGAGAAGAGCCAGGCGGTCCTCGTGTACGGCCAGATGAACGAGCCGCCCGGCGCCCGCGCCCGCGTGGCCCTCTCCGCGCTGACCATGGCGGAGTACTTCCGCGACGTGGAGGGCCGTGACGTGCTCCTCTTCGTGGACAACATCTTCCGCTTCACCCAGGCCGGCTCGGAAGTGTCCGCCCTCCTGGGCCGCATCCCCAGCGCGGTGGGTTACCAGCCCACGCTCGCCACGGAGATGGGCGGCCTCCAGGAGCGCATCACCTCCACCACCAAGGGCTCCATCACCTCCGTGCAGGCCATCTACGTGCCCGCGGACGACCTGACGGACCCGGCGCCGGCCACCGCGTTCGCCCACCTGGACGCGACCACGGTGCTCAACCGCTCCATCGCGGAGCTCGCCATCTTCCCCGCCGTGGACCCGCTGGACTCCACCAGCCGCATCCTGTCCGCGGACGTGCTGGGCGCCGAGCACTACGCCGTGGCCCGCCGCGTCCAGGGCATCCTGCAGCGCTACAAGGAGCTCCAGGACATCATCGCCATCCTGGGCATGGACGAGCTGTCCGAAGAGGACAAGCTGTCCGTGGCGCGCGCCCGCAAGATCCAGCGCTTCCTGTCCCAGCCGTTCTTCGTGGCCAAGGTCTTCACCGGCAAGGACGGCCGCTACGTGAAGCTCCAGGACACCATCCGCGGCTTCAAGGAGATCGCGGACGGCAAGCACGACAGCATCCCGGAGAGCGCCTTCTACATGGCGGGCGGCATCGAAGAGGTGCTGGAGAACGCCCGCAAGCTGGCGGCGGCGTAAACGGCTTCCATGCGCCTGACCGTCGCGCTCGCCCTGATGCTCTGTGGTGCCGCGCCCTCCGCCCTGGCGGAGGAGCGCGCCAGCCGCGCACGGGTGAGCGCGAACGGGCTGTACAGCGTCCGCACGGTGGACGTGGGCGTGGGCAAGTGCCGGCTGGAGATGCTCAAGGAGAACGGGCCCCTCTGGTCGGCGGACGTGTGCGTGGGGACGGTGGACGACCTCTACTTCGCGTCCAATGACGGGGAGAAGGTCTGGGTGCTCTACCCGCTGGTGGAGAAGGGCAGGCCGCCCCCCGCCCAGGGCAAGAAGAAGCCGAAGGGCAGCGGCCTGGCGTGGGCGCGGGTGATGGTGGCGGCCCAGTTCGACCGCACCGGGCAGAAGCTCCAGGAGCGGCGGCTCACGGAGCTGATGACGACGAAGCAGCTGCCGGAAGTGCGCCAGCTGGCCCACCACCTCAAGTGGCTGGAGGGCACGCTGGGCATCCCGGGCAAGGGCCCCCGCTTGACGGACGCCGGGGTGTTGGAGTTCGAGCCGGTGGGCGCGAAGACCCAGCGGCTGACTTTCTGATGCGGTAGTGCGGTAGCACGAGGACCTTCATGGCCAAGCTGACTGTCGAGATCGTCACCCCCGAGAAGCGCATCCTGTCCGTGCAGGCCGACGAGGCCATCGTGCCGGGCGGAGAGGGCCTGTTCGGCGTGCGTCCCGGCCACACGCCGTTCCTGTCGCTGGTGGAGCCGGGCACGCTCACCCTCATCGAGGCGGGCAAGCAGGACCGCTACTTCGTGGCCGGCGGCTTCGTGGAGGTGAGCAACGACAAGGTGCTGGTGCTGGCGGACGCCGCCGAGCACGTCACCGGCATCGACGTCGCGAGCGCCCGCCGCCGCATGGAAGAGGCCCAGGCGCGCCTCAAGGACCTGAACACCGCGGACGCGCGCTACGCGCTGGAGCAGGCCGCGGTGCGCCGCGAGGCCGCGCGCATCGGCGCCGCCGAAGCCCGCTAAGGCGCCTCTCGCCTCGGTACCCGCGAAGGGTGGAGTCCGAAGCCCCCAGCCACACGGGGCCCGGCGCTCCACCCTTTTCGCGTTCCGGGGCCCGGACGTCGCATGATGCGGCGCTGTCATGAGCGCTCCTGAATCGCCCGTCCTGGAACTGTTCCACCGCATCGCGGATCCCCCGTCCGCCACCGCGCGCCGCTTCGTCACGGACCACGCGCTGGAGGACCGCGTGCGCTTCCGCAACCTCACCTATCCGGAGGTGGAGAAGGACTGGCTCGAGCGCGGCGGCCGAACGTCCCCCGCGCTGTGGGACGGCACGCGGCTGCATCAGGGCGCGGAGGCGGTGGTGGCGCGGCTGCTCGCGGTGGTCAACCTGGGCCGCGACGATTCGTGATCCGCGTGCACGCCGCTGGATGAAGTGAAGTCGCGCGCGTCAAGGTGAACACCTGAGCCCGTGGGCAGTGCACGCGCACGAGTCCACCCGTGCGTCCCTTTCGGTTCATGCGCAGCATTCGAAGTTGGACATGCACGCGTGCTCGCGCGTTTCAACGGGCTCGCCTGCTTGCTGAAACGCAGCGGGATGCGATAGCTACCGCGCCCCCGGTTGCGCCGTGGTGACGGCGGAGGAGGCGGACAGTGGCGACGCGCGCGGTGCAATCCAGCGGGACCTTTCTTGTCCAGCGCTCCACCGCACCCGCTCCGTGCACGTCAAGGCCCCATGATCGATCCGCCGTCACGTCGCGCGCCCACGCAGCGTTCATCTCGGTGCTCGTCCTTGGCTGAGGCTCGGGTAATCTCCGCCCCTCCGATGCCGCTGACTCCCGCAGACCGCCAGGACCGTTTTCATGCGGCATTCCTGGGGCTCGCCATCGGGGATGCGCTCGGCTTTCCGCTGAGGGGCATCCCCCCGGCGAGCCTGGCGCGGCTGCCCGGGCTGGCGGAGGACTTCGCGCCCCGGCCGCGCGGCAAGTTCGCCAAGGGCCAGTTCAGCGACGACACGCAGCTCTTGCTCGCGGCCGCGGAGAGCGTCATCCGCGAGGGCAAGGTGGACGGCCGCAGCGCGGCGGCGCACCTGGCGTGGCTGTGGCAGGAGGGCATCATCCTGCAGCCGCCGCGCAGCCTCTCGGAAGCGCTGCAGCGGCTGTCGGGCGGCACGCCGTGGATGAGCGCGGGGGCTCCGCTCGGCACGAAGTGCCCGTCGGTGCTCAGCCGCGCGCTGGTGGTGGGACTCTTCGAAAGCGGTCAGCGCGCGCGCCTGCCGCACGACGCGGGCGTGCTCACCGTCATCACGCACAAGGACCCCGTCTGCGCCGCCGCCGCGGCCGCGTTCGCGCAGGCCGTCGCGCTGGGCATGGAGGAGGAGGCCCTCACGCCCGCGGCCTTCTGCGAGGCGCTGGCGCTGTCCGCCGCCGTGCACGACAAGAACCTGGCGGAGGAGATCCGCCACCTGCCGCGCCTGCTCACCTGGGACACCCAGCGCGCCCTCAACCAGCTGCGCAAGGTGGGCGTGCCCCCCAGTGAGCTCAAGGGCGTGGACGGCCTGCCGTGCCACGTGGTGCCGGTGCTGCTCACGTCGCTGTACGCGACGCTGAAGGTGCCGCACGACTTCCGCGAGGCCGTGGTCCTCACGCTGCGCTGTGGCGGCGAGGCGGACGTGGCCGCCGCGCTCACGGGGGCGCTGCTGGGCGCGCACCTGGGCACCCGCGCCATTCCCGCCCGCCTGCGCAAGCAGGTGCTGTACGCGGAGAACCTGCTGGACACCTCGGACCGCCTGTTCCGGGCCCGCCAGGTGCGCGAGACGCTGGCCACGGCGATCGCGCACCAGAAGAGCCGCCGCTAGGTATCGGACACGGGTCCATCCCGTCGGGGCGGGAGCACCAGGCAGGCAGACGGACGAGGCCAGGGTGTGCGGCGGGACTTCTCCCGCCCACCCTTCCTGACCACCTTCAGGAACAGACCGGGGACAGCCGGGACGCCGAGCAGGCGTCCATTGGCGATGCCCCGGAAGTCATCCTGTCGGAGGCACGGTCGTGGACCTCGAATCGGAACGCCTGGAGCGCAGCCAGCTGGAGACGCTCTCCACCCCGGAACTCATCCGGCACGCGCTGTCGGAAACCCGCCTGTTGGTGAAGGCGGAGGTGATGCACGCCAAGAAGGAACTGAAGCAGGAGCTGCAAGCAGCCAAGCTGGCGGGCATCTTCCTGGGCGCGGGCGCTGTGCTCGCCCTCACGTCGCTGGCGGTGCTCTTCGTCGCGCTGGGCCTGGCCCTGCCCCTGGGGGACGCGGTGGGCGTGCTCATCGTGGGCGCGGTGCTGCTGGCCGTGGCCGGCCTCCTCCTGTTCCTGGGCGCCAAGCGGGTTCCCAAGAAGCCGCTGGTGCACACCCAGGAGCGCTTGAAGACGGACCTTCAGCTGACCCGGGAGACACTGCAATGAGCCAGGCCTCCGAGACCGAAACGCACAGCGACCACGCCATCACCAAGCGCATGGGTGACCGCGAGCAGGTGGAGCACACCGCGGACCGCATCCGCGACGAGCTGCTGCTCACCCTGGAGGAGCTGGACCGCCGGCGCACCCGCGCCACGGACGTGCGCTACCACGTCAACCAGCACAAGGACCTGCTCGTCACCGTGGGCGCCGCCGCCCTGGTGGCGGTGGGCCTGGGGGTGGGCATCGCCATCTACCGCGCCCGCCACCACGACGAGCGCGTGCGCCGCCAGCGCCGCAAGGCCCTGGAGCGCGCCTGGGCGCACCCGGACCGCGTGGCCACCAGCATCGAGGACAAGCCGCTGGGCGCCGAGCTGGGCCGCAAGGTGGTGATGATCTTCGCCACCTCGCTCGCCACCGCCGTGGCCCGCAACTCCATCCAGACGCTGGTCCCCTCGCGGACCGTCACCAAGGTGCCTGCGGACAAGGTGACTGTGGAGAAGAATAAGAAATCCTGAATGCGCAAAATGCGCGCATAAAGCAGACTGATGTTCATGACGGACCTGCTCTATGCGCGCGCGCAGATGGGGCTCTCGCTCGCGTTCCACATCGTGTTCGCGGCGGCCGGCGTGGCGTTGCCGGTGTTGATGGTGTTGAGCGACCTGAAGCACCGGCGCACGGGTGACGCCGACTACCGGAAACTCAGCGAGAAGCTGGCCAAGGGCACGGCCATCCTCTTCGCGGTGGGCGCGGTGAGCGGGACGGTGCTCTCGTTCGAGCTGGGCCTGCTGTGGCCGGAGTTCATGGGCCGCTACGGGGAAGTGATTGGCCTGCCCTTCAGTCTGGAGGGCGTGGCCTTCTTCACCGAGGCCATCTTCCTGGGCATCTACCTGTACGGCCGCGAGCGCGTGTCGCCGGGCCTGCACCTGTTCAGCGGCGTGATGGTGGCGGTGAGCGGCGCGGCGAGCGCGTTCTTCGTCACGCTGGTGAACACGTTCATGAACAACCCGTCCGGCTTCACGCCCACGCCGGCGGGGCCCACGGACGTGCAGCCGCTGGTGGCCATGTTCAGCCCCGGCTGGCAGTACCAGACGGCCCACGTGCTCCTGTCCTGCTATCAGGCCAGCGCGTTCGCGATGGCGGGCATCCACGCGTTCATCCTGCTCAAGCACCCGGGCGCGGCGTTCCACAAGAAGGCGCTGTCCGTCGCGCTGCCGCTCGCGTGTGTCACCGCGCTCCTGCAGCCGCTGGTGGGGGACCTGTCCGCGAAGCACGTGGCGCGCGAGCAGCCGGTGAAGCTGGCCGCGATGGAGGCGCACTTCCACACGGAGGCGGGCGCGCCCCTGAAGGTGGGCGGCTGGCCGGACGTGGAGACGCGCACGGTGAAGGGCGCCATCGACCTGCCGAAGGGGCTCTCCATCCTGGCGTTCGCGGACCCCGACGCGGAGGTGAAGGGGCTGGAGGAGTTCCCTCGCGACGTCTGGCCGCCGGTGCCCAAGGTGCACATGGCCTTCCAGGTGATGGTGGGCACGGGCAGCCTGATGGCGCTGCTCGCGCTGGCGACGCTGTGGCGCCGGTGGCGGGGCCGCGAGTGGCCGCACGGCAAGGGGATGATGCGCGCGTGGCTTTGGGCGGGGCCGCTGGGGCTGGTGGCGCTGGAGGCGGGGTGGCTCGTCACGGAGTGGGGGCGGCAGCCGTGGATCGTCCGGGACGTGATGCGCACGAGCGCGGCGGTGACGCCGGTGCCGCACCTGGCCGCGCCGTTCTTCACGTTCACGGCGGTGTACCTGTTCCTCGGGGTGACGGTGCTGTTCGTGCTCTGGCGGCAGGTGGCGGGCACGCTGCCCGGGTCCAAGACGCCCGGCGCGGGCGTGGACGGCGGGGTGGCCCATGTCCACTGAGACGCAGGTGCTGGGGCTCGCGGTGGCGGGCACGTTCGTGCTGTACGCGCTCCTGGGCGGCGCGGACTTCGGCGGCGGGGTGTGGGACCTCTTGGCGCGCGGGCCGCGCAAGGCGGAGCAGCGCGCGCTCATCGCCCGCGCCATCGGACCGGTGTGGGAGGTGAACCACGTCTGGCTCATCGTCGGGCTGGTGCTGCTGTTCAGCGGCTTCCCGCGCGCCTTCGCGGCGCTGAGCGTGGCCCTGCACGTGCCCCTGACGCTGCTGGTGCTGGGCATCGTGTTCCGGGGCACGGCGTTCACCTTCCGCGCGTATGACACTCGCGGCGACGTGGTGGAGCGCCGCTGGGGCGTGGTGTTCAGCGTCGCGAGCGTGGTGGCGCCGCTGCTTCTGGGCATGTGCGTGGGCGCGGTGGCCAGCGACGCCATCCGCATGCAGGGGCACGCGGTGGTGAGCGGCTTCTTCGCGTCGTGGCTGTCGCCCTTCGCGCTGTCGGTGGGCGTGCTGACGCTGGGGCTGTTCGCGTTCCTGGCGGCCGTGTACCTCACGCATGAGGCGCCCACGCGCGAGCTGGCGGAGGACTTCCGGCGCCGGGCGCTGGTGACGGGCGGGCTCCTGTTCCCGCTGGCCCTGGCCGCCCTGCTGCTGTCGCGCGAGGGGGCACCGCGCGTGTGGACCGGCCTGCTCCAGACGCCGTTCGCGCTGGCGCTGCACGGGGGCACCGCGGTGGCGGCGGTGACGGCGTTCGCGCTCCTGTGGACGCGGCGCTTCCGGGCCGCGCGGGTGGCGGCGGCCACGCAGGGCGGGCTCATCGTGCTGGGGTGGGCGGTGTCGCAGGCGCCTTATCTCGTCTACCCGCACCTGACGCTCCAGAGCGCGGCGGCGCAGCCGGTGGTGCAGCGGCTGCTGCTCGTGGCGCTCGCGGTGGGCCTGGTGCTGGTGGTGCCGTCGCTGGTGCTGCTGTTCCGCGTCTTCGGGCCCCGAGGGCAGCCTACGACTTGAGCACGGGGAACAGGGGCGGGTGCACGACGCGGGGCTTCTCCTCGCCCCGCGCCACCAGCACGCGGGCGCCTTCGAGCAGATCCTCCGCGTCCAGCGCCTCCACCACGGTGCGCGCGGCGGTGTCCGGGTCCATCACGCGGCAGTGCACGCGCATGACGCCGGCTTCCGTCTCGCCGCCCTCCACCTCGCCGTTGCCCGTCCAGCCGAGCGCGTCCGTGAGCAGCTCCTCCACGGCGTTGCGCTGCTCGAAGTCGTGGCCGGTGCCCTTGCCCTGCACGGTGTATTCAACGAGCAGCACGGCCATGGCGTCCGGCTCGGGCTCGTCGTAGCCGGCGTCCACCAGCGATTCGGCCTCCTGCGCGATGACCATGTCCGGGTCTTCGTCCGGCGGGACGGGGACGGCCTTCTGCTCGCCGCCGTCACCCACGGCGCCCCAGTGCACGGTGACGACGCCCTCGTGCTCCCACGCCTCCCAGTAGCGCAGGGTGTCGCCGTCCTTCTTGTAGAGCTTCAGCAATGCGTGGCCCTCATTCGCGCGGACTCCATAGCGCACCCGGGCCTAGTAGGCACGGCCCTGTCCGCCATCCACGGGGAGGGTGGCGCCCGTCACCCACTTCGCCCGCTCCGAGCACAGGAAGGCGACCGCGTCCGCCACCTCCTCGGGGGTGCCGAAGCGGCCCCAGGGAATCTGCTCGCGCACCATCTTGGCCACGGCCTCCGGGTCGTGCTGCTGGCGCCGGTCCCAGCTGCCGCCGGGGAAGAAGATGGAGCCCGGGGCCACGGCGTTGACGCGGATGCGGAAGGACGCCAGGTCCACGGACATCTCCTTGGTGAGCGCGATGAGGCCCGCCTTCGCGGCGCTGTAGGGCGCGCTGGTGGCGTACTCGCGGCCGAAGATGGAGCTGATGTGCACGATGTTGCCGCCGCCAGTCTGGCGCATCAGGGGCACCGCGCGCTGGCTGCACCACACGGCGGACATCAGGTTGCGCTGGAGGACGTCGTTCCACTGCTGGGTGCTGGCCGCGTCGAAGGCGCCCGCGCCGCCGCTGCCGCCCACGTTGTTCACCAGGATGTCCAGCGCGCCGAAGGCGCGCACCGCGGCGTCCACCGCCGAGTACGCGCCCTCCTGCGTGGCCACGTCCGCGACCACCGTGGCCACCTGGGCGCCCTCGGAGCGCAGCTCCTTCGCGAGGACCTCCAGCGGCTCCAGGTGGCGCGCGCACACGCACACCCGGGCGCCCTCGCGCGACAGCGTCATGGCGATGGCCTTCCCGATGCCCCGGCTGCTGCCAGTGACGAGCGCCGTCTTCCCCGTGATTCCCAGTTCCATGCCGTCCCTTCTACCGCCAGCCCGGGCCGGGCGGGGGAGGGGATTCACCGGGGCGTTCAGAGCCGTTCGAAGACGTCCAGGCGGTACGTGCCCTCCATCTCGCCGCGCAGGTGGCGCAGGTGCTTGGGGGTGAGCTGGCGGAAGGCGTCGTGGACCTCGTGGCCGTCCAGGCGCATGTCGCGGGTCTGGCCGGTCCAGTGGACGAGGACCAGGTGCCCGCCGGGCTCCAGGTGTTCGAGGATGCACTGCTGCGCGATGGCCAGCTCGCGCAGGTTCCAGTAGGCGCCGCGCTCGGAGACGAGGGTGAGGTCGAAGGTCCCTTCGGGGTAGCGCTCCGGCACGTCCATCCGTTCGAAGCGCACGTGCGGCAGGTGGCGGCAGCGGTGGATGGCGCGCGCCTGGGAGGACTCCGAGGGCTCCAGGGAGAGCAGGGCGTCACAGCGGGCCTGGAGCTTCTCGGTGAGCAGGCCGATGGCGCCGCCAATCTCCAGCGCGGAGCGGTAGCGCGCGCGAGGCAGCGAAGCCATCGTCACGTCATCGCGGCTGCGCACGCAGCCCAGCGCGTCGAAGCGCCAGGAGTCCTCGGCCTCCTGGGGAGGCGGAGGCGGGGGCAGCAGGAGGGCGGGGGACGGCTTCATCGGCAGGGCTCCTGAGGGGAACGCGAACCCTCAGGATGGCGCCTGCCCCGGCCCGCTACATCCCGCCGCCCGGGGCCGTGAAGGTGTCGTCACGCGGACTGGAAGCGGGCCTCCGCCGGACGCGCGCCACCCGAGCGCTTCACGCCGTGGTCGCCGTTCGCGGACAGGTGCTCCAGCAGCTTGAACACCGTCTCCACCTCCTCCTCCGCGCCGATGTCCTGCGCCAGTTGATCCGCCGAGCGCGCCTCCGCCTTCGCCGACTTCAGCTTCGCCAGCAGCTTGCCCTGCAGCTCCAGCACGCGGCCCGCGGCCTTCTTGCCCGCCTCCACGCCCGGCTGGTGATAGGCATTGATGTTCACGAGGCTCGCGTAGAAGCCCACCGCCCGCTCGTACAGCGCCACCAGCGCCCCCAGCGTGCGCGCGCTCACGTCCGGCACGGTGAGCGTCATGGACTCGCGGCCCTTCTCGAACAGCGCCCGGCGCGTGCCCAGGAGGAACCCCAGCAGGTAGTCACCGCTGGTGTTCTCCCCCTCCACCGCCAGGGACTTGCCGTCCCGGTCCTTCAGCACCTCCACGAAGGTGACGAAGAAGTTGTTCACGCCCTCGCGCAGCTGCTGCACGTACGCGTGCTGATCCGTGGAGCCCTTGTTGCCGTAGACGGCGAGGCCCTGGTTCACGACCTTGCCGTCCAGCGACAGCTCCTTGCCCAGCGACTCCATCACCAGCTGCTGGAGGTACTTGGACATCAGCATCAGCCGGTCCTTGTACGGCAGGATGACCATGTCCTTCTGGCCCTTGCCGCCGCCCGCGTGGAACCACATCAGCGCGAGCAGCGCCGCCGGGTTCGCCGCCACGTCGTGCACGCGCGTCGCCGCGTCCATGTCCTTCGCGCCCGCGAGGAAGCCCGCCACGTCCAGCCCCTGCAGCTGCGCCGGCAAGAGCCCCACCGCCGACATCACCGACGTGCGCCCGCCAACCCAGTCCCACATGGGGAAGGTGCGCAGCCACTTGTGGCCCTTGGCGTAGTTATCCAATTCGCTGCCGTCGCCCGTCACCGCGACCGCGTGCGCGCCGAAGTCCAGGCCGCGCTGCGTGTAGGCGGCCTCCACCTCCAGCATGCCGTTGCGCGTCTCCTTGGTGCCGCCGGACTTGCTGATGACCACGCAGAGCGTCTCCGCCAGCCGCTCACCCAGGCCGTTGAGCACCCGGTCCATCCCGTCCGGATCCGTGTTGTCCAGGAAGTGCACCTGCATCGCGTCCCGGCCGCTGCCCAGCGCGTCCGCCACCAGCTGCGGGCCCAGCGCCGAACCGCCGATGCCGACGATGAGCACCTGCGTGAACTTCGCCGCCTTCGCGGGCTTCACCTTGCCCGAGTGCACGTCCTTCGCGAACGCGGCCACCCGCGCCTGCATGTCCGTGATGGCCGTCTTCAGCTCGGCGTCCGGCGCCAGCTCCGGGGCGCGCAGCCAGTAGTGGCCCACGCGGCGCTTCTCATCCGGATTGGCGATGGCGCCCTTCTCCAGCGCGTCCATGGCCTGGAACGCCGCGTCCATGCGCGGGCGCATCCCGTCCAGGAAGTCCGCGCCGAAGTTCATGCGGGAGATGTCCAGCGTGAGCCCCACCGAGGGGACGACGCACAGGTGCCGCTGGTACCGCTCCCACAACTCGCGCTCCGTCATGTCCCGACTCCCTTGCAAGGGGCGCCGGCCGCATGCGCGGCGCCCGCCAGAACCGTCGCGGCGCACCGTAGCAAGGCCCGCACGGCGCGGACGCAACGATGTCGCGCGCCACGTTGCCTGGACGTCGGTTCCCACCCCGGGCTGTCGTCCACCCGGGAGGCACGCGCCTCAGGGGGCCGGGTGCGCGGCCTCCATGGGCGGCGGGGCCTCCGGCGGCGGCGACCCCTTGGGCTTCCACGCCGGGTTGCGGAAGATGTAGCCCAGCCGCTGGCTCAGCGGCCCCGGGCGGGCCGCGTCCCTCGCGATGGCGGCGAACTCGTGGAACGCGATGCGCACCGGGTTGTGCGTGGTGAGGTTCTTCGTCAGCCCGTAGATGGGGCGCTCGGTCTCCGGGACGAACGTGCCGAAGAGCCGGTCCCAGAGGATGAGGATGCCCGCGTAGTTCACGTCGATGTAGGCCGCGTTCGACGCGTGGTGCGCGCGGTGGTGCGACGGCGTGTTGAACAGCCACTCCACCGGACGCGGCAGCCGGTCGATGGCCTCCGTGTGGATCCAGTACTGGTACAGCAGGCTCACCGCCTGCTGCGTGACGATCATCTCCGGGGAGAAGCCCAGGAGCGCCAGCGGCGCCCAGAACACCCAGCCCGTCATCGGCGTCCACGTCTGCCGCAGCGCCGTGGACAGGTTGTAGTGCTGGCTGGAGTGGTGCACCACGTGCGACGCCCAGAAGAAGCGGCTCTCGTGGTGGACGCGGTGGAAGGCGTAGTAGCAGAGGTCTTCCAGGAAGAAGAGCAGCACCCAGGCCAGCAGCCCGTGGCCCATGCGCAGCGGCGTCAGGTGGTAGAGCGCCGCGTAGCCCGCGAACGCCACGCCCTTCCAGAACACGTTCACCGCCACGTTGCCCAGGCCCATGGAGATGCTGGCCAGCGTGTCCTTCCACGTGTGGCCCTTGATGGAGTCGCCGCGCTCCTCGCGCAGCTTCTTCACCCAGAGCGCCTCGGCGATGACGGTGAGGACGAACACCGGGATGGCCGGGGTGATGAGGTCGGGGATGTGCGCCATGTCCATGATGACCTCCTGCGAATCAGTCCCTGGGGGCGAACGCGACGCGCATGAAGCGCGCCAGCGTGTCCAGCATGCGGCGGTGCGCGGGGTCTTCCGGCCGCGCCGAGCCGCCCACCGCCGCGCCCTGCACCGCGTCCAGCGCCAGCTCCACCACGTCGTCGAAGTCCGGGTGCGTGGCGGCCACGTCCGGGAACAGCTCGCGCGCCACGCGGTGCAGGTTCTGGCGGTGCGGCCCGTCCACCGCCGCCAGCGCCCGCTGCAGCTCCGGGACGGTGCGCGCCGCGACGTAGAGCTCCACGGCGGCCTGCAGCTCCGGCCGCTGGTAGGCGGCCCACAGCATGTCCACCGCCGCGCCCACCCGGTCCTTCCCGGAGGGGCGCGCCCCCACGCCCGCGAGGAAGTCCTGGATGATGCGCGGGAAGAGGTGCTCCACCGCCACCGCGAGCAGCTCCTCCTTCGTTTCAAAGTGCGTGAACAGCGCCCCCTGCGACACCCCCGCCCGCTTCGCCACCTCCACCGTCGTCAGCCGCGCGTAGCCCTGCTCCACCAGCGCCTCGATGGTGGCGTCCAGCAGCTTGCGGCGCGTCGTCTCACGGCGCTCCGCCTGCGTGCGGCGCACCGGGGCCGCGGCCTGGGCCTTCTCCTGGACCTTCTTGGAGGCGGACTTCGGGGGCATGCCGGAAGGATAACCGGTCACTTAAAAAGTGACCAGTCACTTTGTTGATGCGGTGCGGCAGCCCGCGGCTGATCCTGAAGACAGGGGGTGTTCCAGGCCTGCCCGTGGGGCATGCGACCAGACAGGCGTCTGTCTTCAAGCCCGGACAGGTGACAGGGATTGGAGCGGAGAGGTTTCAGAGGCGCAATGCCTGCCAACCGGGCAGACGGGGAGACAGGCGCTGCGCCGCTTTCGCGTCACATTCCCTCTGGAGTGTGGTCAATGGTCGTCCCCTTGAGACGGATCAGGGCGTGGCTCGCCTGCTAGTGATCCGTTCGGGACTGAGCGAAAATCCCAGGGAAATAGCGCAAGCCCTTGCACCGGTTGTCCGCCCGCCCCGATATGACCATTACCGCTCTTCTCGTCGGCTCCCTCCTCGCTTCGGCACCCGCTGTCCCTCCCTCCGCCAATGCGGTCGCGAACATGCCCGAGGTGGGCGTGCCGTTCGCGTGTGGCCGCGTCTACACGGTGAGTCAGGGTCATGAGACGGGCAGCCACCAGCACAACGACACGTTCGCGTGGGACTTCCGCATGCCGGAAGGCACGCCCATCGTGGCGGCGCATGACGGTGTCGTGCGCATGGCGCGTGGCGACAGCCGTCAGGGCGGCTGTGGCGAGCAGTTCGCGCCGCTGGCCAACTACGTCGTCATCTCGCACGGCGACGGGCTGGAGACGCAGTACCTGCATTTCAGCGCCGTGGTGGTGAAGGCCGGTGAGAAGGTGAAGGAGGGCCAGCTCATCGGCTTCTCCGGCGCGACGGGCTGGGCGTGCGGCGCGCACCTGCACTTCAAGGTCGCCAAGGAGAAGGGCGCCGGGTGGAACAACCCCTCCGTGCCCGCGCGCATCGCGGGCTATGGGGACCCGGTGCGTGAGACGCTGGTGTCCGCGCCGCTGTGCAAGGACTCCGCGCAGCCGATGATGGCCTCCAATGGCGGCGTCCACATGCCCGGCCAGGCCGTGATGTCCATGTCACCCGACAGCGCGAATCCGCTCCAGGATGCGTCGCGCGGCCTGCCGCCCGGTGCCAAGGCCATCATCGACGGCCTCTCCCAGCCTCCCGCCCAGGGCGGCGAGGGCCTCGACAAAGCGAGCCCGGCCCGCGCGCCCCGCATGGCGAGCGGCTCCGACGAGACTCGCTGACGCGAGCAGCGCTCCGGCGCCCGCGAGCAGTCCGAAGAAGGCCCCCGCGTTGAGGAAGTACTCCAACGGCAACAGGGGGCCTTCGACGTATCCGCGCACGACGCGGTAGCCCACGTGCCCCAGCAGTGTCAGCAGGGGCAGGTTGATGAGCGGCAACACCAGCCACCGGGCCGTGCGCCACCAGCGGGCCACGGCCTCCGCGACAGCGGTGGAGGCCGTGTAGCGCCAGGCCCCCGCGCGGGCCACGCGCAATTCCGACAGCATCGCCTCCACGTCCGGCACGCCCAGGACCTCCGCCTCCAGCCCCTGCGTGCGCGCCACGCTGCGCGCCTCCGCCAGGGCGGTGCGCGCCGCGGACTCCGCGAGGAAGTCGTCCTCGAAGGGCTCCACCACGGCGACCTCCGCGGCGCGGGCGCGGGTGCGGTCCCTGACGGCATCCACCACGGTGGAGGCCGCGGCGACGGCGAGCCCCGCGGGCAGGCTGCGGCGGGCCACCAGCGCGCCGGCGCCCATGCCGGACGCGCCCCACAACGACAGCCGCAGTCCCCACGCGGCGGGACCCCAGAAGCGGCCCGCGGCCTGCCGGCGCACCTCCGACGCCAGGTGTCCGTGGGCCAGGGACAGCCGCGCGTCGAAGTCGCCTTGAAGCGCCTCCGCCGCGCGCCCGAGCCCCGCGTCCAGCGCGGTGCGCGTCTTCGCGAGCAGCGCGTCCGTGTCGTTGAGCGCCGTCTGGACGGTGGAGGCGAGCTCCTCCAGCGCGCCCAGGGCGTTGGTGTGACGCACGCGCGCGGCGACGGCCTGGGTGGCCAGCCCGCGCAGGTGGAAGAGCAGCGGGCCGAACTCGCCGGAGACGTCCTGGCCGTCCTTCGCGGCGCGCGCGCTGATGGCGAAGACGGGGACGTCCTCCGCGGCCAGGCCGTAGTGCTGGGTGGCCACGCGGCGGACCTGGGACTTCAGGGCCTCGCGCGATTCGGCGGACAGCTCGTCCGCGAAGTTGAGGATGAACACGAGCGCGCGGCGGCGGGCGAACTCGGTGAGGAACTCCACCTGGGTGGCCTCCGCGACGCTGCCCCGGTGCATGACGACGAGCGCCACGTCCGCCTTGTCCAGCGCGGCGCGCGCGACGTCGCGGTGGGACGTGGCCACGCTGTTCAGGTCCGGCGTGTCGATGAAGACCTGTCCGCTCCACAGCCCCTGGGGCCCGGGCGTGTAGCGCACGACGCGCGCGCCGGTGCGGGCCAGCTCGTCCGTGGCCGTGCCCTCCGGCGCGAAGAGGGTGGAGACGGTGCTGGTGGGGCGGTCCACGCCTTCGCGGGAGAGCGCCTGGCCGGAGAGGGCGTTGAGCAGCGTGGACTTGCCCGCGCCGGTGGCTCCCACGAGCGCGACGACGAGCGGCGCGTCCTTCCGGGCCACGCCGCGCGCGTAGTCCTCCAGCAGCCGCTCCAGGCGCGGGCCGTGGGGCTTGAGCGCGGGCAGCGACAGGGCGTCGGTGAGCAGCGGGCGGAGGGCTTCGGGGTCGGGGAGGCGGGTGTCGTCCACGGAAGGGCCAGCGTGGCGCGGCGCGCGCGTGCTGGCTACGAAGATGCGCGGCGACGGTGCGCCAGCGTGCAATCGCCTCTCAGCCCGCGACGGCCCCGGCGGCCTGGGGGAGCTGGGACGGGTCCCCCAGGGTCTTCCAGAGCCAGGCGTTCACGTCGACGCGCGGGTCGCCCAGCCTGCGTCCCAGGTCGATGCCGTCCCACGCCAGGTGCTGGTCCTGCGGATGGCCCAGGTCGCTGAGCGTGCCCATCAGCTTGCTCCACTGCTCTCCGGGGTTGGTGACGTGGGTGGCGCCGAACATCGCGTAGAAGGCCAGGTGGCGGGTCTGGTCGTCGTCGCGGCCGTGGGGGCGGAAGCCGGTGGGCGGCAGCGGGTGCGGGTGGTTGACGTTCCAGCGCTCGTCCTGCTCCGACGTCAGGCCATCCAGTCCGGAGTCCGTGCCCGCGAACAGCAGGCCCAGGTCGCGTCCGGCCTCCGCGCCATGGATGCGCGTGTCGGGGCCGTCGCCCGTGGTGAGCAGCCAGCGCACGCGCTGCACCGCGCGGGAGAACAGCTCCAGCGCGAGCCGACCCTCCTGTCGCTCGCCTTCCGCCCGCTCCCGGAGGTAGTCGCGCCGCAGGTGGGCGTGCTGCCGGAAGAACTCGCGCACCGCCGCGACCCGCCGCGCCGTGACGGCGGTCAGCCAGTGTCCCCGGGCGTCCAGGAAGGCCACGGCCTCCGCTTGGACCTCACTGTCGGAAAGCGGCGGCGGGGCGGCGGGGCGGTGCGCCATGGACGTTCTCCGGGAAGGGGCCGGAGGGGAATGTCGGAACGCTTCACAGGGCCGGGAGTGGGGACTCCCCCACGCATGTCTGCCATTGCGCATCGTCGCGCCCAACCGTGCGCCCGTGCGCAGTCGCCTGCGACGCCCGGGGTGTCAGGCGGCCTCCGCGGATGTGGTCCCGCCGTGTAGGGCGGTGCGCCCGTTTCAACCTGCGCGCGGCAACGCCACGGTGAAGGTCGTGCCGGCGTCGGCCGTGGAGTGGACGACGACGCCGCCCCGGTGGGCTTCCAGGATGTGTTTCACGATGTAGAGCCCCAGGCCCACGTTGCCGCCGCGGAAGCTCGCGCCCTCGCCCTGGACGAAGGCCTCGAACATGCGCTCCTGTTCGTGCTGCGGGATGGGCACGCCCTCGTTGTGGACGGACACCGACACCGTGTCGGGGGCCGCGTCCAGGCGGATGGTCACCCGCGTTCCCTCCAGGCTGTGCTGCAAGGCATTGCGCACCAGGTTCGTGAGCAGCTGCGCCAGCCGGTCCGGATCCGCGTCCAGCCGCAGGTCCGCGGCGGGGGCGCGCACCACCCGCAGGTCGCGGTCGGGGACCGCCAGGGACACCTCGCCCATCACCTGCTCCGCGATGTGGCCCAGGTCGCACGGCGCGGGCGTCACGGGCAACAGCCCGCTGGTGCGCAGCCGCGTGTAGTCCAGCAGCTCGCCAATGAGCCGCTCCGCGCGCTGGGCCGCCTGGCGCAGCCGCCGCAACAACTGCTGCTGCCGCTCCTCCAGCTTCGGCTGGCGCAAGAGCGACTCGGTGCTCAGCACGATGGCGTTGACGGGGTTGCGCAGGTCGTGGCTCACCACCCCGAGCAGCTTCTCCCGCAGCTCCAGGGCCTCGCGCAGCTCGGTCTCCTGGAGGACCCGCTCGGTGAAGTCGGTGGCGGCGCCCACCAGCCCCTCCACGCGGCCGTCGCGGTCGCGCACCGGCTCGAGCGACAGCCAGTAGTGCCGCTCCTGTCCGTCCTGCACGATGCGCACCTGTCCGGCCGCGGGCTCGCCCTGCTCGAAGACCCGGTGCTTCAGCTGCACCACGTCCCCCAGCGTGCGCCGGTCCTGGAGGAGCTCCGCGTCGGTGTGGCCCACCAGCGCGGTGCCCGCGTCGTGCGGGTGCACCCAGGTGTAGCGCAGGTCCAGGTCCTGCTCGAAGACCATCACGGGCGCGCGCTGCAGGGACACCCGGAAGCGCTGCCGCTCATGCTCCAGCGTGCCCGTCTGGCGCTGGACGTAGGCGGTGACGCACTCGCAGACGGCATGGTCCAGCCACTCGTGCAGCAGTGCCCAGCCGCCGGTGTCCGTGTGCGCCCGCACGTCGCTCAGCTCGCGCAGCAGCACCTGGCGCAGCCCCGCGTACTCCCGGGTGATGCGCTCCAGTGGAAGGCCCAGCCGCCAGCGCTGCAGCGCGTGCTCGCGCGCCGCGCGGCGGACGGGCTCCGGCTCGTTGCGCTCGCGCGCCTCCAGCGCCCCGGCCAGCTCCAGCAGCAGGCCGCGCAGCCCGTCGATGAGCACGTCGTCGGAGTGCTCCTGGTCGCCCGTCCGCTCCCGCTCCTGGACCAGCCACCGCTGCACGATGGGCTCACGCCGCGCGCGCAGCGCCTGCGCCAACAGCAGGCTGCTCATCCCTCCGCACCCCCGAGCACGGACCTCACGGCCTTGACCAGGCCCTTCACCGTGACGGGCTTCTCCAGGAACGAGTGGACCTGCTGATCGCCCAGCGCCTTGCGGCTGGCGCTGGAGATGACCACCACCGGCAGCTCGCGCAGCCGGCCTTCGCCGCGCATCCGCGTGAGCAGCCCCCGGCCGTCCAGCAGCGGCAGCATCAGGTCCAGCATCAGCAGGTCGGGAGCGTCCCCCTCCAGCTTGCGCCACGCGTCCAGGCCGTTGCGGGCCACCTGCACGTCGAACCCCGCGTCCTGCAACACGTCCTGGATGGCGTCCGCCAGGGTCTCTTCATCCTCCACCACGAGGATGCGTGCCATTACCTCTCCCCCCTGTCCGGTCCGCCGAGCCCGGGGCCGGGCGACACCGGGTGGCGGGAGGACGAGGACCGGTCCAGGGGCTGTCCGGTGAGGACGGCCTCCAGCGCCGTGTAGGACTCCCCGACGCGGGGACCCTCGTCGGTGATGCGCAGCTCGCGCAGGAACGGGTCGTTGGCGCTGTCGCGCATCTTCAGCACGGTGATGAGCCGGTGCAGCTTCCCGTGCAGCTCGAAGAAGCGCAGGAAGACCAGGTTGTCGCAGATGGCCTCGATGCCGCGGATGGGCGAGTGCAGCTCGGGCCCGAACATGTCGTTCACCTGCTGGGTGATGAGCATGGTGACGTCGCGCTCGCGCAGGGCGTTGATGAGCGCCGCGAGGAAGCGGGTGGTGCGCTCCGGATCGATGGCCTCCTTGGCGAAGGGCTCCAGCCCATCCAGCACCAGCCGCTTCACCCCCTGCTCCTGGATGATGTGCATCAGCTCCTGGGCCATGGCGTCCGGGAGCGTCTCCACCGGCGCGCGCGCCTCCAGGCGCAGCAGCCCCTGGCGCTGCAGCGGTTCCAGGTCCAGCCCCACGTTGCGGCACTTCAGCGTGAGCTGCTCGCCGCTCTCCGCGAAGCCGAAGTAGAGCCCCGGCTCCCCCTTGAGCGCGCCCTCCATCAGGAACGACATGCCGATGAGCGTCTTGCCGCTGCCGGGGCTGCCCATCACCAGCGTGGAGGACAGGGTGACCAGGCCGCCGTAGCACATGGCGTCCAGCCCCTCGATGCCCCAGCGGCTGCGGTGGCGCGCGTCGGCCAGCTTGCGCGGGGTCTCCCGCATCACCGACTCGAAGCGCGGGTAGACGCGCACGCCATGCTCGTCGATGGTGAAGGTGTGGCGGCCCGGGACGTTGTTGCTGCCGCGGAACTTGGTGAGCTCGATGCCGCGCGTGGCCTTGAGGCCGATGAGGTCCGCGCTCAGGGCCACGATGCCGTCCACGACGGCGGCCTCCACGCTCACCCCCTTGTTCGTCTCGGTGCTCAGGAGCAGCACCGTGCAGTCCAGGGCGGCCAGCCGCACGTTGAGCGCCTGCAGGAGCTCGCGCAGGTCCTCGTCCGGGCGCAGCCGCTCCTTGAACACCGACAGGCCGTCCACGATGAGCACCCGCGCGTCGCGCTCCCGGACGGTGCGGATGAGCGTGTCGACGAAGCCCTTGCCGCCCCCCTCGCGCAGCGCAGGCAGGCCGCTGATGTAGTGCACGTGGGTGCCGACGGCGTCCTTGTCGAAGAACCGGAACGAGCGCAGGTGCAGCAGCATGCGCTCGTGGGTCTCCGCGAGCAGCGTCACGTAGAGGGACGCGTCTCCGCCCTCCGCGCGCCGGAAGCACATCTCGTTGGCGAGCGTCGTCTTGCCGCTGCCCGGAGGCCCGGCGATGAGGTACAGCCCGCCACGCAGCCAGCCCCCATTCAGAATCACATCGAGGTGGGGCACTCCGCTCTTCAACCGTGCAGCGGCCTCCTCCTCCCGCTGTTCGTCCATCGACGGGCACCTCCCTTGAAACCAATATGGGGTGGTCTTCCGGAACCCCATACCGCACGGAGGAGCACCAGGCGGGCAGGCTTGTTTCCCCGGGCCCCGTTGAAACAGCACGGCGCCGGACACGCGGGGCACGATGACCCCTCCTGCCCGGCGCCGGTGCTTGGAGCCGCGAGCGTTACAGCGAGTTGACGAACTTCAGCAGCGCGTTGCGGTCCGCGGCGCTGAGGTTCACGAAGGCCTGCTTGGCGGCCTCGCCCTCGCCGCCGTGCCAGAGGATGGCCTCGGTGACGCTGCGCGCGCGGCCGTCGTGCAGGTACGCCTCACCGCCGGACACGCCCGCCGTCAGGCCGATGCCCCAGAGCGGCGGCGTGCGCCACTCGGCGCCGGACGCCTGGCCTTCCGGAAGGTTGTCCGCCAGCCCCGCGCCCATGTCGTGCAGCAGCAGGTCGGTGTACGGGCGGATGGTCTGGCCACGGAACTCGTTCATCGCCGCGTAGGGGCTGGTGGTCAGCGTGGGCGCGTGGCACTTCGCGCAGCCCGCGTTGGTGAACACCGTCTCTCCCTGCAGCGCCGTCGCGTCCGAGTGGTCACGGCGCGCGGGCACGCCCAGGAGGGCGATGTAGCGGGTGAGCTTGTCCAGGTCGCTGTCGGCCAGCTCCGCGCTGGTGCCCGCGCAGCCCTGCTGGGACGAGCCGCAGTCCATCGTCTTGAACACGTTGGACGTCACGCCCATGTCGCTGTTGAGCGCCTCGGCCACCTGGTGCTTCACGCGCGCCGCGCCCGCCTTCCAGCCGAAGCGGCCCATGCGGGTGACGCCCGTCTCCGGGTCCTTCACGGTCTGCATGCGGCCGGAGATGCCGTCGCCGTTCGCGTCGTTGGGGTCCGCCAGGCCGGCGATCTGCGACTCGGGCACCGCCTCCAGCAGGCCCATGCCGATGAGCTGCGGCGTGATGCGCGCGGAGAAGTTCGTCGGCGTCACGTTGAGGAAGCTGTAGTTGGGCTTGCGCAGGCTGTACGTCGTGCCGCCGTTCAGCGTGCCGCTGGCCGTCGTGGTCCAGCTGCCGATGCGCACGTCCGCCTCCGGCGTGCCGCTGACCGCGCGCGGCTGCAGGCGGAAGCCCAGCGCGGGGTCCACGGACACCACGCCGTTGTTCACCTTGCCCACCTTCACCACGTAGTTGTCCAGCGTGGTGTTCGTGGTGGAGGGCGGCAGGCCGCGGCCGTTCTGCTTGTGGCAGGAGACGCAGGACACGTTGACGTAGTTGTTGCCCAGCTTGTTCACCTGCGCCGTGAAGATGGGGTTGTCCGGCTCCGAGTGGGTGCCGTCGCGGAAGTTCGTGTGGTGCAGGCGGCGGCCGTCCACGAAGGGCTGCGCGTTCACCGGCGCCAGGTTCGTGGGCATCTGCAGGAAGCGGTTGTCCGGCTCGTTGGAGAACGGCGTGTGCAGCGTGCCGCGGCCGCCCGCCCACGCCTTGTCCGGCAGCGGGAAGGAGTCGCGCAGCGAGCCCTGGCCCTCGAAGGGCACCAGGCCGCCCTGGCCCACGATGTAGAGCATGCCCGTGGAGTAGTAGTTGAAGCGGCCTTCCACCGGCTGCTGGAGGAAGACGCCCACTTCCAGCTCCATCCGGTCACCGTTGCGGATGGCGCGGCCTTCCTTGGCGTTGAAGTTCACCGACGCCGTGTACTTGTAGTCGTTGACCTTGATGAAGTCCGCGTTGTGCCAGTACTCGGCCACGGTGTTGATGCCGCGGAAGAACGCGCGGAAGTCCGGCGAGTCGTACGGGTAGATGGTGTAGAGGTTCACCGTGATGGTGCTGCCGCCCTTCGCCACCTCGTCCACGATTTCAATCCAGTGGGTGCGCTTCTCGAAGTACAGCTTCAGGTAGTGGTCGTACGCCTGGTACATGTCCTCGCGCATGTGGCGGTCGCGCACGCGGTCACCCACGCGGGTGATGATGGCGGTGGAGGTGTTCTCCACGGTGGCCGGCTCCAGCGCGGTGGCGCTGGTGAACAGCGGCACCACGGGGCCCGCGTCGCCGTTGGGCGGAGGGCCCGCGTCCGTGCCGGTGCCCGCGTCCGTGCCGGTGCCCGCGTCCGTGCCCGTGCCCGTCCCGCTATGCGTGTAGCGCGTCCAGGCCGTGTCCCGCGCGCACGCGCACGACACGTCCCAGTACGTAAAGAAATAGTCGATGGTGTTGCCGGTGCTCAGGCCCGTGACGGTGTACTGGTTGCGACCTCCCGTCACCGTCATGCGGATGTTCTGCTGTCCGCCGCCATTGAGCACGTAGTGGATGTCCGCCCAGTCCGTCGTGTCGACGTAGAAGATGGCGGAGGAGCCCGATGGCGTGACGCCATACGTGGCGGCTTCTGCGGATTGCACCGCCAGACAACTGACGGCCAGGAATGCGAGCGCGATTCCCGTGAGTCTGCTTCGGCTCATGGTTGCGAACTCCAGTGGGGTGGATGGAGCGTGGGACGGCGAACGCTGCGAAGGGGGACTTCGTAGCTTGTCCGAAGAAAGTCGGAGTCGACCGGTGCACGCAAGGTGGGATGCCTGAGAATTCGGCTTAGCCGTGATAAATGATAAATAAGCGAAATTGATGTTTGGCGTGACGCGCCGTGTTGTCAGGTTTTGACGCGTCGTGTTGGGAAGGGGCTCCCAGGGGGGCCGTGTCCCGAGTGGGGACGGGGGATGGGGCAGCGCGGCGTGGGTGGGTAGACTGCGGGGCCATGCGCTTCCAGCCACCGTGGGGTGGAGCCTTCCGGCTCGACACCTTCTTCCACCGCACCCCGGACGCCCTCCCCGAGGAGACGACGGCCTCCATCCGCTCGGCCATCCTGGGCTCGTCGCTGCTGGGCGAGTCGAACCTGTCCGGGCAGTTCTCCGGCACGTACGGCTTCTCGCTGACGTTCCGCCGGGAGGCGCTGCCGGACGTCACCCGGCGCTTTCCGGCGTTCGCGCCGTACCTGGCGAAGACGCTCCTGCCGGAGTGCAACGCCTTCCTGCTCAACCCGCTGCTGGTGGGGCAGGGCCGGAACGTGGCGGCGCACATCGACCGGAGTCTTGAGTTCTACGGCCCGAGTATCGGCTGCCCGGTGGCGGTGAGCGTGCTCTATGTCCAGGTTCCGAAGGAACTCCAGGGCGGGGCGCTGCGGCTGTATCACCGGGGCGGTCCGGTGGCGGAGCTCAAGCCCCAGCAGAACGCGCTGGTGATGTTCCGCGGGGACCTGCTGCACGAGGTGGAGCCCATCACCTCCGGCGGACAGTCCCTGGAGGACTCGCGGATCAGCCTGGTGGTGGAGCAGTACCGCGCGCCGGAGGAAGTGCTGGCGAACGTGCCGCGCTTCGAGGTGCGCACGCGCTCGGGGGCCCGGGCGTGAGCGAGCTCAAGCTGGAGTGGAAGCTGCCCGCGCCGCCGGACGCGGTGTTCCCCGCCTTCGCGCAGCCCGCGCTCATCCGCCGCTGGTTCGGCGCGCCGCCGGGCTGCCACCGCACGCACGCGCCGGACCCGGGCGCGCTGGGCCAGCCCTACCGCGTGGGCTTGCGGGACGCGGCGGGCCGCGCGTTCGCGCAGGTGGGCTGCATCGTGGAGGTGGAGCAGGGCCGGTTCCTGGCGCTGGAGATGGACTGGGAGGGCGGGCCGGTGCCGGCGGGGCGCACGCGCGCGGAGCTGACCTTCCATGCGACTGGAGCGGGGGAAGGCGGCACGCGGCTGGAACTGCGCCAGGGGGCGTTCGCGGACGACGCGGCCCGGGACGCGCACCGCGCCTACTGGGAGGCGTGCCTGGGGCGCCTGGCGCGCGTGGTGGCGGGGGAAGCGGTGCCGTGCTTCGAGGAGTTCTGGGAGGAGTCGCGCGGCTACGTGGGGCCGCTGGCGGTGGCGGCCTACGCGGTGCTGGCGGGGCTGCGCGAGGCGGGCGCGCCGAAGGAGGCGGTGGCCCAGGTGGAGGACGTGCTCTACACGCACCTGTCCCGGCTGCGCGAGGACACCGCGGACGTGCTGGGCGCGGTGCTCCAGTCGCGCGTGGAGGGCGGCGCGAGCTGACGGGCCGCCGGAGCTTCAGGGCGCGGCGCAGGTGGCCGCGTCGTCGTTGCCGCTGATGAGGCGCTCCGCCTGGGGCCCCTCATGGGCGCGGTCCGCCAGCTGCCTCGCCAGGCACGAGGGCAGGAGGGGGTTGTCGCGCACGACGAACCCTCCCGCCACCGACGTGAGTCCGTCCAGGCCCAGCGCCTGGAGGGACGGGTTGTCCTGGACGGCCAGGCCCGTGAGCTCGCGCAGCCCGCTCAAGGCGGACAGGTCCTGGAGCTGGCCGTTCTGGAGGACGTCCAGCTGGCCCACCCGCACCAGCGCTCCCAGCGCGCCCAGGTCGGTGAGCACGGGGTTGCGGGACACCTCCAGCACGTCGAGCGTGACGAGGTTGGGCAGCGGCGTCAGCGCGTGCAGCAGGGCATTGCCGCTGAGCCGCAGTGACGTGGTCACCCGGAACGCGGGCGGGAAGGGGCCCACCTGCTCCAGCGCGGGGTTGTCCCGCAGCTCCAGGTGGTCCACGCGCAGAGGCTGGGAGAACGTCACGGTCTTGAGCCCGGGCATCTGCTCCACCATCAGGACCTGGACGGACTGGAGGCGCTTCAGTCCGGTCAGCGAGTCCAGCGCGGGGAGCCGGGTGAGTGAGACCTCATTGGCGGCCTGCAGCTCCGAGAGGCCCTCGAGCGAGGTCAGCGCCTCGTTGGTGCTCAGCGCGACGTAGCCGGCGCTCCGGAGGCCGGGGAGGGACAGGGACTTCAGCGCGGTGGCCTCCATGACGGAGAAGCTGTGGGAGAGCGCGGTGACGTGCGGGAAGGACAGGGTCTCCACGCGCGGGACGTTCCCCACCGACAGCCCCTTGCGCGGTGCCAGCATGCTCAGCCCGTCGAGCGAGGCGAGCAGCGGATCATCCTGGATGCGCACCTCCTCATCCACCAGGACGGGGAACCCGGTGGCGGCTCCGATGGAGGCGGTCTCCAGCGCCGAGTTGTAGCTCAGCTCGATGTTCCGGGCGAAGCGCAGGGCGGGGAGCTGGACGTCGGTCAACTGGAGGTTGCTGACGATGCGCAGCGTGCCCATGACGGCGGACAGCTCCGGCAGGTGCACCGTGCCCAGGGCGTCGGTGGTGACCTGGAGGTCCCCGTCCACGCGGGTGACACCCCGCAGGGCGGCGAGGTCCTCCGGGCCGCTCACCCGGTAGTCGCCGTCATGGACGCGCGCGGGCTGGCAGACGGTGAGCGTCACCCGGCGCTCCTGCCCTCCCGGGGTGAGCTGGCCGTCGCCGTCCAGGTCCACGTAGGCGTCCACCCGCGTGCCGGCGCGTCCGCACAGGCCTCCGGCGGGCTCGGGTTGGATGGCGTGCCGGACCTGGCTGCTGTCCGCCATGCAGAAGACGTGGGCCGCCTGGACCTCCGCGTCGTCAAGCGCGCCGTCGCCGTCCGTGTCCTCTCCCGCCTCCAGCAGGCTCCCGTTGCTGGAGCACGAGAAGACCGAGCCGATGGGGCGCAGGCGCGTGCGCACGGGCGCGCGGACGGTGCAGGCGTGGACCTGACGGGTGACCTCCGCGTCCTCCAGCACGCCGTCGCCGTCCAGGTCGATTCCCGCCCGCGTCAGCTGCCCGCCGTCCGGGCACGCGTCGCCCGGGGGGAGCACCTCGGTCCGCACCAGCACGGGCACGTCACCGGGGGCCTTGTCGCAGAGGTAGTCGGTGCCGGTGACCTCGTGGGGCTCCAGCGTGCCGTCCCCGTCCTGGTCCACCCCGGTCTGCACGGCCTGGCCACCGTGGGCGCACGCGGCGCCCGGCGGCTCGGGGACGATGCGCGAGAGGGCCGGGCGCTGCCCCGCGCTGAACTCGATGGGCTCACAGCCCGCCACGACGAGGCAGAGTGCCAGCCACGAACCCCGGGTCCACCGCATGTGTCACATCTCCTGACGTACCGGCCGCGGGCGCCCGCGCGACGCTCCCGGGCCCTCACCTCTTCATACGAGGCGAGGGGCCCGGATGGGTCGCTGGGGCCCTGGGACCGCTCAGGAGGCCAGGGCTTGCGGAGGAGGGGCGCTGGCGTCCTCCTCCGGGAAGTGGGACTCCGCGTCCTTCGCCTTGGCGATGCGCTCGTCCAGCTCCGCGGTGAGGTGCTCGAACACCTCCTTGTTGAGCGTGCCCTGCTGGTAGGCGCTGAAGAGGGCGTCCTTCTCCACGACGAGGATGCGGCGGATGGCCTCCTGCTTCTCCTCGTCGTTGAAGCGGTTGGACTGCTGCTTGAGCGTGGTGAGCTGCTGCTCCACCTCCTGCGCCTTCTGCTGGTAGTCGCGCTCCAGGGGCTCCAGCACGTCCACCGGAATCTCGCGGCCGCGGCGCATGGCCTCCAGCGACGCGAGCGCCGCGTGGATGGCGCCCAGCTTGCCCCGGGCCAGCTCGTACTGCTCCTGGTAGACGTCCTTGAGGCCGGTGATGCCCAGCGCCTTGAGCACCGGCGCCATGGTGAGCCCCTGGAAGATGATGGACAGCACCACCACGCCGAACGTCATGTTCACCAGCAGCTCGCGGTGGGCGAAGTCGTCCGGAAGGCCCAGCACCAGCACCATGGACACCGCGCCGCGCAGGCCGCTCCAGGTGAGCACCGCGCTCCACTTCCACGGCAGCTTCTCCGACGTGAAGCGCAGGAGGCCGGACACGCCGTAGACGACCACCGCGCGGCCCAGCACCACCGCCGCGTACGCCAGCAGGATGGGCAGCCACGACGCCAGCAGCGACGACAGCTGCACCTCCAGGCCGATGAGCAGGAACACCACCGAGTTGAGCGCGAACGCCAGGTACTCCCAGAAGCTCTCCACCGCGATGCGCACCGACGGGCCCATGCCCTCCTGGGCCGCCCAGTTGCCGCACACCATGCCGGCCACCACCGTGGCGATGACGCCCGAGTAGTGGAAGTGCTCCGCCACCACGAAGGACCCGTACGCGGCGATGACGGTGCAGGTGATCTCCACCATGGCGTCCTCCACGCGCAGGATGACCTTGCCCACCGCGAAGCCCACCGCCGCGCCGATGACGGCGCCCATGCCGGCGACCTTGATGAAGTCCATCACGGCGCCGCCCACGGTGAACTCCTGGCCCGCCGCCACGCTCACCACCAGCGTGAAGAGCACCACGGAGGTGCCGTCGTTGAGCAGGCTCTCACCCTCCACCAGGATGGCCAGCCGCTTGGGCGCGCCCAGCGCCTTGAACAGGCCCACCACCGCGATGGGGTCCGTGGACACGATGAGCGACGCGAACACCATCGCGTGGATGAGGCCGAAGCCCTCCAGCAGGTTCATCCCGCGCATGGCCGGCGACAGGAACAGCGCCGTCAGCGCCATGGACGCCACCACGCCTGGAATGGCCATGGAGGTGATGGCCAGCTTGTTCTTCATGAACTTGCGGAAGTCCACGTGGAACGCCGCCTCGAACAGCAGGCCCGGCAGGATGACCGCGAACAGCAGCTCCTTCGTCAGGTGCGGCGGCTCGAAGGCCTGCACGATGCCCAGGCCCAGGCCCGCCAACACCAACGCCACCGTGTACGGAAACTTGAAGTAGCGCGCCGCGATCGCCACCGCCGTCGCGATGGAGAAGAGCAGCACGAAGGCCAGCTCGAAGTGCATGAATCCCCAACCCCGTTTGTGCTCAAAAAGGGGCTGAGAATGCCACGCGCGCGGGGCGGTGAGGCAACCCCCTTTCGAGGGGAATTGAGAGGGGCCGGGCAGGCGTTGCAATTTGCCAGACTGTTTTCTCAGGGCTGAAGACGGATGCGTTGTGAGGCTCCGGAACGGTGGCTAGAAGCGAGGGATGATGGACCTCTTCCTGATGTCGCCCCCGGGCCGGGGCTGGGCGCTGCGAGGCCGCTCGAACTTCCGCAGCCGGGAGGCCGCTCCGGCGGACGCGCGCGGCGCGCGGCGTGAGTGGCTGACGCTGGCCCGGCACATCGAAGCCCGGGGCGGCACGGTGGTGGCGCTGCCCTCGCCGTCGGACGCGCTGACGGGCATGCCCTACGCGGCCGAGTGCGGCCAGGTGGTGGCGCGCGAGGGCCAGGCCCCGCTGTTCCTCCTGCCCCGGATGATGAGCGCGCACCGGTTCGCGGAGCGCGACCACTGGACGCCGCTGGCGAAGCGCCTGGGCCTGGAGGTGGTGGACCCCGGCGTGGGCATCTGGGAGGCGCACGGCGACGTGGCGACCTTCGACGGCGTGACGCTGCTGTTCTGGGGCGGGCGCACGACGCTGGACGGGCTGGAGGCGGCGCAGCAGTCCTTCCCCGGCGAGGTGCTGCGCGTGCAGGTGCGCGAGCCCGCGTTCCACGGGAACATGGCGGTGCTGCCGCTGCCGGCGGTGGACCGGCTGGTGGTGTGTCCGGACGTGATGGCGCCGGAGTCGGTGGCGCTGCTGGAGCAGCGCTTCGGCGCGAACCGGCTGGTGCGGGTGACGGAGGCGGACATCCGCCGCTATGCGACGAACGGGCTGCCGCTGGGCAGGGACCTGCTCGCGCCCACGGTGATGCCCCCGCACATCGTGGAGACGTTCGAGCGGCTGGGCATGCGCGTGGTGTCCATGCCCATGCCGGAGCTGACGGAGAAGGGCGGCGGTTCGTCGCGCTGCCTCGTGTCGCGTGCGTCGGTGGATGCCTCGCGCGTCTCGCTTCCGCCGGAGTACCGGCTGGACGTCGTGGCGAAGGACCTCGAAGCCGATGGCGGGTGAGCTCGCGCCGCTGGCCCAGGCCTTCTTCGCCGCCACCCCGGAGCTGTCCTTGCAGGCGCTGGGCTCCGGCGTGCACGTCCCGTCGCTGGACCTGGCGCCGCACGGCGTCCCGGTGACGCACCTCCTGGCGGAGCACAACGCGGAGCTGGCGCGGCAGTACCTCACGCTCAACCAGCTCGCGTTCGGCGGCATCGGCGTGCCGCGTTGGGTGCTGTCGGACCTGTACCTGCTGCCCGGCGCCATCGGGCTCTTGCGCTGTCCCGCGCGGCTGTTGAAGGCGCATGCGCGTGAGCGGCTGTTGCTGGCGGACGAGGAGCTGGCCATCGGCGCGGCCTGCTACGTGGCGCCGTCGCTGACGCCGGGGCTGTTCGTGGGCGTGTCGCTGTTCAGCTTCCTGCCGGGGCGGGGCGCGTCCGCGTGGGTGAAGCTGCTCACGCTGGGCATGGTGCGCGCGAAGCGGCTGCGCGGCGTCACCCAGTGGGACAACCCCGCCGTGCGCGTGCACTCGCGGCTGGGGCCCATGCGGCTGGTGGGGCGTGTCCCCGGCGGACACGACTACGACGAGCGCACCTTCGTCTACGAGACGGACCTCTCCGACGAGGCCCGCGTGGCCCGGGCGATGTGCCGGGAAGAGGGAGCGCCTTCCTCCGCCACGCGCATCCCCGTCACCGACCTGCTGTCGCTGGGCGCGCTGCTGGACCGCGCGGAGGCGGGGGCCCGGCTGGAGCTGGTGCCACCGGGACAGGACGACGGCCACGTGCTGGTGCGCGAGCTGCCCCCGGGCTGAAGCAGCCGCTCAGGGCGCGGACGCGTGCGGGAACTCGTCGTCCTGTTCCAGCGCCTTGCGCAGGGCGCTGGCGCCGTCCGTGAGGATGGGCGCGCCGTGCGCGAAGCAGACGGTCTGGATGGGCAGGTGGTCCAGGATGCGCTGGATGCTGGTGCGCGTGCGCAGCGGTTCGTCCTGGTACTCGCCGGGGACGAACGACGGCGCGCCCCGGCCTTCATGGGTCAGCAGGTCGGAGATGAACACGACCGCGTGCGGGCTCTTCTGGAGCCAGAGCGTGTACATGGCCTCCGTGGGCCCTGGCGTCTGGAAGGTGTTGAGGCCGCCCGGCAGCGTGGTGCCGTTCACGTATTCGAAGTCCGGCTTCTCCTCCAGGCCCTGCGCGCCCTCGGGTGCCCAGACGGGCACGCCGAACGCCTTGCGCAGGCGCCACGCGGAGCGCTGGTGGTTGCCCGCGGTGAGCACGATGGCGTCGATGTCGCCCAGCTTGCGCAGGACCTTCTCATCGATGGGCAGCGGGTCGATGAGGGTGACGGTGCCGTCCTCGTCCACCACCGCGTAGGCGTCGCTCCGGCCGCCGCCGACCCGGTCGTCGGAGACGGTCCAGTGGTGCACGCCGGGGACGATCTCCACCGTCTTCTTCGCCTGCGCCTTGGGCTCGCTCATGCGGACAAAGCTAGGCACCTGTACCGGAATCCAAGGGGGCACGCTCCGCTGCCCGCCTGCCCCACCAGCGGCCCCCTTTGTCCCCTTCGCATCCCGCCCACCGCGCGCACCTTTGTCGTCGGGACGAAGGAGAGACCTGATGCGCGCGATGACCGGCGGGCCGAGACCGCTCGTGCTGTTCGATGGGGACTGCGGCTTCTGCAAGCGCTGGGTGGCGCGCTGGCGCCAGGACACCGGAGGCCGCGTGCGCTTCGCCCCTGGGACGGGCTGGCTGCGTGCGCTGCTGGGCGTTCCGAAGAAGGACATGCTGCGGGCGATGCAGCTCGTGGAGCCATCGGGGCGCCGCTCGTCGGGCGCGGAGGCCGTCTTCCGCATGCTCGCCTGGTCGCCCCGCTGGAGCACGCGCGCGGCCGCGCGCCTGGGGCTGCTGCCCGGCGTGCGGCAGGTGGCGGGCGCGGTGTACTCGGTCATCGCGCACAACCGCCGGCGTGCGTCGCGTTGGGACACGTGGTTGTTCAGCCGCGTGACGGAGCCCGCGGAGCACCGGCTGGTGCGCTGGGCCTTCATGCGGCTTTTGGGCGGCACGTTCCTCATCGCGTTCACGTCGCTGGGGAAGCAGGTGCTGGGGCTCTACGGAGAGAAGGGCATCCGTCCCATCCGCGACCTGGCGCAGTCCGAGCGCTGGGCCGCGCAGGGCCGGTGGCGCCGTCCCTCCGTGTTCTGGCAGGACGCCTCCGACGCGGCGCTGGTGCGCGGCTGCCGCGTGGGGCAGGCGCTGTCGCTGGCGCTGCTCTTCAACGTGGCCCCGCGCCTGAGCACGGGCGCGCTGTGGGGCCTGTACCTGTCCTATGTGTCGCTGGGGCGCGAGTTCCTGTCGTTCCAGTGGGACGTGCTGCTGCTGGAGATGGGGCTGTTGGGCGCGCTCACCGCGCCAGGCGGCGTGCGGCCCGGGCTGGGGAAGCGGGACGTGTCCGCGCTGGAGGTGTTCCTCTTCCGGATGCTCGTGTTCCGCCTCTACTTCGGGTCGGGCGTGAGCAAGTTCCACTCGGGGGACCGGACGTGGCGCGAGCTGAGCGCGTGCGACGTGTACTTCGAGACCGCGCCGCTGCCCACGCGCGGAGGCTGGGCCGCGCACCAGTTGCCGCGCTCCGTGCGCCACGCGGGCACGGCGGCGGTGCTGGCGGCGGAGACGGCGGTGCCCTTCCTCGCCTTCGGTCCCAGGCGCGTGCGGCAGGCGGCGTTCGGGATCTTCTCCGCGTTGCAGGCCGCCATCATGGCCACGGGCAACTACGGCTTCTTCAACGTGCAGTCGCTGGCGCTGGGGCTGTGGCTGCTGGACGACGGGGCGATGCGGCGCGTGCTGCCAGCGGGGCTGTGGCGTGACGCGGAGCCGGCGCGGCGGCCGTCGGTGCTGGACACGGCGCTGTCCGCGGCCACGGCGGTCCCGGTGCTCACGATGGGCACGGTGGAGCTGCTGCGCCGCATGGGGTGGTGGCCTCGCGGTCCGGAGCGGCTGGTGCGAGCGGTGGACTGGCTGGAGGACCGGATGCTGCCGCTGCACTCGGTGAACGCCTACGGGCTGTTCGCGGTGATGACGGTGGACCGGCCGGAGATCACCGTGGAGGGCTCGGACGACGGCGTGCACTGGGTGGAGTACCCGTTCCGTTACAAAACGTCCGCGCTGGACCGGCCGCCGCGCCAGGTGGCCCCGCATCAGCCCCGGCTGGACTGGCAGATGTGGTTCGCCGCGCTGGGGTCGCCGCCCTCGTGGTTCCTGGCCCTGCTGGAGCGGCTGCTGGAGGGCTCGCCGGAGGTGCTGGGACTGTTCGCGTCCAACCCCTTCCCGGACCGTCCGCCCCGGATGGTACGGGCGGTGCTCCACGACTACCGGATGACGTCCCCGGAGGAGCGCCGGCACACCGGGGCCTGGTGGAAGCGCGAGCGGCGCGGGCTGTATGTGTCGCCGCTGACCCTCGCGCCCGGGTCCTCCGAGCAGGCGGGGCGGCTGACCTGGTACGTCTGACCCGCGCCCCGACCCCGGCCGTCACGCCCGGTGCGCCAGGACCCCACACGCCAGCGACAGCGGCGAATGACTCCCATTGGGAAAGCGGCGCGCCGGGGACTGGCGGGGGATGGGGATCGCTGGGTACGGTGCAAGGGCGATGGTGTCCGGTGCTTCCCCGTCTTCCCTCATCTTCGGCAGGTACGCGGTGCTGCGCCGCGTGGCCGTGGGGGGCATGGGGGAGATCTTCCTGGCGCGCCAGGTGGGCGTGAGCGGCTTCGAGCGCCCCGTCATCCTCAAGAGCCTGCTGCCGGACCTGCTGGAGCACGAGGGCTCGGTGGAGATGTTCCTCGACGAGGCCCGCGTCGCGGCGCACCTGAACCACCCGAACGTCGTGTCGCTGTACGAGGTCGGCGCGTGGCAGGGCACGTTCTACATCGCCATGGAGTACATCGAGGGCGAGAACCTGGGCCGCCTGGCGAAGGCGGCGGCGAGGGCCGGCACGCCGCTGCCCCACCGCGTCTGCGCGCAGATGATCCGCGACGCGGCGCTGGGGCTGGACCACGCGCACCACGCGCGCGACAGCCAGGGCGCGCCGCTGGAGCTGGTGCACCGGGACATCAGCCCGCAGAACATCATGGTGCGCCTGGACGGCCTGACGAAGGTGGTGGACTTCGGCGTGGCCAAGGCGACCATCCGCGCCAGCCGCACGCGCACGGGCGTGCTCAAGGGCAAGCTGCGCTACATGTCGCCGGAGCAGGTGCGCAACGAGCCCGTCTCCGGCACCAGCGACCAGTTCGCGCTGGGCGTGGTGCTGTGGGAGCTGTGCACGCGCCGGCCGTTCATCGACACGGACAACCCGGCGGAGGCCATGCGGCGCATCGCGCTGGCGGCGGTGCCCCGGCCCTCGCAGTTCGTGGAGGGGCTGTCGCCGCTGTTGGAGCAGATCATCCTGCGCATGCTCCACCGCGCGCCCGGTCAGCGCTTCGCCCGGTGCGCGGACGTGGCGCGCGCGCTCCAGTCCTATCTGGATGAGGTGCCAGAGGCGCCGGGGGAGAGCGTCTCCGCGGTGGTCACGCGGCTGGTCGGTGAGACGGTGCTCGCGAGGCTGCGCGACGCGGCCAGCGGAGAGCCCGGGCTGCCGCAGGCCCGCGAGCCCTCCAGCGTGTCGTGCCCGCGCTGTGGCCAGTCGACCAGCGCGACCAACCGCTTCTGCCCCGCGTGTGGCAACTCGCTCACGCCCGCGTCCGGGGGCCGCGCGCCGAAGCTGCCGATGATGCCCGTGCTGCGCGAGCCGCCCGTGCACCTGGGCGACGAGGACATCCCCGACGCGCCGACGGCCAAGGCGCCCGCCGCCCAACGCGACGACGGCGCCGTGCACGAGCCGCCCACGGATCCAACGATGGAGGTGCCCGCGCCGCTGGCCTCCGCCCTGGCCGAAGCGCCGCTGGACTCCGAGGACGACGACGCACCTCCGGCCCTGGGAGACGAGGCCCCGGGCCCCACGGTGAAGATCCGCGCGATGGACGCGCAGGCGCAGATGCGCCGGCTCACGCTGCTGGTGGTCGTGGGCGAGCCGGCCCACGCGGCCCGGCTGCGAGAGGCGGTGGCGCAGGCCGCGGTGCGCCACCATGTGGAGGCGCTGTCGCTGTCGGACACGCACTGGTGTCTGTCTTTCGGCCTGCCACAGGCACGCCCCGACGATGCGACACGGGCCCTGAAGTGCGCGGAGGACCTGGGGAGCGCCGTGCCGGGACTACGGCGCGGCCTGGAGTCCGGCGTGGTGCGCGTGAGCGCGGAGGCTGGATCGCCAAGGCCATTCGGCCTGGAGTCCGACGGCCTGCGCGCGGGTGCGGAGGGCGGGGCATCCCGGCTGTCCAGCATGGAGTCCGGCGGAATGCGCGCGGGCGCGGAGGCAGGGGCATCCCGGCCATCAGGCCTGGACCCCAGCGGCGTGCGCGTGAACACGGAAGGCGGGGCATCCCGCCTGTCTGGCCTGGGGCTGGAGCGGACGCAGGCGCTGGCGGACGCGGCGGCCCCGGGCGAACTGCTCGTGGGCGCCTCCGTGAAGGCGCTGCTGGTGGAGGCGGGTGGGGTGCGCATCGGCGTGGCGCGCGAGCTGCCCGGCGGCACGGCGTGGCGCGTGGAGTCCGGTGCCTCCACGGCCCGCGTGGACACCCTGGTGGGGCGCGACGAGGCGCTGGCCCAGGCCCGGGCGGTGGTGGACTCCGCACGCAAGGGCGAGGGCGGCGCGCGGCTCTTCGTGGGGCCCACGGGCGTGGGGCGCAGCCGTTTCCTGGAGGCGGTGGCGGAGCTGGCCACGGGCACGTCTCCGCGCGTGGTCTACGCATGGGGCGGAGACCCCCGCTCCGCTGGAGCACTGGGGCTGTGGCGTACGGTGTTCACCGCGCTGTCGCGGGCCGCCGCGGGCGCGGAGGCATCGCTGCCGCCGCTGTCGGGCCTGGGCTTCTCCGAACCAGAGGCCGCTGCGCTCTGGCGGAGGCTCGCGCGGGGCGCTCCGGTGGGCGGACACCTGCCGGCGGGAGACGGGGCGCTGGTGGACGCGCTCCAGCGCGTGGCGAAGCCCTCCGGCCTGCTGCTGCTGGTGGACGACGTGCACCGCGTGGACGCCCCTTCGCTCGAGCTGCTCGCGGGCGTGCTCGCGGCGAAGGACACAGGCGTGGCGCTGGTGGCCACGGGCGACGTGGACGCGGTGCCCACGGCCCTCGCGTCCCTGCCGGTGACGGTGCTGGAGGGACTGTCGCCGTCGGAGCTGAACGCGCTGCTCACCGCGAGCCTGGGCATGGCCCTGTCGCCGTCGCTGGAGCGGGCGGTGGCGGACCGCGTGCGCGGCAATCCCGCGCATGCGCTGGCGCTGGTGCGGCTGCTCGTCGCGGTGGGTGTGTTGCAGCGCACGGAGAACGGCTTCCAGGCCAATGGCCCGCTGACGGCCGCGCTGCTGCCCCAGGGCCTGGGCCAGGCGCTGGGCGCGCGGTTGGAGCTGCTGCCCGCCGCGTCGCTGCGCTTCCTCCAGCGGGCCGCGGTGGAGGGCTCGCTCTTCTCCGCGGAGCTGGTGCGCGCGTCGCTGAGCGCCTCGGACGGCGCGGAGGTGCTGGACGACACGGAGTGGGTGGTGCCCGTGCCCCAGCAGCCCGGCATCTTCCGCTTCACGCGCGAGGAGGCCCGGCAGGTGCTGCGCGAGCGCCTGTCGCCCTCGCAGCTGCGGAGCGCGCACCAGGAGCTGGCGGAGACGCTGGAGCAGGAGGCGTTCACGCAGGAGCCTGCCCGTGAGGTGCGGGTGGCGGATCACCTGCTGGGCGCGGAGGCCCCCGGCGCTCCTGCCGCGTGCGAGCGCGCGGGAGACTGGTTCGCGGCGCGCGGCGAGTGGCGCGCGGCGGTGGACTTCTACCGCTGGGCCCTGGGCCGCACGCCCGGCGCGACGGCGACGGTGGTGCGCTGGCAGTTGGACGTGCTCGCGCGCGCGGCGGGGTGCCTCACGCAGACGGACCCCGCGGCCGTGGACGCGCTGGTGACGCCGTGGCTGGACCGCGTGCCGGTGATGCAGACGCCGGGCAGGTGGGCGGAGGCCGCGCGGCGGCTGGCCGTCGCGGAGCTGAAGCTGGGGCGCGTGGAGGACGCGGAGGTGCGCCTCTCCATGGTGCAGGGGCCGGCGGGCGCGGATCCGGAGGTCGAGGCCCGGGTGCTGGGCGAGCTCGCGCGGGTTCGCGAGGCCAAGGGCGAGACGACGGCGGCGGTGGAGCTGCTGGCGAGGGCCTTCCAGCGCATGGGCAACCGGACCGCGCACGCGGCGGACTTCTTCTGGGAGCACTACGTCCTGCTGGGGCGGCTGCAGCAGCGGCTGGGGCAACTGGACCGGGCGCGGGTGGCCTTCACGCGCGCGGCGGAGCAGGCGCGGTCCGTGGGCAGCGCGGTGGGCCAGGCGCGGGCGCTGTCGCAGCTCGCGGGCCTGCGGGTCCTCGCGGGCGAGCCGGCCCAGGCGCTGGCGGACCTGGAGCGCGCGCTGACCCTGGCCGAGCAGGGCGGTGACGCGCAGGAGGTGGCGCGCATCCACTTCAACGCCGGGCGCCTGCTGGTGGCGGGCGGACGGGTGCCGGAGGCCCGCGAGCGGCTGGAGCAGGCGAGGGAGCGCGCCCGGGTGGCGGGCTGGCGGGAGGGGGAGGCCCTGGCCGCGCAGGTGCTGGGGACGATGGAGGCCCGGACCCCGCGCCGCTGAAAATGGCCGGAAGTCGTCAGCAGGCGTGCAGGCGCACGGACTTCGGCGCGGGCGTGCGCGGTTTTCCCGCCCGTCGAGTGCTCAGCCGGTAGACTTCCCCGCTCCCTGAAAGCCCCGTGCCTGCCTTCGTGAAGACGTCACGTCCACCGTCCCTTTCCCTGTTGGGTTTCCTCGCGCTGGGCGTCCTCGGTGCCTGTGGACCGTCGCCCACGACCATCACGCTGGAGCCGCCCGAGCAGCGCTACCTGCGCACGCAGGGACAGCACGTGCCGCTCAGCTACACGGTGCTGGACGCGGACGGGCGCAAGATGATGGACACGCGCCTGCGCTGGACCAGCTCCGCGACGGACGTCGCCTCCGTGCAGGAGGACGGCACGGTGGTGGCGCGCAAGTCCGGCAAGACCATCATCGGCGTGCAGGGCGGACGCGCGAAGGCGGCGCTGCCGCTGGACCTCACCATCCTCGCGTCGCTGGACGTGCGCGCGCCGGGCGCGGACTTCGTGGAGGTGGGGCGCACCATCAAGCTGCGCGTGGTGGCGCGCAATGAAGCGGGCCACGTCATCCCCGACGCGGAGCCCACCTTCCGCTCCAGCAACGAGGCGGTGGCGCGCGTGGAGAACGGCGAGCTCATCGCCGCGACCGCCGGCGTGGCCACCGTCACCGCGACGCTGGGGCACCTGAGCCGTGCCATCGCCGTGCAGGTGGTGCCGCCGGACTTCGTCCGCCTGGGGCTGAACCTCACCTCGTACACCTTCAAGAAGAAGGGCCAGTCGGTGATGGTCCAGGCGCGCGCGTACAACCGCAACGGCGTGGCGCTGGAGAAGGTGCCGCTGGAGTGGTTCAGCTCCAACACCGCCGTGGTGACGGTGTCGCCCGAGGGCCGCGTGACGGCCGTGGGCCAGGGCCGCGCGGTGGTGTCGGTGGTGGCCGGCCGCCGCCGCACCGCCGCGGACTTCATCGTCGAGTAGGCCGGTGTTTCGAAGTCCGGGCCCGCCGCGGTGGAGCGGCGGACCCTGGGACTTCCGCTACGGCTTCTTCGCGGGAGGCGCGGCGGGCTTCGCGGGCGCGGGCTTCTTGCCGCCCTTCTTCTTGGACGCGGCCTCCACGTCATCCGGGCAGGGCGGGCGGGGACCGTCGCTCGGCGGCTGGATGGTGAACTCGACGCGGCGGTTGAGGGCCCTGCCTTCCTCCGTGTCGTTGTCGTACTTGGGCATGCTGCGCCCGAAGCCCTGCGAGCACACGCGCTCCGCGGCGACGCCGCTCTCGATGAGGTAGTTCTTCACGCTTCTGGCGCGGCGCTGGGACAGCTCCAGGTTGTACTGGTCGCCGGCACGCGAGTCGGTGTGACCCTCGACGAGGATGCGGTCCATCTCCGGGTTCTCCTCCATCACCCGCGCGACCTCCTCCAGCACGGGCAGGGACTCGGAGAGGATGACGTCCTGGTCGGTGACGAAGTTCACCTGCTCCAGGATGACGATCTTGTTGCCCGACTTGCGCGCGAGCGGACAGCCGTCGCGGCCGCGCTTGCCCTGCGGGACGTCCGGGCACTTGTCGATGCGGTCCACCACGCCGTCGGAGTCCGCGTCGGTGTCCGGGCAGCCGGCGTTCTCCACCGGGCCCTCGAGGTTGGGGCAGCGGTCGCGCTCGCCGATGACGCCGTCGTTGTCGGGGTCCACGGGCGGCGGGGGCGGCTCGGGCGGCTCCTTGAAGCGCTCGATGGCCTCCCACTCACGCGTCTTGGCGGGCACCCAGATGATGGACGTGAAGAAGCTCAGGTTCGGCGACGCCAGCGAGCACCCGCAGCCCAGGCCGCCGCCGAAGGTGAACGTGACGCCCAGCGAGCTGTACCAGCGCAGGCCGATGAGCAGCTCCGCGGGAATCTGCCGCTCCTGGCCGGGCGCCTTCTTGAGGCCGAACGCGCCGTTCACCATGCCCAGCGCGGTGATGCCGCTGCCGCGCAGCAGGGGCACCTCCGTGCCCAGGCCGAACGGCGCCATGTCCCCCAGCTGCGTGCCGCTGAAGATGATGTCCGGCCGCTTCCAGAAGCCGCCGTTGAAGGCGAGGAGGATGCCGGACTCGAAGCGGTAGTCGAGCACCAGGCCCGGCGCCCAGGTGAGCTCGCCGTCGCCCGCGAAGGCCTCCTGGACGCCGGTGGGGAAGGAGACGTTGAGCGTGAGCGCGGCGCCCCAGCCATGGCCTTCCGCGGAGCGGCGGAAGCCGGGGACGGCCACCTTGGCCATGAGGCGCAGGTCGCCCAGGGCGAAGCTCTCCACGGGTCCTTCGGTGCCGATGACCTCCAGGTTCTGGCCGCCCTGCAGCATCACGAGCGGCAGGTCCACGCCCACTTCGGCCCAGTCGAAGAGGCCCACCATGGCCATGACGTCCAGCTGGAGCCGGTTGCCCACGAGGCTGATGGAGCCCAGGTCTCCGTCCTTGGGGACGAGGGAGAGCGGGTTGAGCGAGTAGCTGAAGTAGGGCCCGGCGGAGACGGACAGGTGGGACAGGGGCCGGGACTGGGTGACCATCACCAGGTCCTGCGGCGCGCCGGACGGGCGGAAGACCTGGATGTTGAAGCGCGGATCCGGCGCGGCGTGGGCGGCGGTGGACAGCGCGAGGGCCAGCAGCAGCGGGAGGAGCGGCGTGCGGGAGGGCTTCATCGGACGCGGCGGGCGGAGCGCAGGAAGAGGAAGCCCAGGGCGAGGGTGACCAGCATGGCGGTGCTGCCGGTGGGAGTGTCCTCGGCGGTGGTGCCACAGCAGAAGGCGCCGCCTTGAGGCTCGGTGCCCGGCTTGCGGCGGCCGCGTTCGCACTGCTGGGTCTCGGCGGAGCAGAACTCGACGCCCAGGCAGTCGCCGCTGTCGGTGCAGCTCTCGAGGCAGGTGTTGGTGGTGACGTCGCAGGTGCCGCCGCAGGGGCAGTGCGCGTCGGCGAAGCACTCGACGCACGCGGAGCCGTCGCACACGAGCCCTGCCGCGCACGTTACCGCGCAGGCGCCGGTGTTGGAGCAGGTGCGCGTGGTGGGGTCACAGGTGCCGCTGCCGCAGTCGGAGTCGTTGACGCAGCCGACGCACACGCTGTTCTGCACGGTGCCGTCGGAGAGGCAGAACGGGGTGTCCTCGCCGCACGAGTCGCAGCGGGGGCCGCAGCGCTTGTCGGTGGTGCAGGAGCTGCACTCACCGCTGACGCAGGTCTGGCCGTCGCCGCACTCCAGGTCGTTGCGGCACTGGACGCAGACCTCGCCGTCCAGACAGTAGGGGCGCTCACCGGGGCACTTGGAGCAGCCGGGGCCGCAGCGGTCGGAGGTGTTGCACTCCGGGACGGAGTCGACGCAGGTGCCGTTCAGCGTGTCGCAGGTCTGGCCGTTGGCGCACTGGCTGTCGGTGGTGCACTCGACGCAGGACGGCGGGGCGCCAGGGGTGGGCGCGGCGCACTGGGTGCCATTGGGGCAGCAGTTGCAGGAGTTGCCGGCGCAGGAGTCGTTGGTGTTGCAGGGCGTGCAGACGTGGTTGGAGCACGACTCGCCACGGTCGCATTGGGTGTCTTCGTTGCACTCGACGCAGGTGTTCGCGGTGAGGTCACAGACCTGGCTGCCGGGGCACTCCGCGTCGGCGGTGCACTGGACGCAGGTGAAGTTCGGTTCGTCGCAGACCTGGCCGGAGCCGCAGTCGGTGTCGCGGACACAGCCGGTGCAGACGTTGGTCGTGGTGTCACAGCGGCCGGTGGCGCAGTCGCTGTTCTGGGTGCACTGGACACATGCGAACTGGCCGCTGACCTGAGCGCAAATGGGCGCAGTCGGTCCGCACGGCGAACAGGTGTCACCACACAGAAGGTTCGTGTCACAGGGCGCGCAGAGCGCAGCGGAGTTGCAGTAGTAGGACGGACCGCAACTGCCATTGCCTTGCTCGTCCGCGTTCAGCCGATTGCATTGAACGCACTGATCCAGGTTGGCCGGGAACGACGGTCGGCCGGTTTCGGTCTGGAACAGCTGCGCAGGCTGTATCAGCGAGAATCCGGCGGTGTTGAGCGGGACGACTGGAACCTGATTCGCCGGGCGGTCGTAGTCCGTGAACGCGCCGTCGAGCACTACAAACTCCAGGGCCGCATGCTCCACGATCTGCACGTAGAGCAACTCCATGGGATAGAGCCCGGATTGGGTAAAGGTGACGGAGTTGGTGGTCCGTCGCGTGGCTGCACCAAGTTCCGGTGGCCGGATAACGATGGGGTAGCGCCTTTTGGCCTTGTCGAACAGCACGAGGCTGATGGCGTCGTCGGCGTAGAAGCCGAAGTGCAGGACACGCCCGACCATGGCCTCGGTGACGTTCAGATAACCACGAAAGCGGGAGACGAAACGCGTGGTCGAATCGTTGTAGTGGAAGGGGCAGCCGCCCTGGCTGCAGCCCGAGACCACGTTGACGAAGTCGCCGTAGCTCAGCACGCGACCGTCGTTCAGGTTGTTTGACAGGTCGAACGCGGAGCGCAGCACGGAAGTCATGCGCGTCGCGCTGTTCTCCTCCATGTAGATGTTCAGGTTCTCGGTGTAGTTCGACTGACTCTGCGGGTACTCTGCCGCTGGGCGCGTCCACACGTTGGACGCCATGCAGAGCCCTGTACCGGTATCCGTGGGCGATGGCGCCGCAGGAGCCCCCGTCACCACCACAGCCGGCAGCTTCTGCGCCACGGCGGGCGCGCTCGCGAGGCACACGGCGAGCAGGGACAGCGCGGCAATCGCGTGGACGGGGAGGGGAGCTGTGCGCAAAACGCGCGCAGCCTTACAGATTAGGTTGATGTTCTCAACCTTCCGTCCCTCGGAGGGACAGTCAATCAGGACAGCACGTAAAACCTGTAACCGTCACACGCGGCGGCACGCGACGTCCCCGTCCTGCGAACGGATGAACGCCGCGGCGAGCTCGCTGCCCAGGGCCGCGCACAGCACCTCGTACGTCCGCCGCCGCGCCCCGCCGAAGAAGCCCGGCTGGCGGGTCAGCGTCTCCGGGTGACGCACGAAGACGTTGTACCCGAGGATGCAGCCATCCGCGCGCAGCACGGTGATGCCGTCGGTGGCCATCATGCCGCGCAGGAGCTGCGCGGTCGCCCGCACCGCCGATGCCGCGCTGCCGTCCTGGGTCGCATGGTGCCGGTCCAGCATCGCCACCACGTCCATGGGCCGGGGCAACAGGATGCCGTCCACGAACAGCGCCGAACCCGCGCGCTCCCGGGGCAGCACCGCCACCAGCGTGCCGTGCGAGGACTGCATCACCTCGAACAGCACCCGCCGGAAGAAACCTCGCGCGTGCTCGCGGCTGGAGGGCAGGACCTGTTCGGTCACCGCGCTCGCCAGCGCGTCCAGCACCACCGAGGGCGGCTCCAGGTCGATGCGCGCGCCGGACAGGTACACGTGCCGGCACAGCCCGCCGCCGCCGCGCAGCTCGATGATGTTGTCCGCGAGCTGCAACACCCCCACCACGCGCACGCCCCGGTCCGGCGCGTGCCGCAGGCGCTCCAGCGGCGTCTCCGCCAGCGGGAACGGATCCGTCCGGAAGATGCCGTAGGTGAGGCCCACGGAGTCGCGCACCAGGTACAGCGCCCACCAGCGTCCCTGTCCCAGCGGCGCGCACTGCTTGAGCGCCCGCTGGATGGTGGCGCGGTTGCGCGGCCCCGAACCGAGCGGAATCGGGTCGTGCCCGCCCAGCAGCTCCATCATCGCGCCCAGGTCGTCACCCAGGAACGCGGTGGGGAACAGCAGCGCGCCCTCCTCGCGGTAGCGCGACAGCGTCACCAGCAGCTCGCTCAGCGCGTCCGCCGTCTGCGGACACGTCATGTCCGCCTCGTCGAGGAACGCACTGACGGACTCGGTCAGCAGGTGGCGGAATGACAGGATGAGAGGCGAATTCGCCTCCGGGCCCGGACCGGTCATGGCGGACCGAGCATGACGCATCGGTGGCGACGAGGCACGAAGTCTTGCCTCCGTCCTGGAGGCGGGAGGCTGTCAGGAACCGGCCGCCTACTCCGCCGCCCGCCGCGCGGTCTCCAGGGTGGTCGCGGTGCGCAGCCATCCCTCCGCCTGGGCATCCAGGTGGGACAGCAGGCCCGCGAAGAAGCGCGCCTCCATGGCCTGCGCCAGCGTGGCCCCGTGTGAGTCCGCCCACTTGCGCGTCACCGTCGCGCGCACCTGGGCGCCCAGCAGGTCCACGAAGCGCTCCAGCAGCGGCGTGGACAGGAGCGTCCCCGCCCACACCACCGCGTCGTGGCCCAGGCCCCCCGTGGCCACCGTCACCACCGCCGCCGCACCGGACGGCACCGAGTACACCAGCGTGGTGAGCGCCTGGAGCAGCTCCTCGCGCATTCCGCCCTGGAGCTCGGTGCCCACCAGCTGGCGGCAGAAGTCATACAGCGTCGCCCGGTCCGCCGCGTGCGCGTGCAGCGCGTCCAGCTCCAGCGGCGCGTCCAGCCGGCCCAGCATCGCGGGCCCGAAGGCCTGCGCCAGCTTCTCGCGCGTCTCCGCGTCCCCGCGCCACGCGGCCACCTCCGGCGCGAAGGCATCCACCAGCCGGCGCAGCCCGTCCTTCAGCGAGTCATCCACCGCCTGCGAGGGCAGCGCTTCATGGGGCTTGGGCCCGGTGAAGGACTCGCGCACCTTGCGGCTCACGAACGTGAGCGCCGTGGCCAGCCCCCGGAACGGCAGGCGCACGAACCGGTGGAAGTTGCTGCGCGCATCCAGCTCGTCGCGGAACGCATCCACCAGCACGTCCGCGGGCACGGCCTTGAGCGCCGCCTGCGCGCCAATGCCTCGCAGGTCGTGCCGCAGCCGCTGTCTCAGCCGCTCCGGCTCGCGGGCCGCGCGCGTCGCCGCCCGGGCCACCGCGTCCAGCTCCGAGCGCGCATCCGACAGCGACGCCTCCAGCGCCCGCGCCTTCAATTCGCGCGCATGCTCCGCCTGTCCCAGCAGCGCGGCGAGCGGGGGGCGTCCATCCAGTGGCTCCGTGGCCAGCGGCTTCAGTCCCGCCTCCACGTCCGGCTGGTGCGGCGCCAGGTAGCGCGCGAGCGGCGGGTGGCCCACGTCCTGGGCCAGCTTGTCCAGGTGGCCGCGCGCCACGTCCTCGCGCGTGGCCTCGTTGTAGACGAGCAGGTACGGCTTGCCGTGGCCCACCGCCGCGCGCAGGAAGTCCACCAGCGCCGCGTTCTGGTACGTCTGCCGGCTCACCACGAACACCAGCACGTCCACCGTGACGAGCAGCGCCTCGGCCCGCTCGCGGTTGTCGCGGTACACGCTGTCGAAGTCCGGCGTGTCCATCACCAGGAGCCCGCGCGGCACCGCGTCCGACAGCACCAGATACAGCCGGCCCGCAGGCCCGGCCTCGTCCACGGGCGCCACCGTGCCGTCGGCCACCGGGACGATGTCGTAGCGCTGGGTGAGCACGTCCTTCAGCGCGCCGGTCCACGTCTCCGGGTTGGCCGCGGCCAGACACTGCTTGGTGAGGCCGCCCTCGGGGCGCGCGGGGGACAGGGACGCCTTCGCCAGCGAGTTGAAGAGCGTGGACTTCCCGACGTTGTTGGGCCCGGCGATGGCCACGAGGAGCAGCGGCACGTCGTCGGCGCCGGAGCCCAGGCGGGGCAGCAGGTCGCGGCGCAGGCGTTCGGCCAGGCGGCGGGCCAGGTCGGCGTCGGCGCCGTCGGGGAAGCGCTCGGAGGCGGGCAGGGCGTCCAGGGCGGACGCGAGGGCGGTGCGCAGGGCGCGAGGGTCCTTCATGGGCATAGGGGCCACGCGCAAGACACCACGCACGCCGCGCGGTGCCCAGCCTGGTGTGCGTACACTGTCCACCGGGGACACCCCCGGGGAGGCGCGGTAGGGTGCGCCGCATGCGCTCCCTCCTCGCCTGCCTGCTCCTGTCGGGGTCCATCGCCTGCACGGCTACGAACGCCAACGCGCCCGCGTCCGCGTCCGCCGAGTCCCATGCCGAAGGCCCGCTGCCCTTCATCCCGGACGACTACGCCCGCGCGCTCGCGGACGCGAAGGCGAAGGGCGTGCCCCTGTTCGTCGACACCTGGGCGCCGTGGTGTCACACCTGCCGCTCCATGCGTGCGTATGTCTTCACGGACAAGGCGCTGGCGAAGCACGCGGACCGCTTCGTGTGGCTGGAGCTGAACACCGACCTGACCCAGAACGCGACGTTCCAGGAGAAGTACCCGGTGGAGTTCTGGCCCACCTTCTTCATCATCGACCCGCGCGAGGAGAAGGCCCTGCTGCGCTTCGCTGGCAGCGCGACGGTGCCGCAACTGGAGCGCCTCTTCGAGGACGGCGAGCGCGCCTACCAGGGCGGTGCCACCGGTGCGGACGCGCTGCTCGCCCGGGGTGACGCGCTCTACGGCGAGCGCAAGCCGGCGGAGGCCGCGGAGGCCCTGTCGCTCGCGCTCGCGGAGGCTCCCGCGGACTGGTCCCGCCGGGGCCGCGCGCTGGAGTCGCTGCTGATGGCGCAGTACGGGGCGAAGCAGTACGTGCCCTGCGCTCAGAAGGCGGTGGCGGAGCTGCCCAACGTGCCGCGTTCGCTCAACCTGGCCAACAGCGTCCTCAACGGCCTGACCTGCGCGCTGGCCATCCCGGAGGGCACGCCCGAGGCCGTGGACCTGCGCCACGCGCTGGAGGCGAAGGCGCGCGACGTGCTGGCGCCGCCCGCCATCGACATGGAGGCGGATGACCGCTCCGGTCTGTACGAGGTGCTGGTGGAGGCGCGCAAGCAGGACAAGGACACGGCGGGCGCGAAGCAGGTGGCGCAGGAGTGGCTGACGTTCCTGGAGGGCGAGGCCGCGAAGGCGCCGAACCCCGAGGCGCGTACGGTGTTCGACTCGCACCGGATGCTCGCGGCGATGACGCTGGAGCAGCCGCAGCGGGCCATCCCCGCGCTGGAGCAGAGCGAGAAGGACCTGCCCCAGGACTACAACCCGCCCGCGCGGCTCGCGACGCTGTACCGCCTGTCGGGCCGGCTCGACGACGCGCTCGCCGCGAACGACCGGGCCCTGGCGCGCGTGCAGGGCGCGAGGCGGCTGTCCGTCCTCTCCGGCCGCGCGGACATCCAGGTCGCGCGCAAGGACACCGCGGGCGCGGTGAAGACGTTGGAGGAGGCGCTGACCTTCGCGAAGACGCTGCCCGCCGCGCAGGTGTCTCCGCGTCAGGTGGAATCGCTGGAGAAGAAGCTCGCCGGCCTCAAGAGCCCGGCCGCCGTCCCGGGCGCCGCGCCGTAGCTCAGGCGCATGCTCCTTCGCGCGTGCCGATGCCCGCGGCACGCGCGAAGGGTCCGCTACGGCATCAGCGGCACCGCGCGCCGCGCGTCCAGGTCGAACAGCTGGAAGTCCTCCGCGCGGCCCTCGCGCATGGCGCCATCCGTGAAGACCATCACCGCTTCACCCGGCCCCGTCACTGGCGGCGGACCGTGCGCGTAGTCCACGCGCGCCCCGTCCGTCACCAGGTGGCGCAGCACTCCGTCGCGCACGGGCCCGGGTGACACCAGCTCCCGCACCCGCTTGTCCCGCGTGTGGCCCACCACCTGGGACAACCCCAGCGGCAAGCGCCGGGGATCGAACCTGCGCCGGGGCGTCCCCCGCACGCGCTCCGCGTCCTCCGTGGACAGGCTGGGCCGCTGGTAGAAGATGCCCACGCCTTCGCCATCCTTCGCATTGCCCGGATGGTGCAACCCCGGCAGCACGAGCGGCCCGCCCTTCCACGCCGCCACCGCCCGGTCCATCACGCCGTTGAGCGCCTCCGCCACCGCGCGCGCATCCGCCCACCGCGAGGACTCAAGCCCCACGACCTCCAGGTCCTCACGTGTAACGCCCGCATGTAGCACCAGCAGCGAATCCCCGGCCGCATGCGCGACGCGGAACCTCCGCGCACGCAGCAGGTGCTCCACCCACGCACGCTGCTCCGCGGTCCAGGTGCTGAAGTCCCGCGCCGCCAGCTCCGCGCTCGGCAATCCGGGCCAGCGCCGGAGGAAGTCACGCTCCGCCGCCGCGTCGGTGTCATCCCCCGCGTAGACCCGGTCCGCCTCCACCCTCGCGGCGCGGAAGGTCTCATCCGTGAAGTCCGCCAGCTCCCCCACGCGTCCCAGGTCGTGGTTGCCCAGGAGCATCACGGCTTGATCCGCCGGATGCGACGCGAGCCACGCCACCAGCCGCAGCGCGCTCAGTGCCACGCGCTCGCGGTCGGCCGCGGGACCCCAGTCGAAGTAATCGCCCACGGATACCAGGCACACGTCCGGGCGCAGCCCTCCATCCCCGTCCAGCAGCCCATGCCGCGAGAGGATGGACAGCACCCGGTCGAAGTCCGCCTGCGGGTCCCCCATCGCCACGTGCACCGTGCGGCGCCGGCCATCCGCCTCCACCGCGTGCGGCCCCTTCGCCACCGCCGCGTCGGCGCGAGCCAGCGCCTTCCTCAAGAGCGCTTCGTCCATCCCTCCATCCTAGTCACGCTCCGGGCAGCGCCCACCGGAGCCTTCAGGACTGGAAGAAGCGCGAGATGAGCGCGGACCGGCTCTCCACCTGCGCCTTGTTCAACAGGTGCGTGACGTGCACCTCCACCGTGCGCTCGGCGCAGCCCAGGTGCAGGGCAATGGCCTTGTTCGTCTCCCCCTGCACCACGTGCTCCAGCACCTGCGCCTCACGCGCGGTGAGTCCCCAGCGCTGCGTCAGCACCGGCAGGCGCGACGTCGGATCCGTCGGCGGTCCGGGGTCCAGCACCAGGTAGTGGTCCGGCAGCCCCTGCGTGCGCAGCGGGCCGGAGGAGAACAACGGCCCCGTGCCCGGCGGGCTCCGCAGACACTCGCGCACCTGCGCCGCCAGCGCCTGCGAGTCCTGCTCCCAGCGCGCCTGGCCCGCCTTGTTCGCGTGCATCACCCGGCCGCTGAACGTGACGACCCACGCGGGCCGCCCCAGCACCTCCAGCGCCGCGCCCAGGGCCGGACCCAGCAGGCCCGCCTCGCGCAGCCGCCGGTCCATGGCCATGCGCCGCTGGATGGCGGGCGTCAGCGCCTGGAGCAGCCGCTGCTCCCGCTCCGTGAAGGGCTCGGAGCGGAAGGCGCCCACCCAGCCCAGCAGCATGTCGCCTTCGCACACCAGCACCCGCAGCTGCGCCAGGTGCTCCAATCCCAGACGCCGATAGAGATTCGAGGTGTTCCCGGCCAGTTGCACCCGGGCGTGCTCCCACTCCGCCTCGCTCAGGCCCAGCCGCTCCCATAACGGCCCCTCGCCCTCACCGGTGATGGGCAGGGCGCGCAGCGGCTCCGGCATGCCCAGCGGCGAGAAGCGCATCGCCCGGTTGCGCTGGGCCAGCGGCGGACGGGCAGGGTCGAAGTAGCCGAACCGGCTCCCCGCCGGCGGCAGCGAGGCGTCGAAGGCCTCCGTGAGGACCGAGGGCGGCTGCGGGAACCCCACGCCGTGCACGAAGGCCGTGTGGTAGCGGTCCGGGCCCACATCCACGCCGTAGGCCGCCGTCCGCTCCGCGCGCAGGGCGCCTCGGAGCGCGGCGAGGACCGCCGGCAGGGCCTCGGAGCCGGGCTCCAACCCCTCCAGCAGGCCCTCCAGCTCCTGCAAGAGGCGTTGGTCCTCGGAAATCAAATCAATCACGATTTACTTACTATAGCCGCTGGGGCCAATTGGAAGACTTGTGAGGTCGGGAGTGGAATCAGTGCTTCTGCCGCCTGTCCAGGTGGGAAGTGATTCCCAGCCCCCCGAGTCGTTTGCGACTCGCGTGATTTCCTCAATAGAAATGACTTTCGGCTGACGGCACCATGGCGTTCCGTGCCCTTCCGGGGGGGTGGGCCGACCCAGGAGTCGAAGAATCCGTGTGTGCGCGCGCCGGGCGTTCCCCCAGGAATGTCCGGCGCGCTGCCCCTTTTCCGACGCCTCCCACCCGCCTGTCCACCACCCCACGCGCCCGGTGCGGCCAGGCCCCCGGACTTGAGAGTGCGCGGCGATGATGCCGGCTCCCGCCATGCCCGCGCTCGGAGTGCCTGACATGCCGCGTGATTACGCCTACTACGCCCGGGCCCTGGAAGGACGGCGGCTGCCGCTGGCCTTCGCGGACCTGGACCTCCTGGAGGAGAACGCGGCGGCGCTGCTGCGGCGCGCGGGGGGCCTGCCGGTGCGGGTGGCCACGAAGTCGGTGCGGTGCGTCGCGCTGCTGCGGCGCGTGCTCGACGGGCATCCCGGCTTCCAGGGCCTCATGTGCTTCAGCGCCGACGAGGCCGTGCGCCTGCGCGAGCGCGGCTTTACCGACCTGCTCATGGGCTACCCCGTCGTGGATGCCGAGGCCCTGGCGGAGCTGTGCCGGCCGCCAGCGCCCGTGACGCTGATGGTGGACTCGGCCGAGCACGTGGCGCTCGCCGCCCGGGCGGCCCGCCGGCACGGGACGCGCGCGCCGCTGTGCCTGGACGTGGACCTGTCCGTGGACCTGCCGGGGCTGCGCTTCGGGGTGCACCGCTCGCCGGTGCGCTCGGCGGAGGACGCGCTGGCGGTGGCGAAGCGCATCGAAGCGGAAGGGGACGCCGTGTTCCTCGCGGGCGTCATGGGCTACGAGGCGCAGCTCGCGGGCGTGCCGGACGCCGCGCCGCACGCGGGGGCGAAGAACGTGGTCATCCGCGCGCTCAAGCGGGCTTCCGTGGGCCGCGTGCATGCGCGCAGGCAGGCGGTGGTGGCCGCGCTGAAGGCCGCGGGCTTCGCGCCGCGCTTCGTGAACGGTGGCGGCACCGGCAGCCTGGAGTCCACGCGCGAGGACGCGAGCGTCACGGAGCTGACCGCGGGCAGCGGCCTGTACTCGCCCGCGCTCTTCGACGGCTATCGCGGCTTCCAGCACCAGCCCGCGGTGGCGTTCGCCATCCCCGTCACGCGGCGCCCGGGGCCGGGCCTCTTCACGCTCCAGGGCGGCGGCTACGTGGCCTCCGGCTCGGCGGGCGTGGACAAGCTGCCCGTGCCCTACCTGCCCGAGGGCGCGAAGCTGCTCCCGCTGGAGGGCGCGGGCGAGGTGCAGACGCCCATCGCCTACACGGGCCCGGTGCCGCTGCCCCTGGGCGCGCCGGTGTTCTTCCGGCACGCGAAGGCGGGCGAGGTGTGCGAACACTTCCGCACGCTGCTGCTCATCTCCGGGGGCCGCGTCGTGGAAGAGGTTCCGACCTACCGGGGCGAATGGGGCTGACGGCATGACGACCGAGACGGCGAAGGCGAGGACGTGGCGCAACTGGTCCGGCGCGGTGGTGGCCCATCCGTCGGGCTTCCTCCGGCCGGAGTCGGTGGACGCGCTGAAGGCCGCGCTCCGCGACGCCAGCGCCCAGGCGCGCACCGTGCGCGTGGTGGGCAGCGGCCACTCGTTCCCGCCCCTGTGCGCCACGGATGAGACGATGGTGTCGCTCGAAGGGCTGCACGGCCTGGAGTCCGTGGACGCGGGCGCGCGCGAGGCTGTCGTATGGGCGGGCACGAACCTGCGCGAGCTGGGGACGCTGCTCGCGTCGCACGGCCTGGCGATGGAGAACCTGGGCGACATCAACAAGCAGTCGCTGGGCGGCGCGCTGGGCACGGGCACGCACGGGACGGGCATGGGGCTGGGCATCCTCTCCACGCAGGCGGCGGCGATGACGCTCGTCACGGCGGGCGGGGACGAGGTGACGTGCTCGGAGGACGCGTCGCCGGAGCTGCTCCAGGCCGCGCGCGTGTCGCTGGGCGCGCTGGGCGTGATGACGCGGGTGCGGCTGCGGCTGTTGCCCGCGTACCGGCTGCGGCTGACGCGGCGGAACCTGGGGCTGGAGGAGTGCCTCGCGGGGCTGGATGAGGCGCGCGCGCGCCACCGGCACTACGAGTTCTTCTGGTTCCCGCACTCCGACCGGGTGATGACGAAGGCGATGGACCTCACGGACGAGCCCCCGCACGGCGTGGGCGTGGGGCGCTGGTTCAGCGAGATGGTGATGGAGAACGCCGTCTTCGGCGCGGTGAGCCGGGCGTGCCGGATGCGGCCCGCGCTGTGCGCCCCCGTGAGCCGCCTGTCCGCGAAGCTGGCGTCGGAGGGCGTGCTGGCGGGGCAGAGCCACACGCTGTTCGCCACGCCGCGTCTCGTGCGCTTCCAGGAGATGGAATACGCGGTGCCGGTGGAGCGCGGGCCTGACTGCCTGCGTGAGCTGTCTCAATACATCACGCGGGAACAACTGCCGGTGCACTTCCCGGTGGAGTACCGCTTCGTGCGCGGGGACGACGTCTTCCTCAGCCCGGCGCATGGCGGCGACCGCGCGTTCATCGCGGTGCATCAGTACCAGGGCATGCCGCTGGAGCCCTACTTCTCGGGCGCGGAGGCCATCTTCCGCAACCACGGGGGCCGGCCGCACTGGGGCAAGCTGCACACCCAGACGGCCGCGACACTGAAACATCTGTATCCCCGCTGGGACGACTTCCAGCGCGTGCGCGAGCAACTGGACCCGGAGGGACGCTTCCTCAATCCCTATCTGCGACGTCTCTTCCTGGAGGGGGGCGCGAAGTCCGCGACGCACCCCCGGGCGTGATTTTCGCGCCGTGTCGCGTCAGACGATCCATCAAGTTATCGAAATCGCACCATTCGACGCCCGGCATGCGGTTGGCTAGGGCACTCGCTGGCGCCAGGCCCGGTGGCGCCCTTTCGAGGGGGATGGATGCGGACGAAGTCTTCGTGGAAGCGCGTGGTGACGGCGTCGATGCTGGTGCTCTCCGTGGGGTGCCGCACGCCGTCCGCGGGCTTGAGGGCCGCGGGCGCGTCGGACTCGGGCAACTCCTCGGACTCGGGCAACTCCAGCCAGGGCGACTCCAGCCAGTCGGGCTCGGGCGACTCCAGCGGTGAGGACTCCAGCCGGTCGGGCTCGGGCAACTCGAGCCAGGGTGACTCCAGCAAGTCGGACTCGGGCAACTCCAGCGGTGGGGCCTCCAGCCGGTCGGGCACCAACGGCTCCAGCGACGAAGGCTCCAGCGAGTCGGGCTCGAGTGAATCCAGCGACTCGGACTCGGGCAACTCCAGCCAGGGGGATTCGAGCGAGTCGCACTCGAGTGACTCCTCCGGCTCCAGCGACCACAGCTCCGACTCCAGCGACAACAGCAACGCGGGCACCAGCGAGTCGAACCAGGTGGACCAGGGCGACGACTCGCGCACGCGCAGCGAGAGCAGCAACGGCCGCGAGAATCAGCTCCTGTCCACGGCCACGGTGGCGCTGACGGTGATGGGCCTGGGCATCATCATCTGGCAGTCGTACGAGCGCGCCGCGCGGCGCAAGGCGAAGCAGCCTTCACCCAAGGAGGTGGGGCACGCGGCCCAGGTGTACCTGCGCGCCCGCACGCACCAGCTCCGGGAGGACCTGGCGCTGGGCGCGGGCCCCACGGTGGACGACCTGGCGCAGGCGGCGCGCATCCGCCGTGAGAACCTGGACGTGTTCGGCAAGCTGCTGCGCACGCACCGCCTGGAGCTGCTGAAGATGGCGGACGCGAAACAGCTCACGCCCGAGCGTGCCCGCGCATGGCTGGAGCGCGTGGGCGAACTGGCACGCACCGAGCCTCGGCTCGAGGAGGACCGGCAGGCCTTCCTCCTGGAACAGGAAGGGGCGACCCGCGCGGCCGAGGCCCATCCTTGAGGCCCCGCACAGCCTGGCTGGGATGGCTCACGGTGCTGCTGTTGCCCGTGGGCATGCGGGCGCATGCGCGGGAGGCCCCGGGCCACCTCGCGGTGCCCGCGTTCCTGGACGACACGTTCATGGACGTCGCCCTGGCCTCACGGGTCGCGGCGCTGGAGGCCACGGCGGGCATCGTCCTGCGCGGCGCGGCGGCGCACGATGCCGCGCTGGTCTCGGACGTGGAGGCGGGCCTCGCCGCCCTGCCTCCCGCGATGCGCCGTCCGCCGGGAGGCCGGTTGGAGCTCGTGCTGCATCCGGAGCCCGCGCCCCTGGGGCTCGGTGACGGCACGAAGGCCCGTCCTGACTGGACGGAGCCGCGCGAGCAGTTCCACCTCTACCGCTACGCCCCTTCCGGGGAGCGCCGGGCCACGCTGCGCCTGTCGCGCCTCACCGACGCGGAGGCCGAACACCTGTGGCGCCGCCGCGCCGTGGTGCACGCCGTGATGCAGCGCTGGGACGACGCGCGCGGCTGGAGCAGGCGTCCCCAGTGGCGCAGGCTGGACGGGTGGCTGCTCCCCTTCGAGCGTCCCCTCACGTGGAAGGAGTCCGCGAGCATCTCCTACGCGGGCGCCTTCAGCCGCGCCCGGGGGCAGGTCAGCGCGTCGCTGGACCTGGTCACGTTCGCGGAGGAGCTGTTCGTCCCCGTGGAGTCGCTGCGCCCGGACGCGCTGCCCGGGGATGATCAGGTCCGCTGCCAGGAACTCTCCAAGACGCGGGCCGTGTCGGAGTTCCTCGCGGAGGCGCGCCTGGGCACGCTGCCCGCGCGGGGCGACTGTCCGGCCTTCGACGCGTGGGCGGAAGCGGACGCGCTCTCCCACCTGGAGGTCCTGCTCGTCGCGGCCACGGGCCGGCAACCCCAGTCCCTCTTCGGCCACATCCTCCTGCGCCCGGTCTGGCGCGAAGGCGCCACGGTGCAGGGGCCCGGCTTCGAGCGCGTCGTGCAACTGGTGGCCCTCACCGGCATGGAGGAGAAGGGCCTGGGCTACCTGATGAAGGGAATGACGGGCGGCTACAGCACCGTCTTCCTCACGGGCACCCTGGGCGACATCACCCACGAGTCGCTGGAACTGGAGCAGCGCACCATCCGCCGCTTCCGGCTGAACCTCACGCCCGGCGAATCCCAGCGCATGCTGGAGCGCATCTGGGAACTCGAGCGCCGTGGCTACCTGGGCTACTACTTCTTCACCGACAACTGCGCCGCCGCGCTCCTCTTCCTCCTCAACGGCTCGCTGGAGAACGGCCGTCACGTGAGCGCCCCCGGCACGCTGTGGGTCCTGCCCACCGCCACGCTGGACACGCTGGCGAAGACGAACGTCATGGACGCGGGCGGGCGCACCGTGCCGCTGCTGGAGCACGTCCCGGACGCCTTCGAGTCCACGGGAGATCGCGCCCGGCGCGCGCTCGTGGAACAGGAGCGGCTGCTCACGAAGCTGGCGGCCCTGCTCCCGTCCAACGCCCTCGCGCCGCTGCACCTCGTGCACCGCCGCCTCCAGTCCCCCGAGCCCGACGTCCGCCGTCAGGCCTACGGACTCCTGCCCCGCGCCGTGGCGACCGCGCTCGACGCGGCCCTCCAGTCCCAGCGCAACGAGGCCCGGGACGCCCTGCACGCCTATGTGGCGCACGCGGTGCGGGTGGAGCGCGCGGCGGTGGATCAGGCCGAGGCGGAGAAGCTCGACATCGAACGCAACCGCCTCATCGCCGTCGACCTGAAGGAGGAGGGTGGCGCCGCCCAGGGTGTGAAGGAGCGGCAACAGCTCTTCGAGCGCGAGGACGCCATGCAGCGCAAGCTCGCGGTGCTCGACCGCACGGCCCTGCTCCAGCAGGCCCTGGACACCGCCACCAAGCGTCTGCCCACGCCGGACGAGCTCAAGACCCTGGTCCGTGTCGAGCACACCGAGGCCGCCTTCGCCGCCGCCACCGACGCGCAGGGCACGCTCAACGACGGGCCGCTCGCGGACGTGGATCCGCGCGCCTTCCTGGCGCGGGACCATCAGCAGAAGACCGAAGCGGAGGCCACCTGGGCCCGGGGCGCGCTGCGGGAATCCGGCGCGGCCCGCACGGTGGTCAGCGGCGGCGTGGACTTCCCGGAGGTGGGCGCCGCACGGCCCGTGGTGAGCCTGCGCACCTCCGCGATGAACGAGACCCTGGGCGACGCGCGCCTGCACGGCTTCCAGTCCAGCAGCGAGCTGCGCGTGCTGGACGGAGAGTTGTCGGTGGAGCCTCGCTGGGGCGTGCCGCGCATCCTCGGCTCGCGGCTGACGCTGGTGGGCTATCGCACGCTGATGCCGGAGTTGCCCCAGCAGCAGCGGTCGTTCTCCGACTCACTGGGCTGGGGCGCGGAGGCGAAGATGTCCACGGACATCGGCCGTCCGCTGCCCTACCGCGCGTCGGTGCAGGCGGAGGCGCTGGGCGTCGTGGCGGCCTCGGAGCGCTTCGACACCTTCCTCGCGGTGGGGCTGGGCGCCCAGGCCACGATGGCCTGGAGCCCCCTTGAAACAGTCCCGGCCGTCGGCCCCCGTCTGTCATTGGCCCATCGCATGGGCCTCCCCGGTCCGGGCAGCAGCGCGCTGCGCCTGGAGGCCACGTACGTGCCCGCGTGGCGCGCGGGCCTCACGCCGGGCTTCACGCACGAGGCGGACGCGACGCTCCAGGTGGAGTGGTACCTGGGGCGCGTCGCGCGCTGGAGCGTGCTGCTCACTCCCCGCGCACAGGTCCACTGGGAGGGGACACTCGCGTCGTGGGCAGGTCCCGGGAGAAGTCTCGCGAGCCTTCCGGAAGGGCGGGCGCGACATCGCCTTGCGCTAGGAGTGGAGCTCCGCTGACGCGGTTGTTGAAGACGGCGCGCGTCTCACCGGTGAACAGCGGGCGGCTGGCCGCGCCCGCGAGCGCGCCGATGAACAGGCCGATGGCGTGCAGCATCGTCCAGTTGAACCAGCCCAGGCCGTAGAAGATGCGCACGCCGCCCACGCTGAAGACGTTGAAGAGCACGTAGAGCGCGGCGGGCACCGTCACCGCGGCGACGAGCGCGGCGCCCAGGGCGCGGCGGGGCCGTCCCGCGTGGAAGCCGCCGAAGGTGCCGGCCAGCAGGCCGTTGAACAGCGGGATGAAGAACGTGACGGCGCTGATCATCACCATCGTGAACGCGCTCACGTCGAACCGGTTGTGCTTCAAATCGAAGTGGCTCTCCTCCACGCGCACGTCGGCCGGGAGGACCGAGTGCTCCAGTTGCTCGTCCCGCAGGTGCAGGCGGTGTCTCGAATTGGTGAGGCGATCCGAGTCCGCCGTATCCGTATAGGTCTCATCCATGGAGCATTGGCCTCCGTGCGGGCGGGGGAAGGACGGTGCCCGGACACACCTTGGGAGATGGTGCTGGAAGCGGGCGGGTGGAAGGGCTGACGGCTCCACCGGTCCCCCAGAAGGAGGGCGCCCGCCGTGCCTGCCCGCCGGGAATTTTCGCGACCCGGCGTGGGGGCGGATGCCGTACGCGGGGGCCGTGACGCACCGGAGACTTGGCGTCTGGTGGCTGGCGGCTATGCTGCCGCGCCTCCGCCGTACCGCTTCCCAGCCTGGATGGATTCCATGAGCCTTCGCCGCAACCTGCTGACCGTCGCCGTCCTCTCTTCCGCGCTGCTGTCCGCCTGCGCGCTGCGCCCGCGCTACAACGACATCATCCAGGCGAACGGCTCCACCGCGCTCCAGGAGAACCAGCTCGTCGTGCTGCGCGTGACGGACGCCGCCACGGGCAAGCCGGTGAAGGGCGCCAAGGTGCTCGGCGGCGAGTACCGCAACCACCTCAACGCCACCAGCGACGAGAACGGCGAGGTCTCCCTCAAGCTCGACCCGGGCCTCGTGAAGGAGAACCCGCTCGTGGAGGTCGTGCTGCCCAAGGGCGTGCGCCGCTACAAGCTCCAGCTGGTGCCCTCCGGCCAGGCTCCCGCCCCGGAAGGCGAGCCCATCACCACCCCCGCCGCGGAGCCGTCCACCCCGACGCAGCCGTCCACCCAGTCCACGACGCCGGGCGCTCCGTCGGAGACGCCGGTCCCGGCGAGCCCCGACACGACGACGAAGTAGGTCCGGCCGTCAGGTGAACCAGCGGATCAGGCGCCTGCCCTGCAAGCGCCTGAACGCGCCCAGCCGCCGCTGGAAGTCCCCGTCGATGCTGACGAAGCGCACGCCACAGCGTCCCCGCGTGCGCTCCCCGGCGGAGCGGCGGGCCCACATGACCTGGGCCTGGAAGGGGACTTCCTCATCCCCCAGCAGCAACGCGCCTTCCAGGAGATCGCCCGCCTTCATCGGCTGGAGCATCTCCGCGCAGAAACCGCCTTCCGACACATCCCGCGTGTAGAGCGGCAGCATGCCGCGCAGACGGACGGTCAGGCGATGCTCGAAACGGGGCACGGCTCGGGGGAGGTGCATGGTCCAGATTCTGACGGATTCCGTTTGCGCAGTAAAATTGCGCCAATAAGAAGCGGGCGGGCGGGCGGACTGGCCGTGCAAATCCCGGGAAACGTTGAGAAATCTCCTGGGAGGAGGGAGCGGCCCATGTCGAAGGCCTTCACCAAGGAAGACGGAAGCGGCGACGAGGGGCTCACCCCGGCGCGTCCCCGGTCGACGTCGGCGGAGCAGCGCTACATCACGCCGGAGGGCTACCGCGCGCTCCAGGAGGAGCTCCTGGAGCTGCAGGGCCCCGCGCCCCGGGACTGGCCGGAGCTGGAGGCGGGCGTGCGCAAGCGCGAGCGGGAGCGCCGGGCGCGCGAGCTCACCGCCATCCTGGAGGACGTGCGCGTGGTGTCGCCGGATCCGTCGCAGGCGGGCCGCGTCTTCTTCGGCGCGTGGGTGGTGCTGGAGGACGAGGAGGGCACCCAGATGCGCTATCGCATCGTCGGCCCGGATGAGGCGGACGTGAAGGCGGGGCGGCTGAGCGTGGAGTCCCCGCTGGCGCGTGCGCTCCTGGGCAAGGAGGCCGGCGAGGTCGTGCAGGTGGAGCGTCCGCGCGGCCCGGTGGAGTACGAGCTCCTCGCGGTGGAGTACGCGCAGTCCGAAGACAGCGCGGCCGCGCCATAGCGGGCCGCTTCAGCGCTTCGTGGCGATGACGGTGACGAGCCGGCCGAAGGGCTCCGGCATGTCGCCCTCGCGCACCTCCACGTCGAACCCCGCCGCCTCCAGCAGGACGCGCGCGCGGGGCACGAGGAACGTCAGGTAGTACATGACGAACGGCGGCTTCCAGAGCGCGTTGCGCACGCGCATGGCGGCGTTGAAGCCCTTCGCCACCCAGTAGCCGGGGTTGAGCGCGGACGGCGGCTGCGCGGTGACGAACACGAAGCGGCCGCCCGGCTTCAGTGCCCGCGCGATGCCCGCGACGAGGCGCGGCTCGTCCTCCTCCAGGATGTGCCCGAAGGCGCCGAAGCTGGTCACCAGGTCGAACGCCGCGTCGAAGGGCAGCGCCAGCGCGTCGCCGCGCACGAACTCGAGCGCCGCGGTGCCCGGCGCGTCCGCGAGCCTGCGTTGCGCCTCGTCCAGCATGCCCTGGCTCAGGTCGAACCCGACGACGCGCTCGCGGCACAGCGGGCGCAGCACGCGCATCGCGGCGCCGGTGCCGCAGCACACGTCCAGCGCGCTGGCGATGCTGCCTTCAGGGCCCACGTGCGCGAGCGCGGCCTGGAGCACCGGATCCGGCGTGCGGAACGGCGTGTGCTCGAACTTGGGCGCGAGCAGGTCGTAGCCCTCCTCGACGGAGGTGAGGGCCTGCCGTGCGAGCTCGCGGAGGGTGGGGCCATCGCGGTGGAACATGGGATGAGGTGTACCCACATCTCCCCGCCCCCGCCACCGGGGTTCGAGACGACCCGACGGGATTTGAATGTTCCGGCGGGGCCCCCGTCAGTCAGGACAAGCAACTCGGACGGAGGATGGAAGACATGGCTTTCAAGCTCGGACTCGCGACCCTGGCCTTCGGTGCACTGCTGCTCGGTTCCTCCACGTCGATGGCGGCGGACTGGCGCGGGCCCACGAAGGCGGATGCGCGCTGGGGCGGCCAGGATGGGTACCGCGGCGGCTGGGAGGCGCCCCGGGACCAAGCGTTCCGCTACGTGGATGACGACGCGAAGACCCGTCGCTTCATGGGCTGCCGCGGCCCGAACTGCAACTACGGTCCCATGCCCCGTCCGGTGGACTCGCGCGGCCGCTACGAGCTGCAGACGGTGGAGCGCTGGGTGCCGGAGCGCTACGAGCAGGTCTGGGTCCCCGAGCAGTGCGTGTCCCGTGGCCGCCGCGGCCGCCACGTGCGCTGCACGCCGGGCTACTACGACCAGCGCTATGTGCCGGGCGGCTACCAGGCGGTGACGGAGTGGGTCTGGGTGCCGTACGCCGGGCGCCGCTGGCAGACGGTGGTCTACTACCCGTAGCGAGGACCTTGAAGGACTGACGCGACGGACGACGCAGAGGGGAAGCAGGGGACGCGCGGGGCGGTGCCTGGAGAGGGGGTTCTCCGGGTGTCGCCCCGCGGTGTTTTTCCGCGGGCGGGCCTGTTAGTCAGGGCCCGCATATGGGGACCGCATTCATCACGGGCGCGGGCGTGCGCGTTGGCAGCGCGGTGGCGCGCGCGCTGGGCCGCGCCGGCTACGACCTGGCGCTTCACGCGAACCGCTCCATGGAGCCGCTGGAGGCCCTGGCGCAAGAGCAGCGCGCGCTGGGCCGCGACGTCACGCTGTACAGCGGAGACCTCTCCGACGCACAGGCCGTGGACGCGCTGGGCGCCCGGGTGCGGGAGGCGCACCCCGCGCTGGACGTGGTGGTCCACAACGCGGGGCTCTACGAACGCGTGGACTTCGCCGACGTGACGCGCGAGCAGTACCGCCGCATGCTCGCCGTGAACGTGGACGCGCCGTTCTTCCTCACGCAGGCGCTGCTGCCGTCGCTGCGCGCGGGGAAGGACCCGCTGGTGGTGCACCTCACGGACATCGGCGGGGAGCGGGCGGTGAGCCACTACGCGCACTACTCGGTGAGCAAGGCGGGGCTCGTGATGCTGACGCGCGCGCTGGCGGTGGAGCTGGCGCCGCACGTGCGCGTCAACGCCATCTCCCCGGGCGTGGTGGCCTTCCCGGAGCACTTCGACGAAGCGGCGCGCCAGGAGGTGCTCCAGCGCGTGCCCATGGGCCGCGAGGGCAGCGTGGAGGACGTGGCGCGCACGGTGCTGTTCCTCGCGCGCGAGGCGCCGTATCTCACCGGGCAGGTCATCGCCCTGGACGGCGGAAGGAGCGCCCAGCTGTGAGCCAGGAACCCGTGTGGATCCACCCCGTGGTGAACGACGCGCAGGGCCGCCCGCTGGACGTGATGGAGCTGCGCGGGCTCACGGTGGACGTCATCGTGGGCGTCTACAACCGCGAGCGCGTGACGCCGCAGCCGCTGCGCCTGGACGTGGCGCTCTTCCTGGACGCGCGGCAGGCGGCGGTGGGCGGGAGGCTGGCGAACACCGTGCACTACGGACGGCTGGCCGGAGAGCTGCGCTTCCTCCTGGATGCGTGCCGCTTCGAGCTGCTGGAGTCCGCGGCGGAGGCGGTGTGCCGCTACCTGCTGGCGCCGCCCACGGACGCCGCGCCGCACGCGCACCTGTACGCCGCCACGGTGCGGGTCACCAAGCCGGAGGCGCTGACGGGGTGGGCCATCCCGTCGCTCCAGGTGCACCGCACCTCCGAGGAGATGGTGTACCGGACGGAGGCGAAGGACTTCGGCCACGTGGACGTCATCCACGAGGGGGCGACCTACGGCGTGTACCGGCTGCGGGTGGCGCCGGGGCGCGGCATCCCCCCGCGAGCGGACGGGCACACGGAGGGCATGGAGCTGGTGCTGGGCGCGGGGATGCTCCTGCGCGGGCAGCCGGTGGGGCGGGGGCTGGCGTTCCCGGGGCCGGGCGTCTTCGGGCACCGCTACGACAACCCGACGGCCACGGAGCAGACGGTGCTGGGGGTATACCGGCCCCGGCTGGTGCTGTCGGAAGAGGAGGCCGTCGGGAGCGCCGAGCCCCTGGAGCCGGGCACGCTGTACTACCTGCCCGAGTAGAACCCGGGCGGCCAAGCGACGGGGGCGGGAGGGTGTGCTAGCTCTAGGGGCGCCTCGCTCTTGAAGGACGCATCGGATGACCCTGGACCGGCGGATTCAGCTTTTCTTGGTGCTCGCGGGGCTGTTCATCACCTCGCTGGTGGTGGGCGACATCATCGGGGTGAAGCTGTTCGAGGTGCACCTGGGCCCGGTGGTGGCGGTGATGTCGGTGGGCATGTTGCCGTTCCCGGTGACGTTCCTGCTGACGGACATCCTCAACGAGTTCTACGGCAAGAAGGTCGCGCGGTTCGTGACGTGGGTGGGCTTCTTCATGGCCATCTTCACGTTCGTGATTGTCGCGCTGGCCGGCCAGATTCCGTGGGCGCCCATGACGGAGGCCAAGGGCTACAACGGGACGGTGGCGGCGTCGTTCAACAACGTGTTCGGCGGCTCGCAGCGCATCCTGATGGCGTCGATGGTGGCGTACCTGGTGGCCCAGTTCCTGGACATCTCGGTCTTCAACCTGCTCAAGCGCGTGACGAACAACCGGATGCTGTGGCTGCGCGCCACGGGCTCCACGGTGGTGTCGCAGCTCATCGACACGGTGGTGGTGCAGTTCGTCGCCTGGACGGGCGTGCTGCCCCAGGACGTCATCTTCCGGATCATCTTCACCTCGTACGCGGTGAAGCTGCTGGTGGCCATCGGCCTGACGCCGCTCGTCTACCTGGGGCACGCGCTGGTGGAGCGCAAGCTGGGCATCTCCCCTGTGGTGCTGGGGGAGGACGGTGAGCCGGTGAACCTCTCCCCCACCGGCACCGAGCCCCCGCCCGCCGCCGCGGCCTGAAGCGTGGCTTCAGCGCGCGTTCGCGGCCGGGTGCTTGAGCACCTGCATCGTGCCGCGCGTGACGCCGAACTGCTCGTGCACCGCCGCGCGCTTCACCGCCTCCGCGGGTGACAGCCGGCCCGCGAGCAGCTCCTGGTACGCGGCCAGCACGCGCGTGGCCTCTTCACACGTCTCGCGCACGAACTCCACGCGGAACCTGCGCACGCCGCGCTCCAGCAGCCGGGGCACCAGCGACGCCGCGCTCTGCGCCTGCGCGTTGAACACCGTGTTGCGGCAGCCCACGTCCACGATGACCGGGTGCTCCAGGCCCAGCCGGTCCTTCAGCGCGATGGCGTGCTTCTCACACGGCCGGCCACAGGCCTTGTAGTCGCGGCCGTTGGACAGCGTGTGTGAATACACGCAGTGCTCCGTGTGGAACGTCGCGATGTGGTGGTGCAGCGCCACCGCGAACCGGTGCGCCGGCGCCTGCTCCAAGAGCGCGAAGAGCTGCTCCGAATCCAGGTCGTGCGACACCGTCAGCGTGTCCAGCCCCAGGCTCAAGAGGTGCGCCGCCGTCAGCGAGTTCGTCACGTTGAGCGAGAAGTCCCCGTGCAGCACCGGCCGCGACGCCCCCGCCGGCTGCTCCAGGAAGTGCATCATCGCGCCCCAGTGGCGCACCAGCACCGCGTCCGGCCGCAGCCGGTCCAGGCGCGTGTCGTAGCCCTCCTCGCCCGGCTTCTGCACGCGCACCGTGGCGATGGTGACGCGCAGCCCCGCCGCGCGCGCCCGCTCCACCGCCTTCTGGAGCCCCACCATCTCCATCCAGTCCAGCTCCACCTCGGGCAGCCCCGCCGCGATGACGGCCTCCAGTTGCGCGTCGTTGCGGCACAGCGGCAGCAACCGGGGCGCCTCCTCCGCCGGCCGCGACGCCACCTTCGCCAGCAGGGCCTGACGTACGCCGGCCTCCACCGCCTCCGTGCTCACAGTCCGCGCGGGGCCACGCTCCACGTCCGCCGTCAGCTCCGCCACCAACTGCCGGCGCAGCGCCTTCAGCTCCGACACCGGCAGGTGCAGCCCCGGCGCCAGCCCGGACGCATCCAGCGCCTCCAGGTGGAACGACGTGCCGCCCAGCGCGGCCAGCTTGTCCTTGAGCAGCGCCGCGTCCACGCCCGCGCCCCGCGACGGCGCGAGCAGCGTCGTGCCCACGGCCTCGCGAGTGAAACGGCCCGTGCTCATCCGCACGCGCAGCGGCTCGCCCGCCACGCCGGACACCCGCAGCGACAGCGGGATGCGGCCCTCCGGCTCACCCTCCGCCAGCAGCTCCCCCGTGCGCCGCGCCAGCGCGGGGTCGCTGTTCAGCCACACGCGCTGCCCCGGCGCCACGCGGTTCAGGTCCGGACCCGGGTGGCCAAAGCCCAGCACCCACGCGTCGCCCTCGCGCTCCACGCGGAAGATGGGGCCGCCCGGCTCGTGCTTGTCCTCCGGCGCGCCCGCGTCGAACACCACGCCCATGCCCGGACGCGGATCCACGTCCGCGGGGTCGGGCTCGCCCGTGAGCGGCGCGGACACGTTGCCCGCCGGGGCCTCCGGGCGCTCGTCACCCAGGCCCAGCGCGCCCGTCCACGGCCGGTCGTCCGGCACCACGAGCACGTCCTTGCCGGACACCGCATGCACCCGGCCCAGGTACAGCCCACGGTGCTTCGGGAAGCGCCCCTCCACCAGCGTCTGGTGGTCGGACCCCGCCAGGAACCCGTGGGAGAAGCCGCGGCTGTACGACAGCGACATCTCCGCCAGGTCCTTCGCCAGCCGCGCGCCGTCGGGCTTGCCGGCCATCACGCCGTCCAGCCAGCGGCGGTAGCCCTGCACCGTGCTGGAGACGTACTGCGGCCCCTTGAGCCGGCCTTCAATCTTCAGGCTGTGCACGCCGATGTCCGCCAGCTCCGGCACCGCGCGCACGCCCGCCAGGTCCTTGGGGCTGAGCAGGTACTTCACCTCGCCCAGGTCGCGCGTCTCGCCGTCCACCACCAGGTCGTACGGCAGCCGGCAGGACTGCGCGCACTGACCCCGGTTCGCGGACCGGCCGCCCCAGGCCTCGCTCGTGAGGCACTGGCCGCTCCACGACATGCAGAGCGCGCCGTGGATGAAGACCTCCAGCTCGATGTCCGTCTGCGACGCCAGCCGGCGGATCTCCGCCACCGACAGCTCGCGCGGCACCACCATGCGCGTGAAGCCCAGGCCCGTGGCGAACCGCGCGCCTTCCGCGCTGGACAGCGTCATCTGCGTGGACGCGTGCAGCTCCAGTTGGGGGCACACCGCCCGTGCGAGCAGCGCCACCGCCGGGTCCTGCACGATGAGCGCGTCCACGCCCGCCTTCGCCACGCCGCGCAACAGGTGCTCCACCACCGGCAGCTCCGGCTCGAAGACCAGCGTGTTCAGCGTCACGTAGGCCCGGGCGCCCGCCCGGTGGATGAGCCCCACCGTCTCCGGCAGCCTTTCGAGCGAGAAGTTCTCCGCGCGGGCGCGCGCGTTGAAGCCCTCGTCGAGCCCGAAGTAGACGGCGTCCGCGCCACTGGCGAGGGCGGCACGCAACGACTCCAGGTCACCGGCGGGGGCGAGGATTTCGGGGCGTCGGGGAGGCATGCCTCTCTAACTACCACGCCCACCCCGGCTGCTCCCGACTTGATGCCCGTCCACCCACCGGGCGGGCGCCCGTCCCGTCCCGAGGGACCCACCGATTCCAACCCAACCCCCTGCGTCGGACAGTGCTTGGCGTGACAAGGATTCCAGTGTCAAAGGTATATCCGCTGAATGTTTGTCTTTGATTTGCGCGGTGATATTCCTTGAGGCAGGCGCGCAGGGCAGGGGGATGCCAACAAGAACCGCGCGCCCATTTCCGAAAGGATGACCCATGCAGCGCGAGCAGGTGTCGGGGGCGCGCTCCGCCTCTGGACGGCTGGAAGCGGTGGATGCCATGCGGGGCACGGTGATGCTGCTCGTGTTCCTGTCGCACTTCGCGGATGCGTATCTCTATCCGCTGGGCGGTGAGGCCGCGCACCTGCGCGAGCGGCTCAACCTGCTGACGAGGCTGGCCACGCCCGGCTTCATGGTCATCAGCGGTCTGATGCTGGGGCTGCTGTACGCGCGCAGCCGCGACTTCGGCCCGCTGCGCGCGCGGCTCCAGCGCCGGGGCCTGTTCCTGCTCACCGCGGGCCACCTGCTCATCGTGCCCACGTATCGCTTCTGGCCGGACGAGTCGCTGGTCCTGCTGCGCGCCCTGCCGGTGACGGACACGCTTGGCGTGGCGCTGTTCGTGGGGCCCTGGGTGGTGACGCGGCTCGGCGGACGGGCCCGCGCGATGCTGGGGCTGGGGCTGTTCGCGCTGAGCTGGACGGTGAGCCTGTGCTGGTGGCCGGAGTGGGTCGTGGCGCGCGCCTTCAAGGAGGTCTTCTTCGGTCAGCGCGAGCTGTCCGTTCTGCTCTCCGGCTTCCCGGTGGTGCCGTGGCTGGGCGTGTACCTGGTGGGCAGCATGTTCGGCGAGTGGCTGGGGACCTGGGGCCGCGCGGACGTGAAGGGCGTGGGCCGGCGCTTCGAGCTCGTGGGCCTGGGCATCGCCATGGGCGGCGCCGGGCTGGTGGTGCTCCACATCGCGATTCACCACCTGTGGCACGGCGCGGGCTTCGACACGCTGATGGCGCTCACGTCGCAGGCGCAGAAGTACCCGCCGGGGCCCGCCTACGTCGCGCTCTATGGCGGCACGGTGCTCGCGCTGCTGGGCCTGCTGATGCGCGCCGAGCAGGCCGGCTACCTGTCGCGCTACCTCAAGGCGGCGAGCGTCATCGGGAGGCACTCGCTGCTCGCGTTCGTGCTCCAGTTCTACGTGTACTACGTGGGCCTGTACCTCCTGCGGCTGCACTACACGCCGCTGTGGCCGCTGATCTTCGTCCTCACCGCGGGCCTCCAGTGGTGCGCCCTGTACGCGTGGGACCTGCGCGACCGCGCCCGTGAGGCCTCCACGCGCCTGCCTACGGCCGTCGCGCGCTGAAGGCCGGGCAGGGGAGCGAGCGACCCCATGCCGGGTGGCGGACCGCGAACCGCGTCCCCACCCTTTGGCGCAGGAGGTCGTGATGCCCGAGGTCGTCGTCTACATGAAGCGCACCTGCCCCTATTCGCGCCAGGCCATGGCCCTGCTCGACGAGAAGGGCTGCGAGTTCCAGGGGGTGGACATCGCCGCGGACGAGGAGCGGCGCGAGGAGATGATGGAGCGCTGCGGCCGCCACACGGTGCCGCAGATCTTCATCGCGGGCCGCCACGTCGGCGGCTGTGATGACCTGTACGCGCTGGAGGAGCGCGGGGAGCTGGATGCGCTCCTCGGCCGTGAGGCCCGCGACTCCACCTCGCCCTGACGCCTTGGCCATCGCCGTGCCCGGGCCGTGCCTTCCATCCGGAGGACACGGCCCGCGTGTTTCCAGGGCACCCACGTCGTCCCTCCGGGCAGTGGCCCCACTCTGCGCGCGGTGCCTACGCTCCGGCACATTCGCGGGCCCTTGTCGCCAGGCCCAACCGCGCGGATTCACATTCCTGCCCGGCTGCCCTGCGACCCGGCGTCACCGGCGTCCCGGGCTGACGGGGAATGCGCGGCACACGTGTTCCCGTTGCCGGCCGACCCCGCGAGCGCACCCCCGCGCCGTGAACCCCACGAGGAGCCCACATGCGCTTCCGCCTGACCCTGACGACCCTCGTCTGCGCCACCGGGATGCTTGCTGGCACCGTCGGCTGTACCGGCAAGGTCGAACCCGCGCCCGCGACAGCCGCGCCTCCGGGCACGTCCAGCCCACCCATCGTCACGCCGCCCCAGCGGCCCCAGCCGCCCGCCGACGCGGGCACGAGCCCCGGTGTGGACGGTGGTGCCACCCCAGATGCCGGTGTCACGCCGACGGATCCGCCCGCGGACCCGGTGGACCCCCCGCCCACGGAGCCGCAGGAGCCGGAGCCTCCGCCTCCCGCCGAATCGCAGTACACGCGCGTGCTCTGGGTGTCCCCCAGCGGCAACGACTCCGCGGCGGGCACGCAGGCGCTGCCCCTGCGCACGGTGGCGCGCGCGCTGTCGCTGGTGAAGCCCGGTGAAGCCGTGTTCCTCCTGTCCGGCACGTGGCGTGAGCCCGTGCAGTTGACGGAGCGCGGGGGCACGGCCTCGAAGCCGCTGACGCTGAGGGCCGCGCCGGGCGCCACGGCCACCCTCAAGGGCGGCTCCATTGGCAGGACGGCGCTGGTGGACGTGAGCGGCGCGTACTGGAACCTCCAGGGGCTCACGGTGGACGTGGGCGGCGAGCGCACGTTCGCGGTGATGTGGCGCGGCGCGGGCGCGCACCACGGCGTGCTCAAGGACAGCGTCCTGAAGAACGGCACGGAGGGCTCGGGCGTCTACGTGACGGACAAGGCGCACGACGTCCTCATCGAGAACAACGACATCTCCCACTTCGACCAGGGCGAGGTGGACAGCCACGGCGTCACGGTGCAGACCTCCGCGAGCAACGTGGTGGTGCGCGGCAATGACATCCACCACAACTCCGGCGACGGCGTGCAGTGCCTGGGGCCGGAGGGCGGCGCCACCAACCCGGGCACGCCGTTCGACAACCTGCTGGTGGAGGACAACCGGCTGCACGACAACCGGGAGAACGGCGCGGACATCAAGACGTGCACCCGCGTCACGCTGCGCGGCAACACCGTCTACAACCACCGCGCCGTGTCCACCGCAGCGGGCGAGGGCATCATCGTCCACATGTCCCCGTCCGACGTCACGCTGGAGGACAACGTCTTCTACGCCAACGCGCGCGCCATCCAGATTGGCGGCAACCGCGAGGGGGCGCCTCCCACGCGCGTCATCCTCCGCCGCAATGTCATCCACGACGGCCTGGGCGAAGCCGAAGGCGAGGAGGGCACCGGCATCCGCGTGGACGCGTCCGTGGACGTGAAGGTGCAGCACAACACCGTGTGGAACCTGAGCGGTGCGTGCCTCATCTTCGGCGCGGGCTCCAACGGCTCCAGCCAGGGCCTGGACGTGCGCAACAACATCTTCGCTGGCTGCGGCACCGCCGCGCGCGCGGGCTCCGGCCGGAGCGGCGCGGTGGTGGACGGCAACCTGTACTTCCGCAGCGGCGGCGCGGTGTCCTTCCACCTGGATGGCGCCACCGTGAGCTTGGCGGACTGGCGCTCGAAGGCCGGCCTGGACAAGCGCTCCCAGGAGCGCGCCCCCGGCTTCGTGGACACCGGCGCGGACGACTACCAGCTGGCGGCGCAGTCCCCCGCGCGCGAGGCGGGCCTGTCCCTGGGGCTGCCCTTCTGCGGCGCGGCGCCGGACCAGGGCGCGTTCGAGTCAGGCTGCCCCTGACCCCCGGGGTTGTGTAGACTCCGGGGCCCCTCGCTCCGGAGTCCTGCGCCCCCGTGTCGGCCCCGTCGGAACCCGCCTTCGGCATCGTCCTGGTCCCCCCGGGGTCGGTGGCCCGAGAACCCCTGAACGCCTGCGCGGAACGCGCGGGCCTGCGCGTGGTGGACGACCCGGACGACGCCTCGCTGGCGCTGGTGGACCTCACCGCGCCCGGCTGCGGCCCCGCCGTGGTGGAGCTGCTCACGTCCCTCAACGGGCCGCACCTCACGCTCATCGCGGTGGTGTCCCCGGAGCCGCGCGGCTTCGCCGCCGTGGACACGCTGCGCCCCGCGGACATCGTCACGCACCAGGGGCTGCCGCACGAGCTCACCTGGCGCCTGCAGCGCGCCGCGGAGCGCCACCGCGAGCGCGAGGAGCAGGCCCGCAGCCAGACGGACCTGGCGCTGCTCCTGGAGCTCACCGCCGACTACGCGGAGAGCTCCGACGTGGAAGCGCTCCTGCACGGCGTGACGCGGCGCCTGGCGGAGCAGCTGGACATCGCGCGCGCCACGCTGGTGATGGTGGGCGGCGGCGTGGACGAGGGCGTCATCGTCGCCGCCAGCGACGACCCGGGCATGAAGGACCTGCGCATCGACCTGGCGCGCTATCCCGAAATCCGTGAGGTCGTGCGCACCGGCAAGCCCGTCGTGATGCAGGAGGCCGCCACGCACCCGCTGCTGGGCGACCTGGAGCGCCGGGCCGTGGCCGCGCGAGGCATCCACGCCATCGCCGCGCTGCCCCTGCCCATCCGAGGCCAGGTGCGCGGCGTGCTGCTGTTGCGCGCGGCCGGACGCCGGCGCGCGTTCAGCACGCGCGAAATCGACTTCCTCACCACGGTGGCCCACGCCACGGCGGTGGCGCTGCGCAGCGCCTCGGTGCTCCAGTCCGTGCAGACGGCGCGGCTGGCCGCGGAGGAGAAGGCCGCGTCCTTCAAGCCCTACCAGCTCTTCTTCGCCCACGTGAGCGAGGGCGTGGCCATCCTCGACGACGAGGCCGCCGTGCTGTCGCTCAACCCCGCGGGCGCGCAGATGCTGGACACGTCCGCCGGCGAGGCGCGGGGCAAGCACCTGAATCAAATCACGCAGCCGGTGGACGACGGCGTGCTGATGGAGCTGGTGACGTCCGCGTCGCGCGGCGAGGCGCGCATGGGCGTGGACGTGGTGGTGCGCACGCCCGCGGGCCGGTGCCTCACGCTGTCCATGTCCGCCGCGCCGCTGCGTGACGAGGACGCGGCCACCATCCTGTCCTTCCGCGACGTGACGCACGCGCGCAAGCTGGAGGACGAGCTGCGCAACACGAAGGACTTCCTGGAGCGGCTCATCGACTCGTCGGTGGACGCCATCATCGCGGCCGACCTGAAGGGGCGCATCATCCTCTTCAACAAGGGCGCGGAGGCCATGTGCGGCTACACCGCGCAGGAGGCCCAGGAGAAGCTCAACGCGCTCCAGCTCTACCCGCCCGGCGTCGCCCAGCGCATCATGGCCCAGCTGCGCGGGCCGGACCTGGGCGGCAAGGGACGGCTGTCGCTCACGCGCCAGGAGCTGATGCACCGCTCCGGCGAGCGCGTGCCCGTGAACATGACGGCCTCCATCGTCTACGAGGGCGGCCGCGAGTCCTTCACCGTGGGCATCTTCACGGACCTCCGGGACCGCGTGCAGCTGGAGCGCAAGCTGTCCGACGTGGAGACGCGGCTGGAGGAGAGCGAGAAGAACGCCGTCATCGTCGCGCTCGCCGGCACCGCGGCCCATGAGCTCAACCAGCCCCTCACCTCCGTGATGGGCTACGCGGAGCTGCTCAAGCGCAAGCTCAAGGAGGAGGACTTCGCCTTCAGGCCGGTGGACATCATCTACCGCGAGGCGGAGCGCATGGCGGAGATCGTCCGGAAGATCGGGAAGATCACTCGCTTCGAGGTGAAGTCGTACGTGGGGGCGCAGCAGATCCTCGACTTGGACAAGGCCAGCTCCCATGAAGAGTGAGGTCCGCGCCGTGCGTCCGTCCGGAACCCTGGCCCCCGACGCCTTCCAGGCCTTCTTCGACGCGCTCGACGAGCCCGCCGCCGTCTGCGACGTGTCCCTGCGCATCGCGGCCGTGAACCCCGCGCTGCGCCGCTTCTGCGCGGCGCATGACATCTCCGTGGACGTGCTGGCGGAGGCCCTGGCGGGCGCCGTCGCGCCGGAGGACGGGCAGTCCCACGAGGTCGACCTCGTGCTCCAGAGCGGCACCTCGCTGGTGCTCGCCCTGTCGCGCCGCGCGGACACCGTGGCGGTGCGCGCCCGCGTGGACACGGAGGTCATCAGCGGCCGGCTGGTGGTCGCGGAGCGGGCCCTGCTGGAGCAGGCGCGCACCGAGGGCGTGCTCCTGGACCTGGGCCGCAGCGTGGCGGAAGCCGGCGGCGAGGAGGAGCTGGTGGCCGCGGTGGCGCGCGGCGTGAAGGAGCTGTTCCCCGGCCGCGCCTTCTGCATCCGCATCGTGGACGCGCGCTCCGGCGGCCTCACGTCGCTCTACGCCGAAGGCCGCCTGAAGGAAGGCGCGCACGAACCGCTGGTCCTCTTCCAGCGCTCCGTGGAGAAGACGAACCTCACCGTGACGGCGCTGCCGCAGGGCAGGGTGTCCATCTCCGAAGAGGTCCCGCTGCTCTTCCACGGCAGCACCCGCGCGGTGAGCGCGCCCCTGGTCGCGAGCGGCCAGCTCTTCGGCGCCATCAACATGGAGTACCCGGAGGGGCTGGACGCGGACCCCGCGCACGACGAGCGCGTGCTGCTCCAGTTGGCCAGCCAGGTCGCCGTGGCGGTGAAGAACGCGAAGCTCATCGACGAGCTGACGTTCGTGCGCAAGTACCTGGAGGAGCTGCTGGAGAAGGCCAACGCGCTCATCCTGGTGGTCAACCGGGACAAGCAGGTCGTGGTCTTCAACCAGGCGCTGAGCGCGCTCACCGGCCTGTCCAAGGAGCAGGTGCTGGGCCGGGATTTGTCCTCGCTGGTGGCGTCCAGCGAGCAGTTGCGCCTGGCGCCCGTGCTGGCCGCGGCCATGCGCGGCGAGTCCGTGAACAACTTCGAGACGCGCCTGCTCACCCGCGACGGCGGCGAGGTGCGCGTGTCCTTCGCCACCTCCTCCATGCTCACCCAGCCCGGGGAGGTGGAGGGCGTCATCGCCATTGGCCAGGACGTCACGGTGGTGAAGGAGCTGGAGAAGCGCATCATCCACGCGGAGAAGCTGGCCTCCATCGGGCAGCTCGCCGCCAGCGTGGTGCATGAAATCAACAACCCCATGACGGCGGTGGCCACCTACGCGGACGCGCTGCTCCAGCGCTCGCGGATGACGCCGGGCGCGAACCCCGCGGACCAGGAGAAGCTGAAGAAGATATTGGAGAGCAGCCACCGCATCCTGCGCTTCACCCGCGACCTGGTGAGCTACGCGCGGCCCGCGCAGGACCGGCCGGAGCGCGTGTCGCTCAACGCCGTCGTGGACATGGCGGTGGGCTTCTGCGAGCACGTCGTGTCCCAGGCCCGCGTCAGCGTGCAGCGCGAGTACGCCAGCGACGTGCCGCCCCTGGCCGCCGTGCGCGCCAACCTGGTGCAGGTGTTCGTCAACCTCATCACCAACGCCTGCCACGCCATGCAGCCCGGCGGACAGGTGTACCTGTCCACGCTCCAGGAGGGCACGGAGGCGGTGGTGCGCGTGCGCGACACCGGCACCGGCATCGAGCCGCGCAACCTGTCGCGCATCTTCGAGCCCTTCTTCACCACCAAGCCCGAAGGAAAGGGCACGGGCCTGGGCCTGTCCATCTGCCAGGGCATCGTGGAGAACCACGGCGGACGCCTCACCGTGGAGAGCACGATGGGGCAGGGCACCACCTTCACGGTGCGCCTGCCCGTGGCCGCAGACTGAGCGGCGGGCGGCGCCTCAGCCCTCGCCGCCCTCGTCGTCCAGCTCGCGCCGGAACTCCTCGTTCGTGAGCAGGCCCTTGCGCGCCATGATGCGCATGAGCGCCCAGAAGCGGCGCTCCAGCTCCTCCAGCCGGTCCGGCTCCTCGCGCGCCGCCTGGCCGAAGAGGTAGTCCAGGTCGTCCAGGACGCCGCCTCCGGACGACGGCGCCTTCGCCTTGCCCTTGTCCCCCGCGCCCGCGCCGCCGCGCTTGCGCTTCGCCTGCTCCTCGCGCTCGCGGATGAGGTCCGCCAGCGACGTGCGCTGCGTCTTCTCCGCCGCCGGCAGCTCCTCGCCGACGATGACCTCCTCGTCGTCCTCCTCCACGGCGGGGCGCGCGGGAGCCGGAGCGGGTCTTGCAGGCGGACGCGCCGGGGCAGGGCGGGGGCCCGTGGCCACGGGGACCTTGTGGTAGTAGCGCAGGATGGCGCCGCGCACCGCGGACAGCGCCGTCACCCGGCCGCTGACCTTCAGGCCGCTGGTGAACTCAATCTCCTCGATGGCGGTGATGTTCAGCGGATCCGCCATGGCCACCACCAGCTGGCGCCGGCCGCCCACGTTCTCCAGCGCGTAGGGGAACAGGTCGTGCTGTTCGCAGAAGCGCGCACGCAAGAGGTGCACCGCCGCCCAGTCCGGGGTGATCGCCGCCAGGTCCACCTGCGGCATCCCCAGGGCCTCACTGAGCGCCTGGGCGAGCGTGGCCTCCGTGATGGCGCCCTGCCCGATGAGCGTCACCCCCAGCCGCTGCCGCGTCTGTCGTTGCGCCGCGAGCCCCGCCTCCAGTTGGGCGGGGGTGATCGCGCCGCGTTCCACCAGCAGCTCACCAATGCGCTTCCTGGCCATGGTTTCCCCGCCTAGCACGGCACCCGAAGGTGCCCAAATCGCTGGCACGCCTGTTGCGCAAGCGGCTGGAAAGGGCCTGTCGTGTACCCTGGGAAGCGACTTGGCAAGCCGCGAGCCAACGCAAAATTCCTGTGAGATTTCAGTAACTAACGCTGAGGGTGCCTGCCTTGACACGCCTGGGAGCGGTTCCTAGACTCGGCGCCACCGTGATCCAAAATTCCTGCTTCTGACCTGGGTGGATGTCCACCCGGCCGGTCGCAGTGCGGAGGGGCCCGCTAGCGCGTGCCGCTCCGCCCATCTGGAGGCATTCCGTGATGAACCTGGGGTTTGTAGCCAATCTGTCCGTCCTCGCCAACGCCGGCGGAAGCAATGAGACCTTCCTGCAGGAGCTGGGGCGCCGCTGGGAGTCCGGTCAGGCCGGCATGTACCCCATCGCGGTCTGTCTGGTGATCGCGCTCTCCATCATCATCGAGCGCAGCATCGTCCTGTTCGGCAAGGCCTCCATCAACAAGGAGGGCTTCCTGCGCGGCCTGAAGAAGCACATCTACGCGGGCGACCTGGACAAGGCCATCAACTACGTGGCGGGCCAGAAGAGCACCCCGCTGACCAACGTCATCAAGGCCGGCCTGATGAACGTGCCGAAGGGCCAGGAAGAGGTCCAGGCGGCGCTCGACGAGGCCAGCCTGCGTGAGACGCCCCGCCTGGAGGCGCGCACGGGCTACCTGGCGATGCTCGGCAACGCGGCGATGCTCGCGGGCCTCCTGGGGACGGTGAACGGTCTCATCACCTGCTTCGAGGCGGTGGCGAACGTGAACCCGGCCGACAAGGCCACCATTCTGGCGAACGGCATCTCTGAAGCCATGAACTGCACGGGCTTCGGTCTGCTCACGGCCATCCCGGCGCTGATCGCCTTCTCCGTGCTGATGGGCCGCACCCAGGGCCTCATCAACGACATCAACGAGACCAGCGTCTCCGTGCTGAACCTCATCGTCGCCAACCGCGACAAGTTCAAGAACCTGAACATTCCGGCCTCCGCCCACGCCGAGGAGTAGTCGCTCCTCGGCGGTACGCGGTGGACGTGGAACCTGGAGCACTGGCGCGCTGTCTGTGGGAAGCGCGTCATCCTTCGCAGTCTTCTTGAAACGTCGTTCGTGCGCGAAGAGCGCGGTAGGGTTGGGAGGTAGTCGCCATGGCCGGCGGAATGGACCTGGGCACCGGTGGAAAGGGTGGCAAGAAGCCGCTCGATACCGCCATCAACATGGTGCCCTTCATCGACCTGATGGCAGTGACCATCAGCTTCCTCATCATGACGGCGGTCTGGACCCAGATTGGCCGTCTCCAGGTGTCGCAGGCCGGCGGGGCCTCCACGGACGAGCAGCAGGAGGAGGAGAAGACCAAGACGGTCCAGCTCACCCTCCTGGTGTCCGCCACGGAGATGCGCCTCACCGCCGACCAGAGCGCCTTCGACCCCATTCCCCTCACCCGGGATGACAAGGGCCGGCCGGACCTGACCAAGCTGGTGGCGCGCTTCAAGGAGTTGAAGGCGCAGCTGCCGGACCAGTCCGCCATCACCCTTCAGACCGAGGACATGGTCCGTTACGAGGACCTGGTCCGCATCATCGACGAGTGCATCGGCTCCGGGTTGCCCCAGGTGTCGGTCTCCGCGGCGATGGGCTAACAGGAGAGCACCCAAGCCATGGGCATCAAGGTTCCCGGTAAGCGGTACGGCAAGCGGCTGGAGCACTCCAAGGTCTTCGGCCACGGCGGTCACGGCAAGAAGAACGGCAACGCCGACCTGCTCATCACCCCGCTCGTCGACATGTTCGTCATCATCGTGCTCTTCCTCATCGCGAACTTCTCCGCGACGGGCGAGGTGCTGATGATGACCAAGGACATCGTCCTTCCCGAAGCGGTCAACGTGAAGGAAGTGGAGATGCACCCGGTGGTGATGGTGTCCAACGACCAGGTCAGCGTGTCGGGCACCATCGTGGGCCGGGTGGAGGACCTCACCAAGGACGAGTACCTCAACATCCCCGCGCTGGAAGAGAAGCTGCGGGACATGAAGAAGCAGTTCGAGGACCTGCACTCCATGGCCGGCGGTGGCGAGACCTTCAAGGGCGACGTCAACATCCAGGCCAACAAGGACGTCCAGTTCAAGGTCATCAAGCGGGTGATGTTCAGCTGCGCCACGGCCGGCTACGGCAACATCAACTTCGCCGTCATCCAGGCCGGTGGCGCCGCCGCCGGTGAGAAGACGGCCGCCGTCACCCCGTAACAGGCTTCGCGGCGGATCCCGGCCGGTTCCGGGGTCCGCGCTTCACCCAAAGACGCCCTGACCCTCCGTGGGTCGGGGCGTTCGCGTTTCTGCTAGAGAAGCGCCCCATGCTCCTGCGCGCCGTGCTCTTCGACCTGGATGGGACGCTGGTGGACTCGCTGGGGGACATCGCCACGGCGATGAACCACGCCCTCACACAGCACGGCCTGCCGCCGCACCCGGAGGCCGCCTACCTGCGCTTCGTGGGAGAAGGCGTGGCGAAGCTCGCGGAGCGGGCCACCGGCGGCGCGGCGCCTGAAGTCCAGGGGCAGGTGCTGTCCACGTACCACGCCTACTACGACGCCCACCTGTTCGACCGCACGCGCGCCTACCCGGGCGTGGAGGACGCGCTCGTGGCGCTGGCGGCGGACGGCGTGCGGCTGGGCGTGCTCAGCAACAAGTCCGACGACTTCGTGAAGCGGCTTGCGGCGCGGCTGCTGCCGGCGGTGCGCTTCACGGCCGTGTACGGCGAGCGGCCGGGCATCCCTCGCAAGCCGGATCCCACCGCCGCGCTGGCGCTGGCGGCGGAGCTGGGCGCGCCGCCGGCCGCGTGCGGCTTCGTGGGGGACACCTCCGTGGACATGGACACCGCGAAGGCCGCGGGCATGTACGGCGTGGGCGTCACCTGGGGCTTCCGCACCGCGGAGGAGCTGCACGCGCACGGGGCGCGCGCGGTGGTCTCCTCGGCGGGCGGGCTGCTGGACGCGCTGAGGTCCGCGGGGGCCTGATCAGGCGGCCACGGCGAGGTCCGGCTTCGGCTGCTCGGGGATGGCGTCCGCGGCGGGCGGACGGCCCAGCAGCTTGAGCATCCGGTAGTGCGACGCCACGGCGCCGCGGAAGGTCACCGCCTCGATGTAGGGCAGGCCATGCTCCTGGGCGGTGGCCTTCACGATCTCGCTCAGCGCCGGGTAGTGGATGCTGCACACCTTGGGGAACAGGTGGTGCTCCACCTGGAAGTTGAGGCCGCCCACGTACCAGCTCAGCAGGCGGTTCTTGCGGGCGAAGTTCGCGGTGGTGCGCAGCTGGTGCACCATCCACGCGTCCTCCACCTTGCCGTCGGTGTCCGGCACGGGGTACTCCGCGTCCTCCACCACGTGGGCCAGCTGGAAGACGATGCCCAGGATGAAGCCCGCCGTCAGGTGCATGGCCAGCTGCCCCACCACGAACTGCCACCAGGTGATGTCCAGCACCAGCCACGGAATCACCAGCGTCCAGCCGTAGTACACGGCCTTCATCGCCAGCAGGCGGGCCCACTCGGCCGGCGCGTGCTTCTTGCCCTTGTAGGGGCCCAGGTCCTTCTGGAAGAAGTACTTGTAGTCCTTCGCGAACACCCAGAAGACCGTGGTGAACGAGTACGCGGTGAACGCGTACAGGTGCTGGAAGCGGTGGTACGGCTTCCACTCGCTGTGCGGCGACAGCCGCAGCTGCGGGCTCACCGTCAGGTCCTCGTCCATGCCCTGGATGTTGGTGTACGTGTGGTGCAGGACGTTGTGGGTGATGCGCCACATGTAGCTGTTCGCGCCGATGAGGTCGAACGCGAAGCCCACCACGGCGTTCACCTTCGCGTTGTCGCTGTAGGAACCGTGCACGCCGTCATGGCCGATGCAGAACCCGATGCCCGCGATGGCCACACCCATCAGCACCGCCAGGGCCAGCATGCCCCAGGCGTTGAAGTGGCCGCTGAGCAGCAGGCCGTAGACGCCCGCGGTGAAGCCCAGGATGGACAGGGCCTTCACGTACATGGCCTTGTTGGCCCGCTGCGAAAGGTTCCGGGTCTCGAAGTATTCGGAGACGCGTCGCTTCAGGTCCTCCGCGAAGGAGGCATCGCGCTGGCCAAAGGTCACACGGGTTGGGTTTGTCACTGGGAGGGACGCCTCACGATTGGGGCTGCAGGGGTGATTCCGGTACGGGGCATCCACGATAGGACACGTCCGGCTGGAAGTGTTCAGGGCTGAAAACTATTCCGGAACACCGGGGGCCCCTGGAAGTGTCACCCCTGGCCGCCTGGAGCGTCAGCCAGCGGGAAATGCACCGCCCCGAGAAGGCGTTTCACTGCCGGATCGAGGTTGTTACCTTCGACGGCGTGGGAAGGGACGGGAGTGGTTCCCGGCTCGACTTCATGCCTGTTCAGGGCTAAGGCGCGGTCTTCGCCCCAAAATTCGGGGGCGGGCAGTCCGGCGATTTCGCGGGGTTGCCAGTGGGACAAGGACGCAGATCATGGCAAGTGGTACGGTGAAGTGGTTCAATGATGCGAAGGGCTTTGGTTTCATCACGCAGGACAGCGGTGGTCCGGACGTGTTCTGCCACCACACGGCCATCCAGTCGGACGGCTTCCGCACCCTGGCCGAGGGCCAGAAGGTGGAGTTCGACGTGAAGAAGGGCCCCAAGGGGCTCCAGGCGGAGAACGTCCGCCCGGTCGGCTGAGCCCTCCGGCTCTGCTGCTTTTCACGCATCCACGAGGTCCGGCCTTGAAGGGGCCGGGCCTCTTTTTCGCTCAATGTTTCCCAGGAGGTTCCATGCAGGGAAGGTCCACGAAGCGGCAGAAGGAAATGGCGCGCCAGCAGAAGCAGCGCGAGAAGGACGCCAAGAAGGCCGAGCGCAAGACCGAGAAGGACAACCGTCCGGCGCGCGGGCCGGGCGAAGAGGATCCCGATATCGCCGGTATCATCCCCGGGCCGCAGCCGCTGCCCGACGCGTTCAACACCTGAGTCTGATGAAGCAACACCGCCCCGGCCCATGAGGGCACCGGGGCGGCGGTGGGCGAGGGGCCACGAGGGCCCCTTTTTCATGTCCGCACTTCAGCGGTTCGGAGGCGTGACTAGCCCATGCCGTAGCGCATCCGCTCCTTGTCCTCCGCGCGGTTGTACGCGGTGGCGGCGGCGATGATGTGGCACACCCAGCCCAGGATGCCTCCCGTGCCCAGCCAGAAGCCGGGCGTGACGATGAGCCAGAACACCCCGCGCAGGATGTCACCGTTGTAGATCTGCCCCACGCCAGGGATGAAGAACGACAGCAGCGCAGCAAGACCGGGACGCGACATGAGATTCGTTCCTCCTTGCCCATTCCTACGGGCCTGAAGGGTGTCCATTGCATCACCGGCCGGACACCGCCTGGCTGCCAGGCGGGCCTCCCCGCGGACGGGGTGCAACGCCCTGCCGTCCCCGCTAGCATGACGCATGTTCCTCCGGCCCTGGTGTCACGGCCCTGGAGGGACGGGGGGAAGTCATCATCCAAGGTCGTCCTCAGGCCCGTGTGGCGGCGTTCCCGGTCCGGGGCCTCGTGGAGGTCCTCGCGCTGACGGCGGTGTACCTGCTGGCCGCGCGGGTGGCGCTGTCGCTGGCCGCGGAGACCAGCAAGATCTGCCCCGTCTGGTTGCCGTCGGGCGTGGCCCTGGGCGGGCTGCTGCTGCTGGGCGTGTCGCGCTGGCCCGCGGTGGCGCTGGGCGCGGGCGTGGTGGCGTACGCCATGGGCGTGTCACCCGGGGTGGGGCTGGGCGTCGTGCTGGGCTCCACGCTGGAGGCGGTGCTGGCGGCGCTGCTGTTCCGGCGGATGGAGGGCGCGCGGGAGCTGCACCGCGTGCGCGACGTCGTCTGGCTGGGCGGGGGCGCGGGGCTGGGCGCCATCCTGGGCGCGGGGCTGGGCACGCTGGGGCTCGTGCTGGGCGGGGTGGTGCCCGCCGCGCTGTGGGGCCCCTCCGGCTGGCTGTGGTGGATGGCGGACCTGCTGGGCATGCTGCTGGTGACGCCCGTGCTGTTCCTGCGCAGGCCGCGCCGCATGGAGCGTTCCTGGGAGGCGCTGCTGCTGCTGGCGCTGACGACGGCGGTGTGCGTGGGCATCTTCGCCTTCCCCCGGCCGGGCTCCGGGGCGGCGCACGCGCTGATGTTCCTGCTCTTTCCGCTGACGGCCTGGGCGGCCCTGGGCTTCGGGCTGCGCGGCGCCGCGCTGGCGTCGCTCACCGTCGCGCTGGCGGCCATCGCCGGCACCGCGCGGGAGCTGGGGCCGTTCTTCACCACGGACCTGCCGCACCGGGGGCTGGTGGTGCTGCAGCTCTTCATCGGCATCACCTCGCTGACGGGCCTGCTGCTCGCGGCGGCCCGCGCGGAGCGCCGTCAGGCGGTGGAGCTGCTGGAGCTCTTGGCCACCACCGTGCGCGCGGTGCACGAAGGCGTGCTCATCTGCGAGGTGCGCGAGCCGGGCGTGCTCAACACCGTGTTCGCCAACGAGGCCCTCTGCGCGCTGGTGGGCCGGCGGCGCGAGGAGCTGGTCGGCGTGGCGCCCGGGGAGCTGCTGGCGTCCGGCGACGGCGGGGACCGGCAGCGGCTGCTGGAGGCGCTGCGCGAGGAGCGCTCGCTGCGCGCGGAGGTGGCGCTGACGCGGCCGGATGGCACGCGCGTGTGGAGCGAGATGCAGCTGTCCCCGGTGCGCGCCAACGGCGAGGCCGTGACGCACTTCGTGGCCACCCACCGCGACGTCACCGCGACGAAGGAGCTGCAGGCCCGGCTGGTGGCCGCCGAGCGCGTGGCGGCGGTGGGCACGCTGGCCGCGGGCGTGGGCCATGAAATCAACAACCCGCTGGCCTACCTGGCGCTGAACCTGGAGGCCGCCCGGCGCAGCCTCGCGGCGGAGGGCGCGGCGGCCCCGGAGGGCGTGCGCGACGCGCTCTCCAGCGTGCGGGGGGCGCAAGAAGGCGCGGAGCGCATCCGCCTCATCGTGAGGGACCTGCAGGTGTTCAGCCGCGAGGGCGCGCCGGAGCGCGGCCTGGTGGACCTGAACGCGCTGGTGCCGCCCGCGGTGCGCGTGGTGCTGCACGCCCTGCGCTCGCGCGCGCGGCTGGTGGAGGACTTCGGGCCGGTGCCGCGCGTGCTGGGCAGCGAGGCGCGGCTGGGCCAGGTGCTGCTCAACCTGCTGGTGAACGCCCTGCAGGCCATCCCGGAAGGCGACGCCGGCCGTCACGAGGTGCGCGTGCGCACCCGCACGGACGCGTCCGGCCACGCGTGCGTGGAGGTGGAGGACACCGGCGCCGGCATCCCGCCGGACGTGCTGCCGCGCATCTTCGACCCGTTCTTCACCACCAAGGGCAGCGACGAGGGCACGGGCCTGGGGCTCGCCATCTGTCAGCAGATCGTCCGCACGCACGGGGGCGAGCTGCACGTGCGCAGCACGCCGGGCCAGGGCTCCACCTTCACGCTGCTGCTGCCGCCCGCGCCCGTGCAGAGCGCGGGGAGCCCGCCGCCCTCCCTGCCGCTGCACGCCGTCGAGCGCGCCGTGGGGCCTTCCGGCTCCGGACGCGGGGGGCGGGTGCTCATCGTGGACGACGAGCCCCGGCTGGCGCAGTCCATGCGCCTGCTGCTGGAGCCCACCCACGAGGTCGTCACCGTCACGCGCGGCGAGGACGCGCTGGCGAGGGTGGCCGGGGGCGAGTCCTTCGACGTGGTGCTGTGCGACCTGCAGATGCCGGGCATGGACGGCATCGCGGTGTACCGGCGGCTGCAGCAGGAGGCGCCCGCGCTGGCGTCGCGGGTGGTGTTCATCTCCGGCGGTGCGTCCTCGCCGGAGGCGCGCGCGTTCGTGGAGACGGTGGCCCAGCGGGTGCTGGAGAAGCCGGTGCGCCCGGACGTGCTGCTGGCCACGGTGGAGGAGGTGCTGGAGGGCAGCCCCCCCAAGGAGGTCGCGGCGCGCGGCGCGGTGGGCGGCACGCGCCGCGGCTAGGCCGTCACGTCAGACGCGCAGCCACTTGCGGGCCGTGGGGCCGAAGAAGCGCACCACGCTGCCCACCAGGAAGAAGCGCACCGAGCGGCCGATGACGGAGGCCAGCAGGAACTGCTCCAGCGGCACCGACACCAGGCCGCTGCCGATGGCGACGATCTTGAACGGCGTGGGCAGGATGGAGCACAGCAGCGCCAGCACCCAGAAGTTGCGGCCCAGCAGCTCGCCCACCGTGCCGGACACGCCGAAGCGGTCCACGCGCACGTCCAGGTCGATGTGCAGCAACTGCGTGATGCCCTCGCCCACGAACGCCCCCAGGCCATAGCCGATGAGGCCGCCCACCAGGCTCGCCAGGGTGCCCAGCAGGCAGTAGCGCACCCACTTCTTCGGCTGGGCGAGCACCATGGGCACCAGCACCGCGAAGGGTGGGATGGGGAAGACGGACCCATCCACCACCGACACCGCCATCATCGTGGCGAGCGCGTGCGGGGTGGAGGCGGCCGCCTCCACGCGCAGGTACATCCGGCGGTACCAGGACAGCTTCGGGGCGTCGGCGGCCGGGGCGGCCGGGGCGGAAGACGGGGAAGGCTCGGTGGAGGACATTCGGGGGCGCACCCTAGCGGAACCGGGGGCCCTTGCCACCGGAACGCCGGGCCCGGATGCCTGCCTGTTTGGAATGCGCCCCCGGCCCCAGGGGCTTACACACGGGGAAGGTGACCATGACCGCACAAGAGACCGTGGAACGCGCCACCGGCGCGCTGAAGGTGTTTCCCCTGCCGTCGGCGGTCCTGTTTCCGCACACCGTCATTCCCCTGCACATCTTCGAGCCCCGCTACCGGGCGCTGGTGAAGGACGCGCTGGCCTCGGACCGGGTGCTGGCCCTGGGCCAGCTGGAGGCCGGCTGGGAGGGGAACTACGAGGGCCGTCCGCCGCTGCAGCCCCTGATGTGCGCGGGCGTCATCGTCTGGGACGAGCAGGTGGAGGACGGGCGCTACAACATCCTCCTGCAGGGCGTCAGCCGGGTGCGGATGGTGGAGGAGCTGTCCCCGGGCACGCTCTACCGCCAGGTGCGCGCCCAGGTGCTGCCGGAGGCCCCCTACACGGGGCCGGAGGAGGAGCAGCTGCGCCAGGCGGTCTTCGAGCTGGCCGGCCGGGTGCCGCCCTCGTTCGCGGAGAGCCTGCTGCCGGTGGCCGCGCGCGCTGGCGGGGGCATGCTGGCGGACGTGGTGGCGTCCGCGCTGGTGCCGGAGCCCGGGCGGCGGCAGGAGCTGTTGGAGGAGCTGGACGTCCGGCGCCGCCTGGAGGCGGTGCTGGAGGACGTGAGCGACCTGCTGACCCAGCTGCAGCCCATGCGCCCCAGCGGGCCGCTGAACTAACCGGGCACCTGGGCCGCAGCATCCGCTTGCCCTGGGCCCCCCATGCGCGCATTGCTCGGGGCCTCACGCCTTCTTGAGGGAGAGCGACGCACCATGCGGCTCGTGAAGATTGGCATCGCCAGCGTCAACACCACCGTGGGCGCCTTCCAGGCAAACACCGACCGGGTGCTGGACCTGGCGAGGAAGATGGCGGCGGAGGACGTCACGCTGGGCGTCTTCCCCGAACAGGTCATCGCGGGCTACCCCGCCGAGGACCTGGTCCAGTGGCAGGGCTTCATCGACCACCAGTGGCCGGAGCTGGAGCGCTTCGCGAAGGAGACCGCGTCCCTGCCCCTGGTGAGCATCCTGGGCGTGGGCGTGGCCCTGCAGGGCGTGCGCCTCAACTGCGCGGCGGTGGTGGCGGGGGGCAAAATCCTGGGCCTGGTGCCCAAGGAGAAGCTGCCCACGTACAACGTCTTCTACGAGGGCCGCACCTTCGGCCACGGCCAGCCCGGCATGGCGGAAGCGCACCGGGGCGTGCCGCTGGGCGACTTCATGTTCCAGTTCGACTTCGGCACCGTGGCGCCGGAGGTGTGCGAGGACATCTGGAGCGCGGACGGCCCCATGCGCCGGCGCGCGTACTCCGGCGGCGAGCTGGTGGTGAACCTGTCCGCGTCCCCCTTCCGGCTGGGCTTCTGGGAGACGCGCCGCGAGCTCATCGCCACGCGCGCGTCCGACCACCAGGTCACCATCGCGTACGCGAACGCGGTGGGCAGCAACGACGGCCTCATCTTCGACGGCGGCGGCTTCATCAACCAGAACGGCCGCCCCGTGCTGGAGACGCCGCGCTTCCAGCAGGGCTTCACCACCGCCGTGGTGGACCTGGACCGCACGCTGCGCCTGCGCACGGAGAACACCACCTGGCGCGTGGACAAGGAGTCGTGGGTGTCCGCGGGCGGCAGGAAGGTGCCCACCCTGGACTGCACCCAGGCGGTGAAGACGCGGCGGGAGAAGCTGCCCTATCCCGTGCCCGCGCACCGCAGCTTCTTCCTGCCCGCGCCGGACACCCGCCGCACCGCGCGCGTGGCGCTGTGCGAGGACATCCTGGACGCGCTGTCGCTGGGCGTGGGCGACTACTTCGAGAAGACGCGCGCCTTCAAGCTCTTCGGCATCGCGCTGTCGGGCGGGCGGGACTCGCTGCTCACGCTGCTCATCGCGCACCGGTACGCGAAGCGCGCGCGGCCGGACAACCCGGGCTCGCTCATCCAGGCGTTCTACATGCCCAGCCCGTACTCCAGCCAGCAGACGCGCGACGCGGCGGAGACCATCGCGCGCGAGCTGGGCGTGCCCTTCCAGGTGGTCTCCATCGAAGAGGCCTTCGAGCGGGAGAAGGCCGCCGCGCAGAAGATGCTGGGCGACACGAAGCTCACCCCCATCACCGAGCAGAACATCCAGGCCCGCATCCGCGCGCAGCGCATGTGGAACTGGAGCAACTCCTGCGGCGGCCTGTTCCTGCAGACGGGCAACATGAGCGAGAAGTCCGTGGGCTACACCACCATCGGTGGCGACCTGATGGGCGCGCTCGCGGTTATCGCCAACGTGCCCAAGACGGTGGTCATGTACCTCCTGGACTACCTCCAGGAGACCACCGGCTACGAGGGCATCCGCAAGGTGCTGGCCAAGCCCGCGGGGCCGGAGCTGGCGCATGATCAGGTGGGCGAGGAGGAGCTGATGCCCTTCCCCATCCTGGACGCGTGCTTCTACCTGCACGCGGGTGAGAAGCTCACCCCGGCGGAGATGCGCACCGCGCTCACCGCCATGTTCCCGGAGGTGGACGCGGAGCGCCTGGGCGGGTACGTGGACCGCTTCGTGCGCCTGTTCCAGCAGTCCATCTACAAGTGGGTGCAGGCGCCGCTGTCCCTGCACATCGGCAACCTGGACCTGGACCGCGAGCGCGCGTTGCAATTGCCTGTCGTCACCGGTTCGGCCTGGCTGCGCGACGCGTGACGAATGTCTTTCAATGTCTATCTTTGACGCTGGACGGGGGGGCGTCCGGGCCCTCCGTCCCCGTGAAGTGGCTCTGAAACCACGCCTTCCCCCCTGGAGGGCGGGCAGGCGGGTCAGCTGTCTTTGACCTTCCGCGCAAGGCTTGCCGGATGTCCCTCGCAAGACAACCTTCATGTCAGTCAGTCGACGATGGAGGGTTGGATGAAAGCGAAGATTCTGGCGGGCGCCGTCGCGGCGCTCATGTACGGGACGGGTGCAGGTGCGGCGGAGAAGGATTGCCCTCCAGGGCAGGCCGCGGTCCACAAGGACAAGGGGCACAAGGACATGACGGCGCAGTCCTCTGCGGGACAGGTCCAGGAGGAGGACCTTCTCATCGAGGAAGAGGCGCCGGTGGATGAATCGCTTCAGGGGACGGGTGGCAGTGGTTCCTCCGGGTCGTCGATGGATGACTCCTCGAAGAGCAGCCAGAGCCTGGGCACCAGCGACCAGGGCCTGAGCAGCCCCAGCGCGAGTGGCACCGGTGGCAGCGGCGCGGTCTACCTGAACATGCCGCTGCGCTGCGAGCCGGTGGGCCAGCCGGGAGTGGGTGGCAGTGGCTCCAGCGGCATCACGCCGCAGAGCCAGGAGCTGACGCCGCCTCCCGCGGCCGAGCCTCCCGCGCCTCCGCCTCCTCCGTCCGGCTCCAGCGGCGGCATGAGCCAGAGCAGCTCGCTGTCGGGCCAGGAGGCCACGGGCGGCAGCGGCATGACCACGCCTCCTCCGAGCTACGCGCCCACGGCGTCAGCCAATGAGGAGATCCAGCCGCTGGAGGTGGAGAAGAAGGACAAGAACGACAAGAAGGGCCTGACGCTCCTCATCGGTGGCGGTGTGGAAGGCTACACCGGCGCCCTGGCTCCGCAGATTGCCCCCGGTCCCTCCGCGGCCGTGACGGCGTCGCTCAAGCCGACGTCCGTGCTGGGTGTCGAGGTCGGTTACTCCGGCGCCTTGAACAACATCAAGGACGCGGGCATCGCGGGTGCGGACGGTCCGGACCTGGTGCGCAACGGTGGCCAGGCGGCCCTGACGCTCGCCGTCTCGCCGTCGGCGGTGCAGCCCTACCTCCTGGGCGGCATCGGCGTGAGCAACTACCACTTCCGCGGCGGTGAGTCGCTCGGCTACAGCGACGACACCGTGGGCAACATCCCGGCGGGCGTGGGCGTGCGCGGCCACTTCGGCCACTTCACCGCCGACCTGCGCGGCTACTACAACTTCCTGTTCGACAAGCAGTTCGCTCCGGACATCGATCCGGGCGGCAGCGACCCGTCGGGCGGCGGCAGCTACACCACCACGCTGAACGTGGGTGGCACGTTCTGACCGGAGTTTCAGTCACGGCCTCCATGGCAGGAGCTGGCGGCGGGGTTTCCGGATCATCCGGAGCCTCGCCGTCACTTTTTTTATTCCCACGCCAGGGCCGGGCATTCAGGGAGGCGGGAGGCTGCGCCCGGCGTTAGAGTGCGCATTTTTCCAGGGCGGATTCCCGCCAAGGAGCCTTGGCATGAGCTTGAAGACGGAAGACGTGAAGGTCGGAACCGGGACGGAAGCGGTCGCGGGCAAGCGGGTGACGGTGCACTACGTGGGCACGCTCACCGACGGCAAGAAGTTCGACAGCAGCCGTGACCGTGGGCAGGGCTTCACCTTCGCGCTGGGCGCGGGCCAGGTCATCCAGGGCTGGGACCAGGGCGTCGCGGGCATGAAGGTCGGCGGTATCCGCAAGCTCACCATCCCGCCGGAGCTGGGCTACGGCTCGCGCGGCGCGGCCGGTGTGATTCCCCCCAACGCCACCCTCCTTTTCGAGGTGGAGCTGTTGGACGTTCGTTAGGAGGTCATCATGGCGACGCTCGAAATCACGAAGGACAACTTCAAGGAGACGGTGGGCAAGGGCGGCATCGTCGTCCTGGACTGGTGGGCGACCTGGTGCGGGCCCTGCAAGGCGTTCGAGCCCGTGTACAAGGCCTCATCGGAGACCCATCAGGACATCGTCTTCGGGAAGATCGACGTCGACGCGCAGCCGGAGCTGGCGGGGGCCTTCGAGGTCCGCGCCATGCCCACGCTGATGGTGTTCCGTGACGGCATCCTGCTGTTCGACCAGCCGGGCGCGCTGCCCAAGGCGGCGCTGGAGGACCTCATCCGGCAGGTCCGCGCGCTGAACATGGACGACGTGCGGCGCGAGGTCGAAGCGCAGCGCGCCTCCAAGGAAGCGCCCAAGGCCTGACGCCTCGGGCCGGGGCCTTCCTCCGCGGGGGAAGGCCTACGGCGCGGCGACGGTGCAGACGCCGCCGCCGTTGAGGTGCGCCTGATCCACGATGCTCTGGGTGACGAACTCCTGGAGCGTGCGCAGGGCGTAGGCGCCGGGCTGGTAGACGACCGGGTGGCCCTGGGCGTCGCGCAGCTCGCCGCCGTCCAGGCCGCGCAGGTCGAGCAGCTGCTGGGTGGCCAGCCCCTCCGGCGTGATGGCGTGGCTTGCGTCCGCGGTGGCGGCGATGGCCTCGAAGCGCAGCTGCACGCCGCGGTGGGTGCCCAGCCGGTCGTAGAACATGTGCTCGGCGTGGATGGTGACCTCGGCCTCCGCCACGGAGTTCTCCGGCACGACGAGGCCCTGGGTTCCGTCCACGCCGTTGATGCAGTCCACCATCCGCGCGTTGACGGGGAAGCCCATGCGGAAGGTGTAGAGGCCCAGGGCGGGGTCCCGGTTCTGCGCGCGGCCCTCCACGAAGTAGCTGAAGCCGCGCTCGCGCATCATCGCCAGGTCGTCGGCGGACACGGACGCGCCGGCCACGGTGCGCGCCTCCGGCGGGCTCACCCGGAAGGCCACCCCGTAGCGCCCCGCCTCCAGGCCCGTGAGGCCGGTGAGGGGCACGTCCCCCTTCTGCACGTCCACCAGCAGGTGCTCCGTCGTGGCGTGCACGTCGCCGGCCGCGGAGGTGAGGGTGAAGTCGCCCAGGGACACCAGGTACTTCGTGAACTGCACGGACCAGCCGTCCTGGAAGAGGTGATCCGCGTAGCCGCGCTGCGTCCCGTCCCCGCCGCTCAACGTCACCCGCACGTCGCCGCGCGCCGTGGCGTCGCCGCAGCCGGAGGCCCCCAGGCCCAGCGCGCCCACGAGCAGGCCCCACGTCCACTTGCTTCGTCGGTTCATGCATCTGGTTGGTATTTGTAACTATGTTGCAAGTCAAGTCTGGGTTGCGATATCCACGGGTCGCCGCTGAGAGGTCCGCCTGCGTCAGGTGGACCCCGCCGGCCGAGGTCGTTGCCCGTGTTCATCCCGACGCTGGTGCTCTGGCTGTTGAGCGCGTCGCCCGAAGTGCCCGTGACGCCGCCCGTGCCCGTGGAGGCGCCGCCGCCCGTGATGCCGGCGGACGCGCCGCCGTTGACGGAGGCCGTGCGGGTGCTGCTGCGGCTGACCATCGATGCCCAGGGAGAGGTCTCCCAGGTGGAGGTGATGGTGCCCGGGGGCGAGGCCTTCAACCGGGCCGCGATGGCGGCGGCCCTGAGGTGGCGCTTCGAACCCGCGCGCCGGGGCGAGGAGCCGCTGGAGGTGCGCGTGGACGTGCCGGTGACGTTCGAGCCGGTGGCCGCTCCGCCTGCTCCGGAGCCGGTGCCACCTCCGAAGCCGGAGCCGCCGGTGTTCTCCACCACGGTGCGCGGGCAGTCCGTCGCGCCGCCTCCCGTGGCCGTGGGGGACTTCCACATCACGGTGGGGCAGCTCGCGGACGTGCCTCGCAACTCGGCGACGGACCTGATGCTGCTGGCTCCGGGCGTGATGCTCGCCAACCACGGCGGGGAAGGGCACGCGGAGACCGTCTACCTGCGCGGCTTCGACGCGGGAGAGGGCAAGGACGTGGAGATGCGCCTGGACGGGGTGCCCCTCAACGAGGTTTCCAATGCCCACGGCCACGGCTACGCGGACACGTACTTCATCATCCCGGAGCTGGTGCGGTCCCTGCGCGTGACGGAGGGACCCTACGACCCATCCCAGGGCGACTTCGGCGTCGCGGGCACCGTGGAGTACCAGTTGGGGCTGGAGCAGCGGGGCATCACCGCGTCCGCCAGCTACGGCAGCTTCGCGTCGCGCCGGCTGTCCCTGGTGTGGGGCCCGCCCGAGTCCACCGCCGCCACCTTCGTGGGCGTGCTGCTGCGCCAGGGGCACGGCTTCGGCCCCAACCGCTCCTATGCGAACGCGGGCCTCATGGCCCAGACGGAGCTGAACCTGGGGCCACAGACGAAGCTGCGCGTGTTCGGCGCCAGCTACGCCGCGCGCTACGGCTCCGCGGGCGTGGTGCGGGAGACGGACGTCGTGGACGCGCGGCTGCCATGCGACGCGGACGCGGACTCGCAGTTCTTCTGTCTCTACGACCCGAACCAGGGCGGCGCGAGCCAGCGCCACATCGCCTCCGTGGAGCTGACGTCCCGCCTGGAGCGCGGAGGCCGCTTCGTGCAGCAGGCCTTCGCCATCGCCCGGCAGATGCGCAGCCGTGAGAACTTCACCGGCTTCCTCCAGGACACGCCCCCCATCGGCGAATCCCAGCGCGGCGACAACACGGAGCAGTCCTACCAGGGCACCACGGTGGGCCTGCGAGGCCGCTACACGCCGGGCCTCACCTGGGCGGGGCAGCCCCAGCCGCTGGAGCTGGGCTACGTGGCCCGCTACGACAACGTGCACACCCGCGCGCGGCGCCTGCGCGACAACGGCGGCGCGCCCTACGCCACCGTCTTCGACAACCAGGTGCGCGTGACGAACCTGGGCGCGTATCTGTCCCTGCGCGGCGCGCCGCTGGAATGGCTCACGCTGCGGGGCGGCGTGCGCGTGGACACGTTCCTCTTCGGCGTGGAGGACCTGAACCGGCCCGCCGAGGATCGGCAGGGGACCCGCATCCCAGAGGAGTCCGTGGAGGCCTATGGCTTCTTCGCCAGTCCCCGCGCCAGCGCGGAGGTGCGCCTGACGCCGCGCCTCACGTGGCTGACCAGCGCGGGCCTGGGAGCGCGCTCCAGCGACGCGGCGGGCCTGTCCAACGCGGAGTTCGCGCCGTACGCGCGCGTGACGTCCGGAGAGACGGGCCTGGGCTGGCGGTGGGCGGACGGCCCGTCCTCGCTGGAGCTGCGCGGCGCCCTGTTCGCCACGCGCGTGTCGCAGGACCTGGTGTTCAGCGAGACGACGGGACGCAACCAGCCCATCGGCCCGTCGCAGCGGCTGGGCGCGTTCGGCAGCGCGCGCTTCCAGTGGGAGCAGCACCTGGACGTGCAGGCGAGCCTCGCGTGGGCCCGCGCGACGCAGCCGTTGCCCGGGGCCTCCGCGTGGCAACTGTGGGACGGCACGGTGCTGCCGTACATCCCGCAGGTGCTGGGCCGCGTGGACGCGTCGTGGCGGGGCACCGCCACCGTGGCCCATCAGCCGGTGGGGTGGAGCGTGGCGCTGGGGCACAGCGCCATCGGGCCCAAGCCCCTGCCGTTGGATCGCTACAGCGAGTCCATCTTCCTCTTCGACGTGGCGGCCCGGGCGCGCTGGCGCGCCGTGGAGCTGGGCCTGTCGGTGGAGAACCTGCTGGACGCGCGCTGGCGCGAGTCCGAGTTCAACTACGTCTCCAACTTCCGCGGCCCCGACGCGCCCGCGTCCCTGCTGGCCACGCGCCACTTCTCCGCCGGTGCGCCTCGCACCGTGCGCGGCACCCTCACCGTGTACCTGGACCTCCAGGAGGACCGGCCATGATGCGTCCCACCCGTCGAGCCTTCACGTGGATGCTGGGAGGCGCGCTCGCGGCGGGCTGCGGCCTGTCCGGCACCGGAGGCCGCAGCATCACCTTCCGCATGGGCCTGCGCACGGGGTTCGCGCCCGGTGAGTCCACCGCGGGCACCTTCACCACCGACACCGGCTGGCGCGTGGCGCTCACCACCGCGCGCCTGGTGCTGGGGCCCATCTACCTCTTCGAGAAGGCCTCGCCCCTCCAGCCCCAGGCCCTGCTGCGCCGCCTGGGGGACGCGCTGCTGCCCACCGCGCACGCGCACGAAGGGGACTTCTTCTCCGGAGGCCGCGTGCTGGGCGAGTGGGACCGCGAGGTCGTCTTCGACTTGCTCGCGGACGCGGGACAGGCGCGCGTGCTGGGGCGCTCGCCGGGCATCGCGGGCGTGGCGCGGTCGCTGTCGCTGCTGCTCCAGCCCCCTTCGAGCGCGCTGGGCGCGGAGGCGGACGTGATGGAGGGGCGCTCGCTCTTCCTGGAGGGCGTCGCGGCCCAGGGAGAGGCGCGCGTGCCCTTCCGCGTCGCGATGGACTTCCCGCCTCCCGTGGAGCTTCAGCGCGTGGACTTCGTGCCCATCGACGTGGACCTGGACGACGAGGGGCTCTTCGTCCTGGAGCCACAGCCGCACCGCTGGTTCACCGGCGCGCGGTTCGACCGGCTGACCCTGACTCCGAACGGCGCGCCCGTGGACGTGGGCGCGGACACGCAGGTCCACCGGGCGCTGAGCGTCAACGTGCGCCGCTTCGACGCGTTCACGGGCGCGTGGGAGCCCGCGGCGTGACGGGGGGCTTCACTCCTGCGTCCAGAACGGCGACAACTGGAGGTCCACGCGCTCGAAGGGCTCGACGCGCACCTGCTCCTCGCCGACGAGGGTGTTCACCAGCATCCAGCGCTCGTGGTCCTGGCGGAACACCTCCACCACGCGGTGCACGGGGTTGATGACCCAGGCGTTGCGGATGCCCGCGCGGGCGTAGCGCGGCAGCTTCGCGGCCAGGTCCAGCCTCGCGCTAGCGGGGCTCAGCACCTCGCAGATCCAATCCGGCACGCGGTCGATGAACGCGCCGTCGGGCAGCGTGGGCGGCCGTCCCCCCAGCCAGCCCGCGAGGTCCGGCACGAGCACGTCCTGGCCCAGCAGCAGCCGGGGCTCGGAGGTCCACCACCAGCCCTCGGGCGCGCGGCCCAGCAGCGGCGTCAGGCCCTGCTTGCGCGCGATGGGAGGCGAGGAGACGTAGAGGACGCCATCGAGCGCCTCGCCCACCAGGTAGTGGGGCAATGTCTGCACTTCCTCGTAGGGGGCGAGCATCTTGCGGGCGGCGGCGTGGCGCATGCGGTGGGCCTCCAGGTCCGAGCGAGAGACCGTCACCGTAGCGGGCAGCCTCCCGCGCGGCATTGGACCGCCAGGGCGGCCCACCTTGTCCTGGTGGACGCACGCCCTTCCCGCGAGTCGTGTGGGGCTTGCTATTCGCGCTCCAGCACGAACTGGATGTGCTCCGAGGCCACGGGACCGAACTGGAACAGGTGGATCTGATCCCCCGGCTCCGACGTGAACTTCAGCGTGTGCGTGATGCCGGCGCAGATGAAGCGCGCGGGCGCGAGCACCGACGCGACGTCCGTCCCCGCCGTGTCGTTGGTGACCTTCGTGGGCACGTTCTGGTTCAGGTAGAGCGTGACGTGCTCGGCGCTCTCCGGGTCGGAGATGAAGCCCGTGTAGCCGCCGAAGCCCGCCTCACCGGAGCGCAGCGTGACGTCGTAGCGCGCGTGGCCGGTGTGCGTGTCGGGCGGGAAGTCGAAGGGCGTGCGGCCCGCGGTGACGGCCTCCGGCGTGTTGACGAGCGTGTGCGTGCACGCGTGCTCCAGCGCCGGGTCGCGCTCGCCGGTGGTGAAGTCCAGCGAGGTGTCCGCCAGCGCGAGTCCGGCCGCGTCCCTCAGGGACTCCAGCGACAGGGCGTAGTGCGTGGAGACCTCCAGCGGACGGGTGCTCTCCTCCGTGCGCGGCACGGTGACGGTGAGCGTGCGCGCGTCCCCGGACCAGGCGCCGGTGAGGACGCGAGCAGGGACGGTGGTGTCCGTGCGGTCGTGCAGCGTGACCTGGGCCGCGGTGGGGTCCATGGGCTCGCTGAACGTGAGCGTCAGCACCTTGCGGAAGGCGATGACCGGCGTCTGGCCGGAAGCGTCCAGGTACATCTCCAGCGGGTAGACGTCTGCCTCGTCCTCGGCGGGCTGGGAGGCGGTGACGGTGGCGGTAGACGTGGACGTGCCCGCGTCCGTACCCGCATCGCTGCCAGCATCCGTACCTGCGTCGGTGCCCGCGTCCGTCGAGGTGCCGGCGTCCGGCGTGACGATGGGGTCGTCGTCATCGCAGCCGGTCAGCGCGAGGGCGGCACAGGTGGCGAACAGGAAGGTGGCGGAGGAGAGACGCATCGGGGGGAGTCCTTCGTGCAAGCAGGGAGAAAGGCCCACGCCGGAGCACCGTTCCGAGATGAGGTGCTCCGGCGCGGGAGCGGACCGCTCAGGTCCGCGTCAGGGGACCGCGATCAGCACTGCGAACCGTCGCAGTTGTCATCGATGCCGTTGCCACAGATCTCCGTGGCGCCCGGGTTGATGCTCACCGCAGCGTCGTTGCAGTCGAAGCGCTGCGTGATGTAGCCGGCGGGCGGCGTGCACGCGGTGTAGACGGACACGGAGCTGTTGCCGTAACCGTCGCTGTCCGCGTCCTGGTAGTAGCGCGTGCGCGTGTCGTTGAGGAACTCCGGCACCACGGTGACGGTGTTGCCGGACGCGGGGCCCGCCGCGACGATGTACGTCGTGCCCGCCGTCAGGTCGTACACGGACACGTACACGAGCGTGCAGCCGGAAGCCGACACGGTGTGAGACAGCGCGGCCGGCACCGTCGCGCTGGTGCTGCCATTCACGACGGTGAAGGCCACGTTCTTCGTCCGGTAGAACGCGTAGGAGCCGGTCGTGGCCGGCACGTACGTCACGGAACCCTCGGCGCTGGACGGCAGCGTCAGGTCGTAGGCCTTGTGCTTCGTGCTGATGGAGGGCGCGCTGGTGACGCGCGTGGCGCTCGCCGTGATGGCCACGTGGTCCGTGGGGCTGCCCGCGTGCGTGCACGCGTGCGAGGTGATGCCCGAGCCCAGCGACGTGCAGCCGGCCTCCAGTTCCTGCGAGTCCTGCGCCTCGAAGGAGGCCTCCGGCGCCTCCTCCATCGGTCCGCAGGCCGTCAGGCCGAGCGACAACAACGCGCCCAGCGCGATGCGCTTCATCTTCAACATGGGTGTTTCCTTTCGGGATGCCGGACGCGGCGGGGTGCCAGGCGGCCAGAAGCCACCGGTGCGTCCGGTGACTCACTCATGCCGTAAACGCAACTTGGTTGCAATAATGGTCAGGCGATTCAGGCCGTCACTGGAGGTGCTCGATGACGAGCCCCAGCTCCGTGCGCGCGGTGGGGCCGAAGGTGACGGTGTACTGGACCTTGTCCGTCAGCTCGTAGCCGACCATGTGCTTCAGGCCTTCACAGAAGGCGCCGGTGGCCTGGGTGGCCACGGGCGCCACGACGCGCTCGCCCTCCTTCACGGTGACGGCGACGTCGGGCGTGCTCAGGTAGAGGACGAAGTCCCCGGAGGCCCAGGCCTTGAAGCTGAACGTCCCCACGGACTGGCCGTTCTCCGGGCGCAGCTTGACGGTGTAGTGCGTGTGGAAGTCGTCCACGCGCGGCTGCCGCTCCGGAGAGGCGGTGACGGTGGCGAAGGGGCCGTTGGTGACGTGGAAGCAGGCGTGCTCGCCGTTGTCGCCGAAGTCGAAGCCCTCGCGCGGCACGTAGTCCGGGTCGGTCACGCACGACAGGCTCTGCTCGCTGGCCAGGTAGCCCCGGTCGCAGTGGCACCAGTCGCCGTCAGGCTCGCGGTGGATGTGGCCATGGGGGGCGCATGGGTCGCCCTGCTCCTGGGGCGTGCCGTCCGGGGCGGGCGGATCGTCGCCACCACAAGCGGTCAGGGCCGCGAGGCCTCCGGCCAGGAGAAGTGCTGGAAACGGGATGCGCATGGGAGGGCTGCCTCATCGGAATCCGTGATGTAGATGCAACTGAGATACAGAAGTTTTCGGATGTTGGGAAGGCCCGTGGACCTTGGAGGTGTCCACGGGTCTTCACTCACGCGGGGTTACTCCTCGGCGTGGTCGTGCCCCGTCTCCTCGACGATGAGGAGGAAGGTGGAGGGCTGGGGGACGATGGCCGCGAAGTCCACGCGGTAGTCGACGCCACCCTCCAGGTCGGCGGTGACGGCGGTGCGCAGGCTGCCGCAGACCTCCTGCGGGATGTTGTAGCGGCACTCCAGGCCGACCTCCTCGTTCGTGGCCGCGTTGACGACGCGGACCGCGCGGTAGCCGGAGGTGAGGAAGGCGTACTCGGTGGACTCTTCCGGGGTGAAGATGACGGAGCCCGCGTAGCCGAGCGTCCACTGCTGGTAGGTGATGGCCGGCAGGGTGACGTTGTACGCGGTGTGCCCCACGCTCACGTCCACGAAGGACGGGCCGCCGAAGGGCGCGGCGGTGACGGACTCGAAGGGTCCGTATTCGGCGTGGGTGCAGGAGTGCTCGGCGACCTCCGCCAGCTCCTCCGTGTCCTGGCAGGCGGCGAGCAGCTCCGACTGCTGGGTGACGGGGGCCGGTGACTCCTGGGCGGGGGCCTCTTCGGTGCCGCAGCCGGCGAGCAGGAAGACGGCGCCAGCGGCGATCAGGGCATGGGGATGCTTCGACATGGTGGGGACTCCTTGGGTGGGTGCTGCGGGTGAGAAGGGGGGGCTAGGAGCGGTCCGGGCGCAGGACGAGCCACGGGACGCGCACCTCGCCCGAGGGGAGGTGCTCGGGCGGGAGCTGGAGGTGGGCGCTGTGTGCGCTCGGAGTCAGGAGGGAGGCGCGCTCCCAGGCGTCGCGGAAGGACGGCTCGTCCGGGAAGGTGACGCGCGTCACGCAGCCGGCGGCGTAGCAGTGGGGCGGCTCCGCCTGGACGGGCCGCACGTCCTGGTCGATGCGCGCGTGCCATGCATCCAGCGCGGCGCGTGCGTCGTGCGTCCACGGCTCCGAGCTGTCACCGGACGCGGTGAGCTCCGCGAGCACCGCGTCGCGGCGGGCCAGCGGGGTGGGGTGGTCCGCGCGCAAGGCCCGCACCAGCCGCACGCGCGTGTCGGGCAGCTCACGCCGCGCGCGGTTCCGGAGCTCCGGCTGCACGGGCCCCTTCACCTTCAGCGCCGCGTCGAGGAACGCCTCTGGTGAGGGGGTCGCCAGCGGTTCGGGGATGGCGGGCGCGGGCGCGGGCGTGTGGATGGGCGCGGCTTCGACCGTCGGTGACGGGGCCGGTGCCACCTGGGACACGGTGGGCGGGGGCGCTGGCGGCTCGGCGGGGAGGTCCAGGGGCCGGTGGAGCCAGGCCACCGCGAGACACGACAACACGACCCCCGTGCCTCCGACACTCCAGACGATGCGGTTCATGGGTTCCCCTCAGGACGCACCTGTGGCGGTGCGCGCGCCAGCCCGGCTTCCCGCGAGCGGCCCGCAATAGATGCCACTGAGAGTCACATGCAATCAAGTTGCATTTAGCGGGTGATGTCCGGGGAGGGCGTGCGGGAGGGGTGTTGCCTCGATTCCACGAAGGAGGGCTGTTCCTGGCGGCCCGACCTGTCCAAGATGGGGCGCTTTTGTCCCGCGGACCCTGAGGTGCCGTGAGATGCACGTGAAGCGGGCCCTCGGTGGATTGCTGGTGGCGGTGCTGCTCGGAGTGAGCACGTGGATGCTGCTGCGTCCGGAACCCCTGCCACCGGCGCCGCCTTCACCCGTGGTCCCGCGGGTCGAGGAGGCCGTTGTGCGTGACGCCGCTCTGTTGGTGGAGGCGGTGGAGGCCCCGGACGCGGGCCTGTGGCTGACGGCGACGCTGGAGGACTCGCGGCCGTTCGAGGGTGAGGCGCACGTGGGCGCGGCGTTCGTCTCCGACGCGGATCGCGCATGGTGGGAGAATGACCGCGAATTCTCCCTGCGCGCGGAGCCCTCACGGCTGGAGGACCTGGCCAACGTGCGCGAGTGGAAGAAGGCCCCCGTCACCGCCACCGCGCAAGGCGGAGTGGTGGGGCCGGTGGAGGTGCCGTCAGCGCCGCGCTACGAGGTCATGGCCTTTGCGCCGGACGGGACGGTCTGGTGGGCGGATCAGGTCCCCCCGAGCCAGCCCGTGACAGGCGTCGTGGACCTGGGCGTGGTGAAGGCTCGCCGCCCCACGGGAATACGCGTGCGGTTGGAGGGCGCGCGAGGCATCCCTGGGACGTTCTCCGTGCGGATGCACCGGGGCCTCCATGGGCTGTCGACCGAGGAGATCATTCGAATCAGCTACCTGCTGCCAGCGCTGACGCTGGCGGCGCCGGAGCTCATCCATGCGCTCCAGCACGACGTCTTCCTGCCGCTTCTGACGGACGGGGAGACGCGGTTCGCACCCCTGCCGCCGGACCCTGTTGTCTGGCTGGTGTTGCGCACGCCGGCAGGAAGGCGGAGCAGGGACGTGGAGGTGCCCCTGCGGGAGGGCTCGGTGGAGCTGGTGACGCTGGATGTGGCGAAGTTGTTCCCCGAAGGCGTGGGCGGCGCGGTCACCCTGCGGGGCCGGGTGTCTTTGGGGGAGCTGGGGCGTCCCCTGGGGCCCGCGACCGTGAAGCCCGACGACGGCGAGCCCGTACCGGTAGGGGAGGACGGACGCTTCACGGTGGAGGGCGTGCCGGCCTGGAGGCCGAGCGTCTTCACTGTTTCGCGCGAGGTGTCCGAGCCGGGACGGCCGGTGGCACCCCGGGAATGGCCCTTCACCTTCACGCCGACCGCGGGGATGCAGGGCGCGGTGGAGGTGGACTGGCGCGTGCCGCCGTACCGGTGGCTGGTGCTGCGGATGGATGGCTTCACTCGGTCGCAGTTGATGGAGCGTTCCCGGGAGCCCTATCCGGTGTACCTGCTGGAGCGCCGCGATGCACAGGGCGTCTGGAGGGACGTCCCCACCCAGGAGTTCCTTCCCGAAGAAGCTGGCGTGGCGGTGTCCCTGACGGAGCCGGGGACCTACCGGGTCCAGGTCGCGTCGTCGCCGTACGCGTCGCGGCCGAGCAGCGCGGCGCGGGCGGGCGAGGAGGCGCACGACGTGGAGGTGCGGTTGTCTCCGGAGACAGCACCTCCGCCTTCGTGCGAGGTGCATGTCTCCCGGGATGGGCAGCCCGTGGCTGGCGTCAGCGTGGATGCGGGAGGGTCCCGCTCGATGCCGCTCGCGCACGGGAAGACGGACAGCGCCGGCCGTTGGCGGATGGGGGCCGTGAACTCCGACGTGCTCTCGATCACGGTGACCGCGGGTGAGCTGATCTTGTGGGACGGCGACGGCGCGGAGGCCTGCCGCCGCTCGGGCGTCGTCGAGGTGCGGCTCTAGTCCGTCAGGCGGCCGAAGCCCTTAGAAGCTCGTCGGGGACGCTGGCCAGCTCGGCGTTCTCCTCGGCCACTTCCTCGGCGTTGCGCGCCTGGACGGTCAGGGCCTGCACCCACAGCTCCAGGATGTCCATGAGCGCGCTGCGCGTCTCGCCCTGGAGCGGGGACAGCAGCTTCGCCATGCGCTCCTGCACCTGCGCGTTGAGTTCATCCGTCAACGCATGGCCCTTGTCGGTGAGGCGCACGCGCACGCGCCGCCGGTCATGCCGCACGGAGCGCTCGCGGCGCACGAGTCCGCCCGCTTCCAGCCGATCCACCAGCCGGCTCAGGCGCGGCATGGCCAGGCCTCCCAGGCGCATGGCGAGCACGCCCACGGGCAGCAGGCTCTCCGCGCGCAGCCACCAGAGCGCCTGCAACTCCATGGGCTCCCAGTGGGGATGGGACAGGGCGGCCAGGGGGCTCGCCAGCGAACCGCAGCGAGCCGCGTCCACGAGGAGGTTCCGCCACCGCGCCACCTGCACGCGCACATCCACCGAGAGCTCCGTCATGCACCCCTCCGTGCCGGGGATCCGCGCCCGCGTCCGGCTCCGCGGGCAACGCTCCCGGCCTGCCGCGGGCTCCAAGGTCCCGCGCAGCACTCAACGGGAATACGTGACGGACATATCGCGCCGGTTTCTGACCGGATTTTCGCGGGGTCCGCTACTCCCCGCTCGCCGCCTTGCGCTTCGCGGTCCTGGCCTTGGCGTGGGCCTTGTCGAAGCCTTCGTAGAAGCGCACGGCCTGCTCACCCACCATCTGGATGTGCTGGTTGTTGAGGTACGCGGTGATGGGCGCCGCGACCAGCGGCATCGCGCGGCCCAGCGTCGACATGCCGCCCTTCGTGAGCAGCAGCGCCGCCAGCTTCCCCAGCACCTTGGGCCCGGAGCGGTGCAGCGGCCCCAGCCCGTTGGCGTAGCCGAACAGGTCCAGCAGCTCCCCGCGCGCGCGGTCCGTCTTGAGGTTCGCCTTGTAGAGCGTGGCCACGTCCGTGAGCAGGATGAGCTGCAGGTATGCCATGAACGTCAGGTCCGCCGGCAGCGACACGAGCCCGAACACGCCGCTCACGCCGCCCACCATGCTGGCCAGGCTCTTCTTCTCATCCACCAGCCGCTGCGCCAGCTCCTTGGTCGTCGCGGACGGGTAGCGCTTCTCCAGCGCCGCCACGCGCACGCGCGCCCGGCCAATCTCCCCCTGGATGAGGTCCGACAGGCGCAGCGCCCCCAGCTTCTTCAGCTCCGCGGGGGTCAGCTTCTTCATGAAGCCCAGCCGCTCCGTCACGCTGTCGTAGAAGGCCATGTCCTCCTCCTTTGGGCCGCGATGCGCGCGGCCGTCGTCTCTAGTAACCCCGTTCCGCCAGGTACAGGTCCACGAGCGCGCCTTCTTCGTACCAGGCGTGTCGCATCTCTGACTTGAACCACCGCGAGTCCGGACGCGCCGAGCGCACCTCCAGCTTCACCCGGTTGGGCCCCGTGTCGATGACCGCCGCGCGCGCCTTGCACGCCGGGCCGGGGTCCTCGCCGAAGCCGCCCTCCAGGCACACCTCGTCCCCCACCGCCAGGCGCCGGGCGTACTCACTGGCCAGGTAGAGGGCGTCGTCACAGCCGCCGCGCACGGAGGACTTTCCCAGCGCCGCGCAGCGGTCCTGCGTGGGCGCGCGGATGACGGGCACGTTGGAGCTGATCGCATCCTCGTCGTTGGGGTCGCGCTGATACGGGCCCACCTGCTTGCAGCCCGCCACCGCCACCAGGGCCGTCAGGCCCACCCACGTCCACCTCATCGCGTCATCGCCTCCGGGACGCGCGCCGCCGCGCACCCGCGCCTGCAAGGAAAGGGCGGGAAGCATGGCAGACAGGGCAGGGGGCGGCAAAAGGTGCCGCCGGGGGTCTACAGCGTCCCTTACGCGATACGGCGCGCGGGCCCGGGGATTTCCTCGGTGACGCCAGGGACAGCCCGGTTCTTGCCGTCCACGAAGACGACGGTGGGCTTCCAGTGGGCGACCTCCGCCTCCTCGACCTCCGCGAAGGTGGCGAGGATGACCAGGTCGCCCGGCTGGTTGAGGTGCGCCGCCGCGCCGTTGATGCAGATGACACCGCTGCCGGACTCGCCCTCCAGGGCGTAGGTCTCCAGGCGGGTGCCGCGCGTGACGTTCCACACCGCGACCTTCTCGAAGGGCAGGATGTCCGCCGCCTTGAGCAGGTCCTTGTCGATGGTCACCGAACCCTCGTAGTCGAGGTCGGCCTGGGTCACCGTCGCGCGGTGGATCTTGGACTTGAAGAGGATGCGGCGCATGGGGGGCCCTCGGGAAGCGGCGCAACCGTAACGGCTCCCCTGCCCGGGGACAACATCCCCGGTGTCCCACGCACCGCCCGCCTCCCTGCACGCCCTCCTACTTCGTGAAATTCACGAACTGGCTCAGGTTCAGGGGCACGGACTGCGCGTCCGACGTCAGGTTGCCCGTCAGGCTCACCTGCGCGTTGCCGCCCGAGCGGAGCGCCATGGCCGCGGACGCGGCGCTCGCGAAGTTGATGGTGAGCGGCAGCGTCACCTGCTTGGTCCCGCTGCCGTCCAGCATGCCCAGGTTGCCCGTGGACAGGTTGCCCACGTTGGCGCCCGCCACCTTGAGCGCTCCGGTGATGCCCGCCACCGGCAGGGGGAAGGCGTTGCGGTTGGTGATGGCCAGGGGGAACTCCACCGTGGCTCCGCTGATGGTGATGTTGGTGATGCGCGGCGACTGGAACTGCACCTGGGGAATCTTGGGGACGGGGAACGTGCCCTCCTTCTCCAGGGGGAACTTCAGCACGCCCAGCGGCGTCTGGATGCCCAGCGAGCCCTGCGCCTTGAAGGCCGCCGCGTCCTTGTTGAGGAACGTGGTCACCACCGGCGCGATGTCCGCGAACTTCACGTTGGCGGGGAAGACAATCTGGCTCTTGCCGTTGGACTTGAGGTTCAGGCCCTCGCGGGGCTTGCCGGCCACCAGCTGCTTGCCCTCCACGAAGAAGGCGTAGTCCACCGACGCCAGCTTCAGGCCCAGGCTGTTGGGGTTGTCCAGTTCATACACCAGGTCGACCGTGGCGTCGGACAGGGAGGCGTTCGCCAGCCGGGCCGTCTTGAACTTCAACGTAGGCTTCTTGAAGGCCCCGTTGAGCAGGCTCTGCAGCGCTGCGCAGCCGGAGAGCGTGGTGAGCGAAAGGGCGAAGAGGACCAGGAACGCGCGTTTCTGTTTCTTCATGGGCATGGGCGTAGCAGAGGACGCCCCGCGTTCGCGCGGATTCAATCGCCGCGCGTGTCGGGGCTGTGGCGGGTGCACCTTCGGCACGCCAATGGTATGCGCCAGGAGGACTCCCCCGTGCTGGAGGTTGGCCCCTCGTGACAGGTGGTATCTTGTCTCACCCCCTCGCGCTGGCGGTGCTGGCGGCGCTGTCACTCACGGGCTGCTCCCAGGCCGGGTCCGGCGCTTCGGGGACGGCGCCCTCGCGGCAGATGGCCCTGAAGCCGTGCCGGCTGGACGGCGTGGCGGCGCAGACGCTGTGCGGCACGCTGGAGGTCTTCGAGGACCGGGCCGCGGCGAAGGGGCGGAAGATTCCCCTGCGCGTGGTGGTGGTGCCCGCGCTCGCGTCGCAGCCGAAGGAGGATCCGCTGTTCTTCCTCGCGGGCGGCCCCGGGCAGGCGGCGTCCCGCACGCGCATCCTGCCGGCGCTGGAGCGCATCCGGCGCCAGCGCGACATCGTGTTCGTGGACCAGCGCGGCACGGGGGACTCGCACCCGCTGGACTGCGAGGCGCTGAACCCGTCGCGCACGTCGCTGGCGGAGCGCTTCGAGGACCGCGAGGACGCGGACGTGATTCCCCAGTGCAGGAAGGGCTGGGACGCGGACGAGCGGCTCTACACGACGTCCATCGCGATGGACGACCTGGACGACGTGAGAGCGGCGCTGGGCTACCGGCAGGTGAACCTGTGGGGCATCTCGTACGGGACGCGCGCTGCGCTGGTGTACATGCGCCAGCACCCGGACCGCGTGCGCACCGCCATCCTGGATGGCGTGGCCCCCATGGGGCAGTACCTGCCGCTGTACGCCGCGCGCGACGGCCAGCGCGCCCTGGACCTGCTGCTGGACGCGTGCGCGAAGGACCCCGTCTGCGCGAAGGCGTACCCGGACCTGCGGGCGCGCACGGAAGCGCTGCTCACGAAGCTGGAGGCCGCGCCCGCGAAGGTGCGCCTGGCGCACCCGCGCACGGGCGTGATGGAGGACTTCACGCTCACCCGGCGCGTCTTCCTGTCGGAGCTGTTCTCGTTGCTCTACAGCCCGGACGTCGCGTCGCTGGTGCCGCTGATGCTGGACCGCGCCACCAGGGATGACTGGACGTCCTTCGTCGCGCTGTCGCTGGGGCTCACGGACGAGGTGGCCCGCACCACCAGCCGGGGCATGTTCCTGGCGGTGGTGTGCGCGGAGGACGCGCCCTTCTTCACGGAAGAAGATGCCGAGCGCGAGGCGAAGGGCACCTGGTTCGGCCCGCGCATGGCGCTGGACGTGAAGCGCGCGTGCGCGAAGTGGCCCCAGGCGAACGTGCCCAGGAGCTTCCGCGAGCCGGTGAAGTCGGACATCCCCACGCTGCTGCTGTCCGGCGAGCTGGACCCGGTGACGCCGCCGCCCTGGGGCGAGCAGGCGAAGGCGACGCTCACGCACAGCCTGCACGTGGTGGTGCCGGGGCTGGGGCACAACACGGTGGGCGCGGACTGTGCGCGCTCGCTGATGGCGGAGGTGCTCACGCGCGGCAGCGTGGAGGGCCTGACGCCGGACTGTGGCGCGGGCCTCAAGCGGCCGCCCTTCTTCACCTCCTTCGCTGGCCCCGTGCCGTAGGACTCCACGCGCCCATGATTGAAGCCAGGAACCTGCACAAGCGCTTCGGCTCCGTGACGGCCGTGCACGACGTGACCTTCACCGCGGAGGACGGCGTCATCACGGGCCTGCTCGGGCCCAACGGCGCGGGCAAGACGACGACGCTGCGCATGCTCTACACGCTGGTGCGCCCGGACGGCGGCACCGCCACCGTGGACGGCGTGGACGTGGCCCAGAAGCCGGAGGTGGCCCGTCGCGCGCTGGGCGTGCTGCCCGACGCGCGCGGCCTCTACCCGCGCCTCACCGCGCGCGAGCACGCGCGGTACTTCGGCGAGCTGCACGGGCTGTCCGGCGCCGCGCTGGACGCGCGCGTGGAGGAGCTGGTGGAGCTGCTGGACATGAAGGACATCGCGGACCGGCGCACGGAGGGCTTCAGCCAGGGCGAGCGCGTGAAGGTGGCGCTGGCGCGCGCGCTGGTGCACGGGCCTCGCAACGTGCTCCTGGACGAGCCCACCAACGGCCTGGACGTGATGGCCACGCGCTCCGTGCGCACGCTCCTGCGCAAGCTGAAGGCGCAGGGCTGCTGCGTGGTGTTCTCCAGCCACGTGATGCAGGAGGTGGCCGCGCTGTGTGACCGCATCGTGGTGGTGGCGCGCGGCCGGGTGGTGGCGGACGGGACGGCGGACGCGCTGCGCGCCTCCACCGGCAAGGACAGCCTGGAGGAAGCCTTCGTGAGCGTGATTGGCAGCGAGCAGGGGTTGCGCGAATGAGGGGCCAGGTCGGGACGGTGCTTCGCAAGGAGGTGCGTGACCACCTGCGCGACAGGCGCACGCTGGGCTCCGCCATCCTGTGGCCGCTGTTGGGCCCGCTGGTGTTCCTGGTGATGTTCAACGTGATGGCGTCCTGGTACCGGCAGGACCGGCCGCTGGAGATGCCCGTGGTGGGCCGCGAGCACGCGCCCAGCCTGATGGCCTTCCTGGAGCGCTACGGCGCGAAGTTGTCGGAGGCCCCCCAGGACTACGAGGCGCTGGTGCAGGCCGGGAAGCTGGACGTGGTGCTGGTGGTGCCGGAGGACTACGCGAAGTCCTTCGCGGACGGACACACCGCGGCGGTGCGGCTGGTGGTGGACAGCTCGCGCAACAAGGCCCGCCAGTCCGTGCAGCGCGCGCAGCGGATGCTGGGGGCGTACTCGCAGCAGACCGGCAGCCAGCGCCTGTTCGCGCGCGGCGTGTCCCCGGAGCTGGCGGTGCCCGTGCGCGTGGATGAGCTGGATTTGTCCACGCCCGAGCGCACCGCGGCCACGGTGCTCACCACCATCCCGCTGTTCCTGGTGATGGCGGCGTTCGCGGGCGGCATGCAGCTGGCCAGCGACACCATGGCGGGCGAGCGCGAGCGCGGCTCGCTGGAGCCCCTGCTGCTCAACCCCGCCCCACGCGGCGCGGTGGTGACGGGCAAGTGGCTGGCCACCTGCGCCATGGCGGCCACGGGCGTGCTGTTGTGTCTGGTGGGTTACTTCCTGGTGGTGAAGCGCGTGCCGCTGGAGGACCTGGGCGTGCGCGCCCGCTTCGACGCGCCGGCCGCGCTGGGCATGCTGGCCGCGGTGCTGCCGCTGGTGCTGGCCGCGTCCGCCGTGCAGATGTGGGTGTCCACCTATGCACGGTCGTTCAAGGAGGCGCAGACGTACCTGTCCCTCCTGATGGTGCTGCCCACACTGCCCGGGATGCTGCTGGCCCTGTCCCCCATCCAGACGCAGACGTGGATGTTCGCGGTGCCGGTGCTGGGGCAGGAGCTGCTCGCGGGCGAGGTGATGCGCGGCGAGTCGCTGGGGCCCGTGCCCTTCCTGCTCGCGCTCCTGTCCTGCGTGGCGGTGTCCGCGGTGGCGCTGCACTTCACCACGCGTCTGTTGACCCAGGAGCGCATCATCTTCGGCAGGAGCTAGCGGGCAGGCACGCGCGGCTCCCGGGCCGGGCCCCGAGTGTCTTCGGGGCGCCGCTTGGGCGCCGTGTTCGCGTGACAGCGCTGGCGAAGTGCCGTCCAATGTTTCGCGATGACGCTCGAGCGTGAACGAGAAGCCCTGCTGCCCTTCGCCCCGGCCTCGGTGGCCTCCACGGCAGGGGAACCGCGGTTCGGCACGTACCAGGGAGAGCTGCCGGAGGTGGACCTGCCCCGGCTGTTGGGGAAGTGGGCCCCGGGGCGCACCACGCGCCTGCTCAAGCGCAAGCGCTGGCACTACACCTTCGTCGCCACGCAGGAGGTGGCGGCCCTCTTCGCGGTGGTGGACCTGGGCTACACCGCCAACGCCTTCGCGGTGGCGGTGGACCTCCAGGAGAAGAAGCCGCTCTGCGACGTGAGCTTCCTGGGCGTGCCCGGGCCGCTCGCGGAGGTGAGCGACAAGCCGGGCGCGGGGCTCGTGGCGGCCTTCCGCACGCTGGGCGGGCGCATGTCCGTGAAGCGCGGCGAGTCCGACGAGCGCTATCAAGTCGAGGTGGACGTCAGCCGCATGCGCACGCAGTCGCTCCAGTCGTTCCAGTGGAACGGCGAGCTGCTGGTGGCGGGCGGCCCGCCGGCCCTCACCGTCATCGCGCCGGTGGAGGGCGACGGCCTGGTCAACGTCACCCAGAAGCGCAGCGGCCTGCTGGCCTTCGGCAGCCTGGAGGCGGGCGGCCGGCGCTTCCGGCTGGACGGCGGCGTGGGCGGCATGGACTACACGCAGGGCTACCTGGCGCGGCACACCGCCTGGCGCTGGGCCTTCGCGGCGGGACGGCTGGCGGACGGCACGCCCGTGGGACTCAACCTGGTGGAGGGCTTCAACGAGGGCACCTCCGAGGCCAACGAGAACGCCGTCTGGCTGGGGGACCGGCTCTACCCCGTGGGCCGCGCGCGCTTCGAATACGACGCGAAGGAGCTGCTGGACCCGTGGCGCCTGACGACCGCGGACGGCGCGGTGGACCTGCGCTTCAAGCCCATCTACGTGCACCGCGAGGAGCGCAACCTGCGCCTCGTGGTGAGCCACTTCGCCCAGCCCGTGGGCTTCTTCGAGGGCACCCTGCGCGTGGGCGGCCAGGAGCTGAAGCTGTCCAACGTCCCCGGCGTCACCGAGGACCAGGACATGCTCTGGTAGCGGCTGTTCTCCTGGAGCGCAGGGCTCTCCGGGAGGTCCTGGGTTGTCTTGGACCCGGTGCTTTGCCAGTGTGAGCGCACTTCACCTGGAGAGCACCGCATGTCGTCCGTCCGAGGAGCTGGGGTCGCGCTGAGCTGTGTCGTGGGGCTGCTGGTGGTCAGCGGCTGTGGCGGTGATGGCGCGCAGGGGCCGGTGGGACCGGCGGGGCCGCCGGGGCCGGTGGAGGTGGGCACCGGGCTGAAGCTCGACGGCGAGTCGGTGAGCGTCGTCTACGGCGACGGGCCCGGCACGGCGGTGGAGGGGAATGATCCGCGCCTCGCCGCCGCGGCCCAGGCCATCCGCAACGGGACGGAGCCGCAGGACGCGTCGTTCGCGGTGGCGGGCACGGGGCAGGTGCGCGGCCGGCTGACGGCGAACGCGGACGTGCTCCTGGACGCGGCTGTGTCCGCCAGCGAGGCGCCGCCGCTCCTGCGCGTGAGGAACACCGTGTCGGGAGCGGGCGAGCCCACCTGGGACAGGTACCGGGTCTTCACGGTGGACGCCGCGGGCGGGGTGCTCGCGCGGGGAGAGCTGGGCTACGGCCTCATCCCCATGACGGGCGCGGGGAGCCGGATGATGTGGCACCCGTTCAAGACGGCCTTCCGCGTGGGATTCGCCGACACCGAGTGGGACGAGGCCAACGTCGGCTTCATGTCCTTCGCGGGCGGCAACAAGACCCGGGCCAGCAACTTCGGCGCCTTCGCGTACGGCGACCAGTGCGAGGCCTCCGGCACGGTCGCGGTGTGCCTGGGCTCCAACAGCAAGGCCCTTGGAAACGGGTCCCTGGCCGTGGGCCTCAGCTCCACCGCGAGCGGCGCCTCGTCCGTCGCCGTGGGCTTCACGACCGTGGCCTCGGGGCAGGGGGCGGTGGCGCTGGGCTACCGCACCACCGCGGACGGGGACTACGCGGCGGCGCTGGGGCAGCGCGCGAGCACGGACGGACGCACGGGGGCCTTCATCTGGGGAGACGCCTCCACCACCGCCATTGTCACGAGCACCGCGAACAACCAGTTCACGGCGCGCGCCGCGGGCGGGTTCCGCTTCCGCACGAACGCCACGCTCACCACCGGCTGTGACCTGCCGGCGGGCTCGGGCGTGTTCAGCTGCACGTCGGACCGGGCCACGAAGGAGGACTTCCGCCGCGTGGACGCGGAGGCCGTGCTGGCGAAGGTGGCCGCGATGCCGGTGGAGAGCTGGCGCTACAGCGCGGAGGCCGAGGGCGTGCGCCACGTGGGCCCGGTGGCGCAGGACTTCCGCGCGGCGTTCGGCCTGGGCACGGATGACAAGAGCATCGGCCTGCTGGACATCGACGGCGTGAACATGGTGGCCATCCAGGCGCTGGCGCGGCGCACGGAGGAGCTGAACGCGAAGAGCGCGGAGGTGGACGCGCTCCGGGCGGAGATGGCGGAGCTGAAGCGCAGCCTGTCGCGCCTGGAGGCCGCCGTGCACGCGAAGGGTGTGAAGCGCTGAGGGCTTGCCGAGCCTTCATGACGGATGCCGTGGGGGCGCGAGGTAGGCTCATCGCGCCCTTTTTTTGTTTCAGGAGGACTCGCCCCATGTCCTGCCCGCACTGTGGTCAGCCGCTTCCTGATGGCCTGTCGTCGCGGACGTGTCCCCACTGCGGCGGGGACGTGAACGCGCCGGGGTCGCCGGTGATGGACGACGTGGCGGACAAGGCCCAGAAGGCGGCGGACTCGGCGGGCCGCGCGGTGCAGGACGTGCTGGACGACCCCAGGCTGCGCGAGCGGCTGCCCGGAGGTTCGCTGCCGCTGCTCGGCTCCGGGCTGGTGGCGGCGGCGGTGGTGGTGCCCGTGCTGCCCTTCTTCGACGGTGGGCTGGGGCTGCCGTGGGCAGTGCTGATGCTGGTGGGCAGCGGCATGCTGGGAGGGCGCGAGTGGGTGGCCGCGGGCCGCACGCTCCCTCCCGCGCTGATGCCCCTGGTGAAGCGGGCCGCGCATCCGGCCTTCCTGCCCATGTTCACGGCGCTCACGGTGACGCAGGCGTTCCTGTCGCTGGAGCTGGGCGTGGCGTCGCTGTTGTGGGTGCTGGCGGCGGTGGTGCTGGGCTTCGTGCAGTGGCGCGCGTTCAAGGCGTCGCCGCTGGCGGAGCCGTCGCTCGACCGGCGGCCGTCGGACGTGCGGCTGAAGCGGTGGGTGTTCGCGGGCGTGGCGGCGTGCGCGGTGGGGCTGCTGTTGCCGTGGAGCACGGCATGGACGGGCTCGCGGGTGCCCACGATGCGGCTGCACCGAGAGCGCGACATCGTCATCGACGACAACTTCGGCTGGGACATCCAGGACCACGACTCGTGGCGGTTCAACACGCTGGTGTTCCCGGCCTCCGCGCAGGGGGCGGGCACGGGGCGCGGCCGGCTGGGCGCGACGGGCGTGGTGCTGGGGCTGCTGGCGCTGGGCGTGCTGGGGTCGGTGCGGCGCGCGCGGGAGGCGCTGCCCCCGGCGGCGCCGGTGGTGCTCGCGGGCCTCATCACCGTGTGGGCGCTGACGGGCCTGTCGTCGCGGCCCGGGCCGTGGCTGTTCCTGCTGGGCATCCTCGCGGTGGACGTGGCGGTGGCGCGCGAGTGGCAGGGGCCCCGGGGCGCGGTGCCTCCGGGGCCGCCGTCAGCGTGACGCGGCCGCGCGGCCCTGGACGATGCCTCGGAAGGAGCGGCTTCGCAGTTCCTCCAGCGTGAGGCCGGTGGCGCGGGTCTCCTCTTCGGTGAGGGCGCCGCAGGCGAGCCCGCGCAGGAAGAAGTTGAGCAGCCCCTGGCCGGTGGCGGCGTCGTCGAACACGTCGCCCAGCAGGGTGGCCTGGGCGGCCTTGTCCACGAAGGCCTTGAGGCGCTGGGACGCCGGCTCCAGGCCCTCCAGGAAGAAGGCGTAGACGGCGGCGTAGCGCACGGGGAGCTGGGCGGGGTGCAGGTCCCAGCCCTGGTAGTAGCCGCGCTCCAGCGAGTGGCGCGTGTGCCGGTACGCCACCTGCCACGCGCGGTGCACGGCGTCGGTGTTCTCGCGCAGTTGCGTGGGGAGCAGCGCGGTGTCGCCCTGCTTGCGGTGGGGGCCCACGGGCATGACGTTGGTGGCGCCGTCGGACAGGCGCACGCCGCTGCCCGCGAGGAGCACCTGCACGGTGTCGCGCAGGTAATCGCAGGCGGGATGGAGCATGTGCTGCATGTGCGCACTGACGTCCAGGGCGGCGGTGTAGTCGTAGACGCCCAGGTGCACGTGGGAGCAGCGGCCCTCGCCGGCCTCCACGAGCGAGCGCAGGTGCGGCCGGCCGCGCGCGTCGAAGAGGGCCTGGGGCGTCTCCACCATCAGCTCCAGCGAGAGCGCGCCGGGGGGCAGGTGGTGGGCGGACTCCAGCTCCGACAGGAGCTTGGCCAGGGCGGTCACCTGTTCAGGCACGGTGACCTTGGGCAGGGTGACGACGAAGGATGGGGGCAACCTGCCACCGGATTGCTCCAGCAGCGTGGTGACGAAGAGGTCCAGGGTGCGCGAGGCGCGGGCGTAGAGTTCTTCCGTGAAGGACTTCACGCGGATGCCGATGAACGGCGGCAGCGAGCCCTGCTCCAGGCCCCTGGCCACTTCCGTGGCGGCGGCGACGGCGTGGGCGTCCTCTTCCGGGTCGGGGCGGTGGCCGTAGCCGTCCTCGAAGTCGATGCGGAAGTCCTCGACGGGCTCGCGCTGGAGCTTGTCGACGACGCGGTCATGGACGCGCTGGGCGAAGCCGCCGCGCTGGGGCAGCCCCAGCCCGTGGGCGAGCTGGGAGCCGTCCGTGGCGTGGTCGCGCAGCGCCGCGAGCGCCAGGTCCCCCATCTTCCGCGCGGTGCCCGCGCGGAAGAGGTGGGCGCCGCCGTACACGGTGTGCACGGGCTGGCGCCGGCCGGAGTCGCCCGGATACGCATGGGCGAACGCCACGTTGGCGCGGCGCAGGGCCTCACGAGAGGCGGCGGAGGCTTCAGGCGTGAGCGTGGTCTTCATGGGGTGGGGGCTTCAGGGGCAGGGATGAACAGGCGCCGCATCCAGGCCACGAAGCGTTGGGCGAGCTCATGGTCCGCCTGGAGGTAGTGTTTGGACACGGCTATTCCCAGTGGTGTTCCAGGCTCCTTCTGCCATGCGAGCCAGGTGTGTATGGTCGCTTTGGTTTGATAGGTGGGTTTGAAGCGCCGAATCGGTAGACCATTCACCGCGTCGATGGCTGCTGGGAGGAGGACGTCGCCTTGCTGGATGATTCGTTGGAGGAAATCTTCAAGAACTCCCCCAATCTGGTTGTCAGGCATTAGCCAAATGCCGATTCGAGGCAGATCATTTTGTGCAGGGATGATGGTGCCATCGGCGTCTGGGAGTTCAGGCAAACGGGTGTAGCCGGAGTACGCTAGGGCATCTCGGAGCGACTGCCACCGAGGACCCAGATCCTCGTCGGCATCGACAACTGCTCCTATGGCCTTCATGCCGAGAACACGAGGCTTGACCTGCAAGGCTTCTCGTACGTTCTCGTACCCGTCTTTGTCCTCAACGGCAAAAAGCCTCTTGTTGTCGAGGCTGTGGTGGTTGCAGATGCGATAAATGACTTCGCGATCGTCCGCGCCTTCAACAAAAAGGACTTGCTCCCGGGCGGAAGTCATTAGCGAACCTCAATTGATTGCCGAGTGATGATCTCCAGGTCTTTCTCATCGAAGATGGCGGTTTTGATGTCGCCATTTACTTGAGCGAGACTGATGAGCATGCCGTTCTCGGCATGGGATGACGCTGCCTTCTGAAAAGCAGAGATGCAGTCCCAGCTATGCGTGGTGGCGAAGACCTGTACGTTGAGTTGACTGGCGGCTTCGAAGATGAACCGCCAGAGTTGTTCTCGAATGGAGTAGTGAATCCCGTTTTCGATTTCGTCGACCAGGAATAGCCCATTCCCAGAGCTCACGAGCCCCAAGGCAAGCTCGAAGATGCGAGTCATTCCATCTCCCATGCTCAGAAGAGGCTCTGGGCTGGACTGCCCCGTCCTGGCGACAAGCGCATAGCGCATGCCGGGCTGCCTGGGGTCTTCAATAAGCGAGACGCGTTCGATGTCCGGGAGGATAAGCCTCAAGGCTTCGACAGTGGACTGCTCGTTGGCTGTCAGAACGATGTTGTCCCAGAGCGTTCCGATGCTTGAGCTGTTGAGGCCACGGACTGGGACGTAGTTACAGACCAGGGAATCCCTAAGCTCAGGATGGGACTTGCGGCGCGCTTCCACGGTCGATGCAGCGATGGCGTCATTTAGCGCGCGAAGTCGGGATCGTCTGGGGGGAGACGAGCCATACCGAATCTCCAAAGCCTCTTCGCTCTGAAGCTCCTCGTAAAATCGCGCATCACCTTCCATGACGAAATGCGAACGGACGTCAGGGTCCTGGGATTGGACTGGGATGACAAGCCGGCCTGATTGGATCCGAAGTTCTTTGTCGCCCTGGAGTGGACCAAGCCTGATCGATTTCGGGCGGTCTTTGGGGGGGCCGCGGAAGAACAACCGGTCGATATCAATCGAAAGGTAAATTTTGTCGCGAAGGGTGCTTCGCTGAATCTCCTGCCTGCGCTCGAGAACTTCCCGAAGTTCCCATGCGGCCTCCAGCCCTGCCGCATAAACCTTGATCGCCTCCAACAGCGTGGTCTTCCCCACGTTGTTCTTGCCGACGATGAGGTTCACGCGGCCCAGGCGCGGAATCTCCAGGTCCCTGAACGCTCGGAACCCCTGGATGCGGAAGGAGGGGAGGATGGGCGCGGAAGGGGGCGGCATGGCGGCGGTGTCCTGGCGCACGCATCGGCGCCGTGCAGTGAACCTCGGGCGCGTCCCGAGGCATCTCGAACCATCCCCAGAACCCCCCGGCCGCGCAACTTCCAGGTGCGCGGCCGGAGGCGTCCTTCAGGGCCTCACGGCCGGCGCTTGATCCACGCGGACACCTCCGGGGCCACGCGCTCGCGCAGGGCCACGTCCTGGGTCAGCCGCTCCAGGGTCTGTGCCGTGGCCTGCTGCGCCTCCGGGATGGGGTTCGCCTGGAGCAGCGCCTTCACCTGCTCCAGGTGCTCGCGCGTGCGCAGGAGGCCCAGGCCTTCCACCACCCGGCGCAGCAGCATGGGCGCCGCTCCCGTGCGCGCCACCAGCTCCTTCCAGCGCTTGCGCAGTTGCTCCCACCAGGCGTCGCGCCCGGCGCGGTTGCCCAGCAGGCCCGTCGCGAAGCTCGCCACGTCCTGCGTCTTCACCGTCTCCGAGAAGAGCAGCGCCTGCGCCCGCTCCGTCAGCTTCGCGTCCTCGAAGGACGTGAGCGCCATCAGGTAGCGCCGCTGCGTCGCCGGATCCGGCTCCTTCGGCATCCGCTGCAACAGGTCCTCGAAGAGCGCCGTGTCGCCCGCGCGCGCCACCATGCCCACCGCCGTGTCCAAGAGGTTCGCGTCCAGCGCCGTCTTGTCCCCCTGGAGCATCCGCTGCACCAGCGGCCGCGCCTGCGCCAGCACCTCCGGACTGCGCGCCAGGCCTCCCACCGCGCGCACCAGCGCCGCGCGGCGCAGCTTCACGCGGTCCGGCTCGCCCGGCGCCGCCTGCCAGCCCAGCTTCTTCAGGCCGCCGCCCAGCAGCCCCTCCACCCACCGGCGGAAGCGCTCCTGGTCCTCGCCGTCCGTCAGCCGGTTCTCGATGTAGCCCAGCCGCCCGACGAGCTCGTCCAGCACCGCCTCGTCCTCCTCGTCCCCGAAGCGCGCCGCCAGGTCCAGGAGGTCCGCCACCGGCGCCTGCCCCGCGCGCACCAGCGCCCACGTGTCCGCCAGCAGCGAGATGCGCTCCGACGGCGCCAGCGTCCCCAGGTTCGCCGCCAGCGCGTCCAGCGCCGGCTTCTCGTACGCCACCCGGTAGAAGCCCGTGGAGCCGCCGTTGGCGCACAGCCACTTCACGTCCCCCGCGCCCTCCAGCGTCACCGTCGCCTCCGCGTCGCGGAAGAGCACGCGCTGCTCCTTCACGCCGCTCGCATCCTCGAAGCGCAGCACCATGGGCACCGGCCACGTCTCCGGGCTCTTCACCCCCGGCTCCGAGTAGAAGCGCCGCTGCGACAGCGTCACCTTGCGCCCCTCCCGCTTCACCGACACCAGCGGGAAGCCGCTCTGGCCAATCCACTTCGTGGCCAGCTCGTTCACCGGCTGCTTCGCCGCCTCACCCAGCGCGTTCCACAGGTCTTCCTTCACCGCGTTCGCGCGCGCGTGCTTGCGCATGTACAGACGGATGCCCTCGCGGAAGGGGCCCTCGCCGAGGAACCCCTCAATCATCCGCAGCACCGCGCCGCCCTTCTCGTACGTAATCGCGTCGAAGCTCTCACCGGCCTCGCCCGCGTTGCGCACCTCCCCGTGGATGGGGTGCGTGGACTTGAGCGCGTCCAGCGCCAGCGCGCTCGCGCGGTGCGCGTCGAAGTCCAGCCACATGCGCCAGTCCGGCCGCCACTGGTCGACAATCTTGAAGGCCATCCACGTGGCGAACGCCTCGTTGAGCCAGAGGTCGTCCCACCACACCATCGTCACCCAGTTGCCGAACCACTGGTGCGCCAGCTCGTGCGTCACCACCTCCGCCACGCGCTTCTGCACGGACAGGGGCGCGGTGGCCGGGTCCAGCAGCAGCGCCACCTCCCGGTAGGTGATGAGGCCGGCGTTCTCCATGGCGCCCGCCTCGAAGTCCGGGATGCCCACCTGGTCCACCTTGCCAAAGGCATACGGCAGCCCGAAGTAGTCCCGCAGCCGGGGCAGCACTTGCAGCGCCGCGTCCTGCCCGAACTTCGCCAGGTGCGCCTTCTCCGGCAGCGCCCACGTGCGCACCGGGACGCCCTCCACCTGCTCCTCGGGCGTGCCCACCAGCGGCCCCACCACCAGCGCGATGAGGTACGAGCTGAGCAGCTCCGTCTCCTCGAACGTCACCTTGCGCAGCGCCCCGTCCTTCTCGTCCTTCACCACGCGGCCGTTGCCCAGCACCGTGTGCCCTTCGGGCACGCGCACCGAGAGCGCCCAGCGGGCCTTGAAGGCCGGCTCGTCGAAGCAGGGGAACAGCCGCCGCGCGTCCGCGGCCTCGAACTGCGTGGCGGCCACCTTGCCCGCCGCGTACAGGCCGCGCAGGCCGTCGCTGAAGTGCCCCGTCCACTGCACGTCCAGCGTGCCGCTGCCCGCGGGCAGGGGCGCATCGAACGTGAGCACCACCGTCTCGCTCACCGGAGAGACGCGCTTGGACGTGGGCTTGCGCACGTCGTTGCCGGCGCGGAAGGTGACGTCGCCCAGCTCCAGCGCGTTGGCGTGGAGGATGATCTCCGTCGTGGGCTGGGACAGCTCCAGCTCCACGCGCTGTTCGCCCGTGAAGGTGTGCCCGTCCAGGTCCAGCGTCACCGTCGCCTGGTAGCGGCGCGGCCGGAGGGTGGTGGGCAGGCGGAAGTTCTTGTCGTCGGTGGGATGCGCCATAGGGGCGGCAATCTAGCGCTGGCCACGCCTTGTGCTCGTGCTCCATTTCCCAGTGTCCGCCGCTTCACGGCGCTCCATGTGGAGGCGGGCGGACGGCTCCGGGAGGTCCAATCGCGCCGTACATCCACCTCCACCGGGCGACACCTCCGTTGGCCACGGAGCAGGGATGTGCCCGCGTGGATGGCATTGGACCGTGGGACTCGCGCAGACTGCCGGGCATGTTCTCGCGTCCCTTCCGAGTGCTTCTGTTGGCGGTGGTCACCGTGCTGGGGCTGTCCGCCGCGCAGGAGGTGGCCGAGCACTGCGTCCAGGGCCTGGAGGAGGGCCTGCGCGTGGCGGCCTTCTGGCGGCTGTCCCCGGTGGAGCAGGGCGTGGTGCACCGGCTGGCGCAGCTGGCCCTCTACACGGGCGTGGGCGCGTTCCTGGGCTTCGTGCAGTCGCGCGTGCTGCGCGGGGCGGGGTTCCAGGTGCCCGGCTGGGTGGGGATGACGGCGGTGGGCGTCGCGGTGGGCCTGGTGGGCTCGGAGGCGCTGGCCGGGGCCCTGGGCGTGTCCCCCCGGATGGCACCCGTGGGCATGGGCCTGGTGCTGGGCCTGGCGCAGGCCTGGGTCCTGCGGCGCGAGGTGTACGGCGCCGTCGTCTGGGGCGTGGCGTGCGTGGTGGGCTACGGCATGGCCGGGCCAGTGGCGGACTGGAAGCTCCAGGCCTGGAAGACGGCGATGCTCGAGAACGCCACCGGGCGCCTGTCCTCCATCGTCATCACGGCGCAGACGATGACGTGGGTGGCGCTGGCGCTGAGCATGGTGATTGGCGGCCTGTTCATCTTCACCAGCCTGCGCGCGCAGGTGCTGCCCGCGGCCGGCTCGCGGCTGCCCGGCGCCATGGGGCAGCTCACCTTCCTGGGGCTGGCGCTGCCGCTGATGGTCGCGCTGGAGGCCCGGCAGAGCGCACTGGCGCCGAAGGCAGGCCCGGGCTGCGTCCTCAGGAGCATCCCCGTCCACGACCCCGAGCCTGCCCCGGCGCCCGTCCGGACCCGACGCGCCCCGAGCGAGGAGGGTTTCAGCCCCGGCTGCGCGGGCAGGGGCTGCGGGCCGGCGCGGACCTACGAGGCGCCTTCGCAGCCGCCGGCCGTGCTCCCGGACCACCGCCAGGCGCGGACCGTCCACGACGAACACCTGTTCGTGCTGACCGCCACGGAAAAGCTCCAGGTGCCGGCTTCGGGCCGGCGGTGGAACAACCGCGCGAGCACCGAGGCCGAGCCCATCAACGCGGCCTCCGGGGCCGGAGCCGACCAGGGCTCCCCGGCCCACGTCGAGTTCTGAAGCCTTCAGGGCGCGCGGTTGCCATGGGTGGGAACTTCCTTGCCCACCTGGTGCCGAGGGGTGTGCGCCATCCGTCGTGAGGTGGACACGCGCCACGCCGCGAGGGCCGGGCACGGCGGTTGCTCTGTCGCGTCCGCATGGGACGAGGCGTGTGGGTGGGCGCGTTGGTGAGCGCGCTGGTGTGGGGCGGGGCGGCCGAGGCCGCGAGCAAGGTCACGGCGACGAAGAAGGCCCGGCCGGTGGTGCAGCTGTCGGAGCGGGCGCTGTGGCGTGCGAAGTCCTGGGTGGGGATGACGACGCTGGCGAAGATGAGCTCGGCGGTGACGGATGACTGCTCGGGCATGACGCGGCTGGCGTTCCAGCAGCGGCGGCTGGACCTGCTGCCGGATGACGTGCTGCCGGAGGAGAACGGCGTCACGGCCATCCACCGCAAGGCGCGCGCGCTGGGCATGCTGTCGGACACGCCGACGCCGGGTGCGCTGGTGTTCTTCAAGAACACGTTCGACCGCAACCGCGACGGCCTCATCAACGACGGCCTCACGCACATCGGCATCGTGGAGCGCGTGGGCGCGGACGGCACGGTGACGTTCGTGCACAAGTCCGGCGGGCTGGTGAAGCGCTCGCGCTTCAACCTGCTGCAGCCGGAGGCGCGCAAGGACGCGAAGGGGCACGTCCTCAACGACTGGCTGCGCCGCAAGGGCAAGAAGACGCGCGGCTACCTGGCGGGAGAGCTGGTGGCGGGCTTCGCGTCGGTGGACGAGCGCTGGCGCTCGCCCGAGCCGCCGCGCGTGGCGTCCGCGAAGTTCACCGTGAAGGGTGACGCCCGGACGGCGCGGCGCTAGACACGCCCGGCAGATGTCCACCGTCGAAGGTCCGCCCGAGGCCCCGAGTCCCGAACCCGCCGAGCCCGTCCGGCCGACGCCGCCGACGCCAGAGGTCCGGCCGGCGCCGAAGCCCCGGCGGCGCTGGACGCGCTGGGCGCTGGGGGGCGTCCTGCTGCTGCTGTTGGGGACAGTGGCGGCCACGTACGCCGGGCTGCCGGACGCGGGCCCGCTGGTGAAGGAGAACCCGAAGACGACGGCGCTCATCGAGCAGCGCGCGAGCGAGGCGCGCGAGGCCGGGCGCAAGCCGCGCCGCAAGCAGCAGTGGGTGCCGCTGTCCGCGGTGTCCAAGCCCGCGGTGGACGCGGTGCTCCTCTCCGAGGACGCGAGCTTCTACCTGCACGACGGCGTGGACACGGTGGAGCTGGCGCGCGCGGTGGGGCAGGCGATGGAGGAGGGGAAGCTGGGGCGGGGGGCGTCCACGCTCACGCAGCAACTGGCGAAGAACCTCTGGCTGTCCACGGACCGCAGCCTGCTGCGCAAGGCGAAGGAGCTGGTGCTGGCGCACCGGCTGGAGGAGGCGCTGACGAAGCAGCGCATCCTCACGCTGTACCTCAACGTGGTGGAGTGGGGGAACGGCGTGTATGGGATTGAGGCGGCGGCGCGCGAGCACTTCGGCGTGTCCGCGTCCCAGCTCTCCACGGCGCAGGGCGCGGTGCTCGCCGCGATGCTGCCGTCCCCGCGCAAGCGCTCGCCGTCCAGTGGTTCGCGCGCGCTGTGGAAGCACGCGCACCGCGTGGTGGACGCGCTCAAGACCTACAAGCGCATCAGCGCCGCGCAGGCGGAAGGCGCGCACGCGGAGGTGGACCGGCTGCTCGGCCGCGCCCCCGCGGACGACGGCGGCGCGGACGAGGCGGAGGACGACGGCCCCTGAACGGCCGCGGGCCCTAGAGTCCGCCCACCTCCAAGGCCCCACCCAGTCCGGGGAAGGTCTTGGTGACGTTGGCGCTGAACACGATGTTCTCCAGCACGATGTTCACCGGCAGCCCGAGCCCGTCCGTGGGCAGGCCGTTGGTCCGCTTGACGGTGTTCTCCACGATGAGCCACACGCGCCGCCGGCCCAGGGCCTCCTTCAGCGCCGGGCTGTTCACGACGAGCGGCGTGCGGCTCTCGGGCGCGAACGCGCGCGGCGCCAGCAGCAGCGTCGAGGCCGCGTAGTACGGCGGCAGGTTGGCCTCCGTGTAGGTTTTGGGTGTGCCCGGCTCCGCCTGCCCCGTGAAGGACAGCCGCGCGCTCAATTCCAGCGTGAGGACCCGGGAGGGATTGGTCACGACGAGCATGGCCTGCACCGTGTTGACGGTGACGACGGACAGGTCCTGCGTCTCCTCCGGCAGGTCCAGCGCCACCTCCGCGTACACCGGCGCCAGCACCGACGTCACCGGCACCGTCTGGGTGAACGGCGCCGTCTCCACGTTGATCTCCGCCGAGCACGACGCCAGCAACAGGCCGCACAGGCCCACGATGAATCGACGCATCATCGGAAGCTCCAGGACAAATCGATGGTGGGCAGCACCGGCAGGTCCTGCCCCGGGAGCGCCGGGTCGCTCAGGTCCACGTAGGCCGCGCCCAGCGCCATGCCGAAGTGCTCGCCGCCGTAGCGCACGCCCGCGGCGGCCTTGAGCTTCGCGCCGCCCTTCACGCGCATGCCCCCTTCCGCGATGAGCGACCACGCCTCGGTGAAGTTCCACGCCAGCGCGCCGGTGAAGGCCAGGTAGTCGGAGTCATACCGCGCGTATCTCGCCTCGCCCTGCACCAGCACCGGCCCCAGCGACAGGCCATACACGGCATAGAAGGCCGGGCCGGACAGCTCCGGCGTGAAGCTTTGAATCGCCGGCTCGCGCGACTCCACGCGGCTGGAGTACGCGGACGCGCCCACGAAGTGCGTGTAGCGCGCGCCCAGCGCCACCCGGTGCGGCCCTCCGGCCACCGCCCACCGCAGCCCCAGGTTGGGCGCGAGCAGCGCGTCCGCGTACAGGGACGTGTCCACCGACAGCCCGGCGAACAGCGGCAGCGCCGTGCGCTGGAGTCCCACCACCGGCGCGTCGATGACCTCCGCCGCGTCCGAGGTGAGCAGCCGCGCGACGTTGGTGCGCACCTGCGCGAAGGCCGCGGCTGGCAGCAGGAGCAGGGCGACAAGCAATCCGAGGGGTGGACTGGGGCGGGGTGGGGGCACGGCTGTCGACTCCAGGAGCATGCGGGGACGGCCTCCTTGTAGTGCGTTCAGGCGGCCGGAGTGGATCCCTCCGTCCAGGAGGGGCCCTGCCCCCCAGGCGGCTTGGGCTGGCGGGCCGCTCCGGCGGGAGGTATTGGTTTGAATGCAAACACCATGAGCGACCCCCACCCGGACACCGCGCGCGACGCGGACGACGTGCGCGAGCGCGTGCTGGCGCTGCTGAAGCGGCATGGCTGGAACGCGACGTCCTTCCAGGTGCTCCAGCCGGGCTTCCAGTACTGGTTCTCCGCGGAAGGGGACGGGTGCATCGCGTACGTGGACACGGGCGGCGCGTGGGTGGCGGGCGGAGGTCCCATCGCCGCGCCGGAGCGCGTGCGGGACGTGGTGGAGGCCTTCCACCGGGCGGCCCGGAGCGCGGGCCGGCGCGTGAACTTCTTCGCCACGGAGGCGCGCTTCTCACAGCTCGTCCCGTTCGAGGAGCTGCCCATCGGCGAGCAGCCGGTGTGGGACCCGGCGAACTGGGACGCGGTGGTGAAGGGCAGCCGCAGCCTGCGCGAGCAGCTCCGCCGGGCGCGCTCCCACGGCGTGCGCGTGCGCGAGGTCCCCGCCGAGGTGATGGAGACCGAAGGCCATCCGCTGCGCGCGGCGGTGGAGGTGCTGGCCGAGCACTGGCTCGCGTCGCGCCGCATGGCGACCATGGGCTTCCTGGTGGGGCTGGCCCCGGGCGCCTTCGCCCGCGAGCGCCGCGCCTTCGTGGCGGAGGTGGAGGGCCGCGTGGTGGGCTTCCTGTCGGTGACGCCCGTGTACGCGCGCGACGGCTGGTTCCTCCAGGACCTGCTGCGCGAGCCCACCGCGCCCAACGGCACGGCGGAGACGCTGGTGGACGCCGCGATGCGCGCCGCCGCGGTGAACGGGCGCAAGTACGTGACGCTGGGGCTGGCGCCGCTGGCGGGCCCGGTGCGGCCGTGGCTCAAGTTCGCGCGCCGCGCCGGCAGGCCCCTGTTCGACTTCGAGGGCCTGCGCTCCTTCAAAGCCAAGTTCCGGCCCCACGCGTGGACGACGCTCTATCTGTCCCACCCGAAGGACGAACCGGCGCCGTGGGCCATCTACGACGCGCTCCGGGCCTTCGCGCGCGGAAGCCTGGTGCGCTTCGGGCTCGTCACCCTGCTGCGCCGTCCGCGCTTCTTCGTGCGCACGCTGACCGCGCTGCTGGTGCCGTGGACGGTGCTGCTCGCGCTGCCCATGAGCGCGCACTGGTTCCCCTCGCCGTGGGTGCAGCACGGCTGGGTGGCGTTCGACGTGGCGCTCATCGCGGGCCTGCTCCTGCTGCTGCGCCGCTGGCGCGACGGGCTGGCCACGCTGCTGGGAAGGCTCACCACCGCGGATGCCTGTCTGACATTGATTCAGGCGGTCAGCTTCAACGCCGCCCGCGCGCGCGGTGCATGGGATTGGAGCATCATCATCGCGTCGGTGCTCGCTCCCGCGACGGCGTCCGCGATGCTGCTGCGCTCACGTGAACTGCGCGTCCCGGAGCCCTGAGACGCTCGGGCGATGAATGCTGTCAGCGCTGGACTCTTCCCCCAGGAAAGAATGGATCCATCGCGCGGGGATTCCTTCACCTATTCATGGGTTGACTGTTGGTACCCATAGGCCTACGGCTGTCCTGAAGCTTTTCCCCCTCACTGGAGCGACCCATGAACGTCCTCGCCCGGAACAACGTCAAGGTGAAGGGGGAGGGCGCGCAGCCCCTGGTGTTCTCCCATGGCTTCGGCTGCGACCAGAACATGTGGCGCTTCGTCGCGCCCGCGTTCGAGCAGGACTACCGCACCGTGCTCTTCGACCACGTGGGGGCGGGCGGCTCGGACCTCGCGGCCTATGACCGCAACCGGTACGCGACGTTGGAGGGCTACGCCGACGACGTCCTGCGCATCTGCCACGAGCTGGCGCTCGAAGAGGCGGTCTTCGTCGGTCACTCGGTGAGCGCGATGGTGGGGGTGCTGGCGGCCATCAAGGAGCCGGAGCGCTTCGACAAGCTCGTGCTCATCGGCCCCTCGCCCTGCTACATCAACGACGGCGAGTACGTCGGGGGCTTCTCGCGCGAGGACATCCTGCAGTTGCTGGAGTCGCTCGACGACAACTACCTGGGCTGGTCCAGCACCATGGCGCCCGTCATCATGGGCAACCCGGACCGGCCGGAGCTGGGCACGGAGCTCACCAACAGCTTCTGCCGCATGGACCCGGAGATCGCGAAGCAGTTCGCGCGCGTGACCTTCCTCTCCGACCACAGGGCGGACCTGCCGAAGGTGAAGACGCCCTCCCTCGTGCTCCAGTGCTCGAACGACGTCATCGCGGGGGAGGCGGTGGGCGAGTACGTGTGCCGGAAGCTGCCCGCGGGCCAGATGGTCCTGCTCAAGGCGACCGGCCACTGCCCGAACCTGAGTGCTCCCGAGGAAACCGTCGCGGCGATGAAGCCCTTCCTGGGCTCCTGAAGATGGAAGGCCGCGCCGACACGGAGCCGGGGAAGGCGCCTTCCGAGGACTCGGCGGAGGAGCTGTATGAGAATGCTCCGTGCGGCTATCTCTCCACGAGCCCGGAGGGGCGCATCCTCAGGGTCAATCAGACCTTCCTGACCTGGACGGGCTACTCGCGGGAGGACCTGCTCGGGGGCAAGCGCTTCTGGGAGCTGCTCACGGTCGCGGGCCGCATCTTCCACGAGACCCACTACGCGCCCCTGCTCCAGATGCAGGGCTTCGTCCACGAGCTCTCGCTGGACCTCATCTGTGCCGACGGCCGTCCGCTGCCCGCGCTGATCAACTCCATGCTGAAGCGGGACGCGCTCGGAAGACCGCGCTCCATCCGGACGACGCTCTTCAACATGACGGAGCGCAAGCGCTACGAGCGCGAGCTGCTGATGTCCCGCCGCAAGGCCGAGCAGTTGGCCCAGTCCAAGGCGGCGCTGCTCGCGACCCTCAGCCATGAGATCCGCAACCCGCTCAACGCCATCACCGCCGCCACGCGGCTGTTGGGGATGACGCCGCTCTCCGACAAGCAGTCGAAGTACCTGCGCATCCTCGGCTCCGCGTCCGGCAACCTGCTCGCGCTGGTCAACGACATCCTGGACTGGAGCAAGATTGAAGCGGGCAAGCTCACGCTGGAGCAGCGCGAGTTCTCCCTCCGGGAGCTGCTGGGCGACATCCTGAACGGCCAGGCCGCCCGGGCCGAGGAGAAGCGGCTGCGGCTCCACATGGACATCGACGAGCGGGTCCCGGCCGGGCTCCTGGGAGACCCGGTCAAGCTCGGGCAGATCCTCACGAACCTCGTGAGCAACGCTCTCAAGTTCACGGAGAAGGGTGGGGTCACGGTCCGCGTGGCCCTCCACTCCCAGGACGGCGACGCGTGTGACCTGTCCTTCCAGGTGCGCGACACGGGGATCGGGATCGCACCGGACCGCCTGGCCGCCATCTTCGAGGAGTACACCCAGGCGAACTACGACATCGGGATGAAGTACGGCGGGACGGGGCTGGGCCTCTCCATCAGCCGGAAGCTGGTGGCGCTGCACGGCAGCAAGATGGTCGTGGAGAGCGAGGTGGGAAAGGGGACCTGCTTCTCCTTCGACCTGCGCTTGAAGTCCGTGGCCGGAGCGGCCACCGAGGGCGCGGCACCCAGCAGCGCGTCGTCCCAGCAGGCCCTGCGGGGCCTGAAGGTGCTCGTGGTGGAGGACAACGAGGTCAACACCTACGTGCTGGCCCGTTGGTTCGAGCACTGGGGTGTTTCGTTCGACGCCGCCAGGAACGGGCGCGAGGCGGTGGAGCGCCTTCGCCAGGGAGGCTACGCGCTCGTCCTCATGGACCTGCACATGCCGGTGCTGGATGGCTACGACGCGCTGAAGGTCATCCGGCAGCTCCCGGACGAACGGCTCCGCCAGATTCCCGTCATCGCCATCTCGGCCTCCACGCGAATCTGGCAGGAGAGCCAGGTGCTGGCCGCGGGGTTCACGGACTTCATCGGCAAGCCCTTCGACGAAAGCGTCCTCTTCCGGAAGATGGCCCGCTGCACGTCCCGCGAGGCCCCAGAGGTGCCCGCGCAGCCACCGGAAGCGGCCCCCCGGGCTCCCGAAGCCGCCGCGAGCGCGCTGGTCCTTCCGCCGGACTTCAGCTTCACGAAGCTGCGGCAGTGGGCTGCGGGTGACTCGCAGGCGGGCGCGGCGCTGGCCCGCTCCTCCGTCCAGTCATTGGAGCAGGCCCGGCCCGCGCTCACGGCGGCGCTCAAGAAGGGCGCCGCCGACGCGTTCGAGCGCGCGTGCGAGTCCATCACGGGGACCCTGCACCTGCTCGAAGCGCAAGGCCTGGGGGCGGCCCTCCGCCGTGCGCGGTCACTGCTCGCCGGCAACGCCCCGGATGCCGCGCGGGTCCAGGCCGCGGTGTTCGCCATCGACTGGGAGATGGACACCCTCGTCGGCGCGCTGGTCGCCGTCGCGAGCGAAGCGGACGCCTGACCCGCCGGGCTCCGTCTCCCGGCCAACCCTCGCCTGGGAGCCGGCGTCGCACGCCAGGGCCGAGCGGCTACGGTGCGCGGCCGCATCCATGGCCTCTGCTTCCTTCGACAATCCCTCGCTGACGCTCGGCCTGTCCCTGGTGGCCGGCATCCTGGCGCAGCTGTTGGCCCGGCACCTGAGCGTGCCCGGCATCGTCGTGCTCCTGTCCTCGGGCGTGCTGCTGGGGCCGGAGGTCCTGGGCTGGGTGCGGCCCGCGTCCCTGGGGCCCGCGCTCCAGACCGTGGTGGGCTTCTCCGTGTCCGTCATCCTCTTCGAGGGCGCCATGAGCCTGGACGTGCGCAAGCTGCGCCGCGAGGCCCGCTCCATCCAGCGGCTCGTCACGCTGGGCGCGGCCGTCACCGCCGTGGGCGGCACCCTGGCCGCGCGCGCCCTGATGGGCTGGGACTGGAAGGTGTCCGCCCTGTTCGGCACCCTGGTCATGGTGACCGGCCCCACCGTCATCACGCCACTCTTGCGCCGGGTGCGCGTCACCCACCGCGTCGCCACCGTGCTGGAGGCCGAGGGCATCTTCGTGGACGCCGTGGGCGCCATCATCGCCGTGGTCGCGCTGGACATGGCGCTGCACGCGGAAGAGGGACCGTGGCTGCTGGTGAGCGCGCTGGGCTCGCGCTGGGGCGTGGGGCTCGCGGTGGGCGGCGTCACGGGGCTCCTCATCACCGTGGGCCTGCGCAAGTCCTCCTGGGTGCCCGAGGACATGACCAACGTCTTCGCCCTGGCCCTGGTGCTGGGCGCCTTCCAGGTGAGCAACGCGCTGGCGCCGGAGAGCGGCGTGCTGGCCGCCATCGCCGCGGGCCTCGTGGTGGGCAACGGGAAGGTGCCCGCGCGCCGCGAGGTGCTCGCCTTCAAGGAGCAGCTCACGCTGATGCTGCTGGGCATGCTCTTCATCCTGCTGGCCGCGGACATGCGCCTGTCCCAGGTGACGGCGCTGGGCTGGCGCGGGCTCGCCACGGTGCTGGTGCTGATGCTGGTGGTGCGGCCGGTGGCCGTCGCCGTGTCCACCACCGGCTCCGGCCTGTCGCGCAACGAGAAGGCCTTCATCGCGTGGCTGGGCCCGCGAGGCATCGTCGCCGCCGCCGTGGCATCGCTGTTCGCCACGCGCCTGGGCGCCCAGGGCGTCGAGGAGGGCCAGGCCCTGCGCGCCCTGGTGTTCCTGGTCATCGGCGTCACCGTGGTGGTGCAGGGGCTGTCCGGAGGACTCGTCGCGGGGCTCCTGGGCGTGCGCCGCGTGGTGCCGAAGGGCTACGTCCTGCTGGGCGCCAACGCGCTCGCGAGGCAGGTGGCGCAGGCGCTCCAGGCACGCGACGAGGCCGTGCTCCTCGTGGACTCCAGCGACGCCACGCTGAAGCGGGCGCAGCAGGAGGGCTTCCGGGTCCTCTTCGGCAACGGGCTGGAGGAGCGCACGCTCCTGCGCGCGGAGCCGGAAGGGCGCCAGGGCTTCGTGGGCCTCACCCACAACGAGGGCGTCAACCTCCTCTTCGCCGAGCGCGTGCGCGCCCTCCTGCGCACTGCCCGCAGCTACACCGCCCTGCACCGGGGCCACGTCGGCGTGACGACCGACACCGTGAGCTCCACCGGCGGTCACATCCTCTTCGGCGCGGAGCGCGACCTGGACGCCTGGGTGGCGCGCTGTGAACAGGGCGCCGTCACGCGCGAGTCCTGGCGCCTGGAGGCCCCGCAGGTCGCGGCCATCCTGCCTCCCGCCACCGGCACCCTGGAGGAGGCGCTGGTGCCGCTCGTGCTGGAGCGAGACGCGGGCACCGTCCTCTTCGACGAGTCCGCCATCCCCGTCGCGGGCGACCGCGTGGACTTCCTTGTCGCGCACGGACGGAAAGATGAAGCCCACGCGTGGCTTTCTTCCCACGGTTGGCAACCCGTGATGTCTGACGTTCCAATCCCAGACACTTCCCCCTCCCCGACGACCTAGAGACTATTGAGTGGTTGGCGGGAGTTGCGTGAAATGCGCCGACCGGCCTCGGACCCGCGCGGATGTCCCGCGGCGGCTCTTGAGAACGGGTGGGAGGGGTTCATGCGGCTGCCTTCGGGCGTCGTCACGGTGCTCGCCGTGGTGCTCAACTCCGGCGTGGGACTGGCAGCGTCTCCGCCTTCGCAGCAGGCCTCCTCCGCGCCTCCGCCGCTGCCGCCGGGCGTCTCCGCGACGCTGTGGCGGCTGTCGGTGCCCAAGGGCCTGGAGCCCACGCCGGAGCGGGTGGCGCTGGGGGAGAAGCTCTTCCGCGACAAGCGCCTGTCGGTGGACAACACCGTGGCGTGCATGACGTGCCATGAGCCGGAGCTGGGCTTCACCGACGGCAAGCCGCTGTCGGAGGGCGTCAAGGGGCAGAAGGTGACGCGCAACAGCCCTACCGTGCTCAACGCCCTCTTCAACGCCACCCAGTTCTGGGACGGCCGCGCTGGCACGCTGGAGGACCAGGCGAAGCTGCCCATCCTCAACCCGCGTGAGATGGGCATGCCGGACGCGGACACCGTCGTGAAGAAGGTGCGCGGCATCCCCGAGTACGTCACCGACTTCCAGAAGGTCTTCGGCCGCGAGCCCAACTTCGACGACCTGGCCGTCGCCATCGCCGCGTTCGAACGGATGCAGTTCTCCGGCGACGCGCGCTTCGACAAGTTCATCATGGGTGACGCCAAGGCGCTCAGCGCGTCGGAGAAGAACGGCTGGGCGCTCTTCAACGGCAAGGCGCGCTGCAACTCCTGCCACGCGGGCAACGCCGTCTCCCCGCTGTTCAGCGACCAGAAGTTCCACAACATCGGCGTCGCCGCGCACAAGCAGGACTTCGTCACCCTGGCGCGCAAGGGCGTGCAGGTGGTGCGCACCGGCGACGAGAAGCAGATCGACGAGCTGGCGCTCCAGACGGAGTTCTCCGAGCTGGGCCGCTTCCTCGTCACCAAGCAGGAGAACGAC